>NZ_JBWKLQ010000003.1:106944-432816 GCF_056429965.1 Streptomyces sp. NPDC046122 | reverse complement strand
GTTCGGTCTTCGGCGTCGCGTTCTCCCCCGACGGACGCCTCCTCGCCTCCGCGAGCGCCGACCGGACGGTCAAGCTCTGGGACGTACGCCGCCGCAGGCTCCTCACTACCCTCACCGGCCACACCGGTTCGGTCTTCGGCGTCGCGTTCTCCCCCGACGGACGCCTCCTCGCCTCCGCGAGCGCCGACCGGACGGTCAAGCTCTGGGACGTACGCCGCCGCGGGCTCCTCACCACCCTCACGGGCCATCAGGACTTCGCGAACGCGGTCGCGTTCAGTCCGGACGGCGGGACGCTGGCGTCCGGGGGCGACGATCTGACCGTGCGGCTGTGGGACGTGGCGGACCGCGGGGCGCGCGGTGTGCTGCGCGGGCACTCGGGATCGGTGCGCGGTGTGGCCTACAGCCGGGGCGGGCGCACGCTGGCGAGCAGCGGCAACGACGGAACGGTGCGTCTGTGGGACACCGCGCGCCGGCGGCAGACCGCCACCCTCACCGGCCACAGCGGCGCGGTACGGGCGGTCGCCTTCGACCCCGGCGGGGAAGCCGGCGGCGACCGGGCGACGCTGGCGAGCAGCGGAAGTGACGGCACCGTGCGGCTGTGGGACACCACGCGCCGCCGCCTCACCGCCACGCTCGCCGGCCACAGCGGCGCGGTGTGGGGCGTGGTCTTCGACCCGCGTACGCGGAGGGTGGTCAGCAGCAGCAACGACGGCACCGTACGGCTGTGGAACACCGACGTGACAGCCGTTTCCCGCAGCGTTTCCCGTTTCCTGTCGCACCGGGAGACAGCTGAGTCCTCGACAGCCGCGGGTCCCGCGCCCCAGTCTCGAAGGGCGGGACCGAACGGGCCGAACAGGTAGAACGGGCCGAACCCGTCAAACTGTGCGAACCGCCTCAAGGCGACCACCGGAATCCTGACTCACGAAGACGAACGGGGACTCAGACATGCGCAATCGAGGAAGAGCGGCGGCAGCGGCGACGGCCGTCGCACTGTCGCTCGTCGCCTGGCCGGCGGAGGCGGGACAGCCGGCTCGGGCCGCCTCTCACACAGCCGCCGCCGAAGGGTGCGACGTCCTCGCGCCCGGAGCGCCGGCGGCGGCCGAGAAGGCGGTACGGGCCGCCTGTTCGCAGATCGGCGTCTGGTACTCGTGGGGCGGCGGCCACGGGCCGGATCCCGGGCCGACGTACGGGACGGTCGATCCGACCGACCCGGCCAGCGAACACGACCCGCAGCGGCGCGGCTTCGACTGCTCGGGCCTGGTCCGCTACGCCTACGCCGAGGCGACCGGCAGGGACATCCTGAACGGCAACGCCCACAGTCAGTACAACAGCCCGCACGCGACGGCCCGTTTCGGCGCCGCGGAGGGCACCGGTCCGCTGGTTCCCGGCGACCTGCTGGTCTACGGGAACGCCAACAAGGTCCACCACGTCGCGATCTACCTCGGCGCCGGGAGGATGGTCGAGGCGAGGCAGTCCGGCACCCGGATCACGGTCAGCGACGTGCGCACGGGAGGCGACTACTTCGGCGCCGTACGCATCGACGGAACGCCCGGACAGGGGACGTTCAGCACGTGGGGCACGGACGTGTGGACGCACGCCGAGGCGTCCACGACGAGCGCCCGGGTGCACAAGTTCGCCGGGCCGACGTCCGTGCGGGTCGAGTGCCAGAAGCACGCCCAGTCCGTGACCGCCGAAGGCATCACGAACGACGCCTGGTCCTACCTGCCGGACCACAGGGCGTGGATCACCAACATCTACATCAAGGGCCCTGCCTGGCTCGACGGCGTGCCCACCTGCCGCTAGACGCACCTGCCACCGAACGCACCACACGCACCCCACCTCAAGGAGAAAAAAGATGAACACGCACATCAAGCTCACCCTGGCCAAGAAGCTCGCGGTCACCGTCGCCGCGACGGCGCTGACGGCCGGCCTGGCGGGCGTCACCGCTCCCGCCACCGCCGCGCCCGCCGGACCGGCCGCCGAGTGCGGCGTCCGCTCGGACGGCAAGCTGTACTGCGGGAACCGGGCCGGCGCCAAGGGCTACGCGCACCGGTCGTACCACTCGGCGGTGCGCGGCCAGATGAACACCACGTTCAGCTGGTTCCAGTGCTGGGGCCGCGGCGACAGCCACCCGGGCGGCAACAACATCTGGTACTGGACCCAGCTGGACAACGGCCAGTGGGGCAACATGGCCGCCGTGGACGTCCACACCTCGGTGGACCCGGCGCCCGGCCTGCGCGAGTGCTGACCCTGTCGCCGCACTGAAGTGACCGTACCGCCGCACTGAACGCGTGTGCCGCCCCCGGCCGACGAGGGGCGGCACACGCGCGTGTCGTGGACCGGAGCTACGCGGCGATCGCCACGGCCGCCCTGCTGAACGCCGGTTCGGCGGCCGGAGCGGGGCGTTCGGCGAAGACGACGAGCCGCAGGACGGCGAACCGGCCGATGCCGGCCAGGGCGGAAGCCGTGAGGTAGACCGCCTGCTCGGTGAGGACCGAGGGCGCGGGGCGCAGTGCGTACAGGCCGAGCAGCGCGCCCGTCGTGAACGCGTAGCTCACCAGGACGGTGAGGCCGGACTGGAGATGGACCGCCCAGCCTCCGCGCTCGCTGCGGAAGGACACCCGGCCGTGCAGTTCGGTCGCGATCAGGGTGGAGACGACGGTGACGAGAGCGTTGGCCACGGCCAGCGGCATCCGCTCGTGGAGCACCAGGAGCACACCGCTGGAGGCCAGCCCCACTCCGCCGCCGCACACGACGAAGCGCACGAAGGCCGCGATCACCGGGCGGTGCGGACGCGGGTGCGAACGCGGATGCGAACGCGTACGGGTGGTCACGGGGAAGCCTCCGGGGAGCGGTTGGACCGTTGGATCGATTCCACCGCACCGCACCCCGGGCACACATCACCCGAGCGGCAGAGCCCTCCCCCGACTCTTGTCGGGGTTTCCGCCGCCGCGCCCCTAGGGGCGCGCCCGGGTCCGGCCGCCGCACCGGGGAAGGGCCGGGTCGGTGCGCCGGATCCGCGCTGGTGTGCGCCAGGGTGGCCCGGGGGACGACCTGTGAGGAGAGCCGCCGATGACCACGACGACGTACCGCTACGACGACCTGCGCGCCCTGTTCGTCAACTGCACGCTCAAGCGCTCCCCCGAGGTCAGCAACACGGAGGGGCTGATCGACAGGAGCCGCGCCGTGATGGAGGGCAACGGCGTCACGACCGAGGTGGTCCGCGCCGTCGACCACGACATCGCGACCGGTGTGTGGCCGGACATGACGGAGCACGGCTGGGAGTCCGACGCCTGGCCCGGCCTGTACGAACGGGTCATGGCGGCCGACATCCTCGTGCTGTGCGGACCGATCTGGCTCGGCGACAACAGCTCCGTGATGAAGCAGGTGATCGAGCGGCTGTACGCGTGCTCCAGCATCCTCAACGAGCGGGGCCAGTACGCCTATTACGGCCGCGCCGGGGGCTGCCTGGTCACCGGCAACGAGGACGGTGTGAAGCACTGCGCCATGAACGTCCTCTACAGCCTCCAGCACCTCGGCTACACCGTCCCGCCGCAGGCCGACGCGGGCTGGATCGGCGAAGCGGGGCCCGGCCCCTCCTACCTGGACCCCGGCTCGGGCGGTCCCGAGAACGACTTCACCAACCGCAACACGGCCTTCATGAGCTGGAACCTGATGCACCTGGCGGCCCTCCTCAAGCGGGCGGGCGGCATCCCGGCGCACGGCAACCAGCGCTCCGCCTGGGACGCCGGCTGCCGGTCGGAGTTTCCCAACCCCGAGCACCGCTGAGCGCCGCACCTGCGAGCGGCGCGGCCGCCGGGTTCGCGGTGCCGGGGAAGTGCTGATCACGGGCCCCGAGCCGGCGGCCGTCCGGCATCAGCATCACCCCCCACCGCCTCAAACCGGCAGAAACAGGGAATCACGTAGGAAGCACGTCCGAACGGCGGGCCGCCGACCGCTCCCTGAACGCATCCGGGACCCTCGGCAGACTGGTCAGAAGGGCCGGAGTCATGACGACGAACGACGACCGCACCATCACCGCGGACCCGATCACCGCGGACGACGTTGCCGCGGACACGATCACCGCGGACGACGTTGCCGCGGACATGGTCACCGCGGACAGCGAGGCTCCCGTGCACCGGGAACACGACGACCGGTCCTGGCACGCGTCGGACGCCGCCCAGTACCACGCCGCCCGGGCCGCCCTCGAAGCGGTCCCGGCCCCGGCGCCCCCGGGGAAGGCGCCCAAGAGGGAACTGACCGTCCTGTGGCACACCTTCGAGGCCCGCCCCGTGATCGGTCTGGCACGCAGCATCGTCATGACGCTGGGCGACTGCACCCACGAGGAGGCGTTCCAGGTCCTGGTGGACGTCTCGCGGCACACCAACATCGAACTGCGCGAGATCGCCCAGCGTCTCGTCGACAGCGTCGACGGACCGCCCCCGAGCGGGCCGTTGCGCACCGCCCTGCAGAACGCGTTCGCACGGCTCGGCCCGCGCGCGGCCCGGCCCGACACCGCCGTGTGAGCGGGCGCCCGCCCGGCGTCCGGGGACGTCGGCGGGCGGTTCGCGCCCCACGCCGTCGGGGCATGCCTCACGCCGGGTCGGGACCCGCGCGTTCGCCGCTCCTGTCGCGCCGGCTGAGCATGCGCTGGGTACGGCTGAGGACGCCGCCGAGTGAGCGGGCGCACAGCGCCGCCCTGGCCGCGTTGGCCCCCGGAGCGCCGTGGACGCCGCCGCCGGGGTGTGCGCCGGCCGAGGCGAGGTACAGCCCCGGCACGGGGGTCTCGGGGCGGCCCGTGCCGGGAACCGGACGGAAGAAGAGCTGCTGGTGAACGGCGGTCGTGCCGCCGTTGATGGCGCCGCCGTGGAGGTTCGCGTCCATCGCCTGCATCGTCGGAGGGGAGAGCACACGGCGGGCCCGGATCTTCGACCGGAAACCGGGCGCGTACCGCTCGACCTGGGCCTCCACCCGGTCCGCCATCGCCTCCCGCTCCCGCTCGTCCCAGGTTCCGGTGAGGCCGTCCTCGCCCGCGTCTCCCTTGATCACGTGCGGGACGTGCGTGTACGCCCAGGCCGACTCCGTGCCCGCCGGCGAGCGCGAGGCGTCGGCCGTCGTCATCTGGCCGAACAGCGCGAAGGGCTCGTCGGGCACCTGGCCCATGGCGATCTGGGCGGCGAACCGGGTGAGGCCGTCGACCCCGTCGGCCAGGTGCACGGTGCCCGCGGTCGACGCCTGCGGGGCGGTCCACGGCACACGGCCGTCCAGCGCCCAGTCGACCTTGAAGGTGGCGAAGTCCCACTGGAAGCCGCGCAGGTCCCGCACGAACCGGCCGGGCAGGTGCCGCACGTCGACCAGACCGCCGTACAGGTCCGGAACAGCCACGTCCGCCAGTACGGCCCGCCGCGCCGGCACCCCCTCGCCGCCCGCCGTGCGCACGCCGACGGCGCGCCCCGCCCGTACGACGACCTCGGCGACGCGTTCGCCGCAGCGCACCGCCCCGCCCCGGGCCTCCAGGCGGCGCACTAGCGCGGCGGTGAACTCGCCCGCGCCGCCGGTCGGCACGGGGAAGCCGTGGCTCTGGCCGAGCATCGACATCAGCCAGCCGAAGCCTCCGCTGCCCGCCGCCTCCGGGGCCAGGTCCGCGTGCAGGGCGTTGCCGGCGAGCAGCAGCCGCCCCGCCTCGCCGCGGAACTCCTCCTCCCCCAGGCGGCGTACCGGCAGCATCATCGTGCGGGCGAGGCGCAGGCCGCCCGCGCCGCGCAGCCGGGCCGCGAGGCGGGCGGCGGAACGCACGGGCGGGAAGGGGGTGAAGAGGGCGCCCAGGATGTCCGGGCAGAGCCGGTCCCAGATGTCGCACAGCCCCTGCCACGCCGCGCCGTCACCGGCGGCGAACCCGTCGAGGCCGGTGACGGTGTCCGCGGCGCGGCGTTCCAGCACCGCGCACCGGCCGTCGGCCAGTGGATGCGCCAGCACACTGGGGGCGTGGCTCCAGCGCAGTCCGTGCTCGTGGAGTCGCAGGCGGGCCAGGACAGGCGAGGCGGCGGCCAGCGGATAGAAGGCGCTGAAGAGATCGCTGACGTAGTCGGGATGCACCCCCCGGTCGCTGCGGACCGCACCGCCGGCCTCGGGCTGGGCCTCCAGCACCTCGACGGTCCAGCCCGCGTCGGCCAGCAGGTTCGCGGCGACGAGCCCGTTGGGGCCCGCGCCGATGACTACGGCGTCCGGCATCGCTGCCTCCTGTTCACCCTGGCCCCGCGCTTCAGGACGGCGCGTTCGCGCCCCTGCGGCTGCTGCTCTCGACGACCTTGGCGAGTCTGCCCAGCATGCTGCGGTGGCGCAGCTGGATCACGGCGTCGAGCGCCGTGTTGTGCAGTGCGCCGCCGACACCGCGCAGGGGGTGCTCGTCGAGGACGACCAGGGCGTCGTCCCCCCAGGGGCGGACCTCGATGGCGATCCTCCCGGTGCCGAGCGCGCCGCTGTCGGCCTCGAGTTCGATCTCGTACGGCGGCTCGGCCCGGCGGACGATCGTCCGGCCCGTCAGCGTCCACGGTCCGATGTTCACCGTGTACTCGATGGACGCGCCGACGTCCGGCCAATGGCCCTCGGCCGGCCGTGAGTCGGCGGTGCCGACGACCCAGTCGCTGTAGCGCGACCCGTCGGACAGGACCTCCCACACCGCCTCGGGCGACGTGCGGATCAGCTGATGACGTACGGCCATGGGTCCTCCAGCGCCTGGACGGAAACGATCAGCGGCCCCCGAGTGCCCAGCCTAGGGCGGGGCATTCCCGCCGGCCTCCCGGAGACGGCGAACGGGCCCGGCAGGTGGCCTCCGCACGTACACACGGCGTGTACGCGCGAGGGCCGCCCGCCGGGCCCGGTTCCGGTCGTCGTCACCGGGTGACGACGTGCCGTTCGTTGGGAACGCAGTGCGTCATGGTCAGACCGGTCACGTCACGCGGCGGGTTGTCGCCGAGGTTCGCGAGCCGCTTGCGGTCGTCGTCGGTGAGGTCCTGGCCGGCCAGCGGCTCCAGACCGGCGACATCCTGCGGGCTGATCCCGAGCCCTTCGCCGACCCGCAGGCCGAGCTCGTTCTCGACCAGCAGGAAGTGCCACACCATGCGCTCCTGCACGGGACGGTCGCAGTCCGAGAGCAGGGTGACGAAGTTGTGCACCAGGTCGTCGCGCTCCCAGTCCTCCATGAGCCGGAAGCGCTGACCGGCCTGCATGTAGTCGTTGGTGCGCTCGATGCGCTTGCGCGTGAGCCGGCCGCGGATCTCGGGGCCCTGCTCGTCGTGCGTGGGGTACTGGCCCTCGCGCAGACCGCCGGTGATCGACGGTTCGTAGTTGACGCTCGGGTTCTCCCCGGCCCCGTCGACGTGGTACGTCATCAGGCCGTCGCGCTGGTTGGTGCGCACGTCGGCGTTCTTGGCCTGGTTGACGGGCAACTGGAGGTAGTTCGGCCCCACGCGGTACCGCTGGGTGTCGCTGTAGGAGAACGTACGGCCCACCAGCATCTTGTCGTCGGAGAAGTCGAGGCCGTCGACCAGCACACCGGTGCCGAAGGAGATCTGCTCGTTCTCGGCGAAGAAGTTGTCCGGCATCCGGTTGAGGACCATCTTGCCGACCGGCTTCGGCGGGAAGTCCTGCTCGGGCCAGGTCTTCGTGTCGTCCAGCGGGTCGAAGTCCAGCTCCGGGTGATCGTGGTCCTCCATCATCTGGACGACCAGCTCCCACTCCGGGTAGTCGCCCCGGCCCACCGCCTCGTAGAGGTCCTTCGTGGCGTGTCCGAGCCCCTCGGCCTGGACGTTGGCCGCGTCCTCCTCGGTCATGCTGCGTACGCCCTGCTTGGGCAGCCAGTGGTACTTGACCAGGACGGACTCACCCTCGTCGTTGATCCACTTGTACGTGTTGACGCCGAATCCCTGCATGTGGCGGTAGTCCGCCGGGATGCCGCGGGGGCTGAACAGGTTGACGAGCATGTGCATGCTCTCGGGGGTCTGCGACATGAAGTCGAAGATCCTCCGGGGCTGTTGCTCGAAGCTGACCGGGTTCGGCTTCAGCGCGTGGATGACGTCCGGGAACTTGATGGCGTCGCGGATGAAGAAGACGCCGAGGTTGTTGCCGACGAGATCCCAGTTGCCGTCCTCCGTGTAGAACTTCACCGCGAATCCGCGCGGGTCGCGAGCCGCCTCGGAGGAGTCGCGGCCCCCGATCACGGTGGAGAAGCGTACGGCCAGGTCGGTGCGCTTGCCGCGCTCCTGGAAGAGCTTCGCCCTGGTGAAGCGGCTGATCGGCTCGTCGCCCCACGCTCCGTACGCCTCGAAGTATCCGAACGCTGTGACGCCCCGGGCGTGCACGACGCGCTCCGGAATGCGTTCGCGGTCGAAGTGGCTGATCTTCTCCAGGAACTGGTAGTTCTCCAGGGTGGCCGGCCCCCTGGCTCCCACCGTGCGCTGGTTCTGGTTGTCGTAGACCGGGTGGCCCTGCCGGTTGGTCAGTACTTTCCGGTCATCGTCCGGGGACGGGCCCTTGCCGGATACATCCGTCACGATCTTCAACCCCTTCTATGCCCTTTTTGTGCCGATTACTCCACACTATTCCCCTTCGCGCAGAAGCCCGGCTCGCCCGAAGGTGTGGCGAAGGTGCGTCGCCGTCCTGCGCCAGTACCCCTCGGCGAAGAAGTCATACGGCCGCCCCGGCGGAATGCGATCGGCCCGCTTTCGCCCGGGCCCACCGGCCCCTCGGAGGGAGCGGCCCGGCGACGCGGTTCTGATCTCCGTGTACGGGTGGTCGGCCCCGGACGAGGAGGCGCCGGGGGCCGTACCCCGGTCACCGTGGCCGGTCACGTACGCCGCAGCGGCGCGCCGGCGTCCCGGCTGCGGGCCTCGGATGCAGGGGGGGGCATGACCGGCGACGACCAGCGACGGCCCGGTCCCGGGCACCTGGCCCCTCGGGGGCGTGCCGGGCGAGGAGGCGCGCCGGCCGAAGCCGCCACCGCGCCGCTGCCGCCGCTCCCCGGCCAGGGCGCTGCCCTGCCCTTCCCGACGAGCCCCGGGAACGCCTGCCCGACCTGCCACCCGCGTCCATGACGACGAGCGGTCGACGAGGTTCGCGGGGCAGCCCTGCGAAACGCCCGTCACAACCGGGGCTCGGCCCCCCAGTAGTCCGGGCCGCCGCCCCGCCAGTCGATCAGCGGGGACACCACGGCCTCGGTGTCCTCCATGTCGAGCCCCGCGCGGCTCAGGAACTCCACCAGGTCGGGGAGGCCCGACGCGAGGCCGAAGTCCTCACCGCGCACCGTCACACGACGACCGCTGTCGCCGAGCGGGGGATGAACGATCACAGGCATGTGTCCGGACATGGCTCCAGCGTCCCCCGGCGCGCCGCCGCACGCATCCGGGCGGGGGCCCCGCGCCCACTCCCCCGGCGCACCCGTACCGGTGCGGAATAATGCGGGCATGCGGATTTCAGCCAAGGCGGACTACGCGGTGCGCGCCGCACTGCAACTCGCCGCTGCGCGGGACGCGGAGCCACTCAAGGCGGAGGCCATCGCCGAGGCCCAGGACATTCCGCACAAGTTCCTCGAAGGCATTCTGAACGACATGCGCCGGGGCGGGCTCGTGGTCAGCCGGCGCGGCGGCAACGGCGGGTACCGGCTGGCCCAGCCCGCCGATGCCATCACCGTCGCGGACGTCATACGCGTCGTGGACGGGCCACTCGTCTCGGTGCGCGGGGTCCGCCCGCCGGAACTGTCGTACACGGGAGCGGCCGAGTCGCTGCTGCCGCTCTGGATCGCGCTGCGGGCCAACGTCCGCGAGGTTCTGGACGGGGTGACGCTGGCGGATCTCGCGACCGCCGCGCTGCCCGCCGCCGTGTCGGCCCTGGCCGAGCAGCCGGACGCCTGGACGAACCCCTGAGCCGTCCGGCCCGCTGAACGGGCGCGCGGCTGCAGACCCGTACAGCCCGCCCCACCGTCCGGTGGCCGCTCCGTGCGTGGCCGCTCCTCAGGTGTCTCGACGGCCGTCTCGAAGGCCGGAATGCGCCGTCCACCTCTTGGTCGCCCTCTTGGGCCGGGGCATCACCTCTGACAATATCCCTACTAATCCAGTGGGAATACTAGGGATGGGGCCGCCGAGGTGAGCAGCGGAGTGCCGAGCAGATCTGCCGCGCAGAAGAAGGCGTCCACGGAGGCGGACGAGGCCGCCCAGGAGGCGATATGGCATCGCGTCGTCCGGGAACTCGCGGACGACCTGGCGGCCGACGCCATCATCCGCGACCGTGCGGGCAAGCCGCCGTACGACGAGGTCGCGCGGCTGCGGGAAGCCGGGCTGCCCGCCCTGCTGACCCCTCCGGGCCCCGGACGCCCCGGTGCCGACTGGCGCACCGCCTGTACCGTGATCCGGGAGATCTCGGCGGCCGACGGTTCCGTCGGTGAACTGCTGGCGCACCACTGCGCGTTGTCCTGGAGCGCCCGCTTCTTCGGCGTCCCGCGCACGTGCGCGGCGTTCGAGAGCAGGGCCGTCGCGGAGCAGTGGCTGCTCGCGGGCAGTACGCGCCCACCCGAGGAGGACGAGGGGCCCGGCCTCACGCTCACCCCGACCCGCGGAGGGTACGTGCTCGACGGCCGCAGGGACCTCCGCGCGGGCGTCACCGTGGCCGACCGGCTGGTCCTCGGCGCGACGTGCGGAAGCACCGGCGAACCGCTGATCGTCCTGGTCGACCCGGCTCACACCGGCGTGCGGACCGACACGGCGGACGAACGCCTCGGCCAGCGGCTCGCCGGAGCCGGCGGCGTCGGCTTCGACCACGTGCCCGTGGGCGCGGACGACGTGCTCGGGACCGTTCCGCGCGACGAGCACGCCGCCTCCCCCTTCGGCTCGCTCTCCCCCGTCGCGCTCGGCCTCCTCCTCGCCCACGTCGGGCTCGGGATCACCGAAGGGGCGCTGGCCGAGGCGCGGGACCTCAGCCGCGCCACGCCGCGCGCCCGGCTCCGGGCGCACGCGAGCACCGGCGAGGCGTACGCCGCGCGGCCGAGCGGCGACCCGTACGTACTGCTCGCGTACGGCGAACTGGCGACCGACGCCCACACCGCCGCGGCCGTCGCCGAGCGCGCGACGGACGCCCTGGCGCGCGGGCTGCTCGCCGGGCGGGAACTCGGCGTGGACGCACGCGCGGACATCGGGGTCCTCGTCGCCGCCGCCGAAGCCGTCACGAGCAGGTGCGCCGCGCACGTCACCGCCCGCGTCCTGGAACTGACCGGCGACGCGGGCCGCCTCGACGGCGGTACGGGACTCGACCGGTTCTGGCGCAACGCACAGGCCCTGTCGGCACGGCTCTCCCCCGCCGACAGGCTCCGCGACATCGGCGACCACTACCTCAGCGGCACGCGCCCCCGCCTCACCCGGAGCGCCTGACGCGCGCGGAGGCGGCGGCCGGCCCGACCGTCAGCACCGGTCCCGGGCGTCCGCCCCGCAGCGCCCGTACGGGAAGGGGCCCGACCGCGAGTGCCGGTTCAGCCGTAGTCGGCCGTCTCCCTCACCTCGCCGAACCGGGGGAAGATCCGCCGCACGGCGAAGTCGTGCTCGTCCGCGGCGAATCCGGACATCGCGTCGACGACGAACTCCACCTCGTAACCGTGATCGCTCGCGGCCCGCGCGGTGGACTCCACCCCCATGGTGGTGACGAGCCCGGCGAGCACCACCGTGTCCACGCCGCGACCGCGCAGCCGGTCGTCGAGGCCGGTGCCGTGGAACGCGCCGACGGCGTTCTTCACGATCACGATGTCTCCCGGCAGCACCAGACCGTCGGCGAAACCGCTGCCGGGCGGCTGTTCGGCGACACCGGGGCGTTCCGCGCGGACCGGCACCACCGGGCGGCCGGCCGCCCGGAACGCCTCGGCGAGACGGCGGCAGCGCTCCAGCACCTCCTCGCCGGTGTGCGGGGCGAGGGGCAGCGCGACGATGCGCGGCATCAGGTCGATCAGGATGAGGGCCGTGGTCACGCAGCCGATCGTAGGCCCCGGCGCCGACAGCGGCCGGGCTTTGCCGCACGGCCGTTCGCGGGCACCCCTGTTCCCCCCGTTCCCCCACATGGCTGAATTCGACAAGTCGTGCGGGAACCTTTTCCGTGGTCTAGACCCTATGAGTGCGCCGGTCAGCGCGACGGATGCACTCAGCGCCCGTGAGCTGTGGCGACGAAGCGGAATCTCCCTCACCGAGGGCGCCGCGGGGGCGTGCGGCGGCTCGGCCCGTGCGGCCCGGAGCCCGCCCGGTCAGGTCCGTTTCTCGCCAGGTTTCACTACGCCCACACAAATTCTTCATGCATGACCCCACTATGTGATCCGACAGAGCGGGAAGCGGGCGGCGGCTGTCCGGGCGCCCCATCCGCTGGGGGCAGGGGCACGCCGGTCGCACGTCCGGCATGCCCTTTGCGGGAAGGGACCCATGCACCTCACAAGCCGTACGGTCCGATGGGCCATGAGATCCACGCTGGCCGCCGCGCTCGCGACGACGCTCTTCGCGCCGGCGCACGCTGCCGTCGCGGCGCCCGTCCCGCCGCGCGTCGACCTGCGCGTGCTGGTGGTGAGCGACGGAGGTCCCGCCACCGCGGCCATCGCCGCGGAACTCGACGGCGCGGGCACGCCGTACACGACCGTCGACCTCACCCGCCGGGACCGCCCCGTGATCAACGGCGGCTTTCTCGCCGACACGCTCGACGGCCGTCCCCGGGCCAAGTACCAGGCCGTGGTGCTGCCCAACGACAACCCGTTCGGGGCCGGTTCGGCGGAGATGCAGGCACTCGTCGCGTACGAGAAGACCTTCGCGGTGCCCCAGGTCGACGCCTACACGTACGCCAGGCCCGACGTGGGCCTCGACCACCCGGCCAACGGCGGCTACAGCGGCTCCCTGGACGGTGTGCGAGCCGAGGTCACCCCCGCCGGCGCCGCCGGCCCGTTCGGCTATCTCGACGGCGGCATACCGTTCGAAGACAACTCCCCCTCCGTCGGTGAGAGTTACGGGTACGCCGCCAAGCCCCTGCCCGGCGCGGACTTCACCAGTTACGTCGAGGCGCCGGTGCCGGGCACCGGGCAGCGCGGTTCGATCGTCGGCGAGTACCGGCACGACGGGCGCCGCGAACTGGTCGTCGGCTTCGTCTACAACCAGTACCAGCAGCAGTTCCGGCTCCTCGCCCGCGGCATCGTCGACTGGATGACGCAGGGCGTGCGCGCCGGCGCGTCGCGCAACTACTTCGCGGTCCACGTCGACGACGTCTTCGCCGCCGACGACCGCTGGGACACCGAGCTCAACTGCACGCCCGGCGACGTGGACTGCGCGCCAGGCCAGGGCGGCGAGCCGGACCCGATCCGGATGACGGCCGCCGACGCCGCGTACGCGGCCCAGTGGTCGGCGGCCAAGGGCTTCACCCTGGACATGGCGTACAACGGTGGCGGCAGCGAGCTCTACAAGGAGGAGCACGGCGGCACCGACCCGCTGGCCCAGCAGCTCTTCGCCGACAAGAACGCCTACCGGTGGATCAACCACACGTACAACCACCCCTTCCTCGGCTGCGTCCAGGACGTCTCGGTGGTGCCGTGGGTCTGCGCCAGGAACGCCGACGGAAGCACCCGGTACGTCACCCGCTCCGAGATCTCCACCCAGATCAGGGACAACCGGTCCTGGGGCCAGCGCGCGGGACTGCCCCTGGCGACGGGCGAGCTGGTGACCGGTGAGCACTCCGGTCTGAAGATCCTGCCGCAGCAGCCCGACGACAACCCGAACCTCGGTCCCGCCCTCGCCGACAACGCCGTCACCTGGCTCGGCTCGGACAACTCCCGCGACCGCGCGCAGCGGAAGGTCGGCCCCGCGCTCACCGTGCCGCGCTACCCGATGAACGTCTTCTACAACGCGGGCCGCGTCACCGAGCAGATCGACGAGTACAACTGGATCTACACCAGGGCCTCCGACGGCGGCAGCGGCGTCTGCGAGAGCGCGGCGGGCACCACCTGCCTGGAGGAGCCGCTCGACACGGTCACGGGTTACGCCGACTACATCGTCCCGCTGGAGGCCCGGATCGGGCTGGGCCACGTCCTCGCCAACGACCCCCGGCCGCACTTCATCCACCAGTCCAACCTCGCCGAGGACCGGATCGCCTACCCGGTGCTGGACCGCGTCATCGGCGACTACGCCGGGCTGTACGCCGACAACACCCCGCTGGTCAACCTGCGCCAGCAGCAGATCGGCGCCGAACTGCGCGACCGTGCCGCGTGGAACACCGCCGTCAAGGCCGGGCAGGTGACGGCGTACCGCGTCGGCGACACCGTCACCGTCCGGGCGCCCGGCGGCGTGCGCGCGCCCCTCACCATGCCCGCCGGCACCCGGCAGAACGTGCTGCTCGGCAGCGAGGCGTTCGGCAGCCCGTACGCCGGATCGCTCTCCGGCTGGGTCTCGCCCGGACTCCTCCAGGACCGGGTGACGCTCACGCTGCCCGCCGGCGCCACCGCCCAGGCTTCCTCGGCGGACCGGGCCGACCGGGTGCGGGCCGGTGCCCCGCGCCTGCCGGTGCCGGCCGGGGTGCGCGCGAGAGTGCCGTACGGCGTCACCGGCTGATCCGCGCCCGACCACCGCACCACCGCAGCCGCACTCGGCCGGCACAGCGCCGCATCACCACGGGGGAACGTCTCGTCATGCCCGATTTACTCCGCGTACCGCCGCCCGGCGCGCCGCGGGTCACCCTCCTCACCGAAGGCACCTACCCGCACAGCCACGGCGGCGTCAGCGTCTGGTGCGACCAACTCGTCCAGGGCATGCCCGACTTCGACTTCCGGGTGATCGCGGTGACCGGCACCGGCCGGGAGCCGCTCGCCTGGGAGCTGCCCGCCCACGCCGCGCCGCCCGTCACCGTCCCCATGTGGGGCCCCGACCCGGTCGGCAAGGCGCCGCGCGGCCGTCGCCGCCGACAGCTGATGGCGGCGTACGAGCGCTTCCTGACCGCGCTCCTCGACCCCGGCGCCGAGGACCAGTTCGCGCCCGCGCTGTACGAACTGGCCCGCTCGGCCAGGGACGGGGAGCTCGCCCCCGCGCTGCGCACGGACCAGGCCGTCGGCGTCCTGGCCGCCGTGTGGGGCCGCCCCGGCCTGCCGGTGCACGCGGCCCGGCCGACCCTGCACGACGCCCTGACCGCCACCGACCTGCTGGAGCACGCGCTGCGCCCGCTCACCGCCGCCCCGCCGGAGCAGGGCGTGTCCCATGCGGTGAGCGGGGGGCTCGCGGTACTGCCCGGACTCGTCGGGCGGCGGCTGTACGGCGTACCGCTGCTGCTCACCGAGCACGGCGTCTACCTGCGCGAGCGCTACCTCGGCTACCGCACGGGCCCCTACCGGTGGCCGGTCAAGGCGCTGCTGCTCGGCTTCTTCCGGCTGCTCGCCGAGGAGACGTACCGCGCGGCGGACCTGATCACGCCGGGCAACCGCTACAACCGGCTCTGGGAGGAACAGGGCGGCGCGCCACCGGAGTTGATACGCACCGTCTACAACGGCGTCGACCCGGCGGCCTTCCCGGCCGCAGGGCCTGAGCCGGAGACACCCACCCTCAGCTGGGCCGGTCGGGTCGACCCGATCAAGGACCTGGAGACCCTCATCCGGGCCTTCGCGCTGGTACGGGCCGAGATGCCGGACGCCCGCCTGCGGCTGTTCGGCGGCACTCCGCGCGGCGGCGAGGCGTACCGGGAGCGCTGCGAGGCGCTCGCGGCGGAGCTCGGGCACGCGGACGCCGTCGTCTTCGAGGGGCGGGTCGAGGACATACGCGACGCCTACGCCGCGGGTAACGCCGTGATGCTCTCCAGCATCAGCGAGGGCTTTCCGTTCACGCTCATCGAGGCCATGTCGTGCGGGCGCGCCACCGTCTCCACCGACGTCGGCGGAGTGCGGGAGGCCGTCGGCGACACCGGTCTCGTGGTGCCCCCGAGGGAACCGGAGGCCATGGCCCGCGCGGCCCTGGAACTGCTGCGCGACCCGGAGCGCAGGGCCGCCATGGGGCAGGGGGCCCGGCTGCGGGTCATCGAGCAGTTCACGCTCCGGCAGACCATCGACACCTTCCGCTCCATCTACACCGAACTGGCCGCCGGCCGGGCCGGCGACGGCGCGGACCTGCCCGGGTGGCGGGAAGACCGGCACGCCGGAGCCCTCGGATGAGCGGCCCGCTGCGCCTGCTGCCGGGCGAGGGCGGCAGCCTGCCCGCCCTGCCCCGGCAGCGGAGGGGAAGGGGGCGGCCGAGCTGGGCCGCCGATCCGATCGACGAACTCGCCGAGCGGCTGATGGAGCCCGTGTCCGCCGCCGTCCACCCCTACGAGGTCGCCGCGCTGCTGGAGTCAGACGGCCTGACGGGGGATCAGATCAGCACGCGCTACGGCCGTCCGGGGCTGTTCGCGCTGGCCGCCGACCTGTACGCCCGGGTCCCCCGGCACTACCCCGAACCGCCGCCGGCCGCCGATCCCTGGCGCCCCGACCATCTGCGGTGCGCCGTGCGCGGGCTGGTCTTCTCGCTGCCGGGCCTGGCCTACGTGCTGGGCTCCCCGCTGCTGGAGGGCGCGCGGGCCGTCACCGGACTGGTCGCCGCCGGTCTCGTGGCCTGGGCGTGGAACCAGGCGCTCAGCCACCGCGCCCATCTGCGGCTCGCCGCCGCCGGAGCGGCCGCCGCGGGCCGCACGCTGCGACTCGGCGCTCCCGCCGGGGCGCTGGCGGCCTCCGTGACGGGCCTGGCCCTCGCGGGGCCGGGGCCCGCCGGGGCCTTCGCCGCCGGGCAGTCCTGCTACCTGGGCGCGGCCACCGTGCTCCTGGTCCTCGGCCGCGAGCGGACGCTCCTGCTGACGCTGATGCCCGTCACCGGGGGCGCCGCCACCACCCTGTGGTGGCGGCCGCCGGCCGCCGTGGCGGTGGCGGTGCTGCTGGCCACCGCCGGCCTCGCCGCGCTCACGGCGGCCCGCGGGGTACGGGAACTGGCCTCGGCCCCCGTGGCGGCGGGCGCCGCGCCGGGGCCGGCGGCGTCCCTGCCGTACGGGCTGTTCGGCCTCGCCGCCGGAGTGCTCGCGACGCTCACCGGGGCGGTGGACCCGTACGCCGTGGTGGTCCTCACCCTCAGCATGGGCTTCGCCGAGTGGCTGCTCTACCGCTACCGGGGGCTCGCCGTCGCGGCCCTGCGCGCCAGCACCGCACCGCGGGACTTCGCCCTGCGGGCCGCCCGCGCCCTGGTGCTGTGCCTGGGCGCGTACGTCGCCCTGCTGGCGGCCGGCGCCCTGCTCACCGGGGCGGCCGCCGCCCCGCTGCTCGGGCTGGGGGCGGTCCTGTGGACCGCCCTGCTGCTCCAGGCGTTCGGCGTGGCGTGGCCGTCGGCGGCGGTCTGCCTGACGGCGGCCGCCGCGGAGGCCGCCGCCCCGGCGGCCGGGTTGCCCACCGGACTCGCCCAGCCGCTCTGCCGCGGCGTCGCGGCCCTCGTCCTCCTGTACCTGGCCTGCCGGATCCTCGGCAGGCCCACCGCACACCGCTGAACCGCTCGCCGTCCCATCCCTCCACACCCAAGGAGCGTCCCCGTGACCGCACCCGCACCGTCTCTCGTCGCCGTCACCGGCGCCGAGGGCTTCATCGGCTCCCACCTCACCGAGGCGCTCGTGGCGGCCGGCCACCGGGTCCGCGCGATGGCCCAGTACAACTCCTTCTCCTCCTACGGGTGGCTGGAGACCCTGTCCGCCGAGACCCTCGACCAGGTCGAGATCGTCCTCGGCGACGTCCGCGACCCGGGCTCGGTCAACCAGCTGATCGAAGGCGCCGAGGCCGTCTACCACCTGGCCGCCCTCATCGCGATCCCGTACTCCTACCAGGCCCCGCACAGTTACGTGGACACCAACGTGACAGGCACCCTCAACGTCCTCGAGGCGGTGCGCAGGCAGGGCACGCCGCGCCTGGTGCACACCTCGACGAGCGAGACGTACGGCACCGCGCAGACCGTGCCGATCACCGAGGACCACCCCATCAGCACCCAGTCCCCGTACGCCGCGTCGAAGGCCGGCGGCGACCGGCTCGCCGACAGCTACCACGCCAGCTTCGGCACCCCCGTCGTCACGCTGCGCCCCTTCAACACCTTCGGCCCGCGCCAGTCGATGCGCGCGGTCATTCCGACCGTCATCGGCCAGGTCGCGGCCGGGGAGCGGACCATCACCCTCGGAGACCTCCGTCCCACCCGCGACTTCCTGTACGTCAAGGACACCGCCCGCGCCTTCCTCGCCGTCGGCACGGCGCCCGCCGAGGCGGTCGTGGGGCGGACCTTCAACGCCGGCACCGGCGGTGAGATCTCGGTGGGCGAACTCACCCGGCTCATCGGCAAGCTGATGGACGCCGACCTGGACGTACGCGAGGACGAACAGCGCATCCGGCCGGCCAACTCGGAGGTGATGCGCCTGGTCGCGGACGCCACGCGGCTGCGCACCGCCACGGGCTGGCGACCCGAGCACGACCTGGAGCAGGGGCTCGGCCACACCGTCGACTTCTTCCGCGACCCCGGCAACCTCTCCCGCTACAAGACCGGCATCTACAACATCTGACCACGACCGCACGCGACGAACAGGGGCCTTCCATGCATGCAGTGATCCTCGCCGGTGGCAAGGGCGTTCGGCTGCGGCCGTACACGACGGCGCTTCCCAAGCCGCTCGTGCCCATCGGCGACCAGCACGCGATCCTCGAGATCGTGCTCCGCCAGCTGGCCGCGAGCGGCTTCACCAGCTGCACGATAGCCATCGGTCATCTGGGCCACATCATCCGCGCGTACGTCGGCAACGGCTCCCAGTGGGGCCTGCGGGTGGGCTACTCCACCGAGGACAGCCCGCTCGGCACGATGGGCCCCCTGCTCACCATGATGGACAGACTGCCGGACGACTTCCTGGTGATGAACGGCGACATCCTGACCGACCTCGACTACGGCGAGGTCGTCCGCTCCCACCGGGCCTCCGGGGCCCCGCTCACGGTCGCCACGTACGCCCGCAAGGTCGCCATCGACTTCGGCGTCCTGACGACCGAGGCGGGGCGGGTCACCGGCTTCGCGGAGAAACCGAGCATGGACTACCGGGTCTCCATGGGCGTCTACGGGCTCTCCCGGGAGACCCTCGCCGGCTACACGCCCGGCCTGCCGCTGGGCTTCGACGAACTGGTCCTCGACCTGCTCGCCGCCGAGAAGCCCCCGCACGCCTACGAGTTCGACGGCTACTGGCTCGACATCGGCCGCCCCGACGACTACGACCGGGCCAACGCGGAGTTCACGACACACCGCGGCCTCCTCCTCAAGGGGGCGTGAGCGGGCATGCGCGTTCTCGTCCTGGGCTCCACCGGATTCCTGGGCGGGCACACCGCCGAGCGGCTGCGCGCCCTGCCGGGTGTGCGGCTGCTCGACGGCGGCCGGTCCCCGTCCGCCGGTGTGCCGCTCGATCTGACCGCCGACCCCGGAATTCTCGCGACCGCGGTGCGCGAGGCGGCGCCCGACGTCGTCGTCAACTGCGCGGGCCTGGTGTCCGGCAGCGCCGTACGGCTCACCGACGTCAACGCCCGCGGACCCGCCGCGCTCTGCGAGGCCATGGCGACGGCGGCGCCCGGCGCGCGCCTCGTACATCTCGGCTCGGCGGCCGAGTACGGCCCGACCGCGCCCGGTGAGGCCGTCGCGGAGGACGCCGCCACCCGGCCCCAGGGCCCGTACGGGGCGACGAAGCTGGCGGGCACCGCGGCGGTGACCGCCTCGGGGCTCGACGCCGTCGTCCTGCGCGTCTTCAACCCGGTCGGTCCGGGAGCGCCGGCCGCCGGGCTGCCCGGACGCCTCGCCGGGGAACTGCTCCGGGCCGGGAGGTCGGGGACCGTACGGGTCGGGGACCTGTCGGCATACCGCGACTTCGTCGACGTACGGGACGTGGCGGCGGCCGTCGTCCGCGCGGCGACGGCCGCCGGGCCGCTGCCGGCCGTGCTCAACATCGGCAGCGGACGGGCCACCGCCGTGCGCGACATCGCCCACGGCCTGGTGCGGGCCGCCGGGTTCACCGGCGGTCTGGAGGAGACCGGCGGCGGCTCCGCCCGGTCGTCCGCGGTGTCGTGGCAGTGCGCGGACGTCACGGCGGCGCGGGCCGCGCTCGGGTGGGAGCCGCAGCGCGCTCTGGCCGAGTCGCTGTCCGACCTGTGGCGGGCCGGTCCGCGCGAGGCCACCGTCCCGGCAGCCCGGTGAGCGAGCGGTCCGAGCCGGCGTCCGTGCCGCCGGCGAAACTGCTCGTCCCCATGTACGTCCACCCGGCCGTCGATCCGGGCGCCTGGTGGACGCTCGTGGAGTCCGCGCCGCTGCTGTACGGCGTGGTGCTCAACATCGCGGACGGTCCCGGCGCCGCGCCGGAGCCGTCGTTCGCCACCGCCGCCCGCGCTCTGCGGGCGGCGGGGGTGCCGTTGCTCGGGTACGCCGACACCGACTACGGCCGGCGGCCGCTGCGGGCGGTCACCGCCGACTTCGACCGCTACCGCGACTGGTACGCCACCGACGGCTTCTTCCTGGACCAGGCCGCCTCGGCGCCGGGCGCGGTGCGCCACTACCGGCGCCTGGCGCGAGCGGCGCGCTCTCGGGGCGGCCGTACGGTCGTGCTCAATCCCGGGACCCACCCGGCTCCGGGCTACGCGGCGGTCGCCGATCTGCTGGTCACCTTCGAGGGCGACTGGGCCGCGTACTCGGCGGCGCCCGCCGCGCCCGCGTGGACGTCCGCGCACCCGCCGGAACGCTTCTGCCATCTCATCCACGGCGTACCGGCCGGGCTGTCGGTGCTCGCCGCCCGCACGGCGGCGCTGCGCCGCGCCGCGGTGCACTGCGCGGTACCCGGCCACGGGCCGAACCCCTGGTCGTTCCTGCCACCCGCCCTGGGCCGGAGGGCCTCATGACCCGCGCGCGTCCGCTGTGCCTGCTGTTCCTGCTCGCGCTGCTCGCGGCCTGCTCGGCACCCGAGCCGCGCCCCGCCGGGCCGTGGCGGCCGGCCGTGGGCACGGCGTGGCAGTGGCAGCTCGACGGGCGCGTCGACGGCCGGGTCGACGTGCCCGTCTACGACATCGACGGATTCGAGAACGACGCCGGGGCGGTGCGCCGGCTGCACCGGGACGGCCGCCGGGTCATCTGCTACATCAACGCGGGGGCATGGGAGTCGTTCCGCCCCGACAGCGGGGACTTCCCGCCCGCCGTCCGGGGGCGGGGCAACGGGTGGGCCGGTGAACGCTGGCTCGACATCCGGCGCCTGGACGTCCTGCGCCCGCTGATGGCGAAGCGTTTCGACATGTGCCGCGACAAGGGCTTCGACGCGGTGGAGCCGGACCTGATGGACGGCTACCTCAACGACACCGGCTTCCCCCTGACCGCCGGCCACCAGCTCGCGTACAACCGCATGCTGGCCGGCCTCGCCCACGCGCGCGGCATGTCGGTGGGGCTGAAGAACGACCTGCCGCAGGTCCCCGAGCTCGTGGCGGACTTCGACTTCGCGGTGAACGAGGAGTGCGCCCAGTACGACGAGTGCGCGGCGCTCACCCCCTTCGTGAAGGCGGGGAAGGCGGTCCTGCACGTGGAGTACGCCCTGCCGGCCGGCGACTTCTGCGAGCGCTCCACGGCACTGGGCCTCAGCTCGATGCGCAAGAGACTCGACCTGGGCGTGTGGCGCCGGCCCTGCTGACGCGTTCAGGAGTGCGGCTCACCCGACCCTTCGGTGCCGATCAGCAGCAGCGCGATGTCGTCGTGACGGGGCTGCTCGGACGGGGGGCGGCGCACCAGGGCGTCCGCGACGTCGGCCATGGTGGCGCCCCGGCACCCCGCGAGGCGGTGCGCCAGGCCGGCGATGGCCTGGTCGATGTCGACGCCGGGTGCCTCGACGAGGCCGTCGGTGTACAGCGCGAACACGGAGCCCCGGGGCAGTGCGATGTCCGTCGTGCTGTACACGGCGGCCGGGTCGATGCCGAGGAGCAGCCCGGCGGGGACGGGGACCACCTCCGTGCGTCCGTCGGGACGGCGCAGGAGCGGTGGGGGGTGACCGGCGCTCGCCAGTTGCACCCGGCGGCGGGTGAGGTCGATGTGTGCGTACGTACAGCTGGTGAACAGGCCGGTGTCGAGGTCGGTGAGGAGGCGGTTGGTGCGGGCGAGGACCTCGTCGGGGGGCGCGCCGGCGGAGGCGTGCACGGCGGTGCGGACCTGCCCCATGAGGGCGGCGGCCTCGACGTTGTGCCCCTGTACGTCGCCGATGGCGGCGGCCGCGGTGGTGTCGTCGAGGCGGATGAAGTCGTAGAAGTCTCCGCCGACCCCCATGCCGTGTCCCGCGGGCAGGTAGCGGGCCGCCACGTCCAGTCCGTCGAGGTGGGGCAGGGTGTGCGGCAGGAGGCTGGCCTGCAGGCCGTGGGCCAGCTGGTGCTTCGCGTCGTACAGCCGGGCCCGGTCGAGGGCCTGTGCGACCAGTCCGGCCAGTGAGCTGAGGATCGCGCGCTCCCCCGGGGCGAAGGTGCGGGGACGCCCGTAGGCCAGGACGAGGGAGCCGACCGGGCGGCCCGACGCGACCAGCGGCAGGAAGGCCCACGCCTGCATGTCGCCCAGGATGACCGCGGACGGGTAGGCGGCGTGGAGTTCCTCGGGGCTGGCGAAGAACAGGGGCATTCCGGTGGCCAGCACCCGTGCGGTGGGGGCGTCGGAGTCCAGGGGCGCGCCGTCGAACCGGCCCAGGAGTTCGTTGGTCTGACCGCGGGTGTGACCGCGGTGTCCGATGACCTTCAGACGTCCCTCGTCCGCCACGAAGATCGTCATCGCTTGAGCGCCCAGGGCGGGAATGAGCTGGTCGGCCGCCTGGTCGACGACGTCGCGCACCCCGGCGGCCTCGGTGAGCATGGCGGCCAGGTGCATCAGGTGGTAGAGGGCGGTGGCCCGGCTGGGCAGCGACGCGGAGGCGGGCGGGCTGGTCGTGTCGTCGGTGTCCGCAGGTGCGGCGGTCGGCGTGATCCGCACGCTGATCCCGGAGGCGTCCGCGTAGAGGTGGAACGACAGCCAGTGGTCGGGCGGACGCAGAACGGTGAACGACGTGCTCTGGCGGCTGATCACGGCGGCGCGGTAGCGGTCCTCGACGGTGGGGTTGTCCATCCAGGGCAGCGCCTCCCAGGGCAGGGAGCCCATCAGGTCGGCGGCATCGGCGCCCAGGAGGCCGGCGGCGGAGGGCGTGAGGAAGGTGATGCGGCCGTTCAGGTCCAGGGCGCAGCTGCCGCCCGGCAGGCGGTCGATGAAGGCCACCGCCGCCGCGGCCTCGACCGGGCTCGACGTGCGGCCCTCGGCGGGAGGGATCAGGCGCGGCCGGTGTTCGGGGAGGAGGGGGCGGCCACGGGCGGCCGCCTGCTGGATCACCTCCCCCAGGCGCTCGCACCCGGTGTCCACCGCCTCGCGTTCCCGCTCCCCCAGTTGCTCCGGGTACGAACCGGGCCACAGCAGCACCAGCCCTCCCACGGTCTCGTCGCCCCGGGCGACGGGGGCGGCGGCCAGGGTGAACCGGTAGGGCAGCACCAGCGCCGGCCTGGGGTAGCGGCGGCCCATCTCCTCCTGGCTGCCGATCCAGATCAGCCGCCGTTCCCGTACGGCGTCGGCCACCGGGATCGGGTCGGTCAGCGCGACCCGGGTCCACGGCGTGGCGAACTCACGGGCGAGCCCGCCGAGCACCGCCAGATGGAGCGCGTTCTCCCCCGGCGGCAGTAGGTACACCATGACGGCGGACGCGCCGGTGTCGCGGAGGATGTCGGACGTGACCGGCTCCAGCAGCCGCACCTCGGAATCGGCTGACCCCTCCATGCGGTCACTCTCCCCCGGCGGCACCCGCCGGGCGCGTCCGCCCGTGCGGATGCGCTCCGCGTCCGTCGCCGGCGTGGGAGCACCCGCCCGGTCCCGAAAGCCGGCGGATCCTCGCCGCCGACTTTGGGGACAGGCTTTCCATGGAAGACGCGTATGCACCCATAACGCGACAATACGCTGAGCGTCGAGCGGAAGGCGGGGCCCGTGCGGGCCGGATGCACCTGAGCGTTCCCCCCTTCAGGGCCCCGTCATCGCGTCACCGTCCATTTCTGGTGGGCGGCCCCGGTGCAGGTCCAGATCTGCAGCCGGGTGCCGTTGGCCGAGCTGCCTCCCGTGGCGTCCAGGCACTTGCCGGCCTGCGGATTGACGAGGTCCCGCGCCGCGGAGACGGCCCACCGTTGGGCGGGCGTGCCGTTGCAGTCCCACAGCTGGACCGGCGTGCCGTCGGCGCTTCCTCCCGAGGCCACGTCCAGGCACTTGCCGAGCGCGCGCACGGTGCCGTCGGAGCCGACGCTCCAGCGCTGGGCGGCGGTGCCGTTGCAGTCGTAGAGCTGTACGGGGGTGCCGTTGGCGCTGTTGGCCCCGGCCACGTCGACGCACTTGCCCCCGATACCCGTCACGGGGCCGCCGCCCGAGGGGCCGTCGGCGGTGCTGACCCGCACGTGGTCGACGAGCAGCTGCTGCGGGAAGGCCGTACTGCTGTCGGGGTCCCCGGGCCAGTAACCGCCCACCGCGAGGTTGAGGATGAGGAAGAAGGGCTTGTCGAAGACCCACTGCTTTCCGCCGAGCTCGGCGGGGGTGCGCCGCTGGTACACCGTGCCGTCGACGGACCAGGTGACGGCGCCCGGGCTCCAGTCGACCGCGAAGGTGTGGAACGCGTCGGCGAAGACCTGGCCGCCGGGCAGGGTGTGTCCGGCGCCGATGCCGCCGGCGCCGGAGTACCCGGGGCCGTGGAGCGTCCCGTGCACCGTGGACGGCTCGAAGCCGACGTTCTCCATGACGTCGATCTCGCCGGAGGCGGGCCAGCCGACCTGGCCGATGTCGTTGCCCAGCATCCAGAACGCGGGCCACATGCCCTGCCCGCGCGGGAGCTTCATCCGGGCCTCGACCCGGCCGTACGTGGTGGTGAACCGGCCGGCGGTGTTCAGCCGGGCGGAGGTGTACTCGCACCTGCCGTACCAGCACTGGTAGTTGCCCGGGTTCTCGCGCCGGGCCGTGATGACGAGGTGGCCCTGGCCGTCGAGGGCGGCGTTGCGGTTGCCGGCGGTGTAGTACTGCCGCTCGTGGTTGTTGACGTTGTCGCCCGTCTCGACCTGCCACTTCGCGCCGTCGACGGCCGAGCCCGCGGGCCCGTCGAACTCGTCGGAGAAGGTGACGGCTGCCGCGGCGGCCACCGGAGCGGGGGGTTTCGGGGCGGCCGCGGGCGCGCTGTGCGCGAGCCCGGTGGACAGCGAGACGAGGGCGAGGACCGAACCGAGGGACAGGAGCAGTCGCCGGGGCAGGCGTGGGGAGTCCATGACTCTCCCTTCCGGGAGCGATCAAGGCGCAATGTCATGCACATGACAGGCCCAGAAGGCAGGCCGAATCCGGTGACCGACGCGCCGAAGAGTGTGGGGGGTGTGACGAAGTGGACCTGGACGGCACTTAGTTCACTCCGTGATTTAAGGAGCGGACGAAAACCCTGTCAAGGGTTTGGTACGGACCACGCGGCAGACGGCGCTGCGGTCAGGAGCGCCGACGGGGCTTGCCGCGCTTCGCGCCCTTGGCCGGGCCGCCGGAACCGCCCCGGGAGCCCTTGCCGGCGGGCTTCCCCGTCGATGTGCGCGGCTTGCCGCCCGTCCTGCCCGCCGCCTTGCCCGCGGCAGGCTTGCGCCGGGCGTCGCGTGAGTCCGCGCTCCCGCCCTTCGCCTCCGTCGGCGCCGCGGGGCGCCCGCGGGAGCTGTTGACGGTCCGGCCCCGGACGATCCCGATGAACTGCTCCACCAGGTCGGTGGTCGCGTTCTCCGGCCACGACAGTGCGACGCGCGACTGCGGGGCGTCCGCAACGGGCCGGTAGGTGAGGTCCCTGCGGTGGTGCAGACGGGCGAGCGACTGGGGCACGAGGAGCACGCCGATTCCCGCCGCCACCAGCTCGACGGCGTCCGCCGTCGTGGCGGGGCGCTCGTTCGCGGGCAGCCCCGGCAGCTCCTCCCACGCGAGGGCGTCGTCGAGGGGATGCAGCACGATGTCGTCGGCGAGGTCCTCCATGGACACCTCTTCGGCCGCCGTCATCGGGTGGTCCTTCGGGACCACCACCACGGTCGTCTCGGTGTAGAGGGGGATCGCGCTGAGATCCGTCCGGTCGACCGGCAGCCGTACGAACCCCGCGTCGGCCTCGCCGCGCCGCAGTACGCCGAACGACTCGGCGGCGGAGACGCCGGTCAGGGCCAGGGGGACCTCGGGCAGCCTCTCGTTCCAGATCCGCACCCACTTCGTGGGCATCACTCCCGGCACATAGGCGAGGCGGAACGAACGGGAGGCATCGGGAGCGGTCACTCCGCAAGGTTACCGCCACGGCCGGACGTGGTCGGAGGCAGCACGCATGCTCGATACCCTTGACACCATGACGTCGCACAAGAACACCCAGACCATGAAGCCCGCGACCGCGGCGAAGAAGCTGGGTGTGTACCTCGAGGCCACCCCCGCCGAGTTCCAGGAGGGTGTCGTCTCGCGCACCGAACTGAACGCCCTGCAGACCGACCCGCCCCAGTGGCTGCAGGACCTGCGACGCAACGGCCCGCACCCCCGTCCGGTGGTCGCGGCGAAGCTGGGCGTCTCCATCGCCGGTCTCGCCCGCGGCGGGGTGACGGAGCCCCTCACCACCGACCAGATCGAGGCGCTGAAGGCGCAGTCGCCCGAGTGGCTGGAGCAGGAGCGCGCCAACCTGGCCGAGGTCCGGAAGGAAGCGGTGCGCATCAAGGAGAAGAACGCGCAGCGGGCCGACCAGCCCGGCGCCTGACCGACTCGCCCCGCCGCACGCCGCCTCCCCCGCCGGGCCGTCCCGCCGGGCGCTAGCTGCTCGGCGACCCGCCCGTGTCCCGGCTGCCGTCGGGGGTGACGTGCTTGGCGTACGCCGCACCGAGGTCCGACACGTCCACGGAGGCGTGGACCGTTCCGGGCACGGAGGCGGTGTGGCGGCGCACCAGGTCCAGCACCACCGCACTCAGCGCCGCCTTGGCCTCGGTGGTGCGGCCGGGCAGGATGGCGAGTTCGACGTGGATCAGCGCCTGGCCGTCGTCTCCGTCGGCGACGACGACCTCGTCGACGCGCCGGAATCGGGTCTTGCAGCTCGCGACGGTGATGCCGGCGACCGTCTCGGCTGCCAGCGCGTGCAGTTCGAGGGCGAATTTACGGCGGTCCAGGGCGGCTTCCACGGTGCTGTCGTAGTCGACGACGATGTGCGGCATCTTCGTTGCTCCTCGTTCGCGTACGGACGTCCGGGGCGGACGGTCAAGTCAGTCGGGGCGGACGGGGTCCCGTCAAGTCATGTTCGCGTCGACTCATTCGGGTCGGGCGCATCGGGCTGGGCGGGTCGTGCGGGTCCGGTCCGTCAGGCCAGGGCCGCGACCTGGTGGACCGCCCATCCCCGGTCGCGCAGAGCGACGGTGAGCGGGCGGGCGATCTCCGCCGCCACCTGGATCTCGACCGTCTCGTGCGGTGGCGCGCCGTCGTCCGGCAGGACCATGCCCTCCACGTCCATCCGTTCCGCGCTCACGTCGTCCAGCAGCCGGGCCAGCGGCCGGTCGCGGCCGGCGAGGGCGACGGAGAGCGAGGCGGGGGGCACCGCCGTCCCTCGGTACCCGTGCGTGGTGACGACGCGGGAACGTCCCTCGCTGCCGCGCCGCAGGATTTCCGTCAGGTCGGCCAGCGCTCCGTCCCGGCCCCGCCCGCCGTCGGTCAGCCTTTCGAGCGCGTGGGCCGTTCGCCGCAGGTCGTCGGTGAGTTCGGTGAGCAGCGGGCCAACAGCCGCCGCGTTGCACGCGAGTACGTCCGCCCACAGACGGGCGTCGCCGGCGGCGATGCGGGCGAGGTCCCCCATGCCGCGGCCGGCCAGCCGTACGGCGTAGTCCTCGCCCTCCAGCAGCCGGGCGGCGGTGAGGCTCGCCATCAGGTGAGGCAGGTGGGACACGAGCGCCACGGCCCGGTCGTGGTCGCTGGGTTCGAGGAGCACGGGGACGGCGCCGCACAGCGACACCAGTTCCAGGGCGCGGTTGAGCGCGTCCTCGTGGGTGTCCGCGGCCGGGGTGAGCACCCAGTGGCGGTCCTGGAAGAGGCCGGCGCGGGCCGCGAGCGGGCCGGAGCGCTCCCGCCCGGCCAGCGGGTGCCCGCCCACCAGGGCCGTGGTGTCGCACCCGAGGTCCCGGCACGCGTCGTACACCGGGGCCTTGACGCTCGCCACGTCCGTGTAGACCTGCGCTAGACCCGACTTCTGCTGCTCGGCGAGGGTCGTCGCGACCTGCGACGGCGGGACGGCGATGACCGCGATGTCCACCGGCGCCGCAGGGGGCTCCGGTGTGCCCGCTCCCCTGGCGGCGGCGAGGCGTACGCCTGCGGGGTCGCGGTCGATCAGGTGGGTGGTCACTCCGCGGCCCGTCAGGGCCAGGGCGATCGACGTGCCGATGAGACCGGTTCCGACGACTGCGGCGGTTCTCAAGGTGACGCTCCTCGGCCGTGGTGGTGGGGGTGGGTGGCGGGGCCGTCCGGGCCGTCCGGGCCGGCCCGGCGGGCCGGGACCGGACGGGCCCGGGCTACCGGTCGGCGGGGGCGGGCGCCGTCGGCTCCGCCGCGGGGAAGCGGTCGCCGGTCAGGCGCCGGAGCAGTGCCGGGCTGGTCAGCATGACGGCGTTGCCGATCAGGATCAGGACGACGCCGGCCAGGTCCCGCAGCGTCCAGTGGAAGTCCTCGAACACCGTGGAGAGCAGGAGCGCCACGATGGGGAAGAGCACCATCGCGTAGGCGGCGCGCTCACCGCCGATCCGGCCGAGCAGGGTGAGATAGGCGCCGAAGCCGATCACGGAGCCGAACACGGCGAGATAGAGGAGCGAGCCGGTGTACTCCAGGGTGGGCTCGAACAGCGCGCCGTCGCCGAGGAACGCCGCGAAGGGCGCCATGAGCAGCGCCCCGTACCCCATGGCGTAACCGGTGCCCTGGATGACGGGGATGCCGGCGGCCTGCGTCTTGCCGGACACGACGTTGCCCAGGCAGAACACCAGGGTGCCGATGACCGACAGCACGATGCCGCGGCCGGCCCCGGAGGAGAGGTCGAACGCCCGGAATTCCGGCCAGAAGACCGTGGCGATGCCCAGCAGGCCCACCGCTCCCCCGACGAGCGTCTTGGCGGTGATCGTGCGCCGGAAGAAGATGCGGGCGAAGGCGATGTTCACCACCAGCGACATGGCGAAGATGATCGAGACGAGACCGGTGGTGAGGTGGTGTTCGGCGACGTAGAAGCACAGGAAGTTCGTGGAGAACATCAGTCCGCCCATGAGCGCGAACTGCCCGTGCACGCGCGCCGGGTAGCGCAGCGGCAGCCCGCGCAGGCGGGCCCAGGCCAGCAGGATCACTGCGGCCAGGGCGAACCGGTAGGCGATGGACGCCGTGGGGTGCACGTCGCCCAGCTGACCCTTGATGGCCAGCCAGGTGGAACCCCAGATCAGTACGGTCACGACGTAGAGGACGGCGTTCACAGGCAGCTCCGTTGCAGCAGGTCCACCAGGCGGCGGGCTCCCTCGGCGACCTGGTCCGGAGTCAGGTAGCTGACGGACAGGCGCATCTGGCGCCGGCCGCCGTCGTCCGGATGGAAGTAGCTCATGGGGGTCCAGATCACGCCGTGCTCGCGAGCGGAGACCTCGAGCAGTGCGTTGTCCGCCGGGACGGGGAGGGTGAGGGTGAGGAAGAAGCCGCCGTCGGGAGCGTTCCAGTGGATGCCGGCGGCTTCGCGCCGTTCCGGCGGCAGCAGGCGCTCCAGGTTCTCCAGGAGGAGCGCCAGGTTGCCGGCGTAGAAGTCGGCCGCCGGTTTGTTTGCCTCCCGCAGCCGGCAGTCGTGCGTCAGGAGCATGCCGCCGATGACCGCCTGGCTCAGCGCCGGTGTGTTCACCGTCACCATGCCCTTGATCTTGGACAGTTCGTCCGCGAGGAGCGTACGGGTGCCGTCCGCGGCTTCGACGAGCTGGTCGGCGACGACGTAGCCGACCCGGGCTCCGGGGAAGCACGTCTTGGCGAAGGAGCCCAGGTAGACCACGCGCCGCCGGACGTCCAGCGCCTTGAGGGTGGGACTGCCGGCGCCGGTGCGGGTGAAGAAGCCGTACGGGTTGTCCTCCAGGAGGAGGAGGTCCTCCCGGTCGGCCAGGGCGAGCAGGCTGTGGCGCGCGGGCAGGGGCATGCGGGTGCCCGTGGGGTTGGAGAAGTCCGGCACCACGTAGAGCGCGCGCGGCCGCTTCCCGGCCGCCCGGAGCTCGGCGATCGTCCGCCGCAGTGCTTCCTGGTCGACGCCGTCCGGGCCCTCGGGCACGTGCACCGTCTCGATGTCCAGCAGCCGGGCCGCGCCGGTGATCCCGACGTAACAGGGCGAGGAGACGAGGAGGACGTCCGCGGGTCCGGCGAACAGCGCGCGCAGCGTGAGGAACATGCCCTCCTGGCAGCCCACGGTCACCACGAGGGACCGGGGGTCCGCCTCGATCCCCTCGTCGTTGCGCAGGGTGCGGGCCACCAGGTCGTGGATCTGGCCGTTGGTGCGTCCGTACTGGAACAGCAGGGATCTGATCTCGTCGGGGCTGCGGCCGAGGTCCTCGGAGAGGTGGCGCTTGTACGCGTCGAGGTAGTCGCCGATCCGTTCGACGTCGAACAGGCCCTCGTACGGGCGGCCGGGTCCGAAGGAGATCGCGTCGGGGTGGCGGGTGGTGACCTCGTTGAGGAAGTTCATCACCTCCATCAGCGGGTCGCCGAGGGAACCGTGCAGGTCGTGAGCGGCCAGGACGTGGGGCGGGGGACCCTCATTCACCGGGCGTCTCCCACAGGACGGGGCAGAAGTCCGGGTCGGTGTAGTCGGGGTTGCCCTGCTCGTCCGCCCGGACGAGCACGTCGTTGTTGTAGACCACGCGGTCGCCGTTGGAGAGGTGGAAGGGCCGCCACTGGTTGGTGCGGTCCTGGAGGTGCAGGGAGATGGCGCGGCGCGGCCGGTCGCTGACGTTGTAGCCGCTGCCGTGGTAGGTGCGGCAGTGGTGGAAGCTGATGTGCCCCTTCGGGATCTCGACCGGGACCTTGCGCACCTGCGCCCCGTTGTGGGCGGCGTTCTCCGCGAGCACTTCCTCCAGCTCCGACCGGTCGCGCTCGGCGAAGTGACGGGTGGTGGTGTCGTCCGTGCCGATCTCCTTCCAGCGGTGGCTGCCGTCGACCATGGTGATGGTGCCCATCTCCTCGCCGCAGTCGTGGAAGGGGATGAAGGCGGTCAGCATCTCGTCGGAGGAGCAGGTCTGCCAGTAGTGGCGGTCGAAGTGCCAGGGCACGATGTTGCGGGCGTCGTCCGCGCGCGGCGGCTTGTGGATGAGCGTACTGTTCCACAGGCGTATCTGGCTGCTCTGCGCGATGCGCGCGGCGACCGCCGCGATGAGCGGCTTGGCCAGGATGCCGCGGATGGTGTCGTCCTCGTAGAAGATGTAGTCGTTGTGCCGGTGCACGTCGCCCTGGTCCGGCTCCCAGTACGCCAGGCGCGGGGGGCGGGTGGGCAGCGTGCGGTCGCGGTGTCCGGCGTAGAAGCGGTCGGCGGCGGAGTCGAGAAGGTCGACCTCCTCGTCGGTCAGGAGCTTCTTCGACAGGTACCAGCCGTGTTCCTGATAGAACGTCACGTCGTCCTCGGAGGGCAGGAGCTCCTGCTCGGCTTCGGTCAGCGAGAAGCGTACGTCGTGCGTCGTCATGCCATGTCCTTGTCGTTCGTGTGGGGGTGGTCGTGGTGGGCGGCGCGGCGGTGGAGGACGTCCGGGGTGATCGTGTCGAGCCGGGGGCGGCCGGTCAGCGCCATCGCCTCTTCGAGTTCCGCGTGCAGGGTGGCGAGGACGTGTGCGACGCCGGCCTCGCCGTCGACGGCGAGGCCCCACAGGACGGGGCGGCCGACGAGCACCGCGCGGGCTCCCAGGGCCAGTGCCTTCAGGACGTCCGTACCGCGGCGGACGCCGCCGTCGACGAGGATCTCGCAGTGGGCCGCCGCGGCTTCGGCCACTTCCGGCAGGGCGTCCAACGCGGCCACGGCGCCGTCGAGTTGGCGGCCGCCGTGCGTCGACACGATCAGCCCGTCGACGCCCAGGTCGGCGGCTCTGCGCGCGTCCTCGGCGGTGAGCACGCCCTTCAGCACCAGGGGCAGCCCCGTCAACGAGCGCAATCGCGCCAGATCCTGCCAGGTGAAGGCGGCGTCGTGGTGGCGGGCGGCGTGCTCGACCAGGGTGGAGCGGGCGCGGTGGCCGTCGTGCAGTCCGGCGGCGTGCTCGTCGTCCAGGTTGACCGGCCGGATGTGCGGCGGGAGGCTGAAGCCGTTGCGCAGGTCGCGCTCCCTGCGCGCCATCCGGGGGGTGTCGGCGGTGACGACCAGCGCCCGGTAGCCGGCGGCTTCCGCCCGGCGCACGAGCGCTTCGGTGACCTCCCTGCGGCGCAGCATGTAGAGCTGCAGCCACAGCGGGCCGGTCGCGGCGGCGGCCGTCTCCTCCAGGGTGGTGCTGGCGAAGGTGCTGGCGACGGTGAGCGCCCCGGCCGCGCCCGCCGCTCGTACGGTGGCGTTCTCGCCCTGCGGGTGCACCAGGCGGTGGTAGGCCATGGGCGCGATGCCGACGGGGAACGCCACGGGGCTGCCGAGGAGCGTGGTTCCCGTCGCGCAGTGGGACACGTCGACGAGGGTGCGCGGGCGTAACCGGTACTGGTCGAAGGCGGCGCGGTCGCCGCGCAGGGACACCTCGTCGCCGCTGCCGCCGGCGATGTAGTCCCACACCGGCCGGTCGAGCCGGGCGCGGGCGGCCTCGGCGTAGTCCCGCCAGGACAGCAGCGCGGCGGGCTCCGCGCCGAGGGGAGCGGGCGGGGCGGGCGGAGCGGTCATCCGCCGGCCTTCGCCAGAGCGCCGGCCGGCGCGGCCTCCTGCGGCCGGCCGGCCCGCTCGCGCTCCACCGCCTCGTAGAGCGCCTTGATGTTGCCGCTTCCGAAGGTACGGGCCTCCAGCCGCTGGATCAGCTCGAAGAACACCGTCTTGCGGGCGTACGGGGAGCGGGTGAAGACCTGGACCAGCTGGCCCCATTCGTCGCGGTCGGCCAGCAGGCCCAGTTCCCGCAGTTCGGCGTGGTCGATGTCCACGTCTATGCCGCGCTCGGCGAGCGCGGAGTAGTAACCGGCGGGCGTGGGGAGCAACTCCACGCCCCAGGAGCGCAGTTCGCGCGCCGCCCGGGCGATGTCGTCGGTGCCGTACGCCACGTGCTGCACGCCGGGGCCGTCGAACCTGTCGAGGAAGTCGTCGAGCTGTCCGCGGTCGGCGGAGGGGGCCGGTTCCACCATGGTGAAGGTGACGCCCCGGGTCTCGTCCTGCACGACCTTGGAGGCCATGGCCTGACCGCCCACGACGATGTACTCGTCATAGGTGTGACTGAGGCCCAGGGCCCGCCGGTAGAAGTCGACCATGGTGTCCAGTGAGCCGGGACGCAGGCACAGGGCCAGGTGGTCGACCGAGCGCAGCAGTCCGGGTCCCGCCGCGTCCGCGTCGGCCGTCGGCCGGTAGCGCCCCGGCAGGAAGGTTTCCGCTTCCTCGCGCTGCACGAGGGTGTGGACCAGGTCGTTGGTGGCGGCGATGGTGGCGCGGACGACGCGGCCGTCGGCGTCCTCGAACGTCTCGGGCTTCGCGACGACGTCCGCTCCGGCGGCCACCGCGCGCTCGAAGTCCCCGGCGGCGTCGGTGGACCGCAGGGCCACGTCGCGTACGCCGTCGCCGTGGCGGCGTACGAACCGGGCGGCGGCGTGGTCGGCGTGCAGGGCGGACGTCAGCACCAGGCGTACGCCGCCGTGTGCCAGCACCAGCGAACGGGCCCCGGCGAGGCCGGTGTCCGGGCCTGCCTCGGCCACCACGCGGAACCCGTACGTCGCGCAGTAGTAGTGGGCGGCCTGGTGCGCGTCCCCCACGAAGAACTCAACATGGTCGATTGAATGAACGGTCACGCTGATCCGATCTGTGCTCGAGGTGATAATCGGGCGCCGACGGCGGGGCGGCCGCGTCTGCTGCCACGGGCCGGACAGGGCCATGACGGCGACACGGGGCCGGCCGGAAGCGGCGGGGCTGGGGAGACGTTCACCGGGTCCTCCGACCTGGTTGCCAAGAGGGCTGTGGAACCGGATGAGCGGTCTCGTGCAGCCTGGGGATCCGAACGGAAGTCGGCATTGCCGAACACCCAGGCAGAGCAAAACCCAATGACCCCGACCCCGTCAAGCACTTTTCTCACCGGGGCCACCTGCGACAATGTCACACGAACCACCATGCCTGGTCAGCGAGTTGATGAACACTCAACGGCGAAGAACGGCCGGATAACACCCCCAGCCTCCACCATGACGCCACCTCAGGTTCAGCATTGCCGAACAGAGTTCGGCGTCGTAAAGTCCTGACTCCGATCGTGCGGGGGCACGCGCGGCACCGGCATCCCTCCAGCGAGGGGCCGATTCCCGCGAGGCGGAGAGGGCGGGCACAGGTGAGACAGACGCCGCGGGGACCGGCCGTCCCGCCGGGGCCTCCGCGGGATGTCGCGGCCGGCCGGCTCAGGCGTCCGCCGGGCGCACCACCTCCACGCCCTGGTCCCTCAGCTCCTGCACCACCGAGGAGTCGTCGGGGGCGTCCGTGACGATGAGGGCGATCTCCTCCATCGAGCAGATGCGGCCGAGCGCGGCGCGGCCGAGCTTGTCGGCGGTCGCGACGAGGATCACTCGCTGCGCCGCCTTCACGGCGGCGCGCTTCACCTGCACGTCGTCCAGGTTGTACGCGGTGGCGCCCTGCACCGGGTCGACGCCGCAGCAGCCCAGGATGAACGTGTCGAAGCACAGGTCCTGGAACGTCTGGACGGGGGTGTGGCCGTAGAAGGAGAGCTCCTCGGGCCGCACCTGCCCGCCCGGCATCAGCAGCTGGATGCCGGAGTGGCCGGACAGGGCGAAGGCGGCGTGCAGGGAGAGCGGGGTGACCGTCAGCTGGCGGTCGGCCATGGCCTTGGCGATGGCGACGGCCGTCGTACCGGTGTCCAGGGCGACCGTCTCGCCGTCGGTCAGCAGCTCGACCACTGTGCGGGCCAGCCGCTCCTTGGCCTGCCCCTCGGACATGGCACGGATGGCGTACGGGGGTTCCACGCCACCGGGCAGATTGCTCAGCGCGCCCCCGCGCACCCGGCGCAGGGCGCCCCGGGACTCCAGGACCTCCAGATCCCGGCGGATGGTCATCTCCGACGCCCCGGTGGCCCGGGCCAGTTCGGCCACCGTCGCGCGGTTCTCCTTCATGAGCAGCGCCACGACGAACTTGTGCCTCTCCATCACGTTCATGTGTCTGCTTTTAGCACAGAAACCAGCCGTCGCGAGCATACGCACATCAGAACTGTTGAAACGAACGACTGCGGTGAGTAGTGTTCGGCTCGCTGTGTGAATCCGAGCATGTTTCGAACGTCATTCATGTTCGTTCAATAGTCAATGATGAAACGACGAGGAGAACGATGTCCGCAACCAGTGAGGCCGACCTGCCGGACACGGGAAAGCCGCTCCTCACCACCGTCGCGATCATCGCCTCGTGCGTGGCGTTCGTGGTGATCGGAGCCCTGCAGGCGCTCTACGGTCCGGCGATCCCGGCGCTGCGTGACGAGTACGGCCTGAGCCCGGCGGTGGCCGGACTCAGCCTCAGCGCCCACTTCATCGGCGCGCTCCTGGGAGTGCTGATCTACCACGTCCTGCGGGGCCGCCTGAGCAACCGCCTGCTGCTCGGCGGCTCCTACGTGCTCATGGCGGCCGGCGCGGCCGGCTTCGCCTTCTCGCCCAACTGGGGCCTGGCCCTGACCGGCACCTTCGTCATCGGTCTGGGCTTCGGCGGCATCGACTACGGCCTGAACCAGCTCTTCGCCATCGGCTTCGGCCGCCGCAGCACCGCCATGCTCAACCTGCTCAACGGCCACTTCGGCGTCGGCGCGATCGCGGGCCCGGCCCTGATCGGCTGGCTGGGAGCGTCGAACTACCCGGCGATCTTCATCGGCGTCGGGGTGCTGTGCGTACTGATCCTGTTCACGCTGGGCGGAGTGGCCGCCAAGGAGCCCGAGCCGGCCGCGGTGGAAGGCGCCGCGGCGGGCGGGGCCCGGGTCCTTCCGATCATCGCCGTGTTCATCGGCATCTACGTACTGCACGTGGCCATCGAGACCGGCGTCGGCGGCTGGGAGCCCACCCACCTGGAAGCGGTGGGCTACGGCGCCGCTGCCGCCGCCACCGCGACCTCGGCGTACTGGGCCGCCATGACGATCGGCCGGTTCATCGCCGCGCCGCTCAGCCTGCGCTTCTCCGCACCGGCGATCCTGATCGTCTGCTGTGCCGGCATGGCGGGCTTCCTGCTGCTGGCGACCGTTCCGGCGTTCGCCCCCTACGCCTACTTCGGCGTCGGCCTGATGATCGCGCCCATCTTCCCGACCTGTCTGCCCTGGCTGAACCGGGCCGTGCCCAGCGTGGCGGCGGCCGGCGCCTACGTGATCGCCGCCTCGATGATCGGCGGCGTGGCCTTCCCGCCGCTGCTCGGCGGGGTGATCGACACGATGGACGTGAAGGCGGTGCCGCTGGTGCTGTTCGCACTCGCCGTCGCCTGCGCGGTCCTGAGCCTGTGGCTGCGCAAGAACGCACCCGACCCCGACGGCATCACCGGACCCCGCGATGCGGACCGGACGGAAGCCGTCGCGACCCAAGGAACCTGAGACATGAAAGCCGTTCTCTTCGACATGTTCGGCGTCATAGCGCGCGTCCAGTCACCCGAGGCGCAGGCCGTGCTGGAACGCACGGCCGGCGGTGACCGCGACCGGTTCTGGGAGGCGTACTGGTCGCAGCGCGCCCCCTACGACCGCGGCGACGTGACCGGACCGGCGTACTGGAAGGGAGTCTGCGCCGGGCTCGGCGTCCCTCTCGACGCGCGCCTGACCGACGACCTCATAGCCGCCGACCTGGCCAGCTGGAGCGAGATCGACCAGCGCAGCGTCGATCTGCTCGGCGCCCTCGCCGGCCGCGGGATCACCTGCGGCCTGCTCTCCAACATCCCCGAGGAACTGGCCGTACGGTACGAGACCAGCCAGCCCTGGCTGGAACACTTCGCGGTCGTCGGCTTCTCCTGCCGGATCGGCAGCGCCAAGCCCGAACCGGCGGCCTACCAGTGGTGTGTGCGGCAACTGGGGCTGCCTCCCGAGGAGATCCTGTTCGTGGACGACCGCGCGGAGAACGTCCGGGCCGCCGAGGAACTCGGGCTCCAGGGACACGTGTTCACCTCCCCCGCCGAACTGGAGACCGTTCTGCGCACGCTGGAGGCAGCGTCGCAGTGACGTCACCACCGCTGCTCCTCGCCCTGTGCGCCGCCGCGCAGGGCTGTTTCCCGCCACCGCGCCGGGAGATCGAGACGGGCCGGGGTCTCGCCGGAGCGCTCCTGCTCCAGGGCGCCCTGGCCGGCCGGCTGGAACTGAGCGCGGACCGGGTCCGGTTGACCGGCGGGGGCGACGCGGGCGATCCGGCGCTGGACGAGGTGCTGGCGCGGCTCGCCCGCAGCCGGCGGCAGCGGGCCCCGGCCGACTGGGTGGAGCGCCTGGGCCCCTGGGCGCTGACCCGGCTGCACCCGGGGGCGGCCCCGCGCCCGGGCCGCGCCGCCCCGGACCCCGCGCTGGCGCGGGTACGGGACGCGGTGCTGGAGCCGGCGGTCGAGCGCCTCACGGCGGTCGCCGCGGGGGCTCTGCTGGCGGCTTCCGGTCTGCACTCCGTGGCGTGGCCCGGCTGGACGGCGGCCGAGGCGGGGCGGCGTACCGCACGGGCGGTGGCGTCGCTCGGGGCCGCCGGCGAGCCGGTGGCCCGGGCCGCTGCGGCCGTGGCCGACTCCCGTACTTCCTCGGCCGCCGTGCTGGCTTTCCCCGGTTAGCGATTCCCGCCGGCCGCAGGCGGCTTCGAGACGCTCCGCGCACGGGTCGGCCAAAATACATTCATTGTCCAAGATCCCTCTTGTCAGAGCCGGTTCGAATGTGTTCGTATGAGTGAGAAGGCGGCACCGAGAAACTCCCCGGTACAACCGGGTGAGAAATCCGGGCCGTTCCATCCGGCATCAGGCCACATCCCCTTCCTTTCCCCTTGGACGTGACGTGCGTTGTTTTCCGTCCATTTCTCGACGTTCTACGTGACCCGTGTGAGAGGGACCGATGGATACCAAAGATGTTACCGAGCACATCTATTACCCCGTCAGCGACCGCAAGATGGACCGCGGTGAAGGCGTCTACCTGTACGACGAGAACGGCACGCGCTACCTCGACTGCGCGTCCGCGACCTTCAATCTGAGCCTCGGGTACTCCCACCCGGCCGTCATCGCCGCCATGAAGGAACAGCTCGACAAGGTGGTCCACCTGACCTCCTCGTACCAGAGCGACCCGATCAACGGCCTGGCCCGGCGGCTGGTGGAGGTCTCCCCCGACAGCCTGACCAAGGTGCACCCCAAGGTGTCCGGCGGCTCGGCCGCGAACGAGGGGGCCATCAAGATGGCCCAGATGGCGACCGGGAAGTCCGAGGTCATCACGCTGTTCCGCAGCCACGTCGGGCAGACGATGATGATGACCTCGATGTCGGGCAACTCCTTCCGCCGCGAGCCGTTCCCCAACCTCTTCCCCGGCAGCCTCCAGGTGCCCGACCCGTACTGCTTCCGCTGCTTCTACGGGCAGCAGAAGGAGACCTGCGGGACGATGTGCGTGGACCGCCTCGAGGACTTCGTCGACTACGCGAGCTCGGGCCGCGTCGCCGCCGTCCTCATCGAGCCGATCTCCGGGAACGGCGGCAATATCGTGCCGCCCGACGGCTATATGCAAAAACTGCGGGCTTTCTGCGACGAGCAGAACATCGCCCTTATTTTCGACGAGATCCAGACAGGCATCGGCCGCACCGGCCACATGTTCGCCGCCCAGTACTTCGACGTCGAGCCGGATGCCATCACCACGGCCAAGGGACTCGGCGGATCAGGCGCGCAGGTCGCCGCGATCATTACGAATGAACGGCTCGCCGGCCTTCCCGCGAACCACCACTCCTTTACGTACGGTTCGAATCTCCTCGCCGCAGCGGCTGCGAATGTCACCCTCGATATCGTGCGCCAGCCCGAATTCCTGGCGAACGTCACGCGAACCGGCGACTACATCATGGAACGCCTCGAGGACATGAAGAGCCGCTATCCGGCCATCGTGGATGTCCGCGGTGTCGGCCTCATGATCGGGTTCGAGATCGCCGAGCCGGACGGCAAGCCGGCCGTGAAGCTCACCAACCACCTGGCCGAGAAGGCCATGGAGCACGGCCTGATCCTGCGCACCTCGCGCTACGGCTACGGCAACGTCCTCAAGATCCGTCCGCCGCTGATCCTCACCATGGACCAGGCCGAGGAGATCTGCGACAAGCTGGAGAACCTCTTCCTCGCGGAGCTGGCCCGATGAGCACACCCCATGCGATGAAGCAGCTCCTCACGTCACTCGGCGAGCACGTTCGCTCCGAGCTGCTGGCCTACGCGGACCAGGGCCGGGCCCGCCAGGTCCACGGCGACTCGCCCGGCGGCGACGCCCAGTTCGACGTCGACGAGGTGGCGGAGAAGGCCGTACTGGACTACCTGCGCGCCCACGCCGACGTTCCGCTGGCCCTCTACACCGAGGACGGGTCGTACGTCGAGCTCGCGCCCGACCCGCAGCTCCTGCTCGTCGTCGACCCGATCGACGGCACCCGCCCCACGTCGGCCGGCCTGGAGATGGGCATGGTGTCCATCGCCGCCGCCCCCTACGGCGACGGCGCGCCCACGCTCGCCGACGTCAGCGCCGCGTACCTGCTGGAGATCAAGAGCGGGGCGTGGATCTACGGGGACGACACCGAGGGGCTGACCAGCGGTGGCTTCACCACGCCGGTTCCCCGCCTGAGCCGCAACACCGACCTGACGCGGATGTTCTGGTCGATCGAGTTCAACGGCCACCCCATGCGCCTGATGGCCGACGCCTACGACCACCTCGTGGACCGGTCGGCCAACACCGGCGGCATCTTCGTCTTCAACAGCAGCACCTTCTCCATCTCCCGCATCATCACCGGCCAGCTCGACGCCTACGCCGACATCGGCAACCGCGTCCTGCGCGACCACCCGGACACCGAGGAGCAGTTCCTGAGCGTGGGGCGCGGGTCGATCCTGCACCTGTTCCCGTACGACATCGCCGCCGTCGTCTACCTCGCCCGGCTGGCCGGCGTCGTCATCACCGACGCCTACGGCGACGACCTCGGCACCACCTCCCTCGTGGACCTCGGCCCCATGAACCAGAAGTCGTGCATCGCCGCGGCCACCCCCGAGCTCCACAAGCAGCTCCTCGACTCGATTCGCTGGGACCTCGGCCGCGGCACCGCCGCGGCCGCAACGGAGGCATCATGAAGGCCCTGACGCTCACCGCCGACCGCATGCTCGCCCTCGTCGAGCACCCCAAGCCCGAGCCCCGCGCCGCGGACGACGTCATCATCCGCGTGACCCAGAGCGGGATCTGCGGCACCGACCGCAGCGTGCTCGTCGGCAAGTTCCCCGCCGAGACGGGTGTGGTCATGGGCCACGAGGCCGTCGGCGTGGTCGACTCCGTCGGTGACGGCGTCACCCGCTTCGCCGTCGGTGACCGGGTCATCGTCAACCCCACCCTGTACTGCGGGAACTGCCCCACCTGCCTGGAAGGCCACTGGAACTTCTGCGGCCGCAAGGCCGGCACCGAGGTCGGTCTGGACTACGACGGCTCCTTCGCGGAGTTCATCCGCCTCCCCGAGCTCTTCTGCCACGCCATACCCGACGGCATGAGCTTCGACCGCGCCGTCGTCGTCGAACCGCTCGCCTGCGCCCTCAACAACATCGAGGCCGGCCGGCTGGCCGCCGGTGAGACCGTGGTCGTCGTCGGCGGCGGCCCCATGGGCGTCGTCACCGCCATGGCCGCCCAGTTCTACGGGGCCCGGGTGCTGCTGGTCGAGCCCGACCCGGTCCGCCGGGACCTGGGGGGGGAGGTGTTCGAAGCCCCTGAGTTCGGTGGCCGCGTCACCCTGCACACCCCGGACGACCCCGCGCTCGTCGAGAGCGGCGACCTGGTCGTCGACTCCGTCGGCAACCTCCTGGAGCAGAGCATCGGTTACGCCGCGCTGCGCGGGCGCGTCGTCGTCATGGGCTTCAACAGCAACGCCTCGGCCACCGTCCGTCCGCTGACACTGCTTCAGCGGGGGCTGCAGATCATCGGCGCCGGGGACTACAACAGCATGATCTTCCCCAAGGCGGTGGAGCTGGCCCGCCGGCTGCCGCTGGAGCGGGTGGTCACCCACCGGTTCGACCTGGCCGACCACGAGGAGGCGTTCAAGGCCCTCGCCGCCGTCCCGGGCGCCGAGTACGCCGCGCTGAAGGTCGTCCTCGTACCGCCGCGCTCGGGGGCGGACGCGTGAACCACTCCCCACACGCCGGCCTGGCGCGGGCACTGGTGCCCGGCACGTCCCGTCCCGTGGTGGTCGGCGAGTACCCGTACTACCGGGCCGATCCGTCCAACTGGGCCTCCAACCTGCGGGAGCTGCGCCGACTCGGCGTCGACGTGGTCTCCTGCTACCTTCCCTGGCGCTTCCACGAAACCGGCGAGGGCGCCGAGCGCTCCTTCGACTTCACGGGGGAGACCGACCCCCAGCGCGACGTGGTCGGGCTGCTGGACCTGGCCGCCCGCGCAGGACTGGGCGTGCTCCTCAAGCCCGGGCCCTTCATCCACGCCGAGGTCCAGCTCGGCGGACTCCCCGACCGGTTGTGCGGGCCGCCGTACACCGCGTACCGGGGCCTGGACGGAAGTGTGCTCACCTCCCAGGGCAAGCCGCTGCCGAGCCTCCTCGACCCCGACGTGCGCAAGGAGACCGAGATCTGGCTGCGCGCCGTGGCCGACGAGGTCGTGGCCGGGGCCGCCGCTCCCGGCGGGCCGGTGGTCGCCCTCCAGCTCGGCAACGAGGGCACCGCCGGGGACGCCCACCTGCCCGTGGACGCCCAGGACGCCTCACCGGCCGCCCGCGAGTCGTTCGCCCGCTGGCTCACCGGACGCGGTCTGCCCGACGAGGCCGCCCGCGCCGCCGAGGACGTCGGCGGGTGGAGCAGCGCCCAGCGCCTGCTGTGGTCCGAGTGGTGCGGTCACGCCATCGTGGGGATGTGGGACGACATGTCCGCGCTGTTCCCCGACGGCCCGGCCCGGCTGGCCAACGTACCGCTCGCAAGCCTGGACTCCCCGGGCGCGGCGCTCGACGCCTGGGCCTCCCGGCAGCGCGCCGTCCGGAGCTCCGGGCACCTGATCGGCCACACCGAGTGGGTCGGCAACCCGGCCCGCGACACGACCGCCTTCGGTTCCCATCTGACCGGGATCCTGCTCGGCGGAACGGACGTGGTCGAGGCCAACTGGGGCTTCACCTGGACCGACGCCTCCTTCGCCCGGCCGGGCACCCCGGTGTTCAACGCGCTGCTGGCCCTGCTCCTCGGCTCCAGCACCGTCAGCGTCTACACCGCCTGCGCGACGGCCAGTTGGGGTCCCCTGGTGGACATGGACCCCGACGGGCTGCGTTCCGACGGCGTGGACCCCGCCCTGCACGCCCCGCCGTACACCCCGGGAGCGCCGCTGGCCGAAGGCGGCACGCACCAGGCCAACGCGGAGGGACTGCGACTGCTGGCCGCGTTCCTCGACCGCTTCGGCGACCTGCTGCTGGCCAGTACCCTCGACCGCGACGCGGTGGTCCTCCTCGACCGGGCGCTGCCCGAGGCCGGCGCCTGGCAGCGGACCAGCCGTACGGTCCTCGCGGAGCTCGCCGACGCCGTGCACGGGCAACTGGCCTCGTCGGGGCGGCTGATCGGCCTGGAGTGGCTGGACGAGCACTCGACCACCCCGGACGGCGGCGCCGCCGTCCCCGTCGCGGTGCTGCGCGCCGGGCACCCCGAGGGGCCGAGGCCGGCCGCCGAGCTGGCGGTCGTGGCCGGAGCCCCGGCCGACGGGGCGGTCGCGGACTTCGTCGCCTCCTTCGCCGCCGGGCTCCCGGCCCCGGACGGCCCGCGCTGGACGGCGGAGCACCGCCGGGCGCGCGTCCTGAGCCGCACCGGCCCGGGGGGCGTCCGCATCGTCGGCGCCTTCAACCCCACCGAAGGTGACGACCGGATCACCGGTGACGACGGCGCCTGGACGCTGGACCTGCCCGCGGGCAGCGCCGCCGTGACCGTCACCCGCGACGGCGCGCTCCTGGGGTGGCTGGCCACTCCGGAGGAGCCGTCCGGCACCCCCGTCGCCCTCACCTGGGGCGGCGGCGAGGCCGACGCGCGACGCGTCCTGGCCTCCTGAGAACGCGGGCGGCGGGAGCGCGTACCTGACAGCGCGCTCTCCCGCCGCCCGTCCCCCGCCCCTCCGCGTCCCGGCGGACCAGCTGCCCGCCGGGAGCCCTCCCACGAGCGAGACGGCGTCATGCACCGGAACTCCCCTCCCGCACCCGAAATCGAGCCGCACCTGCGACCTGCCGGTCCTCGGACCCTCGGCATACTGGACGACCTCATCGCGCAGGAGCGGCCGGTCTTCGCGATGCCGTCCTGGTTCGTGACGGCCGAGTCGGCCCAAGCGGGCCTCCTGATCAGCGAGTTCGTCCGTGAGCTGGCCGCCCTGCCGCCCGGCACCCACTACCGCAGTTTCTTCGCCAACTCCCGTTACGAAGCCCTGCACGGCGCGGTGAAGCTGCTGCGCCACCGCGCCGCCGCGACCTCGGCCGCCCACCGCGGCCGCGTTCTGGTCCTCGATCCCGACGGCACGCTCACCCGCCGCGCCGACCCGCTCGGCGAGGGCCCCGAACGCGCCCTGGCCCCCGGCCTCCTGGCGCACACCACCGTGGCGGCCGTCCGCGCGGCCCTGCCCGGAACCGCCGTGTGCGGCCTCCTCGTACGCGCCCCCGAGCTGCTCGACGAGAGCGCTCTGGCGGAGGTCGAGGCGCTGGCCCGCGCGGCCCGGTCGGCCGGCGCGCGGATCGCGCTGGACCTCAGCGACGTCGGGCCCGGCCACGCGCCGGCCCACCCGGTCGTCACGGCCCTGCGCCCGGACCTCGTCGTCCTCGGCGAGTCCCTGACCGGTGGGGAGGTCCCGTTCGGGGCGTTCACCGGCAGCGCGGACATGTTCGCGCCGTGGTCGACACCGCGGACCGGCTTCCTGCACTCGAACACCTACGGCGGCAACACCGTCGCCATGCGCGCCGTCGTCTCCCGGCTGGCGCCGCGCCGGCCGGGCACGAGCCCCGTGCACCGGGAGCTGGCCGCGGCCGCCGCCGACCGGCAGGCCGCCCTCGACCTGTACGCCCGTCACGTCAACCCCATGGCGGCCCGGATGCAGCGCAAGCTGCACGGCGCGCTGAACGTCGTCCGCGCCAAGGGCTCGCGCCTCACCGTGCGCCTCGACTCCGGCCGCGAGCTCGAACTCGTCGACGGCCTGTGCGGAGCGGGCCTCGGCGTGGCCGGCCACAACCCCGCCGACGCGCTGACCGAGGTCGCACGCGGCCACGACCCCGCCCGGGACTACGTCCGCGAGCTGGAGACGGTCCTGGCCGGGGAGACCGGACTCGACCGCGCGTTTCCCGCCGTCAGCGGGGCCTCGGCGGTGGAGAGCGCCCTCACGCTCGCCCGGCTGGCCCGCCCCCGCCGGCGCCGCATCGTCGTCTTCAAGCACAACTACGGCGGCAAGACGCTCGTCTCCCTGCTCGCCACCGCCGCCGACCGCACCCGGGCGCCCTTCGGCCCCCTGTACGACGACATCCGCTACATCGACCCCTTCACCCCGCACGCGGCGGACGAGTTCCGCGCGGAGGTGGCGGGCGGCGAGGTCGGACTCGTGTGGATCGAGCTGGTGCACGGCAGTTCCGACGCGTACGGCCCGATCCCCGCCGCGCTGCTCGACGCCGTCACCGAGGGCCGGGACGCACACGGTTATCTGATCGGCGTGGACGAGGTCCTGACGTCGTACTACCGCTGCGGCACCCGCTTCGCCCACCACGGGCGGCTGCCGCACATCGACCTCATGAGCCTGTCCAAGGCCCTGAGCTACGGGTGCTTCCCCACCGGCGCGGCGCTCGTGTCCCAGGAGGTGTACGACGCCGCCCGGCGCGCCAACCCGCGTCTGGTCGAGGAGCTGCGCACCCACCACGCCCACGGGCTGGGCGCCCACTTCGCCCTCCGGGCCGTCACGCAGGTCGACGCGCTGGGGCTCGCCGAGCGCGTGGCCGCCCTGTCGGAGGTGGTGCGCGACGGGATCGCCGCCCTGGACGCCGGCCCGCGCGGCGTGGTCGGCCGCCGCTTCGCCGAAGGGCTCCTGGGGCGGCTCGAACCGCGGGTGCCCGGAGTGCTGGGCCGCATCCTGGACCCCGAGGGCGAGCGGATGACGTACGCGCTGATCCTCTGGTGGATCACGCGCGCCCGGGCCTTCGTGGTCTACGACGTCTTCCTGCTGCCCCTGACAGCCACCGAACGCGAGATCGGACACGTGATGCGCGGCGCCCGGCGGCTGTCGCGCACCGGACCCGTGCGGCTGCTGGCGCAGGCGGCGGTCTTCCGCCTCGGGCAGCGGCTGTCCCGGGCCGTTTCCCTGCGCAACCCCACGACGAGGCGCGACGCCACCACGCACAAGGCCCCCACGCGCGCCGCCACCGACCAGAGGAGCACGACATGAGCGCGCAGAGCGTCGAAGTGGTCCGCCGCTTCTTCCAGTTGTTCGACGAGGGCCGGCTGGCCGACATCGAGGCGCTGCTCGCCCCGGACTTCGAGTGGGTGTACCACGGCCCCGCGTCACTGCCGTGGGCCGGGACCTACCGGGGCGTCGAGGGTTTCCGCGCGTTCTTCGACATCGTCCGCGAGCTGATCCAGGTGCAGGAGTGCGACGCGTACGACTACCTCGACGCCGGCGACCGGGTGGTCGTGCTGGGCGTGAGCCGGACCCGGGTGCTGGCCAACGACGCGCGCTACGAGGCGCGGTGGATGAACGTCTTCACCGTCCGCGACGGGCTCATATCCCGCTACCTCGACCTCTACGACACCGCGAGCGTCGTCGAGGCCCTGGGACGCGGCCGGCAGGAGGGGACCCCGGCGCCGTGAACGCTCCCGCCACCACCACGCTCGGCGCGGCCTTCACCGCCGTCGCCCGCGCCCACGCGCACCGCACGGCGCTCGTCCAGGGCGGGCTGAGCATCGGTTACGGCGAACTGGCCGCCCGCGCCGCCGCGGCCGCCGGCCTGCTCGGCCGGCTGGAGCCCGAGGAGCCGGTCGGGATCTGCGCCCACCGCTCCCCGGGCGTGATCGCCGCCGTGCTGGGCACGGTGCTGGCCGGGGGCGCGTACGTACCGCTGGACCCGGGGGCTCCCGCGGCGCGCCTGCGCGCGCTCGTCGGCGACAGCGGCGTGCGCACGGTGTTCGCCGCCGCCGGCGACGCGCAGCGGCTGCGCGGCGTGCTGCCCCCGGGCGTCGCGGTCCTGACGGTCGAGGAACGCGCGCCGGGCACCGGCGAGCCGCCCGCAGCGCCCGTGGCCGCACCGCCCGGGCAGGGGCCGGGCTCCCTCGCGTACGTGATGCACACCTCGGGCAGCACCGGTGCGCCGAAGGGCGTGGAGGTGGAGCACCGCTCGGTGCTCGACCTGGCGCACGCCCCCGATGCCGCTCTGGGGCCCGGCGACGCCGTCCTCCAGCTCGCCCCGCTGCACGTGGACCCCTCCGTCTTCGAGATCTGGGGAGCCCTGCTCAACGGGGCCCGGCTGGTGCTGCCGGAAGCGGTCCGGCCCGGCGTGTACGACATCGGCCGGGAGTGCGCCCGGCACGGCGTGACCGTACTGCGGCTGGCCGCGCCGCTGTTCCGGCTGGCGACCGAGCACATCACCGCCGACCTGCGCGGGCTGCGGCTGTTCATTTCGGGAGGCGACCGGGCGGACGCGGAAGCGGTACGGACCGCGCTGCGCGAGCTGCCCGGCTGCCGGGTCGTCAACGGTTACGGCCCCACGGAGGCCACGGTCTACGCGTGCTGGCAGGTGCTGGACGGGCCGCGGGCGTACGACACCGGCCGGCGGGACGTACCGATCGGCCGCCCCTTCGCCGGGGCCACCGTCCATGTCCTGCGTCCCGACGGCACACCGGCGGCGCCGGGCGAGGAGGGGGAGCTCTGCGTCGGCGGCACCGGCGTCGCCCGGGGGTACCGGGGGCAGGCGCGGCTGACCGCTGAACGCTTCGTTCCCGAGCCGGGGCGTCGGGAGCGCACCGCCTATCTGACCGGTGACCGCGTGCGGTCGCTGCCGGGAGGGGCGCTGGCCTTCCTCGGGCGCCTCGACGACCAGGTCAAGATCCGCGGCCATCGCGTCGAACCCGCCGAGACGGAACGGGCGTTGCTCGCGCATCCCGCGGTCGCGGAGGCGGCGGTCGTCCCGTACGGCGCGCCCGGCAGCCGCCGGCTGGCGGCGTTCGTGGTCCTGGCGCCGGACACCGCCGTCGGCGACCGGGACCTCGTCGACCACGCCGCCGCGATCCTGCCGGCGCCGGCGGTCCCGGCGACCGTCACCGCCCTGCCGGCGCTCCCCGCCACCCCCAACGGCAAGACCGACCGCCGGCTGCTCGCCGCACACGCCTCCGCCGCCGCTTCCGGCACCCGTCCGGCGTCCGCCGACGCGGGTACGGACGTGGCGGGCACGCAGCGGGAAGCCACGGGCGTCGGGCGGGACGCCGAACGTGAGGGCGGCGGGCCGCGGGAGCACCCCTCGGGGCACATCGGCGCGGCAGACGTCGTCCGCACGGTGGACTCCGGCACTCCGGCCGGTCGCGACGGCGCGCGTGCGCACGTCGCGCCGGGAAAGGCCGGGGCGGCCGGCGCCCTGCGGGCGGTCGCCGCGCACTGGGAGGCCGTCCTCGGCCGGCCCGTCGGCCCGGACACCGACTTCTTCACCGCGGGCGGGGACTCGCTGGCCGCCATGGCGGTCCTGGCGCGGCTCGAACGCGACGAGGGCGCGGCCCTCACGGTCGCGGACCTCTTCCGCGCGCCCACGGTCCGTGCCCTCGCGGCCCGCGTGGCCGCCGCCGCCGCGGTTCCCGCCGCGGCGGTGCCCCCGTACGAGGGCGCCGGGTGGACGCGGCTGACGCCCGGCCAGGAGGGCATCTGGTTCGAGCAGGAGGCCGCGGGGAGCAGGGAACGCTATGTCATCGGACGCGGTTTCCTCGTGCGCGGGCCGCTGCACCTGCCCCGGCTGCGGGCGGCCCTGACCCGGCTGGGCCGACGCCAGAGCGCCCTGCGGACCGTCGTACGGCGCGACGCGGACGGCTGGCGGCAGAGTCTCACCGCCGACCCGGGCGCCGCACTGCGCCACGTCGACCTGTCCGCCGGTCCGGCCGCGGACCGCGAGAGGCGGGTCCGGGAGCTGGTCGCCGAACAGGTCGCGGCGGGCCCGGACGCCGGCGGCACCCCGCTGCTGCGCACCCTGGCGCTCACGCTCGGCCCGTCCCGCACGCTCGTCCACTTCGCCGTCCACCACGCCGTGGCCGACGACTGGTCCCTGGACGTCTTCCTCACCGAGCTCTCCGCCCTCTACAGGGACCCGGACGCCGCTCTGCCGCCGTTGCGGCTGTCCTACCCGGACCACCTGCGCCACGCCCTGTCGCCCGACCCCGAACGCCTGGCCGCGGCGAGCGCGTTCTGGCGCCGCGCGCTCGACGGCGGGGCCGCCGCCCTCGACCTCGTCACCGACCACCCGCGCCCCGCCGTCCTCAGCGGAGCCGGCGACCGGGTGCGGCTGCGGATCGGCCGCCGGCAGACCGCGCGGCAGGCCGACGCCGCCCGCCGGCACGGCGTCAGCCCGTACATGCTCTGCCTGGCAGGCGTCCACACGGTCCTCGCCGCCCACTCGGAACGCGACACCGTCTGCCTGGGAACCCTCGCCGCCGGCCGCGACCGGGCGGGGAGCCAGGATCTCGTCGGCTGCTTCGTCAACCTCCTGCCCGTACGCGTCGAGGCGGACGCCGGCACGCGGGTCGGGGCACTGCTGGCCCGCATCCGGGCCGCCACGGCCGAGGCGCTGCGCCACCAGGACGTGCCGTTCCAGGCGGTGGGGCGCGAACTGGCCCCGGCCACCGCGGCCCGTGCGGCGGTGCCGTTCCAGGCCGTCGTCAACTACCGGCAGCGGCCGCCCGCGGCGCTGGACATCGGCGACGCGCGGGCCACACCCTGGACGGCCGGGGACCGCGCCACCGCCACCTTCGAGCTCGCCTTCACCTTCCAGGAGTCGGACGGCGCTCTCGACGTGGAGGTCGAGTTCAGCACCGACCTGTACAGCCGGGCCACGGCGCGCCGGCTGGCCGGCCAGCTGGTCGCCGTACTGGGCCGCCTGACGGACGGCGACCCGCCGCTGCGGGACGTGGAGCTGTACGAGCCCGGGGAGTACGAGCAGCTGCTCCGCGCCCCGGAGCCCTCTCCCGGCGGCACGGAGACCACCCTGCCCGCGCTCGTCGCCCGGCAGGCCGCCGCCCGGCCGCACAAGACCGCCGTGGCCGGCGCGCACTCCAGCCTCACCTACGCGGAACTCGACCGCCTGGCCGACACCGTGGCCGCCCGGCTCGCGGCGCGCGGGATCAGGCCCGGCGACCGGGTCGCCGTGTGCCTGGAGCGCTCCCCTCTTCTCGTCACGGCCCTCCTCGGCGTGCTCAAGACCGGCGCCGCCTACGTGCCGCTCGACTCCGCCTACCCGTCCGAGCGGTTGCGGCACTGCGTGGCGGACTCCGGGGCCGCCGCGCTGGTGTGCGGCAAGGAGGTCTCCGACACGCTGGTGCGGCACGTCCGGGGCCTGCCGTCCGGACCGCCGGTCCTGGACATCGACGCCCTCACCGCCCCCTCCGGGGACCCCGGCCCGCGCCCCGCGGGTCCGGCCGGCCCCGGCGCCCCCGCGTACGTCATCTACACCTCCGGCAGCACCGGCCGCCCGCGCGGTGTGACGGTCCCCCACCGGGCGGTCGTCAACACCCTCCTGGCGTGCCTCGCCCGGCATCCCTTCACCGAGGACGACGTCTGGCTGCAGCTGACGTCGCCCGGGTTCGACGTGGCCGCCTTCGAGCAGTTCACGCCGCTGGTCCACGGGGCCACCCTGGTGTACGCGGACGACGCCACCCGCGCCGACGGGCACGCCCTGACCCGCACCCTGCGCACCGCCGGTGTGACGGTCGTGGTGACCGTGCCCTCGCTCCTGCGCGCCCTGGACCGACCCGACCTGGCGGGCGTACGGGTACTGCTCGTGGCCGGGGAGCCCGCGGACGTGCACGACACCCGCTACTTCGCCCGGGACCGGGTCGTCCTGAACGGCTACGGTCCGACCGAGGCCGCCGTCCTGGCCACGACGCACCGGGCGGAGCCCGAGGACCGCCGGGCCCGGGTGCCGGTGGGGACGCCGCTGCCGGGCACGGCCGCGCACGTGGTGGACCGCCACGGACGCCTCGCCGCCACCGGTGTGCCGGGTGAGCTGTGGCTCTCCGGCGCGGGGCTCGGCGACGGCTACTGGAACGACCCCGAGCAGACCCGCAGGCTGTTCACCACCCACCCCGCTCTCGGCGCGGCCGGCCGCTGCTACCGGACCGGGGACCGGGTACGGCGGCTGCCGGGCGGGAGCATCGACTACCTGGGCCGTCTCGACCACCAGGTGAAGATCCGGGGCTTCCGCGTCGAACTCGGCGAGATCGAGGCCGCGTTGGCGGAGCACCCCGGGGTCCGGGAGGCCGTGGCGGTCCTGCTGGGCCCGGCGGCCGAAGGCGAACTCGCCGTCGGATACGTCGGGCGCGCCACCCCGGAGGAGGCCCGCGAGCACCTGGCGCGGCTGCTGCCGGCGCACATGGTGCCGCGCCTGGCCGTACCCGTGGACGCCGTCCCCACCGGAAGCCACGGCAAGGCGGACCGGCCGGCGCTCGCCGCCCGGCTGGCCGAGGGCCGGCGGCCGTCCCCCTCGGCCGGGGGCGGCGGTGCGCCGAGCCCGGCGAACGAAACCGAGCGGCGACTGCTCTCCCTGTGGCAGGACGTCCTCGACGGCCCGGCGGGCTCACCCGAGGACGACTTCTTCGCGCTCGGCGGGCACTCGCTGCGCGTGATCCGGCTCCTCGGCCGCATCGAGCGGGAGTACGGCGTCCGGATCGCCCTGCAAGACTTCCTGGCCGCCCCGACCGTACGGGCCGTGGCCCGCCGGCTGGTCGCGGCGGGGCCGGCGGTCACCGCCGCCGTGGTCGGGCCCGAGGACGCCAGGCTGGCCGGGGACGTGGTCTTCCCCGCCCGGCCCGCGCCCGCCGGCCCGCGGGACGCCGTGCTGCTGACCGGCGGCACCGGCTTCGTCGGCGCCCATGTGCTGGCCGAACTGCTGGAGCGCCGTCCGGGCCCCATTCTGTGCCTGGTGCGCGCCGCGGACGAGGACGCGGCCCGCCGGCGTCTTGCCGCCGCGCTGCGCCGGTACGGGCTCGGCCCCGGCGCGGACGACGCGCGCCTCGTGCCCGTCCCCGGCGACCTGGCCCTCCCCGGTCTCGGGCTCGCCGGCACCCGCTGGGAGGCGGCGGTGCGCGAGGCGGCCGAGGTGTTCCACCTGGGCGCCCAGGTGCACCACCTGTCGGGGTTCCAGCACCTGGCGGCCGCCAACGTCGGCGGCACCGCCGAACTGCTGCGGATCGCCTCGCGCGGGCGGCCCGCCCGCTTCCACCACGTCTCCACCCTCGGCGTGTTCACGGACGGCCCCGACGGCGCACCCCCGCGCACCGTCACCGAGGCCACCCCGACGGCCCGCGAACGCCACCCGCGCGGGCGCGGTTACGCGGCGGGGAAGTGGGCGGCGGAACAACTCGTCGTCCAGGCCCTCGAACGGGGCGCCGACGCGCGGATCTACCGGCTCGGCCGGGCGGGCGGGAGCACGACGGGCGCGATCAGCGAGGACGACTTCCTCAGCCGTCTGCTGATCACCTCCGCCGCTCTCGGCTGCCACCCCGACGACCCCCGGCTCGCCACCGACGCGCTCCCCGTGGACACCATGGCCCGTGCGCTGGTGGCCCTGGCCGGGGCCGGCGGCGAACCGGGCGCGGTCCACCACCTGCACCACCCCCGCAGGACCCCGCTGGCCGAGCTGGTCGCCGTACACGACCGGCGTACCGGCCGTACCACCGCACCGGTCCCGCTGGAGACCTGGCTGCGCCGCCTGGACGAAGCCGAGGCCGCCGGTGACGTCCTGCCCGCCCTGGCCTACCGCGAGCACCTGCGCGACCTGCTCGGCGGCCCGGCCCCGGGCCGCCTCGACCACCGCAACGACGCCACCCTCGCCGCCCTGCGCGGCCTCGGCGTCACCCCGCCGGTCCTGGACGACGCGCTCGTCGGCCGCTGGTGGGAGAACCTCGACCGGAGCACCCGCCATGACTGAACCCGCCGGCCTCCACTACCCCATGGCCCGCCAGTGCCCCTTCGCCCCGCCCCGGGAGGTCACGGACGTCCGCGACGCGGGCGCCGTGCCCCGGGTGACGCTGTGGAACGGGGTGCGGCCCTGGCTGTTCACCCGGTACGAGGACGCCCGTACGGTCCTGTCCGACCCGCGTTTCAGCGCCGACAAGAGCCGCCCCGGCTACCCGGTGTCCAGTGCCGTCGCCCTGGCCGAGACCGCCGTGGAACCGACTCTGCTCGTCATGGACAACCCCCGTCACGACGCCGTACGGCGCCTGGTGCTCGGCGAGTTCACCGTCAGGCGGGCCGAGCGGTGGCGGCCCGCCGTGCGCGCGGTGGTCGAGGACTGCCTGGACCGGATGCTCGAGGGCGACGAGGCCGAACTGGTCGACGACCTGGCGCTGCCCGTCGCCCTCACGTTCATCTGCGAGTTCCTCGGTGTGCCCGTCGAGGACCGTGCGCTCTTCCGGGACCTGACGCACACCATGAACCTCGTTTCCGGCAGCACGGACAGCGCCGCCGCCGCTCGCCAGTCCCTCCAGGACTACCTGGAGGACCTGGTGGCCGCCCGCGAGGTGCGCCCCCGGGACGACTTCATCAGCCGGACGGCGGCCCGGCACCTGGCCGACGGGACCATGGACCGCCGCCAACTGGCCGCGATGGCCCTGCTGTTGCTCACCGCCGGGCACGACACCACCGCCAACATGATCTCGCTGGGCGTGCTGACCCTCCTGCGCCATCCCCGGCACTTCGCGGCCCTCGGCGCCGGCGAGGACCCCGTACTGGTGGCCGACACCGTGGAGGAACTGCTGCGCCACCTCACCGTCGTACAGCGCGGCATCCGCCGGATCGCCGTCGAGGACGTGGAGGTCGGCGGGCACCTCGTCCGGGCCGGTGAGGGCGTGATCGCCGCGATCAACGCCGCGAACCGGGACCCGGAGCGCTTCCCCGCCGGGGAGGACTTCGACCCCCGCGCCCGCGCGCACGGCCACCTCGCGTTCGGATACGGCCCCCACCAGTGCATGGGCCAGTCACTGGCCCGGGTGGAACTCCAGGAGGTCTACGCCGCTGTGGCGCGCCGGATCCCGACGCTGCGCACGACGGTGCCGGTGGAGGAGATCCACTTCAAGTCCGACATGGCCGTCTACGGGGTGCACGCCCTGCCCGTGACCTGGTGAGCGACTCCCCGCCGCCCGCCCCCGCCCCGCGCTCAAGGAGCCGATCCCCCATGAAGGTCACGCTGGAAACCGACCGCTGCGTCGGCGCCGGCCACTGCGTGCTGTCCGCCCCCGAGGTCTTCGACCAGGACGACACCGACGGCGTCGTCCTGCTGCTCGACCCCGCACCGGTCGAAGCCCTGGCGGACGCCGTCCACGAGGCCGCCGACCTCTGCCCCGCCCGGGCGATCCTCGTCGCCCCGTCCGACGGGCGGCCGGCATGACGGCCGCTCTGCTGGCGGCCCTGCGGGCGGCGGTGGGCCCCGGCGGCCTGCTCACCGATCCGGAGGTCACCGCCGGGTACGCCCATGACATGATGCCGCTGGCCCCATACGGCCGGCCGCTCGCCGTGGTCGTGCCCACGGGGACGGACCAGGTGCGGGCGTGCGTGCGCGCCTGCGCGGCGGCCGGCGTCCCGGTCGTCGCGCGCGGCGCCGGGACCGGGCTGACCGGCGCGGCCAACGCCCTCGACGGCTGCGTCGTCCTGGTCACCACGCGGATGAACCGGATCGTGGAACTCGACGCGGACAACCGGCTCGCGGTCGTGGAACCGGGTGTGATCAACCAGGACCTGAAAACCGCCGCGGCGGCCCGGGGGCTCTTCTACCCGCCGGACCCGTCGAGTCTCGACACCTGCACCATCGGCGGCAATCTGGCGACCAACGCCGGCGGCCTGTGCTGCGGGAAGTACGGCGTCACCGGGGACTACGTCCTGGGCGTGGAGGCGGTGCTCGCCGACGGCTCGCTGCTGCGGACCGGCCGGCGCACCGTCAAGGGCGTCGCGGGCTACGACCTCACGCGGCTGCTCGTCGGCAGCGAGGGCACGCTCGGCATCATCACCCGGGCCACGCTGGCCCTGCGGCCACTGCCCGCGGCACCCGGCACCGTCGTCGCCGCCTTCGACTCCGTGAAGGCCGCCGGGGAGAGCGTCAACCGGGTGGTCCGGGCGGGCCTGGTGCCCTCCCTGATGGAGATCATGGACGCCACCTCGCTGCGGGCGTCGTCGGCCTTCCTGCGCACCGACCTGGCGGGCGCCGGAGACCAGGCGCTCCTGTTGTGCCAGTCGGACACCGGCGGCGTGGCCGGCGAAGCCGAACTCGACCGGATGGAGAAGCTGTTCCGGCAGGCCGGCGCGGTGTACACGCACGCCACCCAGGACCCGGCGGAGGGCGGCCTGCTGCTGCGGGCCCGCCGGGTGAGCCTCACCGCCCTGGAGGCGCAGGGCGCGTGCATGACCGAGGACGTGGCCGTGCCCCGGACCCGTATCGCCGAACTCGTCGACGGCTGCGCGCAGATCGGCGCACGGGCGTCGCTGACGGTCGCGGTCGTCGGCCACGCGGGCGACGGCAACATGCACCCCACCGTGCTGTACGACCGGTCGAGCCCGCGGGAGTACGCCCGCGCCCGCGTCGCCTTCGACGCGATCCTGGCCCTGGCGCTCGAACTCGGCGGCACCATCACCGGCGAGCACGGTGTCGGAAAGCTCAAACAGGAGTGGCTGGAGCGGGAAGTGGGGCCCGTAGGCATGCGTGTCCACCGGGCGGTCAAGGACGCGCTGGACCCGGCGGGCCTGTTCAACCCGGGCGGCATGCTCACCGTACGGCCGGACGCGCGGGACGCCCCGTGATCGCGACGACCTGGCGGACGGTGGCCGGGCTGCCGGCGCCCCTGCGGACGCTGTTCTCGACGACGCTGATCTTCCGCGCCGGCACCATGGCCTATCCCTTCCTCGCTCCGCATCTGCTGCTCGAAGGAGGGCTGGACGCGTCCGCGGCCGGACTGACCGTCGCCGGGTTCGGCATCGGCGCGCTGGCCGCCGATGTGGCGGCCGGGCCGCTGCTGGGGCGGCTGCGCCCGTACACCGTGATGCTGGGCGGCTTCCTGCTCGGGGCCGTCGTGGTCGCCGCGGTCCCTCTGCTGAGCGGCCTGCCGGCGCTCGCCGCCGGGGTCCTGGTGTGGGGGTTCGCGTACGAGATCGTCACCCCGGCGGCGTACGCGGCCACCCTCGCGCAGTCGCGGCCGGAGGAACGCAAGGTCGCCTTCTCCTGCTACCGCCTCGCCATCAATCTCGGCATGGCGGTGGGGCCCCTGATCGGCGCCCTGATCTTCGCGTTCGACCCGTACGCGGTGTTCTGGGCCAACGCGCTGGGCGTCGCGGCGGCCGCCGCGCACCTGTACGCGCGCCGCGACCGCACCGCGCGGGGAAGCGCGGCGCGCACGGGCCTCCGTACGAAGCCCCGGCGGCGGGCCAGGGCGACGCTGCCCGAAAGCACCCGGTTCTGGGCGGCCTTCGGCCTCTCGCTGCCCATTCAGCTGGCGTACGCGCTGCCGTCCGTCTTCGTCAGCACGTACGTCATCGTCGGGCTCGGCCTGCCCGGCTACTGGGCCGGCGTCGTGTTCACCGTCAACGCTCTCGGGATCGTCCTGTTCGAGGTCCCCCTGAACGTCCGGACCGCCGGCGTCGGCGACCTTCCCGCGCTGCTGATCGGATACATCCTGGCCGGCGCCGGCTTCCTGCTCATGGCGGTCGCCGAGACGGGTCCGGCGATGGTGCTCGCCACCGTCGTCTGGACAGCCGGGGAGATCGTCGTCTTCCCCGCGCTGCTCGACTACGTCAGCCGGCTCTCCGGGCCGGCGGCCGACCGCCGCATGGGCCTGTACTCCGGCGGCGTCAATTTGGCGTTCATCGCGGCCCCGCAGGTGGCCCTGCACCTCAGCGGCCCCGGCCACCCGGGCGCCCCGTGGGCCGTCGCGGGAGCGGCCGTCTGCGCCGCATGCCTGCTGCTGCTCGCCGCCCGCACCCACCCCTACACCTGGCACAAGGAGGAACCGTGCGAAAGCGCGACCTGACCCCCTTCATCGGCGTCGAATACACCGGACTGACACACGACGAGCTGACCCGACCCGAGGTGTTCGACGACATCGCCGCCTCGCTGCACCGGCGCGACCTGGTCGTCGTCCGGGGCGTCGACCTCACCCCGGGCCAGCAGATCGGCTTCGCCGCCCGGCTGGGCAGTCCGGTGCCCTTCGTGCTGGCCGACTGGCGCCACCCCGAGTACCCCGAGATCCTCGTCTCCTCCAACGAGCGCGAGGGCGGCCGGCCCGTCGGCATCGAGCGGGTCGGCCACTTCTGGCACCAGGACTCCTCCTTCGACGCCGACCCGTCCGCCTACACCGTGCTCCACGGCGTCAACGTGCCGCGGGACTGCGGCCACACCCTCTTCGCAAGCGCCGCCGACGTGTACGACCGGCTGCCGCCCGGGTGGCAGGCCCGCCTCGAAGGACTCACGGCGCTGCACACCCTCACCAAGCAGCAGCGCGTCGCCCCGGAGCACGTGGGCCTGTCGATCGCCGAGGTCCAGGAGCTGGTCGCCCGCCAGTACCCGCCCGTCGAGCACCCCGTCGTGCGCCGCGACCCGCACACCGGGCGCCGCTTCCTGTACGGCGCCCGCGCCTACACGGACCGGGTCGTCGGCCTCGACGCCAACGGCAACGAGGAGTTCTTCGACCTGGTGGACTCCCTCCTGGCCGACCCCGACCACACGTACACCCACCGCTGGACCCCCAACGACCTGCTGTTGTGGAAGACGGCGACCACCTATCACCTGGCGACCGGCCTGCCGCCCGGCGTCTCCCGGACCGTCCACCGGGTCAGCGTCGCCGCCTGAGGGCACCCCACCCTCCCGAGGAAAGGAACCGCTGTGCCCGTCACCGGCAACGGCGCCCCCGTCGGCGTGATCGTCGACGGCTACTCCGTCGGCGCGTACCTGCCCGCCGCCTTCCGGCGGCTGGGCGCCGACGTCGTCCATCTGCAGAGCACCCCGGCGTTCCTGGACTCCGTTCCGCCGCCGGACCTGCGCCCCTACCTGTCCAACACGGTGCTGGACGCGGCCGATCCCGCCCGCACCGCCAAGGAGCTGGCGGCGTACGGCCCCTGCGGAGTGCTGCCCGGCCAGGAGACCGGAGTCCCGCCTGCCGACGCGATGGCCGAGCTGCTGGGCCTGCCCGGCAACCCGTCCGCCACCTCCGCCCTGCGGCGCGACAAGTACCGCATGATCGAGGCGCTGCGCGCGGCCGGGATCCGCTGCGCCGACCAGCTGAAGTCCGCCGACGCCGACGAGGTGCTCGCCTGGGCGCAGACCACCGGCTACCCGGTGGTCGTCAAGCCGCTCAGCTCGGCCTCCACCGACAAGGTCTCCGTCTGCCGCGGCCCCGGCGGTGTCCGCGCGGCGGTCGCCGAGATCCTCGGCAGCCACGACATCTTCGGCCGTCACAACACCGAGGTCCTGGTCCAGTCGTTCCTGGACGGCACGGAGTACGTCGTCGACGTGGTCAGGGGGCCGGGCGGCGGCCGGCACGTGTGCGGCGTCTGGCGGTACGAGAAGACGTTCGTCGGGCCGCGGCCGGTCTACGACCGGGACGTGCTGCTCGATCCCGGCGCGCCGCCCGTCGCCGGGCTGGTCGCCTACCTGGACACCGTCCTCGACGCGCTGGACATCCGGTTCGGCGCCGCTCACGCCGAGATCATGCTGACCGCCGCCGGGCCGGTCCTGGTGGAAGTGGGCGCGCGGCTCAACGGGCTCATGAACCCCGGCCACCACGACTCCTGCCTCGACGGCAACCAGGCGGACCTGCTGGCACTGGCCTGCGTACGGCCGCGGGAGTACGACCGGGCGCACGCGGGCGACACGCTGTACCGCAAGCACCGGGAAGCGATGGTCGTGCACGTGCGGACCGGGCGCGAGGGTGTGGTCGAGGCCGTCGACGAGGACGCGCTCGCCCGGATCGCCGCCCTGGACACCGTGCACCTGGCCGTGCCGAGGTTGGCCCCCGGCGACCGGATGCGGCCCACCACCGACCTGCTGTCCAGCCCGCTGCGGGTCTTCCTGACCGGTGACAGCCAGGAGCAGCTCCTCGCCGACCATCGCCGGATCGGGCAGTGGGCGGACGACGTGTTCCGCCTGGCCCCGCACTGACCCGCCGCCCGCCCGCTCCCCGAGGAAACCCATGGCTGTCGCTGCCCGGGCCGACCTGGCCGCCGTTCCCGACTACAACATCCCGGGGCACGCCCCCGGCGCGATCCTGCTCAACTCCAACGAGGCGCCGCTGCCGCCCCCGCCATCGGTGGTGGAGGCGATCGCCCGCGCCGCCGCCGAGAGCCACCGCTACCCCGAGTGGTTCTCCGACACCCTCGTCGGCCGGCTGGCGGCGGACCTCGCCGTCCCCGGGGAGCGGATCGCCGTGGGCTGCGGGTCGGTCAGTCTCTGCCGCGACCTGATCCAGGCGTTCTGCGGTCCGGGCGACGAAGTCCTCTGCGCCTGGCGCTCCTTCGACGCCTACCCGGTCTTCGCCCGGGTCGCCGGGGTCCGGGCGCGTACGGTCCCGCTCGACGCGCAGCACCGGCACGACCTCGCAGCGATGCTCGACGCGGTCACCCCCGACACCCGGGTCGTGTTCCTGTGCACCCCGAACAACCCCACCGGCACCGCGGTGGGCGAAGCGGAGCTGCGGGCGTTCCTCCGCAGGCTGCCCGACCGGGTCCTGGTCGTACTGGACGAGGCGTACCGGGAGTTCGCCACCGGTCCCGGGGTGCCGGACGGGGTGGCGCTGGCCCGGGAGCACGGGAACGTCGCGGTGCTGCGTACGTTCTCCAAGGCGTACGGGCTGGCCGGGGTGCGCGTCGGCTACTGCGTCGCCGCGCCCGCCGTGGTGTCGGCGCTGCACAAGGTGGCGGTCCCGTTCGCGGTCAGCCGGCTCGCGCAGGCGGCGGCGCTCGCCGTCCTCGACCATCCCGGGGACGTACGGGAGCGCTGCGCGGCGGTGGTCCGGGAACGGGAGAGGCTGCGCGGCCGGCTGCTGGGGGACGGCTACCCGGTGCCGCGCTCACAGGCCAACTTCCTGTGGCTGCCGCTGGCGGGGCGCGCCGCCGGTTTCGCCGACTTCTGCGCCCGCCACGGCGTGCTGGTGCGCCCCTTCCCCGGGGAGGGCGTGCGGGTCACGGTCGGACTGCCTCGGGAGAACGACGTGTTCCTCCGCGCGGCCGGCCGGTTCGCCGCCGGTGACGGACCCGGAACGCCACCGGCCGTTGGGCCTGCCTGAGGCGGGGCCCCGGCGGCCGGTCCGCCCCGTACCGGGCCCGGCCGCCGGCGCTGGTTAGGGTGATCCGTCGTCAACTGCCAGGAGATCGCCGTGTCCACCCCGCCGCCACCCGGCTCGTACCCCTCCGCACCGTACGGCGCCCCGGCGCCACATGGGGGCGGCGCACCGTACGGCGCCCCGGCGCCGCCGTGGGGCGGCGCCCCCTACGGAGGCCCTTCGCCGTACGCGGACCCGGCGCCCCACTGGGGTGCTCCGCCCGGCGGCCCCGCCGGGCCCTCCTGCCAGGTGTGCGGTGCGCGGCCGGCCGCGCACGCGGTCATACGCGGCCACCAGGGCTTCCTGGTGATCATGCGCTTCCTCAAGCGGGAAGGCGACTTCTGCCGCGACTGCGGAACGTCGTTCTACCGGAGCATGACCGCCGCCACGCTGTGGCAGGGCTGGTGGGGTCCCCTGTCGGCCGTCATCACGCCCTTCACGGTGCTCCTCAACCTCGGCCCCCGCGCCGTGCTGCGCCGCCTTCCCGAACCGGTCGGCGCCGTGCGCCGCCCCCTGGATCCCGGCAAGCGGGTCCTGGCCAGGCCGCCGGCGCTCGTCCCCCTGGTCGCCGTCGGGCTGTCGCTCGCCCTGGTGACCGTGCTGATCGCCGTCGGCCTGGTGGCGGGCGCTGAGAACGCGACGGCGCGGGTGTCGGTCGGCGACTGCGTCCGCAACGACGCCGACTGGCCCGAGCAGGACATCGAACAGGTGGGCTGTTCCGGCGACGACAGCCAGTACCGCGTGGCGCCGAACGCGGACTGCGCCCCCGGCGCGTACATCCTCTCCCCGGAGTACAGCAGGGACGGCTCCGCCCTGTGCCTGGAGCCGGTGCGCTGACGGGCCGCCGCGCCTACCCTGGGCACCGTCGGCCGTCGCGGCTCCTCGGGCGCACGACAGTCCGTCATGATGCCCGCGAACGCGTCCTCCGAGCCCAGCCCCTGCCGGTATGCCCACGCCCACCTCGTCAGGAGATCCCGTTGAGAATGCTCATCAACGTCGCCGAGACGGTCGTCGCCGACGCGCTGCGCGGGATGGCCGCCGCGCATCCCCGGCTGACGGTCGACGTGGAGAACCGTGTCGTCGTGCGGTCCGACGCGCCCGTGGCGGGCCGGGTGGGCCTGGTCTCGGGCGGCGGCAGCGGGCACGAGCCGCTGCACGGCGGTTTCGTCGGGCCCGGAATGCTGTCCGCCGCGTGTCCCGGCGAGGTCTTCACCTCGCCCGTTCCGGACCAGATGGTGCGGGCCGCCGCCGCCGTCGACAGCGGGCAGGGAGTCCTCTTCGTCGTCAAGAACTACACCGGCGACGTGCTCAACTTCGACATGGCCGCCGAACTGGCCGAGGACGAGGGCATCCAGGTCGCCACGGTCCTCGTCGACGACGACGTCGCCGTGGCCGACAGCACCTTCACGGCGGGCCGGCGCGGTACGGGTGCGACGCTCTTCGTCGAGAAGATCGCGGGCGCCGCCGCCGAGGAGGGCGCGCCGCTGGAGCGGGTCGAAGCCGTCGCGCGCCGGGTGAACGCGTCGTCCCGGAGCTTCGGGGTCGCCCTCAGCGCGGTCACCACGCCCGCGAAGGGCACGCCGACGTTCGATCTTCCGCCCGGCGAACTGGAGTTGGGCATCGGCATCCACGGCGAGCCGGGGCGGGAGCGGCGGCCGATGATGACCTCGGGCGAGATCGCGGACTTCGCGGTCGACGCGGTGCTGGAGGACCTGCGGCCGACGCGGCCCGTGCTCGCACTCGTCAACGGCATGGGCGCCACCCCGCTGCTGGAGCTGTACGGGTTCAACGCCGAGGTGCAGCGCGTGCTGTCCGAGCGGGGCGTCGCCGTCGCCCGTACGCTCGTCGGGAACTACGTCACCTCCCTGGACATGGCGGGCTGCTCGGTGACGCTGTGCCAGGTCGACGAGGAGCTGCTGCGCCTGTGGGACGCGCCGGTCGAGACCCCGGCGCTCCGCTGGGGCCGCTGAGACGACGTACGCCCCTCATCCAGACCCCCTCATCCAGACCCCCTCAGCACGATCGCGCGCAAGGAGACCCCGTGCCTGTACTCGACACCGCGTTCTTCCGCCGCTGGATGTCGGCCATGGCCGCAGCCGTGGACCGTGAGGCCGGCCGGCTCACCGAGCTGGACTCGGCCATCGGCGACGCCGATCACGGCAGCAACCTGCAACGCGGCTTCGCGGCCGTCGCCGCCGCGCTGGAGAAGGAGCCGCCCGCCACGCCCGGCGCCGTGCTGGTGCTCGCCGGACGGCAGCTGATCTCGACGGTGGGCGGAGCCTCCGGGCCGCTGTTCGGGACACTGCTGCGGCGTACGGGCAAGGCGCTCGGCGAGGACGCCGAGGTCACGCCCGAGCGGCTCGCCTCGGCGCTGGGCGCGGGCGTCGACGCGGTGGCGCAGCTCGGCGGGGCGAAGGCCGGGGACAAGACGATGCTGGACGCGCTGATCCCGGCGGCCGGCGCGCTCACGGAGTCGCTCTCGCTCGACGCCGCGCGGCGCGCGGCCGACGAGGGGGCGCTCGCGACCGTGCCGATGCGGGCGCTCAAGGGCCGCGCGAGCTACCTGGGCGAACGCAGCGTGGGCCACCAGGACCCGGGGGCGACGTCGTCGGCCCTGCTGATCGGCGCGCTCGCCGGGGCGGCGGAGGCGGCGGCGTGAACGCCGGGAAGCTCGTCGGCGTCGTGCTCGTGTCGCACAGCGCGTCGGTCGCCTCCTCCGTCGCCGAGCTGGCGAAGGGGCTCGCCGGCGGCAGGGAGACCGCGCCGGTGGCCGCCGCGGGCGGCACGCCCGACGGGGGCCTCGGGACGAGTGCGGAGCTGATCTCCGAGGCGGCCCGGTCGGTCGACTCGGGGGCGGGGGTGGCCGTCCTGGCCGACCTCGGCAGCGCGGTGCTCACGGTGAAGGCGCTGCTGGCCGAGGGCGACGAACTGCCGGACGGGACGCGGCTGGTGGACGCGCCGTTCGTCGAGGGAGCGGTCGCCGCGGTGGTCACCGCGTCGGCGGGCGCGGACCTGGCGGCGGTGGAGGCGGCGGCCGGAGAGGCGTACGACTACCGCAAGACGTGAGCGGGCACGGCGTTGGCCCGCGCGCCAGGGCCCCGTCCCGGTCGCAACCGTCGTACGGACAGCGCACCGTCCGAGCGGGCCGCCCGTGCGGCAGGCCGGGGATCCCGCGTTTCGGAAGGGGCCCGGCCTGCCGCCGCGGGTCACCGTGAAGGTGCGGCCCCGGCCCGGTGCGCCGTCACCTCCCCGGCATCCGCCGGGGCGACGCGGACCTCGGCGCGCTGTGTCGTGCCGTTGACCGTCACCGCGAGGGTGACCGTGCCGGGGCGCAGGGCCGTCAGGGTCCCCGTCGCCGGGTCGAAGGCCGCGGTGTGGCGGGGGCGCGCGTCCCGCGCCGGACCGATGTGAAGGTTCGGGGAGCCCGTCCAGTCCGCGCTCAGCGGGAAGGCGACCGGCACCCGGCGCGTGCCCTGGGTGACGGTGGCCCGCACCGCCGCGTCGCGGCCGGGAGGCAGCGCCGACGGGGCGTCCAGCGCCAGCGCGTCCACGTGGGCGCGGGTCTGGACCGAGGCCCAGTCCGGGCCGCCTTCCCAGGGGCGCTGTCGGGCGGCCGCCTGTTCGGCGCGCGAGACCGCGTCGACGCCCACCAGCGACCAGCCGGTGAAGCCGCCCCGGTCCGGCGGGCCGGCCGGCGTCTTCCCGGTGTTGCCGTTGACCAGGTGGGGCACGCCGTCCACGCGGGCGGCGTGGAAGACCCCGACGTGGCTGCCGATCAGCCCCGCCCCCTTCCCGGTCGTACGGCGGAAGTCGGCCAGCCAGCGTTCGATCAGCGCCGCCTCCTTGCGGTCTGTCAGCCGGCTTCCCTGCTGCGGGGTCGGGTCGCGCGGCGGGACGTGCTGGATCAGCACGACCGAGCCGACACTGTCGTCGCCGGACGCCGCGTCGAGCTGCGCGCGCAGGTTCTTGATCTGTGCGAAGCCGCCGCCGCGCAGGCTCAGGCTCGACGTGTCCAGGGTGATGAACCGGGTGCCCCGGTGGTCGAACGTCCGGTGGGCGGGGCCGAATTCGGCGATGAAGTGGTCGATCTTCCCGCCCATCACCTCGTGGTTTCCCGGTACGTAGTACCAGGGCAGGGCGTCCCCGAGCTCCTCGGTCAGGATGCGGCGGGCGAAGGCGAGGTCGGCCGGTGAGCCCTCGTCGACGAGGTCTCCGTTGACGACGAGGAAGTCGGGGCCTGCCGCTCTGATCTCGCGCAGGGTGCGGCGCGTCCGCGTCACGATCGCGCTGTCCGGGTCGCGGGCGACGAACTGGGCGTCGGACATCACCGCGAACTGCCAGTCCCTCGCCTCCGTCCGGGCCGCCGGGCCGATGAGCGGATCGACGGGCACGGGCTGGTCCGGCAGGTCGACGGCGGGCGGCACCTGCGCGCCGAGCGTGTCGATGACGATCTCACCGGTGTACTGCTTGTCGGCCGCCGTCTCGGCGAGGTAGAAGCGCTGGACCGCCAGCGGCTGGGCCGCGCCCGGCGGTACGGCGAAGGTGACCTGCCGCCAGCCGGTCCAGGTGAGGAACGGCCCGCGCAGGAGCTGGTCGGAGCCCTCCGCGTCCTTCAGGTGCAGGGTCGGCCAGGCTCCCTTGCCGTCGCCCTTGATCCACAGAGTGAAGGACTGGGGCCGGCCGGCCACGGCGACCGGTGGCCGGGGCGGGTAGGCGTAGGCGGCGCGGGTCGCCGTCGACTGCGTGAAGTCGTACGTGAGTCTCAGTCCGGTGCCGGTGCGGCCTTCGGGGGTGGCCGCGACAGAGCCGCTCGCGCGCGCCTGGCCGAACGTCCAGGACGCGGCGTCGTCGAGCGCGGACACCGCCTGCTCGGTGAGCCCGACGCCGACGGCGAGCGAGGTGACCGCGCCGTCCACGGTGGCCGTGATCCGTCCGGCGCCCCCGCCCGTGCGGGAGGCGACGGTGAAGCTGCCCCGGCCGTCGTCGCGGATGTCGAAGAGTGAACGGTCGTAGTCGAGTCGTACGTCGCGCGGCTCGACGGGGGCGGTGGAGCCGTGGGTGTCGTAACCAACGATGCCGAACGTGCCGGTCGCCGCCGCGTCGGCGAGCCCGACGCGCCGGGTGGTCGGTTCGATGCGGGCGAGGTCGTCGAGGACGGTGAGCCGGATGGCGCCGTCGGCGGGTCCGCGGTGTGCGCGCACCCGCGTGGTCCCGCCGCGGCGGGCCGTGAACAGCCCGTTCCCGTCGACCGTGCCCACGGACGCGCGGGAGCTGCGCCAGCGCGGGTCGCCCTGGGCCGGACCGTACGTCTCGTCGTGGCCGTCGGCGGTGAGCTGCCGTGTCAGGCCCGGGAAGACCCGGTCGGGGTGGCCGCCCCTGACGGGGTCGGCGGTCGGTGCGCCGAGGGCGGGCGTACGCGTGCCGACCCAGTAGCCGCGCAGGTCTCCGCTGCCGTCGGGGGCGGTCAGGGCGAGGCCGTTGGGTACGGTGCGCTCGCTGCCGTCGGACGGGCTGTTCTCCACCCGCAGCGCGTCGCTGCCGGGGGCGCGGGCGGTCAGGGTCGACGAGCCGCCGCCATCGAGGTTCAGCGCGCTGTGCGATCCGGCGCGCTTCATCATCAGGGCGAGTTCGGTCAGTGTGACTCCGCCGCTGTCGGCCTGGCGGCCGTCGACGGTGATGACCTGCATCTCGCCGCCGTCCCTGGAGAAGCCGACGGCGGTGCGGGGAGCTGCGGCGTTGTTGCCCTGGCCGTCGTGGTTCTGCGGTACGCCGTCCACGACCAGCAGTTCGCGGCCGCCGACGGCGGTGCGCGGCACGGGGCCGCCGTCGGTGCGCGCCCGGTACTCCATCGCCACCGGGTCACCCGGCTTCAGCGCGCTCAGGACCGCTGCCCCGGCTTCCCGGCCGACGAGGACCGTGGTGCCCTCCGGGACGGGGCCGGTGCCGGGCCGGTCGTCGACCGCGACGACTCTGCCGTCCCGTACGGCCGCTTCGGCGACGGGGGTCGCGGCGTCCACGGTCAGCGCCCGGTCGGCGGCGCCCCAGCCGGAGGTGTACGCCCCCACTCCCCCGGCGGGCACGTTGGCCGCGTTGTACGCGGCCAGGGGGTGCGTCCCGGCGGGCAGGGTGAGCGTGCCCTCGAAGTACACCTGGAGCACGCGGCCCGCGCCGCCGGGGCCGATGCCGACGGCGCGGTGGGCGCCGGGGGCCGGTGAGTGGACGGGCCGGCCGGCCCTGACGCCGGGCCCCTGGGGAGCCCCGGTCTGGTTGATGTCGAAGAAGTCGGCGTTGAACGCGGCGACGGTACGGCGGCCCGCGCCGGGGTCGTGCGCGGCGGCGAGCGCGGAGACCGTGCGGCGGTCGGAGACCTTGCCCGAGTGGAGGTAGTCGGCCTGTACGCCGCCGCCGTCGAGGTCGACGGAGAGCGCGTCCACGCGGAGCCACTTGTCGGACTCGAGGCGGTCGTACGAGGTGAGGCGGACGCCCGGGGCGACCGGGCGGACGCTGCGGGCGGTCTCGATGCCGTCGCCGTCGACGACGGAACGGGGGCTCGTGTCCGGGGCGCTCGCGGGAGGCGGCGCGACGGGCCGGAGGATTTCGGCGGCGTCGCGGGGGCGGGGGTCGGGGGTCGTGCCGGCGGCGGCGGGGGCGGTCGCCCCGGCGGTCAGGGCGGCCACGGTCGTGAGGAGCACGACGGACCGTCCGAGGGGGCCGGCTGTGCCAAGTCCCACAAGTCCTCCCGGGTAACGGCATGTTGGAGGGGCGGCGGGCGGTGAGGGCCGCCGCCCACAGCATCGCCGCGCGCGCACCGGGGCACCAGGGGTCGCGGAGGCCCTTGGGGAAAACACGCGGCACCGCTGAGGTGACGGCGCATCAAGTGCCCACCGGGGTCCGCACGGTGACGGCCCCGTCCACGTTACGGCGACGGGCGCCCCCAGGACGGCAGCCGACGCGCCGGGGCTCCGGGCTCCGGGCTCCGGGGAACACCCGCGCAGCGGCGCCCCCGCTCCGCCCGACTGCTGCATCCGGGGTGCCGGGGCGCCGATGTGGTCGACCGGGCGCCCGACACGGGGCTGCCGCGCGGGCCGAGGGCGGCGGCTGTCGCACGCTGGACGGCGGACGGGCCGGCCGTCCGACGGCGGTGCACGCGTTTCCGGAGCGCGCGCGGACATGAGCCGGGGTCGGGCGCCCGCCCGCACGCGAGCCGCTGCGACCGGGCGGCCCGCCCGCCCCCGACGCCGCCCAGGCAGGAGCACCTCATGCGCAAGTCCATCGCCACCGTCTCCGTCAGCGGTTCCCTGACCGAGAAGCTGGAAGCCGTCGCCCGGGCCGGGTTCGACGGCGTGGAGATCTTCGAGACCGACCTGCTCGGCTGCCCGCTGCCACCGGAGCGGATCCGGGAGCGGGCCGAGGAGCTCGGCCTCGGCATCGACCTCTATCAGCCCTTCCGCGACTTCGAGGCGGTCGCCCCCGAGCGGCTCGCGGACAATCTGCGGCGGGCCGAGCACAAGTTCCGGCTGATGGAACGGCTCGGCGCGGACATGATGCTCGTGAGCTCGAACGTCTCCCCCGACTGCGCCGACGACGACGAACTCGCCGCCGAGCAGTTGCGCCTGCTGGCCGACCGGGCCGCCGCGCACGGCATCAGGATCGCGTACGAGGCGCTGGCCTGGGGCCGGCATGTCGCCACGTACCCGCATGCCTGGCGGATCGTCCGGGCGGCCGCCCGGCCGAACCTCGGCCTGTGCCTGGACAGCTTCCACATCCTGTCGCGCGGAACGGATCCGGGAGGCATCGAGGCGATCCCCGGCGACAAGATCTTCTTCCTCCAGCTCGCCGATGCGCCGCTGCTCGCCATGGACGTACTCCAGTGGAGCCGCCACTACCGCTGCTTCCCCGGCCAGGGCGGCTTCGACCTCGCCGGGCTGCTCGCCCGTGTGCTGCGCACCGGCTACACGGGCCCGCTGTCACTGGAGATCTTCAACGACGCGTTCCGGCAGGCGGACACCGGGCGGACGGCCCTCGACGGGATGCGGTCCCTGATCGCGCTGGAGGAGTCGGTGACGCAGGTGCTCGGCGCCCCTTCTCCCCTTCCCCCGCCCGTGCGGCCCGAAGGGTTCGCCTTCGTCGAGCTGGCGACCCGTGACCACAAGCGCCTGGGCGGCCTGCTCACCGCCCTGGGATTCGCCCGTACGGGACAGCACGAGACGAAACCGGTCGAGCTGTGGGAGCAGGGCGTGGCCAGGATCCTCCTCAGCCGCGTGCACCCCGAAAGCCCCACCGACACCTCCCTGGTGGCCATCGGGCTGGAGTCCGCGGACCCGGCGCTGTCCGCGGAGCGCGCCACGGCCCTGCTGGCGCCCGTGCTCGCCCGTCACCGTGGACCCGCCGAGGCGCCGCTTGACGCCGTCGTCGCGCCGGACGGCACCGAACTGTTCTTCTGCGGCGCCGATCCCACGGCGTGGCGCGAGCGCTTCGACGCCGTGACGCCGCCCGGTGGCCATGTGTCGCGCATCGACCACGTGGCGCTCGGCCATCCCTGGGAACGCTTCGACGAGGCGGCGCTGTTCTACCGCACGGTGCTCGGGCTGCGGCCGCACGAGAGCGTCGAAGTGGCCGACCCGTACGGTCTGGCGCGCAGCCGCGCCATGTCCGACGTCACCGGTGCGGTCCGCCTCGTCCTCGACATCGCGCGCGGGGGCGCGCGGGAACTGCCGGGGCAGCACATCGCGCTCGCCGACGACGACATCACCGCAACCGCGCGCCGGCTCCGGGCTCTGCCCGACGACGTGCTGCTGCCCGTCCCGGGCAACTACTACGACGACCTGCGGGCCCGCTACGACCTGGGCGAGGAGCGGCACCGCGAACTGCGCGAGCTGGGGCTGATGTACGACAGGGACGAGGACGGCGAGTACCTGCGCCTGTGCACGGTCACCGTCGGCCGGGTCTTCTTCGAGATCGTCCAGCGCGTCGGCGGCTACCGCGGCTTCGGCCTGGCCGACGCCCCCGTACGGCTCGCCGCCCAGCACGCCGCGCGGGGCTAGGGGGCCACGGGACCGGGGTGGGGCGGCCCCAGGTAGGGGAACTCGGGGAGCAGGTCCGTGTGCGGGCCGATGTGGTCGCCGGCGACCTTGCCGCCGGAGATCATGGCCAGGCGCGCGGACGTGACGTCGTCGGTCAGGGTACGGCCGTTCGGGTACGCGGCCGTGCGCCCCCGGTCGTAGATCAGGATGTCCGGCAGGACCGTGCGCAGCACCTCCTCGGCGGTGCGGGCGTCGTAGCCGCCGGTGTGCCGGAGCACCTCCGTCCACGCCTCGCGGTACGTGTCCCAGTCCGCCGCGGGCTCCCCCTCGTTGTAGGCGGTCTTCGTCTCCTCGGCGTTGAAGTACGCCGTCAGGGAGGGGTGGGCGCCCCGGTCGACGGACCTCAGCTGCCCGTCCTGACGCACGCTCACCCGCGCCCAGACGCCGATGGGGTCGGCGTCCAGTTCCTCGCTGGGGATCTCCAGCACGATGCCGAGGACGTTCTTGTCGGCTCCCCAGTCGACGCCGGTCCACTGGAAGTCCTTGACGATCCCGTCGAGGTCGGCGAAGAAGGGGTCGCTGCGCAGACCGGCGGAGAAGAGGTAGGGCCCGGCTTCGATCACGTTCGGCCGCACGCCGAAGGAGACCGGCGCCTCGGCGATGATCTGCTGTCCGCCCGGCTCCCGGCTGCGGGCCTGCGCCCCCGTCGCCCAGTACACACTCGCCGTCTGCTGACCGCCGGAGGGCGGGGAGAAGACGAAGCTGAACGCCGCGTCGGCCCGTTCGTCACCGTCGATGTCGACATCGATGCGGTAGACCGCGTCCGGATGGAACGCCGCACCCGTGGCCGGGGCGATCGGGTGGACGTTCATGATCAGGACGGTGCGGTCGCCGGGCACGGTGAACACGAACAGATCCGTCAGGTCCAGCCGGGCGTCGTCCATGGGCGACCGCAGGTTCGGTCCGCTGAGGTGATGAGACATGGACTCAGCGTCGGCCCCGTGCCCCTCGCGCGCACGCGCTGCCCGCCAAACGCGCCCCCGGTTCACTCGCCCGGCCACCGGTCCGCGCCGCGAATCCGCTCCGGCCGGTGTACGGCGCGGCGCGGCCCCCGTACGGTATGGGGCGCACCGTCCGGAACAGGTGTCGGCATCTGGAGGACCGGGCCATGACCGTACCCACGCACCGCCGTCCCCGGCGGCGTCCGCTGCCGGCCGCACTGGCTCTGGCTCTGGCCTCGGTGTCCTTCCTGTTCGCGTGGCTGATGCCCGCGTCGGGGGCGGCCGCGCCCTCGCAGGACGCCTGCCGCACGGTCGGCGACAGCATGCCGCGCGGCGACTGCGGACCCTTCCGCCAGGTCTTCGCGGAGGATTTCAACGGCGACACGGTGCCGCTCGGCTCGTTCAGCGACTGCGACCACCACGCCGACACGAAGGACGCGTACTGCGCCGGCCTGAAGGGCTCCTACCGCGAAGACTGGTGGGCGTACCCGAGCAGGTGGCAGGACACCGCGATGTCGGGCGCCGACGGCAACACGGGCAGGTCCGTGGGCGGCGCCTACCACCCCGAGGACACTGTCGGCGTCGGGCCCGCCGAGAACGGCGACGGGCGGATGAGCATCCGGATGTGGCGGCCTGCGGACGGCGGGCCGGTGCACGCCGCGGCCGTGGTGCCGAAGAAGCTGATGGAGCAGACGTACGGGAAGTTCAGCGAACGCTTCCGGGTCGTGAAGGCCGCGCCCGGCTACAAGTCGGCACACCTCTGGTACGGCGACGGGTGCGAGATGGACTTCCCCGAGCAGAACTGGACCGACACCATCACGGCGTTCACGCACCCGTGCGACGGCGGCCGGCAGGACATGTTCCCCACCGGCGCGCGCTGGACCGACTGGCACACCACGTCCGTCGAGTGGACGCCGCAGGAGGTCCGGTACTACCTGGACGGCGTGCTCGTCGGATCGAGCACGCGCGGCATACCGTCCGAGCCGCTGTCGTGGGTCCTGCAGAACGAGAGCTCGCTGTACGGCCCGCCCGCCGCGCCCGGCTCGTCGGCGCAGCTCGACATCACGTGGGTGACGGGTTACGTGTACGAGGAGCAGCCCGGGGCCGCGTACGGAAGTGCGGACTGACGGCGGGCCGGACTCCCGCCGGACGGGCCGTGGATGCCCGAGCGCACCTACGCCTCGCTCAGTTCGCGCACCGTGGCCATGTCGCTGAACGGGATCAGCCGCTCACCGACGATCTGGAACGGCTCGCTGCCCTTCCCCGCGACCAGCACGGTGTCGCCCGGGCCGGCGGCGGCCAGGGCGTAGGCGATGGCGGTGCGCCGGTCGGCGCAGCGCTCGAACGGGGTGCCGGTCGCGACGAGCCCCGGGGTGATCTGGTCCAGGATCTCCTCCGGGTCCTCGTTCCTGGGGTTGTCCGAGGTCACCACGCACAGGTCGGAGTGGGTGCCGGCGATCTCGCCCATCTCCGCGCGCTTGGTGCTGTCACGGTCGCCTCCGCAGCCGAAGACGGTGATGACCCGGCCCTCGGCGTAACCCCGGATGGTGGTGAGCACCTTCTCCAGCGAGTCCGGCGAGTGGGCGTAGTCCACGATCACGGACGTACCGCCCGGGGTCTCGAAGCGTTCGAAGCGGCCCGGGGCCGTCGGCATGCGGTCCAGCGCGCCGACCAGGCCGGCCAGGTCATGGCCCAGGACGTGGCAGGCCGCCACGGTGGCGAGGGCGTTGGCCACGGAGAAGCGGCCGGGCACGGGAATCGCCGCCGGGTACGTGCGGCCCGCGTGGTGGAGCGTGAACCGCGTTCCGCGGCTGTCCATGTCGAGACCGGTGGCCCGGTAGTCCGCTTCCGCGTCGAGGGCGTACGTCGTCACGCTGCCCGGCATCATCGCCACGATCGAGGCGCCGACGGCGTCGTCCACGTTGACGACCGCGCGACGGCAGAGCCCTTCGAACAGGCGCAGTTTGGCGTCGCGGTAGTTCGCCATCGTGCCGTGGTCGTCCAGGTGGTCCTGCGTCAGGTTGGTGAAGATGCCGACGTCGAGGAACGAGTCGTCCACCCGGTTGGTGAGCAGCCCCATCGACGTGGCCTCCAGGACCACGGTGGAGACCTCACGGTCGCGCATGCGCCCCAGCAGGTACTGGAAGTCGGGTGACTCCGGCGTGGTCAGCACCGACCTCGGCATGGGGATCACCTCGTCACCGATGCGGCTGCCGCCCGTTCCGATGACGCCGACCACGGCTCCCTCGGCGATCCGCAGCAGCGACTCGACCATGTACGAGACCGAGGTCTTCCCGTTGGTGCCGGTGACGGCCACCATGTCCATGGCCCGCCCGGGCTCCCCGTAGTACCGGGAGGCGACGGCCGCCGCGGCCTTCCTGGTGTCCGGCACGCGCACGACGCAGACGCCCGGGGCGGGCGCCTGGGCGGGCGGGTTCGCGGCGTCGACGAGCACGGCCACCGCGCCGCGCGCGAGCGCGGGTCCCACCGCCTCGGGTCCGCCGCCCACGTGCCCGGGTACGGCGATGAACAGGATGCCCGGGGTGGCCCGGTGAGCGTCGAAGCAGGTGCCGGCGGTGATCGGCGTGTCCGGATCTCCCGCGAGGACCTCGTGGTCGTGGCCGGCCAGCAACTCGCTCAACTTCACAGGGGTCCTCTCGGGCAGGGTGCGCCGACACCGGTCGTCCGGCGTCGGTCGGGGACGCTCGCGGCACGGCCGGGAGCGGGAAACGGGGAAGGCGGAGCACGCCGGAACGGCGGGAAGCAGGGCGTGCGCGCACGGGAAGGGAAGACGGGGGAACGCGGGGAGAAGGCCGGTGCGCGGGCCGGCGCCCAGCGGTGACGACCGCTAGCCGTGACCGTGCAGGGCGCGGCACAGGGCGTGGGGAGCCCGGTACGGGCATCCCCCTGCTTCACCTGCGCCGCGACGACCCATGCTCGGAGTGTACGGCCCCCTCGGAGCCCTCCGTACCCCTCCTGGACCGGCCCCGGGCGCCCAGTGGCACACTGGCCGCCGATTCGCCGAAGGAGCACTCCATGCCGTTGATCCGCACTCTCAGCCGGGCGGTTCGCCGCGCCTACCGCCCGAACGTGGATCTGAGCCACCCCACCCGCTCGCCGCTCGGAAGCGCGGTGGTGAACTGCGTGGTCTACGAGGCCGGCGCGCGCCGGCCCGGCGACTGCCCGGCGGAGGAGGCCATGCGGCGGGTCCGCAAAGCCGGCCAGGGGTTCGTCTGGATCGGGCTGCACGAGCCGTCCGAGGAGGAGTTCGCCGGTCTCGCCGAGCTCTTCGGGCTGCACCCGCTGGCCGTGGAGGACGCCGTGCAGGCGCATCAGCGGCCGAAGGTGGAGCGGTACGACGACGTGCTGTTCGCGGTCTTCAAGACCGTCCACTACGTCGAGCACACCGAGGTGACCACCACCAGCGAGATCGTGGACACCGGCGACCTCATGGTGTTCACGGGCCCCGACTTCGTCATCACCGTCCGGCACGGCGGCCGGGGCACACTGGGCCCGCTGCGCGAGGACCTGGAGTCGACGCCCGAGCGGCTGGCCATGGGTCCGGCCGCCGTGCTGCACGCCGTCGCCGACCACGTGGTCGGCGACTACCTCGTGGTGGCTCAGGCCGTGCAGCACGACATGGACGCCGTCGAGTCCGCCGTGTTCAGCGAGCCGGCGGGGCGCGGCGACGCCGGCCGGATCTACCAGCTCAAGCGGGAACTGCTCGAACTGAAGCGGGCCGTGGCTCCGCTGGCCGGGCCCCTGCGCCTGCTGGCCACCGAGCCCGTGCCGGCCGTAGGCCCGGAGATCCGTACGTACTTCCGCGACGTGGCCGGGCACCTGGCCAGGACGGCCGAGCAGATCGCGGCCTTCGAGGGGCTGCTCGACTCGATCCTGCAGGCCCATCTGGCGCAGGTGACGATCACGCAGAACGAGGACATGCGGAAGATCACCTCGTGGGCCGCGATCATCGCCGTACCGACCATGATCTGCGGTGTCTACGGCATGAACTTCGACCACATGCCCGAACTGCGGTGGACGTACGGCTACCCCCTCGCCCTCGTCGTCATGGCCGTCTCCTGCTTCGCCATCCACCGCGCGTTCCGCCGCAACGGCTGGCTATGACGCCGTGACCACCACCCGGCCGCCCACCACGACCGTCTCGGCGACGGTGCCGGGGATGTCCTCGGGCGCGACGCTCAGGATGTCGCGGGACAGGACGACGAAGTCGGCGAGCTTGCCCACGGTCAGCGAACCGCGCTCGTGCTCCAGGAAGTTGGCGTACGCCGATCCCATCGTGTAGCCGTGCACGGCGGTCGCCACGTCGACGGTCTCACCCGGCATCCACGGCTCCCCGCCGCCGAGCGGGCGCCGGGTCACGGCGGTGTAGATGCCCACCATCGGGTCCATCTCGGCGACGTTCCAGTCGCTGGAGAAGGCGAGCACCGCCCCGGCCTCGTGCAGGCTGCGCATCGGCCACGCCTTGTGCCAGCGGTCCTCACCGACGTTCGCCGCCCAGTCCTTGCCCGGCCCGGCGATCTCCGGAGCGCTGTGGCGCGGCTGCATGCAGGCGACCACACCGAGCTCCCGGAAGCGGGGGGTGTCGTCGGGGTCGAGGCACTCGACGTGCACGACCTGGTGGCGGGCGTCGCGCGGACCGTTGGCCTCGCGGGCGCGCTCGACAGCGTCGAGGACGGTGCGGATGCCCCGGTCGCCGGTGGCGTGCACGAAGCACTGGAAGCCGCGCGCGTCCAGCCGGGTCAGCAGTTCGGCGAACTCCTCGGGCGGGTAGAAGGTCTCGCCCCGGTGGTGGCCGCAGCCGGCGTAGGGCTCGAGCAGGGCGGCGGTGCGGGGCTCGACGACGTCGTCGATGTAGAGCTTGAGCGGGCCGACGTTCAGCAGGTCGTCGTCGAAGCGGCGCGCGGCCTCGGCGAAGTCGTCGAGATCGGCGCCGGTGGTGCCGCGCGGGTGGAAGAGGGCCGCGACGATGCGCGAGCGGAGCCGGCCCTCGGCGCGGGCCCGCTCGTACAGGGCGAGGTCGTCGAGCGAGTTCTGCGGCTCGACGATGGTGGTGATGCCGTACGCGATCGCGTCGTCGAGGCTGCGCGCGAGACGCCCGTACTGCCGGTCGGGCGACGCCCACGGCACGCCGAGCGCGCGCAGGGCGCGGTGGCCGTCGCGGGAGAGGCCCTTGACGGCGAAGTCCTTGACGAAGCCGGTGGGTTCGCCGGTCGCCGGGTCGGTCTCGGCCTCGCCGAAGGGCGGACTCGTACGGCCCCTGGCGATGCCGAGGCGGTGCATGGCCGCCGTGTTGAACCAGGCGGTGTGCACGTCGTAGCTGAGGACGAAGGCGGGGGTGTCGCCGGTTACGGGGTCGAGGTCTTCGGCGCGGGGCATCCGGCCGTCCGGGATCGCCGAGTAGTCGAAGGCCTCGGCCTCGATCCACTCGGCGTCGGGGTGGGCGGCGCGCCAGGTACGGATGCGCTCGTGGATGCCGTCGAGCGTCCGGACGCCGGCGAGCTGGACGCAGGCGTCGTCGGAGCCGAGCCTGACGTGGTTGTGGGCGTCGATGAAGCCGGGCAGCACCAGCCGGCCGCCCGCGTCGAGGACCTCGGTGTCCGGTCCGGTCCACCGCGCGGCGCCGGCGTCCTCACCGAGCCAGGCGATGCGCCCGTCCCGGACGGCCAGCGCCCGGGCGTGCGGCAGCCGGGCGTCCACGGTGTGGATGCGGGCGTTGACGAGGACCAGATCGGCCGGGGCGGTGCGGGTCATGAGGGATGCGCTCCTGTGCGTGCGGTGTGGGTGGTACGGGCTGGGCGGGCGGGTCAGCGGGCGGGACGAAGGGACGTGCGGGCGACCAGCGCCCCGTACGTGAGCGCGGAGACGACCGAGCCGAGGAGCGTGAGGTCCGCGCCGCCGAGGGGTGCGACCAGGGGGCCGGTCCACAGTTCGGAGTCGCAGGTGAGGGCGGCGAAGGCGATGCCGGTGAGGAGCGCGGCCATGCCCGCCGGGTGGTAGCCCGCCCGGTATCCGTACGCGCCGCCCGGTCCCGCGTGCAGGGCCTCGGCGTCGTACCGGCAGCGGCGCAGCACCATGTCGGCCAGGAAGACGCCGCTCCACGGGGCGAAGACGATGATCAGCAGGGAGAGGAAGGACAGCAGCGACTCGGTGAAGTCGGCGAAGAAGAGGGCCCAGAGCGAGCCGACGGCGGTGACGGCGGCGCTGATGAGGATGGCCCGCGACCGGCTCCAGGGGATGCCGAGCACCTGGAGGTTCAGGCTGGACGAGTAGAGCGTGATGATCGAGTTGGTGACGGACCCGAGGAGCACCAGGGCCAGGAACACCGGCTGGAACCAGCCGGGCAGGAGCTTCTCCGTCCCGGCGACCGCGTCCGTCATGTCCGTCTGGGTGGCGGCGGCGACACCGGCCACACCGAGCGCCACCGACGACAGGAAGCCGCCGAGCGCTCCGTACCAGGTGAGGGAGCGCAGTGAGGTGGTCCTCGGGAGATAACGGGTGTAGTCGGCGGGCATCGGCACGTACGAGAACGGGCTCGACAGCATGACGACGAACGCCAGGCTCCAGCCGGCCGCGCCGGGCCCGGCGGCGGGGGCGGCGGTGTCGGCGCCGGGCAGGACGAAGACGAGCAGGGCGGCGAAGCCGGCGGCCAGGGCGTACGCCATCCAGCGTTCGGCGAACTGCACGGTGGCGTGCCCCCACATGGCGACCGCGAAGGTGAGGGTCAGGGTCACCAGGAGGGCGAGGGCGCGGGCGGTGTCGCCGCCCTGCCAGCCGATCTCGGCGAAGAAGAGCTCGAGGGCCAGTGTGCCGACCACCGTGTTGACGATGGTGTAGCCGATGCTGACGATCCAGTTGAGCACTCCGGCGGGCCAGTTGCCGCGCGTGCCGAAGGCGGCGCGGGAGATGACGAGCGTGGCGGTGCCGGTACGGACTCCGCTGAGGCCCGCGGCGCTGATGACGAAGAAGGCCAGGCCGCCGACGACCACGACGGCGGTCGCCTGCCAGAAGGACAGTCCGAAGGCGACGGCGAGCGCGCCGTTGATGACATAGGTGAAGGTCAGGTTCGAGCCGAACCAGAGCCAGAAGAGGTCCTTCGCGCTGCCGTGCCGTTCGTCGTCCGGGATGCGGTCGATGCCGTGGGTCTCGACCCGGAACACCTCGTCGGTCTGCTGCTGCCCGGCCATGTGCGTCGCCATGCCACTCCCACCAGATCTTGAATGCCGTTCTAAGAGTTAGAACGGCATTCAAGATGCGGTGCCGCTCCCCCACCCGTCAAGACCCCCGCGCGAATCCGCGGCTAAGGTCGTGACATCGGTAGGAACGGCGGAGTCGGTGGAGGGGAATCGGGTGGCGGGAGCGGCGCGACGACGCGACGGGCACATCGCCCAGGAGCGGATGCTCGAGGAGGCCATGGCACTCATCGCCGAGCACGGCCTGGCTGCGCTCACCATGTCGGCGCTCGCCGAGCGGCTGGAGACCAGCGGCGGCCACATCCTGTACTACTTCGGCAGCAAGGACCGGCTGCTGCTGGAAGCGCTGCGCTGGAGCGAGAGCGACCTCGCCGGGGAACGCCGGCTCCTGCTGGGCCGCCGGACGACGGCGGAGCGCAAGCTCGACCAGTTCCTGGAGCTGTACCTGCCGCGCGGACCGCGCGACCCGCGCTGGATGCTGTGGATCGAGCTCTGGGCCCGTACGCCCGCGAACGAAACCCTGCGCCAGGCACAGGAGGAGATGGACCGGGGCTGGCAGGAGGATCTGGAGGCCCTGCTCACCAAGGGCGTGGAGCGCGCACGCTTCGCGCCGATGGACATACCGGCGCACGCCTCGCAGCTGCTGGCCCTCCTGGACGGCCTGAGCACCCGCGTCGTTCTGGGCCAGCCCGGCGGCGAACGCGGCCGGGCGCTGACGGCGGCGAGGTCGGCCGCGGGGCTGCTGATTCCCCGGGCGGCCGGGTAGCGGGACCACCGGCCCGGCGAGCAGGGCCTGGGGCGGTCATGGGGGCGAGTGGCGAGCGCCCTGCGGCTCTCAGTGTCCCGCCGGGCGCACCAGCCCCGTCTCGTAGGCGAAGACGGCGGCCTGGGTCCGGTCGCGCAGGCCCAGCTTGACCAGGATGCGGCTCACATGGGTCTTTACGGTCTGCTCCGCCACCACGAGCCGCACGGCGATCTCCGCGTTCGACAGCCCCTGCGCGATGAGCGACAGCACCTCCGTCTCCCGTTCCGTCAGGTCGCCCACCCGCTCCTTGCGCGGGGCGCGCGGCCCGTCGCTCAGCCGGGAGAACTCGGCTATCAGGCGCTTGGTGATGTTCGGCGCGAGCAGCGCGTCGCCGCCCGCCACCACCCTTACGGCCTGGGCGAGTTCGGCGGCGGAGGCGTCCTTGAGGAGGAATCCGGAGGCGCCGGCGCGCAGCGCCTCGTACACGTACTCGTCGAGGTCGAAGGTGGTCAGGACCAGGACCTTGACGGTGGCGCCGGGCGGTTCGGTGATGCGGCGGGTCGCGTCGATGCCGCCGAGCACGGGCATCCGGATGTCCATCAGGACGACGTCCGGGGCGAGTTCGGCGACCTTGGAGACGGCGTCGAGGCCGTCCACGGCCTGGCCGACGACCTCGATGCCGGGTTCGGCGTCGAGCAGCACCGTGAAGCCCTGGCGGACCATCATCTGGTCGTCGGCGATCAGCACGCGGATGGTCATGGACTGCCCTCCAGGGGAAGCGTCGCCAGAACTTCGTAACCGCCTCCGGGCATCGGCCCGTTGGCGAACTCACCGCCCAGCATGGCGGTGCGTTCCCGCATGCCGAGCAGGCCGTGGCCGGCGCCCTGCGAGGGGACGGCCGGCCCGACGGGCGCGGTGTTGGTGACCCGTACGGTGAGACCGGTCGCGTGGTGTCCGATCTCGACCCGCGCGTCGGCTCCGGGCGCGTGCCGCATCACGTTGCTCAGCGCCTCCTGCACGATACGGAACGCCGACAGCTCGACGCCCGGCGGGAGCGGGTGCGGCTCTCCGGTGGTCCGGAAGGTGACCGTGAGCCCGGCGCCGCGCACATTGCCGACCATCTCGTCCAGCAGGTCGAGGGTGGGCTGCGGGGCGTGCCGTACCTCCTGCGACACGGCGTCCTCGGAGCGCAGTACGCCGAGCACGCGGCGCAGTTCGGTGAGCGCCCCGACGGCGTTCTCGCGTATGCCCGCGAGGTTCTCCCTGAGCTCGTCGGACGGGTTCTCGACCAGGTGCGGGGCGACCTGCGCCTGGATGGAGATGACCGACATGTGGTGGGCGACGACGTCGTGCAGCTCGCGGGCGATCCGGTTGCGCTCCTCCAGGAGGGTGCGCCGGGACCGCTCCTCGGCGGTCATTTCCTCCTGGACGACCAGCTCCGTGCGGGCCACCTGGCGGCCGCGCAGCGAGCCGCCGACCACCACCGCGGCGGTGAGAATTCCGATGGCGCGGCCGACGCCGGCGAAGTGGCCCAGGGGAAGGAGCGTGCTGCAGGCCAGACCCGCCAGGAGGCTGATCGTCAGGGCCTCGACCGCGACGCGCGGGCGGACCCGCAGCGCCAGCATGAAGAGCACGCCGGCCTGCGCGGCGATCCCGGGGCCGGTCCAGGGGAACAACGGGTCCCAGGGGAACTGCGAGCCCGGGATCCCCTCGGCGATCCCGGAGGCGGTCCAGGGGAACGCCTCGTCACGGGAGGACGACCCCGAGAGCCACGCGACGACGACCATGGCGACGGTCACCATCCACCACGCCGGCAGCGGCCGGAACGCCGCGACGACGAGCGCCACCGACTGGGCCCCGCCGAGCAGCAGGGCGTACCTGGTGCCCAGTCCGTGGCCCCAGTCGAAGGCGAGATCGTTCACGTTGACCACGCCGAGGAGCGCCGCGCACGTCACCAGCAGCAACACGATGACCGGCTGCCACATCACCCAGCCGGGCCGTCCGCCGGGCGGCAGCGGGGCAGCGGCCCCGGTCCACAGGTCCTCGCGCAGGTTGCGCGGCACCGCCCGCACAGCCTTCAGCAGCCGCTCCACCACCATGCTCTCCCCCGTCAGAAGATCCACCCTAGGCACGCCGCACCACCGCCTCCCGGGCGGGATGCCCCTCGCGCACGATCCGGCTGCTCTTCGGCGGCCTCGGCCTTCCCTGTTCGTACGTGTGGAACGCCGCCCAGCACACCGCCAACGCCGCCACGAACACCGGCAGCCAGGTCAGCCGGGCGAGGACCCAGCCGGGGCCGTCGGGCACCGTGTGGAGGCCGGGCAGCGCCTCGTCCGTCAGCAGGCCGATCGCGGTGACCGCCATCATCGCGGTCTGGTGCCAGAGGAACACCGTCATCGCGGAGAGGTTGACCAGCGCGACCGCCGCCCAGGCGCCGGGCCGCCGCAGCATCCGCCGCAGCGGTCCGAGCAGCAGGACCGCCGCACCGCACTGGGCGAGGCCGAAGGTGACGGCGGCGAGAGTGGGCGGGTCGAGGTTGGAGATCTCGGCGCCGGGCACCCCGACCATGGCCGCCGGGTAGCCCGCGAACAGAACCAGGAGAGCGGTCACGATCGCGCCCCCGCCCAGCAGCACCCAGCCCGTCGCACGGCCCTTCAGGCCGCCCCGGGCCCAGGCCGCGCCCAGGCAGTACGGGACCAGCCACCCGGCGGCCACATTGATCCAGCCGAGCCACGAAGGCCCGCCCAGGCCGAACCGCACCAGATCGACGTGCAGTACGACAGCGAGCGGCCACAGCGGGTGAAGCCTGGCGACCAGCGGCGTCGCGGCCGTCAGCACCACGAAGACCAGCAGGAACCAGAGCGGCGACCACACCAGCTTCAGCATTGTTCGTACGGTCTCCAGCCCCGCCCCGGACCCGAGCATCACGCCCGCCGCCACGGCCCACACCACCAGCACGGCGGCGACCGGCCGGCTCAGCCGGGCCGTCCGGGCGGACAGCCACTGCCCGTACGTGGCGCCCCGGGCGCGGGCGGCGGCGTAACTCCTCGCGCCCACCAGCCCGCCCACCAGGAAGAAGACCGCCAGGGTCTGGAACACCCAGGACACGGGCGTGAGGTGCGGCAGGTAACGAAGCGGGCTCACGGCCCGCACCGTGCCGCTGTCCGCGACCAGTGCGGTCACCAGCCAGTGGCCGAGCACGACGCCGAGGACGGCGAGGGCGCGCAGCGCGTCGACGGCGCGGTCACGGCCGGGCGGAGTCGCGGAGTCGATCCGCCGGACGAGGTCACGCACGACGCTCCCCCTCCTCGGAACCGGAAGGGGCCCGGCCCGAGACGATCCGGGCGATGTTCTCCAGGGCTGTGGAACCGGGCTTGAGGTAGTCGCTGTGGCCGCCGTCGCCCGTCTCGAGAACCCGGGCGCCGAACTCCGGCGACATGGGATCCGCCCCCAATCCGATCGCCGCGAACGGGAGTTGCAGACTCGCATGCGGTACGTCGGCGATCCAGTCGGCGGCGCCCCGGCCCGCCCAGACGGTGGCCCGGGTGCCGAGCGCGGCGGCGGTGTCGCCCCCGGCGCCGGGGCTGCCGTACAGGATGACGTCCTGGACGTCACCCGCTGCCAGTCCGGGCGCGGCCCGGCCGCAGACCACGGAGCCGTAGGAGTGGCAGAGGAGGGAGGTACGGGCGTCCGGCCCGGCCACGCGCAGCTCCGCCAGGAAGCCGCGCAGGGCGGGGGCGGCGTCTTCCGCGCGGCCGGGTGTCAGCACCTCGGGGCTCACCGTGCCGGGCGTCCTGTACCCGAGCCAGGCGACGACGGCGGACCGGGCCCCCAGCTCCTCCTGGAGCGCCGCCGCGCCGGCCCGGAGCCTCCCGTACCGGTCGAGGCTGGTGTCCGCGCCGGGGACCAGTACGGCGATCCGCTCGGCACCGGACAGGTCACCGAATACTTCGGCGGTACGCCCGCCGTCGCGGCCGTCGAAGGTGAGGAAGTGGCGCGCCGGGTCCGCCATGGCCCGCAGCGCGGCTGCCCGCCCGTGGTCCCCGTGGCCGGTGGCCGCGCGCTCGGCGGCCCGGATGCCGTCCCGGTTGGCGGCGTACCGCTCGGCGAGGATCTCGGGGGTGGCCGCGTCCAACGGGGCCAGCGCCGCGGGGGCGGGCGCCGGGACGGCCGACGGACGGGCCGCTCCCGACACCGGCACGGCCACCGAGGCGACGACGAGTGCGGCGAGCAGGGCGCGGCGCGGGCGGCTGCTGCGTGGGCGGGACGCCATGGAGGGTGGTCCTTCCTTACCGGATGTCCTTCGTGCTTCCGGTAAGGAAGTTATGGATCACGCCTCGTGGTCGGCGTCCCACCAGGGAGGGCACTTCACGCGTAGCTCTGAAGTATTACCGGTAGGGGGTCGCCCTCCCCAGGGACACCGGTCAGTGCGCGTTCTCGGTCGGGCGGAGGTCCCCCGGGATCTTCGCCCAGGTGAGCGCCGCCGCCGCGAGGGGCAGTGCGGCGGCGAGCAGGAACGTCGGCGTCATGCCCGCGGTGAAGGCCTCGGAGACCTTCTCGAGCAGTGCGGCGCCGGCCGGTCCGCCGGTCTCTGCGGCCAGGTGCGCGGCCTCACCCACGGAGTCGCGTACCGCCGCTGTCTGCGCGCCGTCCAGGCCGAGTTCGGGCAGGTGCGCCCGGTACAGCGCGGCGGCCACGCTGCCCAGGATGGCGACGCCCATGGCCGCGCCGAGTTCGTAGCAGGTCTCCTCGATGGCGGCGGCGCCGCTGACGTCGCGCGCCGGGGCGGCCGCCATCAGGGTGACCGAGGCGACCGTGGTGGCGATGCCGACGCCGCAGCCGAGCACGGCCAGGGCGAACGCGACGGACGGGTAGTCGAGGGCGCCGGTCCGCTGGAACGTCCAGGGCAGGGCGAGACCTGCGGTCATCATCAGCAGTCCGCCGCCCAGGACGTGGCGGATCGGGAGCCTGTGCATCAGGGCAGGCGTCACCAATGAGGTGACGACCAGGCCGAGGGGCGCGGGAAGCAGCCGGACACCGGCCTCCAGCGGCGTGTAGCCCTCTCCGTACTGGAACCACTGCGTGATCAGGAACAGCGCCGAACCGAGCGCGATCATCCCGAGGAAGATCGCGGCGGCGGCGATGCTGAAGGACCGGTTCGCGAAGAGCCGTACCTGCAACAGGGGCTGTTCCAGCCTCAGCTGACGGCGTACGAACACGGTCATCGCCACCGCTGCGAGGACGAGCAGCGCCCAGGCGACCGGGTCGGCGGGGCCGCCCTTGCCGAGCTGCTTGATGCCACCCGCGAGGGCGAGCATGCCGACGATCGACTGGCCGACGCCCCACCAGTCCCAGCGTCCCTCCCTCGGCTGACGCGATTCGGGCAGCAGCCACAGGCCGAAGGCGATGACGGCCAGCGCGACGGGCACATTGAGCAGGAACGCGGACTGCCAGCCGTTCTTCTCGACGAGCAGACCGCCCACCACCGGACCGAGCGCCATGCCGCCGCCGAAGACCGCCGCCCAGACGGCGTACGCGAAGGCGCGCTCGCGGGCGTCGCTGAAGACGTGTCGCAGGATCGACAGCGTCGACGGCATGATGGCCGCGCCGCCGACGCCGAGCAGCGCGCGGGCGGCGATGACCTGCCACGGCGCGGTGGCGAACACGGCGATCAGCGAGGCCAGCGCGAAGACGCCGAAGCCGAGGAGCAGCATGCGCTTGCGTCCCCAGCGGTCGCCGAGCGCGCCGGCGGTGACCAGCACACCGGAGAGCGCCAGCGCGTACACGTCGATGATCCACAGCTGCTGGACGGAGCTGGGCGCCAGATCGGCGACGAGGGAGGGGAAGGCGACGTTGAGGATCGTGGTGTCCATCGCGATCAGCAGCAGGCTGCCGGAGAGGATCGTGAGGACGGCCCAGCGCCGGGGATCGAGCTGAGCCCGGGGGTCGTGCCGGGCGGGGGCGGGGTGCATGGGTTTCCTGTTTCTACTCATGGCAAGGGTGTCTGGTGACACCACACGGTCTCGCCTGAGACATCAGTGTCTCAAACAAGACGCCAATGCGCACATCCGTTGCACCGATGCGCCCCTATGCCCACTTATGGGCACTGCGCTGCGCCGGGCGGTGCACCCGTCAGGGGGCCTCGCTCGGGCCGGTGCGTAGAACCGGCGCCGCCGGGCTCCGCGACAGGACCTCGTGTCACGCTCCGCAGGGCAGGCCGGACTGACATAGCTTGAGCAACCGTCGAGGGCGCCGACGGGTGGAGCACGGCGGGTGCACTCGAGATCGACCGACAAGGGAGTGCTGCATGTCGAAAATCCTCTTCGTGGTGACCGGCGCCGACCACTGGACGCTGGCCGACGGCACACGCCACCCCACCGGCTTCTGGGCCGAGGAGGTCGTCGCCCCTCATGAGGTGTTCACCGCCGCCGGGCACGAGGTCGTCGTGGCGACGCCGGGCGGCGTCGTGCCCACGGTGGACCGGGCCAGCCTGGCGCCGGAGGTGAACGGCGGCCCGGAGGGCGCCGACCGGATGGTGCGGGCTCTGGCGTCCTTCGAGGGACTTCAGCGGCCGTTGAAGCTGGAGGAGGTGGACGCGGCCGACTACGACGCCGTGTTCTACCCCGGCGGCCACGGCCCGATGGAGGACCTGGCGGTCAGTGAGGAGTCCGCCAGGGTGCTGACCGACACGCTCGCCTCGGGCAGGCCACTGGGCATCGTGTGCCACGCGCCGGCGGCCCTGCTGGCCACGGAGAGCGGTCCGGGCGGCTCCCCGTTCGCGGGCTACCGGCTGACCGGGTTCACCAACGCGGAGGAGACGCAGGCGGGCTTCGGCGACAAGGCCCAGTGGCTGCTCCAGGACCGGCTCGTGCGGCTCGGCGCGGACTTCCGCGAGGGCGAGCCGTGGGCCCCGTACACCGTCGTGGACCGCAACCTGCACACCGGTCAGAACCCGGCGTCGTCCGGTCCCCTGGCGCGCGAGATGCTCAAGACGCTGGGCTGAGAGCCGCCCGCGCCGACTGCCCCGCCCGGCTGCTGGCCGACCCGGGCCGGCGTCCGGACCGGTTCGGGCGGGCGCCGGCCCGGTTCACGCCAGCTGGCGCCGCACCAGTTCGTGCAGCCGCCCGCCCGGGTCGGCCAGCAGCCGGGCGGGCGGCCCCTGTTCGACGATCCGGCCGTCCGCCATGACGAGCACCCGGTCGGCGTCCATGACGGTGGACAGCCGGTGGGCGATCACCAGGCGGCCGGCGCTCAGCCTGCGCGTGCTCTCCATGACGATGCGCTGCGTCTCGTTGTCCAGTGCGCTGGTGGCCTCGTCGAAGAAGAGGATGCGCGGGCGCCGCACCAGCGCCTGAGCGATCATCAGGCGCTGGCGCTGTCCGCCCGAGATGGCGCCGCCGCCGGAGATCATCGTGTGCAGCCCCATCGGCATGCGCCTGATGTCCTCGGCCAGGCCCGCCATCTCGGCGGCATCCCACACCTCCTCCTGGGAGAAGACCCCCGCGCCGCTGATGCACTCCAGGATCGACCCGTTGAGCGGCTGGGCGTTCTGGAGGACGACACCGCACTGGCGGCGTACGGCGGCCTGGTCGAGCGCCGCCAGGTCCTGGCCGTCGTACAGCACACTGCCCGAGACCGGCTTGTCGAAGCCGATGAGCAGCCGCAGCAGGGTCGATTTGCCGCAGCCGCTGGGGCCGACGATCGCCACGAACTCGCCGGGCCGCACGTCGAGCGACACGTCGTCGAGGACCAGGGGACCCTCGTCGGTGTAGCGGAACGAAAGCTTCCTGGCCTCGACTGCGCCGGACAGCGCGCCGGGCTGCGCGCTCGCGCCGCGCACCTCGGGAGCCTCGTCGAGGACCGGCTTGATCTGTTCGAACATCGGCAGGACGGCGGCGACCGAGATGAGCGCGCCGGTCAGCTGGGTGACCGACGTGAGCAGCATGGTGACGGCCGTGCTGAAGGTCAGGAAGGCGCCGGCCGACATGCTGCCCCGGGCGGGCCCCGCCAGCAGCATGAACATGATCAGCGAGCAGAGCGGGAGGTAGACGGCGTCGAGGACCGTGGTGAGGTTCTTGATGCGTCCCGCGCGCTGCTGGAGTTCGCGGGAGCGGGCGAACTCGCGGGCCCAGGCGGCGTACGCGAAGCTCTCGGCGGCGGCGACCCGCAGCTTGGGCAGTCCGCGCAAGGTCTGGAACGCCTGGTTGTTGAGCTTGTTGCCGAGCTCGACCAGCCGCCGCTGCCAGCGCACCTGCCACAGGCCCATCCCGAGGAAGACCGCGCCGATGACCACCAGCATCGCGAGCGCCGCGAGCGCCAGCGGCACGCTGAACCAGAACAGCAGCACGACGTTCATCGCGCCCACCGTGCCGGCCTGTACGACCACCGGGCCGAGCCCCGACAGCACCCGGCGGATGGCGCTGATCCCCATGGCGGCGCTCGCCAGCTCGCCGGTGGAGCGTTCGGTGAAGAATCTCGTCGGCAGCCGCAGCAGCCGGTCCCAGACGGCCGGCTGGAGAGTGGCCTCGATACGGCCCTCCATCCGCAGGATGGTGAGGTTCTGGAGCAGCATGAACGACGCCGTGACGATGCTGGTGATCATGACGGCGAGCGAGACCTGGGCGATGAGCCCGCTCTGGGCGTTCGGCACGTACACCCCGAGCACCTGGCCGGTCGCGATCGGCACCAGCCCGCCGAGGCCGACCGTCACCAGCCCGCTCAGCAGTAGGTTGCACAGGTCGAACCGGGTGTCGCGGAGGCTGAAACGCAGCAGCCCCCACGGGGTCGCCGGGCGGTCGGGCAGGGGGCGGTAGAACATGACCGCGCGCGGCTCGAAGTCCTGCGCGTTGTCCTTGCCGACGCGGATGCGCAGGCCCGAGGCAGGGTTCACCGCCTCGTACCGTCCGCGGCGCCACACCAGCGCGACGGGCGCGCCGGACTTGGCGCGGTGTCCGACCAGGGGGCCGGAGTTCGCCCGCCACCAGCGTCCGACGAGCCGGACGTCGCGGGTGCGGATCCGGGAGTGCAGCGCGATGCGTTCGACGGGGGTGACGCGGTCGTCGGCCGCGCCGCCCCTCGGTGGCTCGGTGAGGGTGATGCCCGCGGCCTCCGCGACCCGGCGGCAGACGGCGAACGTGGCGTCGTCGCTCGCGCGGTCGGCGGCCGTCGTGCCGCGCCCGGACCGGTCGGGGCGGCCGATGGAGGCGACCAGGGCCTGGTCGGCCCGCTCGCGGACGGCCGCGCCGGCCTTGATGCCGGCGGCCGTACGGTCCTCGTGGGCGCGCTCCAGCTCCTCGATCCAGTGGTCGACGGCCGACAGCAGCCGGTACTGCTGGTTCACCAGCTGCTGCCACATCGCCGTCTCGATCAGCAGATCGCCCGCGGCCTCGTGGCCGTAGGAGGCGCCGTACTGCACGCTGCCGGGCGACACCGGCATCCACAGCACGTCGTCGTCGGCCACCGCCCCCTCGATGTCCGGCCGGCCGTCCAGCGGGGCCTGGAAGAGCACGCCGAGGCCGCGTCCGACGCCGAGGGCGAAGGCGTGGTCCAGGGGGCTCTCGTACGCCGCCCCGGCGTCGCCGCAGCCGTAGCCGTCGGCCGCGGGCTGCCGGCAGAGCTCGCGCAGCGGGATCCGACGCAGCACGCAGTCCTGCGACGGCCGGCCGAGCAGGGTGTGCTGCGGGCCTTCCACGGGGCCGAGCAGCAGCGTGCCGGCTTCGAGGCGGCCGAGGAAGTGCCAGTGGCCCTGCTGCACGGCGTCGACCGCGAACAGGTCGAGCGCTCCGCCCACGACGAGCCACAGCACCTGCGGCCCCTCGAGAGGGAGGCTGCGCAGTCCGGAGCAGTCGACGGGCGCGCCGAGGCCGCCCAGCGCGTAGGTCACCGCGTCGTATCCGGCGGGAGCGCCCACGACGGCGCTCGGGTGTGCGGACGACATGTCAGTGCTCCTTGACGAGCTCGGCGTACGCCCCGCCGGCGGCGACCAGGTCTTCGTGGCGGCCGCGCTCGACGACCGAGCCGTGGTCGAGCACGACGATCTCGTCGCTGTCGCGCACGGTGCTCAGCCGGTGGGCGATGACGACACAGGCGCAGCCGCGCCGCCGCAGGTTGTCGATGATGATCCGCTCGGTCTCGGCGTCGAGGGCGCTCGTGACCTCGTCGAGTACGAGGATGCTGGGCCGCCTGACCAGCGCCCGGGCGATTTCGAGTCGCTGGCGCTGGCCGCCGGAGAAGTTCCGGCCGTCCTGCTCGACGCGGCTGTGGATGCCGTCGGGGCGCCGGGCGATCACGTCGTACAGCGCGGCGTCCCGGAGGGCGGCGACGACGGCCTCGTCCGGGATCGAGGGGTCCCACAGTGCCACGTTGTCCCGGACCGTGCCCTCGAAGAGGAAGACCTCCTGGTCGACGAAGGAGACCGAGGCGGCCAGCGCGCTGCGGGAGATGTCCTCCAGCCGCTGTCCGTCGATGCGGATCGTCCCCTCCCACGGGGTGTAGAGCCCCGAGATCAGGCGGGAGACGGTCGACTTGCCGCTGCCCGACCCGCCGACGAGGGCGACCTGCTGCCCGGGGCCGACCGCCAGCGAGAAGCCGGTGAGCAGGGGCTTGTCCAGAGGGCTGTAACCGAAGGTGACGTCGTCGAGCGTCACGTGCCCGGTGAGCCTGCGGGTGCTCTCGTCCGGCTCGCGGCGCGAGTACACCACGTCGACCGGGAAGCTCTCGACGTCCTTCAGCCGGGCCACGTCGGCGGCGAAGTCCTGGATGCGCCCCGCCACGCCGTTGAGCCGGCTGATGGGCGCGGTGAAGCGGGCCACCAGCGCCTGGAAGGCGACGAGAAGACCGATGGAGATGTGGCCCTCGACGGCCCGCAGGCCGCCGATCCACAGGATCAGCGCACTGTTGAGAGTCGCGAGCGTGGGCGCGACGACGGCGAGGAACGCGCTCGGCACGCCGAGGCGCTGCTGCACGTCCAGCGTGGTCGCGTGCTGTCCGGCCCAGCGGCGGAAGAACCCGTTCTCGCCGCCGGTGGCCTTCATCGTCTCGATCAGCTGGAGCCCGGTGTACGACGTGTTGGTCAGCCGGGCGCTGTCCGCGCGCAGCTTCTGCGTGTGGGTGGCCCGCAGCCGGATCACGACGCGCATGGCGACGACGTTGAGCAGCGCCACCACGACGCCGACGAGCGTCAGTTGCGGGTCGTACGTCCACATCAGGACGGCGTAGAGGATGACGACGACCCCGTCGACCCCCGCGGCGGCGAGGTCGCGCGCCAGCGTCTCGGCGACCGCGTCGTTGGACTGGAGGCGCTGGACGAGGTCGGCGGGGCTGCGCTGGGCGAAGAAGGTGACGGGCAGTCGCAGCAGGTGCCGCAGGAAGCGGGCGCTGCTGAGCGTGGAGGAGATGATGCGTCCGCGCAGCAGGTTCGCCTGTTGCAGCCCCGTCAGTACGGCGGTCAGCGCCACCATGGCCGCCATCGAGGTGAACAGCGGCCCCAGCATCGACGTCTGCTCGCCGATCAGGAACATGTCGATGTACGTACGGCTCAGCGCGGGCACCGCGGCGCCGACGGCGACCAGCAGGAGGCTGGCGAGCAGCGCGGCGAGCAGGGTTCCCGTCGTTCCGCGCATGCGGGCGGGGACGGCGCTCATCACGCCGGGCCTGCGGCCGCCGCGGCGGAACGACTCGCCGGGCTCGAAGACGAGGACGACCCCGGTGAAGCTGGTGTCGAAGTCCTCCGACGGGACGAAACGGCGGCCCTTGTCGGGGTCGTTGATGTGGACGCCGCGACGGCCGAACCTGCGCCCCGTGCCGTCGTAGACGACGTAGTGGTTGAACTCCCAGAAGAGGATGGCGGGCGCCTGGACCTCGGCGAGGGCCGCCGATTCCATCTGCATGCCCTTGGCCTGGAGGCCGTAACCGCGGGCGGCCTTGAGCAGGTTGCTGGCCCGCGAGCCGTCGCGCGAGACGCCGCAGGCGATGCGGAGCTCTTCGAGCGGCACGTGGCGGCCGTAGTGGGCGAGCACCATGGCCAGCGCGGCGGCGCCGCACTCCACCGCCTCCATCTGGAGGACGGTGGGCGTGCGGACGGCCCTGCGCTTCTTGACCTGGACGGGCCGTGCGCGGCGGCGCCCGCCGGCGGCCGGCTCGGGGCGGTGCCTGCGGCGGCCCGCCGGCGGCAGCTGCGGCTGGGGCGGGGCGGCGGACGGCTGGGGTGGGGTCACGGAAGCAGCCAATCGATCGGACGCTGCTCGGCGAGGTGGATGGCGCCGGTGGCGAGGGTCATGGACTCGACGGCGTACGGCGGTCCCTGGGAGGTCGACCAGGAGTAGCCGGAGCGGGAATCGGCCGACCGGTCCAGCGTCACGAGCACGGACACGGGCTGGCCCTGCTTCGAGAACTCCTCGCCGAGCTGGCTGCTGCCGAGGAAGCCGGTGATGCGCTGGCGGGTCTGGGCGGTCCTGCCGACGGCCTGGACCCGGCCGCGCAGGACGCCGTACCGCTGTGTCGCGACGGACTGGACCGTGAGGTCGACGGCCGCGCCGACGGGCACGGTGGAGCCGCGTTCGGCCGGTACGTACAGCATGGCCATGAGGGGATCGCCCGCGTTCTTCACGCGTTCCACGGCAGCCACGTCCGCTCCGGTGGTCACCACGGAACCGATCGCGGTGACGAGCGTCGTCACCCGTCCCGCCGCGATGGTGCGCACGACGGTGTCGCCCCGCGCGGTGCGGACCTTCAGAAGCGGCGCGTTCGCGGAGACCCGCTCGCCCTCGTCGGCGAGCACGGCGGTGACCTGGCCGGCGACGGGGCTCTGGAGGACGTAACTTCCCTGGGCGTGCGTGAGGATGCCGGGGGCGGCGACCGTGGCCGACACGGTCCCCTTCACGGCCCAGACGGCCGAGGCGATCATGACGACGACCGTGACGATCAGAACAAGCCGGCCCTGGGGCCGGGCGAATCGCACCGGCAGATCAATTTCTTCGGGCGATTGCAGCTTGGAAAGCGCCTGTTGGCGAAACTGCACGACACTCTTCCCTCAACCGCAATGGGCCGACTGCAATGATCCGGCAGCGCTCGGGCTGCCGGGAATTCGAGGCGGCCGTACGCCCCGGGCCCTGGGCGGGTCCGGGGCGGTACGGCCCGGCCGGTCGGCAGGGAGGGGACGCCGACGAGCCGTAGTCACCGCTGGTGACCGCGCCGCTCGGCGGCGCGGGCGGATCAGACGCCGGCGACCGTGGCGGTGGCGATGCCCGTGACCGCGCCCGTGTTGAGGCCGGTGACGCCCTCGACGGTGCCGAGGGCGGAGCCGACGGTGCCCGAGACGGGGACGACGGAGTTCAGGACGCCGGTGGCGTTGCCGACCACGCCGCCGAGGAGGCCGCCGGACACGTTGTCCAGGTCGTTGTCGGAGATTTCCTGGGTCGCAACCTGGGAGAAGTTCATGATGCGAGTTTCCCTTCGCGGTGAATATTCGAAATAACCGGGACCGCCCCTGACGGATAGGCCTCAGTGCGAAGGATCAAAGCACGTAAGCATGTTGGGCAGCCAGTCGGGCCATTGCCCGTCCGGTCACATCCCTGCGCGAAATTGCCGCGACGTGCACAGGCGTCCATGACTTGGTGACAGGTTCTTCACGGGATCGCCCGAGCTGAATACCGGGCGGGCTTCGAACATCGCGCGACCGATGGGGACATTCCCGCGCAGACAGCCATAACTGCAGGTCAGAGCGGGTGTCGCTATTTGAAGACGATGTGCCCCCTGCGCATTCGATGTGCAGATTCGCTGGTGTGACACGGTCATTACCGAAAGCCACTTCACAACGAGGGGAGAAACTGAGCGACTTCCTGCCGGAACGGGCCGCCTAGGTCATCGGCGACATGGGTAGGAAACCGGTCAGGAGAGAACGTCCGCCGCGAACGGCGGCAAGAGGGGACACCCATGGACCTGAGTGAGGTCACCTACCAGGATCCCGACGACGAATCCGGCGAGGCCGCCATGCGCACGTATGCGGAGCGGGCCTGCGAACTGACCGGCATGGACCCCGAGTTCGGCGTGCCCGCGCTCGCCACCATCGCGCTGCGCGAATCCGCGTCCAACCACCCGCGCTGGCGGGTGAACACCGGGGACTCCAACGCCCACGGCCCCGTCGTGGCGGACGGCCACCCCCGGAACTGCTCGCGCGGCGCGACACAGTGCATCCCGCCGACGTTCGCGCGGTACCACCAGGAGGGCACCGCCACCACGCCCTACGACGTGGTGGCCTGCATGTGCGCCACGATCAACTACGTCCGCGCCCGGTACGGCGTCAACCAGTCCGGCTCCAACTTCGCGGAGCGGGTCCAACAGGCCGACCCGGGCCGGCCGCCCAAGGGATACTGAACCCCCGCACCGGCCCGGTCACGCCTTCCGGGCGACCAGCAGCCGCCAGTGGGGGCTCCCGTCGGCACGCCGGCCGAACTCCTCCAGGGGCTGCGACCGCACCTCGAACCCGGCCCCCGCCAGGTCGTCCAGCACCCCTCGCAGCGGGAACGTCCGGTAGTACATGACGAACCTCGGCCGCCACAGCGCGTTGCGCACGCGCATCGCGGAGTCGAAGCCGAGCAGCGTCCAGTACAGCGGCGAACCGACGCGCGGGGGCGCACCGATGGGGAAGGCGAAGAGTCCGCCCGGCCGCAGCGCCCGGTGGACTCCGGCGAACAGTGCGGGCCGCTCGGCCGGCAGGAAGTGCCCGAACGCCCCGAAGCTCACCGCCAGGTCGAAGGCACCGCTGAACGGCAGCGCGCGGGCGTCGGCCCGCACCCACTGCACCGCGGGCCCGCCGCCCTCGCCGTACGCCTCCCGGGCGGCGGCCAGCATGCCCGCGCTGAAGTCGACCCCGGTCACCCGGCGGCGGCACAGCGGACGCAGCACGCGCGCGCCGGCTCCGGTGCCGCAGCAGACGTCGAGGCCCGCGTCGAACGGACCGAGGGGCTCCAGGGCCGCGGCGACCGCGTCCAGGAAACGGTCGGGGGTGCGGAAGGGAGTGTGGTCGAACTTCGGGGCCAGCAGGTCGTAGCCGCGCTCGATGGAGGACAGCGCCTGCACGGTCAGCTCGCGGAGGGTGGGGCCCTGGGAGGTGAACACGGCCCCAGCGTAGTCAGGGCCCTGTTTCCGGCCTCTCCGGCCCGTTGACCAAAATGGACGAATAAGCGTTAATTGTGACGTAAAGGGCAGATAAAGGCTCTCTTAGTGGAGGCAGCCTGTCATGACCACTCACCCCAGCATTGAGCAGCACCCCGACGTCGCCGAGATGCGCTCCCGGTTCGAGCGGGCCACCGCCACGCCGCGCGCCCAGGCGATCGAGACACTCGCCCTCCTCACGGGTCTGTACCTCGCGGCGTCGCCCTGGATCGCCGGGTTCAACGGCCTCACGACCCTGGCCGTGTGCAACCTGATCACCGGTGTTGCCTACGCCCTGTGCATGGGCGGGTTCGGCTCGGCGTACGAGCGGACCCACGCCATGGCCTGGGCTGCCGCCGCCATCGGCGCGTGGACGATCGTCTCCCCGTGGGTCGTGTCGGGCAATGTCGACACCACGCGCAGCGTCGTCAGCAACGTGATCGTCGGCTGCGTCGCCCTGCTGCTCGCCGTGGCCATGGCGGCCATGAAGAGCGACAGCCCCGGCGCGTCCCGCTCACGCGGCCGCGGCCGTGGCCGTGGCCGCCGCGACGCGGACGTCGGCGCGATGGGCTGACACCACCGAGGAACCCGACCCTCCGGGCCCCGGTCGCGGCGCGACCGGGGCCCGCCACGTCCATGGGTCCCGGTTCACGCGCCCGCCCGGCGAGCTCCGCCGACTCTCTCCGAGCGGCGGAAACCGGGACCCGTCGCTAGAATTTTGGACATGGGTGAACGGCCTGTCGCGCCGACGCCGCCCGAGCTCGTCCTCGAAACAGAGGCGGGCTCGACGCTGATCAGTCCGAGCAGGGACTACCACGTCGGGCGCGACCCACTGAGCGACATCGTCATCGACGACGCGCGCGTGTCATGGCATCACGCGGTGCTCCGGCCCGAGGCGGACCACTGGACCCTCGAGGACGAGCACAGCACCAACGGCACGTACGCCGAAGGCAGACGGATCCACGAATGGGACGTCGGCCCCGGCAGCGTCATCCGCTTCGGCAGCCCGGCGGACGGGCCGCGCGCGGTCCTTCTGGGCCACGGGCCGCCACCATCGGCGCGAGAACGCCCCTCCCGGGTGTCCATGCCGTCCGCGACGGGCACCTTCCGGCAGCCCACCACCGTACGGCCATTGCCGGCCCGTACCGTGCGCATCGGCCGCGCCGCCGACAACGACCTGGTCGTCGACGACCTGATCGTCTCGCGCCGGCACGCCGAGCTGCGGGCCCGCCCCGACGGCACGTACGAGATCGCCGACCTCGGCAGTCACAACGGCACCTACCTCAACGGCCAGCCCGTCTCCGTGGCCCGGGTCTCCGCCGGTGACATCGTCGGCATCGGGCACTCCGCGTTCTGCCTCGTCGGCGACACGCTGCAGGAGTTCGTCGACACCGGTGAGGTGTCGCTCGACGTGCAGAACCTCGCGGTCTCCGTGGACAAGGGCCGCAAGACACTTCTCGACCACGTCACCTTCCCCGTCGGCGAGAAGTGCCTGCTCGCCGTCGTGGGGCCGAGCGGCGCGGGCAAGTCGACCCTCCTCAACGCGCTGACCGGCCTGCGGCCCGCCGACCGGGGCACGGTCCTGTACGACGGCCGCGACCTCTACCGGGACTACGCCGAGCTGCGCCAGCGCATCGGCCTCGTACCGCAGGACGACATCCTGCACTCACAGCTGACCGTGCGGCGGGCACTCGGTTACGCCGCCGAGCTGCGCTTCCCGGAGGACACCGCGAAGAAGGAACGGCAGGCGCGGGTGACCGAGGTCATCGGCGAACTCGGGCTCGAACAGCGGGCCTCCCAGCCGATCCACAGCCTGTCCGGCGGCCAGCGCAAGCGGGTCAGCGTGGCCCTCGAGCTGATGACGAAGCCGTCGCTCCTGTTCCTCGACGAGCCGACGTCGGGGCTGGACCCCGGCATGGACCGCTCGGTGATGCACATGCTGCGGGGCCTCGCGGACGACGGCCGTACGGTCATCGTCGTCACGCACAGCGTGCTCAGCCTCGACGTGTGCGACCGGCTGCTGATGCTCGCCCCCGGTGGGAAGATCGCCTACTACGGGCCGCCGGAGGACGCGCTCGCCTTCTTCGGCTTCGAGCAGTGGCCGGAGGCGTTCGAGGCCTTCGAGAACGACCGCGAGCGCGACTGGGCGGGCCAGTACCGTGACTCCCCGTTCCACCGCCAGTACGTCACGAACGCCACCGCGCAGCCGCATCTGCCGCCGGAGACCTCGGCGCCCGCGGCCGTCGCGCCGCCGCCGCGCACCCGGAGCCGCGGTGCGCAGCTGCGGACGCTGGTGCGGCGGTACACGGCCGCGCTGAGCGCCGACCGGACCTTCCTGGCGATCATGATCGCCCTGCCGTTCGTCATGGGCGCGATGGCCCGGGCGCTGGCCGGATCGCGTCTGACGCAGGAGACGGCGATGAACGCCCTGCTCATCCTGTGCGTCGGCGGCGTCCTGACCGGTGCGGCGAACGCGGTGCGGGAACTGGTCAAGGAACGGGTGATCTACCAGCGGGAGCGTGCGGTCGGCCTGTCCAGATCGGCGTACCTGATGTCCAAGATCGTCGTACTGGGCGCCATCACGATCCTCCAGGCCGTCGTCCTGACGCTGGTCGCCCTGGTCGGCGTCGACCTCGGCGCGCCCGGCGGCGAGGGGGTGCTCATGCCGCCACTGGCGGAGATCACGGTGGCCGTCGCGATGCTGGCGTTCACGGCGATGATGCTGGGACTCCTGGTGTCGGCCCTGGTGCGCAAGGAGGAGGTCACCATGCCCTTGCTGGTCCTCCTCGCCATCGTCCAGGTCGTCTTCTGCGGCGCGCTGCTGAAGCTGAACGGGGTCGCCGGAATCGAGCAACTGGCGTGGCTGGTCCCCTCGCGGTGGGCGCTCGGCGCGATGGCCGGAACCATTGGCCTGGGCGACATCGTCCCCGGGGAACTGACCTCCGACCCCCTGTTCCAGCACTCCTTGGGCGTGTGGCTGCTCAACATGGCGATGCTGGTGGTGCTGTCGGTGCTCTTCGGATTCATCGTCTCGAGGCTGCTGCGCCGGCGCGAACCCGCCGTCATGCGGAAGTAGGAACGGGCCCCATGACGACTCCGGACTTCCGTCCCACGCATGTCGTCCCCCAGTTCGGGCTGCCCGCCTGGGAGGAACCGGACGTGAGCCGGCCGACCGAGCCGCTCGACCCGCTGCTGCCGGTGCGGCTGATCGGCCGGCGCGGGGACTGGGGGCAGGTTCTCTGCGCCAACGGCTGGTCGGCCTGGGTCGACGGCCGGCTGCTGGTGTCCGTCCCGCAGGAACCCCCGGCGGCCGGGCAGCCGATGGCCCGCACGGCGGACCCGCGGCCGCTGCTGGCACGGGTGGAGGAATCCTTGAGCCAGTACCGGCGCGCCGCGGAGGACCTGACCGCGGGCCGCACGGACGGAGAGGGCTTCCACCGCCGCACGCGCGGACTGCGGGTGGGGATGGTGGTCGACGGTGAGGCGGTGTGGCTGTACGACGCGGAGCACGAGCGGTGGGTGTACTGCGACGGAACGCGTCTCGCCACGTACGCGGCCTCCTCGTCACCCGCCGCCGATCAGCCGCCCCGCGAACCGACCCAGGTGACGGGGCGGCCGCCCGCCGCCCCGGCGCGGGCCCCCGAGCCGACACAGGTGGTCGCGCCGGGAGCCGCGGACGGCCCACGCCCGTCTCCGCCCGACCCCCCGCAGGTGGTCGCCCCGCTCGGTTCGGACCCCGTCGGGCCGCCGGACAGCGACGCGCCGGAGCCGGCCCCACCGGCGGACCGTACGCCGGTCGCCGCCGCCCGGCCGGAACCGACCCGGATCGCAGACCCGCCGGTGGGCACGGGAGCAACCGGACCCGAGGGCACGGGAGCGCCCGGGCAGCCCGGCCAGGGCCCCGGCGGCGCGCCCCCACCGGAACCGGAACCCACCCGCATCGTCACGCCGCCCGACGAGGGCCCCGCCGGCGGACGCGGCTCCCGCCACGACGACGCACCGCCCCCCGGACCGGACCGCCCGGCGGCCGCGGGACCGACGCAGATCGTCACTCCACCCGTCGCCGGGAACCCTGCCGGACGACGAGCGGGGAGCGGCGACGCGCCGGAACCGGAACCGGGCCCGGACCGACCCGCCCCGCCCGAACCCACACGCGTAGCCGCCCGGCCACCGGCCGGGCCGGGCGCGGACAGGAGCCCCGCCGGCGAGCGGGGGCCCGGTGACGGCCACGAGCCGCGCGGCGAGGCGTCGCCGGAGCCCACCCGGGTGGTCGCCTCCCCACCCGAGCCGACCCGCGCGCGAGCGGGCGAGGAGCGGCGGCCGCAGAACGACGGGGACGACGGCCGCGACCGCGAGGCCACCCGCGTCGTCCGGCCCGGCGACGGGGCCGCCCCGCATCCGCCCGCCCGGCCCGGTGACGGGTGATGGCGCGCACGCCGCACGAGAGCGGCCTGGCCGGCAGGCCGTCCGAACTGGTCGGCACCCAGATCGCCGGATACCGCGTGGAGAGCGAGATCGGCCGGGGCGGCATGGCCGTCGTCTACCGCGCCAAGGATCTGCGTCTGGACCGTACGGTCGCCCTGAAGCTGCTCGCACCGGAACTCGCGCGCAACGACACCTTCCGCCGCCGGTTCACCCACGAGTCGCGGGTGGCCGCCGCGATCGACCATCCGCACATCGTGCCGGTCTTCGAGGCCGGCGAGACCGACGGCGTCCTCTACATCGCCATGCGCTTCGTCGCGGGTCAGGACCTGCGCCATCTGCTCGACCGCCAGGGCCCGCTGCCGATCGCCACCGCGTCGCGGATCGCCGCGCAGGTGGCGTCCGCGCTCGACGCCGCCCACAGCCACGACCTGGTGCACCGGGACGTGAAGCCGGGCAACATCCTGGTGGCGGAGGGCACGGACAGCGACCACCCGGAGCACGTGTACCTCACCGACTTCGGGCTGACGAAGAAGTCGCTGTCGCTCACCGGCTTCACCACCGTCGGACAGTTCGTCGGCACCCTCGACTACGTGGCGCCTGAGCAGATCTCGGGACGCCCGGTGGACGGCAGGTGCGACGTCTACAGCCTCGCCTGCGTCGTCCACGAGACGATGGCCGGAGGTCCGCCGTTCCAGCGCGACGACGACATGGCGCTGCTGTGGGCCCATCAGTTCGACCCGCCGCCGCCCCTGACGGAGCGGCGCCCCGACCTCCCGGACGCTGTGGACGGCGTACTGGCGAAGGCGCTCGCCAAGAGCCCGGACGACCGGTACGGCTCCTGCCTGCAGTTCGTGGCCGCGCTGCGCGCTGCGGCGGCAGGCATCGGCCCGGGCGACAACGGCGCGGCGTACGCGGCGGCCCGCGCCGGCGGGCGGTCCTTCGCCCCCGAGGCTCCCCCCGCCCCGCCGCGCTGGGCGCTACCGGTGTTCCCGGGGCACGCGGGCTAAAGGGGTTTTCGGCGGGACCTCGCCGCGCCGGTGGACCCGGCGGGCGAGGAGGCCGCCCAGGAAGCCCGCCACCAGCCCCCAGAGGAGGGCGAGGCCGAGCGCCGTCCACAGGCGCGGCTGGAGCGACACCTCTCCGCCGAGACCGCCGCCGCCGTCGTCGAAGAGGTCACCGAGGCCGAGCAGCGAGAGTCCGAGCCGCGCGGAGACGCCGGCGACCAGACAGATCATCAGCACCGTGAGGGTGAGGGCCACGGCCATGTGCACGGCGTGCTGCCAGTGCCGCATCCGCGCGGGTGAGCGCACCGCCATCAGGAACGCGGCGGCGGGCACCAGGACCGCGGCGGCGACCAGCAGCCACCACGCCCGTCCGTCGTGCTCGGTGAGCGTGCCGAGGCTGAGGGTGGAGATGTCCTTCGTACGGAGCACCTCGTCCAGCACCTGCGGCATGGGCAGCCCGAACGGGCCGTTCACCTTCCCCTCCCAGGACGCCCCCAGGCCCAGGGTGAGGGCGATCCAGGCGAGGTTCGGCAGGCCGAGGAGGATCACGGCGAGCGTCTCGGCGCGGTGGTCGTGCGTCACCAGGACGACGAGCGCGATGAGGAGCACCACGGCGACGTACGCGAGCAGCAGCGCGACCATGGCGAAGGCCGCCGGCCGTACGGGCTCCTGGAAGCGCACCAGCCGGGCGGGGAGCGGGGCCCTGCGGGATACGAGGAGGGCGACGAACAGGAGCCCCGCCAGCCACAGGAGCCCGAACAGCACGGTGAGGGGGATGTCGGCCCGGAAGCCCACCTTGGGCGCCCCGTCGTCTCCCAGCAAGTCGTCGAGGAGGCCGCCCGTCGGGTCCTCCAGGGGGATGGTGAAGGTGTGCCGCGCGAGGAGCGCGAGGACGACGAGCCCCACCACCCACAGAACCGCCAGCCGGCCCGCCCGGCCGGCCAGTTCGCGGGTGCCGGCGACGGCCCGGTGCCGCAGCGGCCGCACGAAGAGCGTGGCGGTCACCAGGGCCCCGACGAGGGTCACCGAGAGCGGCATGACCGAGAGGTCGGCCTTGGTCTCGGCGAGCACGCCGGCGGCCCCGGACACGTCGACCGACCCGCCGACCGCCATCACGACGACGGCCGCGACGACGCGGGGGAAGGCGCCCGAGGGCAGTTCGGCCGCACCCGCGGCCCACAGTCCGAGGGCGGCCGTGGCGGCCATGGCCACCAGGCCGGCGAGCACCGCCACGAGGGCGTCCCGCCAGACGTGTGCGGCGCGCCCGGCACGGCTTCGGTCGCTGAATTTCTGCTGGCTCACCCTGCCACGCTAAGCACGGCAGCCGGTGTCCGCCGCCGGAGAGGGCCGACCGCGTCAGCTTGCGAGCCGTCCGGGTACGAGGCACACAATAAGCACGCAAGGCAGGCAAAGCGTACGCATAGCGACCGATCCCTAGCTGGGGAGTACCGCCCGTGAGTGCTGAACCGCCGCAGTCGTCCGGCCGCCCCACAGGTCCCCCCTCCGGCCCGCTCTCGGGTCCCACCCAACCGGGCCAGGGGGGCCGTCCCGCGCCCCCGCCCGAAACGCCTTCCGGTCCGCCGTCCGGCCCGCCGGGCAGCGGCGGCGGCACGGCGGGCGGGCCCGGCGGGCCGGGACAGCCCGAGGGCCCCGGCCACCCCTGGTGGCGGTCCGTGCCGAGGGTCGCGGCCATCGCCACCGTGCTCGTCGCCGCGGTGGTGGTGACCGTGGTCCTCACCCGGCCCGACGGCGGATCGGTGGCCGGCGGTGAGGTCTTCCTGGAGGCCGCGGGCTCGTCCGGACCCGATCCGTACACCGAGTCGACGGCGCGCAACACCTCGGCGGCGACGGCCGAGCCGACCTCGCCCCAGGAAGTGCAACCGAGCGTGTCGCCGACCCGGACGGGCGTCACCCAGGCGGTGGAGGGCTCCGAGCCCGGCGTGTACGGCGGCACCCAAAAGGTCGCCAGTTGCAACGTGGAGAAGCAGATCTCGGCGCTCACCGCCCAGAAGGACAAGAACCGGGCCTTCGCATCCGTCCTCGGGATCGAGCCGACGGGCGTCCCCGCGTACCTGCGGTCACTGACCCCCGTTCAGCTGCGGATGGACACCCGGGTCACCAACCACGGTTACCGCAACGGCTCCCCGACGCCCTACCAGTCGGTGCTCCAGGCCGGTACCGCCGTCCTGATCGACGACCGCGGGGTGCCGCGGGTGCGCTGCGCGTGCGGCAATCCGCTGCGTCCGCCGGTCGCGGTCAAGGGCGCGGCCAAACGCACGGGCAAGCCGTGGCCCGGCTTCCGCTCCTCGGACGTCGTGACGGTGAAGCCGGCGCCGAAGCCGGTCGACGAATTCCTCCTGTTCGACCCGGAGAGCGACGACTGGTTCAAGCGCGACGCGGGCGACACCGGCGCCGACGACGAGCGGACCGAGCCACCCGCCAAGGAGACGAAGTCCCCGTCCCCCGGCCGGACGTCGAAGTCGCCGCACACCGAGTCGCCCGACACGGATTCCCCTCCGGTGGACCCGCCGTCCGAGCAGGACCCCGACTCCCCGGCCCCCGACTCGCCCGCACCCGACCCCCCCGCGCCGGACTCGCCCGCCCCCGACTCCCCCGCGCCCGACTCGCCGGATCCGGGCTCCCCCGCGCCCGTGTCCCCGGCCCCCGAGGTCCCGGCCCCCGCGGGGCCGACCGGGTGAATTCGACGGCGTACCAGCCTTCTGGCTCACATCCTGCCCGCGTGACTGGTTTGCTCGCGGGCAGGGGGCCGGCGGGCCGCCACCGCACGCGATTTTCAACCGGAGGAACGTCGTAATGACGACGATGAACACCGCAGGACCGCCCGGATCGGAACCGGAGAGCTACGAGGACGAACTTCCGGTCCACCCGCACCAGCGGGGCAACGTCGTCATCAAGTGGCTGACCACCACCGACCACAAGACGATCGGTTCGCTGTATCTGACCACGTCGTTCATGTTCTTCATCATCGGCGGGGTGATGGCGCTGCTCATGCGGGCCGAACTGGCCCGTCCCGGCATCCAGATCGTGTCGAACGAGCAGTTCAACCAGGCTTTCACGATGCACGGCACGATCATGCTGCTGATGTTCGCGACGCCGCTGTTCGCCGGATTCGCGAACTGGATCATGCCGCTGCAGATCGGCGCACCCGACGTGGCGTTCCCCCGGCTGAACATGTTCGCGTACTGGCTCTACCTCTTCGGCTCGCTCATCGCGGTGGGCGGCCTGCTCACCCCGGACGGCACCCCGGACTTCGGCTGGTTCGCCTACTCCCCGCTGAACGACGCGGTGCATTCGCCGGGTGTCGGCGCCGACATGTGGATCATGGGTCTGGCCTTCTCCGGCTTCGGCACGATCCTCGGCTCGGTCAACTTCATCACCACGATCATCTGCATGCGCGCACCCGGCATGACGATGTTCCGCATGCCGATCTTCACCTGGAACATCCTGCTGACCGGTGTCCTCGTGCTGCTCGCCTTCCCGGTGCTCGCGGCGGCGCTCCTCGCGCTGGAGGCGGACCGCAAGTTCGGCGCGCACATCTTCGACCCGGCCATCGGCGGATCGATCCTGTGGCAGCACCTGTTCTGGTTCTTCGGGCACCCCGAGGTCTACATCATCGCGCTGCCGTTCTTCGGCATCGTCACGGAGATCATCCCGGTCTTCAGCCGCAAGCCGATCTTCGGCTACATCGGTCTGGTGGGCGCCACCATCGCGATCGCGGGCCTGTCCGCGACGGTGTGGGCGCACCACATGTTCCCGACGGGCGCGGTGCTGCTGCCGTTCTTCTCGTTCATGACCTTCCTGATCGCGGTGCCGACCGGAGTGAAGTTCTTCAACTGGATCGGCACCATGTGGAAGGGATCGCTCAGCTTCGAGACGCCGATGCTGTGGGCGACCGGCTTCCTCGTCACGTTCCTCTTCGGCGGCCTGACCGGCATCATCCTGGCGTCGCCGCCGCTGGACTTCCACGTCACCGACACATACTTCGTCGTCGCGCACTTCCACTATGTCGTCTTCGGCACCGTGGTCTTCGCGATGTTCGCCGGATTCCACTTCTGGTGGCCCAAGTTCACGGGCAAGATGCTGGACGAGCGCCTGGGCAAGATGACCTTCTGGACGCTGTTCGTGGGCTTCCACGGCACGTTCCTGGTGCAGCACTGGCTCGGCGCCGAGGGCATGCCGCGCCGTTACGCCGACTACCTGGCCGCTGACGGTTTCACCGCGCTGAACACGGTCTCGTCGATCGCCTCGTTCCTGCTGGGCATGTCGCTCCTTCCGTTCTTCTACAACGTCTGGAAGACCGCGAAGTACGGCAAGCCGGTCGCGGTCGACGACCCCTGGGGATTCGGCCGTTCGCTGGAGTGGGCGACCTCCTGTCCGCCGCCCCGGCACAACTTCGTCACCCTCCCCCGGATCCGCTCCGAGTCACCGGCCTTCGACCTGCACCATCCGCTGATCGCCGCGCTCGACCAGGCCCACAACCGCCCCGACGTCTCCGAGACCGTGGCGCCCGGGGACAAGCAGAGGTAAGTACGCCGCCAGGGAAGGAAATGAGGCGTGAGCGTGGAGCCCGAGAAGGAGAGCGCCCGCGGTCTGGCCCAGCTGGAGGGTTACCTCCTGTGGAGTTCGGAGGTGGCGGACGCGCGCCACCACGCCGCCCGTTTCGCCGAGCGGCTGCCGTGGCTGACCAGCGCGCAGCGCGAGGACGTCGAGCGGGTCTACACGGACGAGCGGCTGGCCGCCTCCAAGGCCATGCTGGTCCGCGTGGCGGCGCGGGCCACCTCCCTGCGTGCGGAGTACACCGAGCGCTACCGCCGCCTGCGGGCGCGGTGTGTGGCGGTGACCGTCGTGTGCGCGGGCGTCGCGGGCGGGGGGTGCGCGGCGTTCGCCCTGCTCGTCAGGTGACGGCCGTTTCACCCGGTCCGTTGTGGGGACCCGCAGGACGTCCGCCCGGTGCGGCAGCGGTGCGCAGGCTGGTTCGGAAGCACAGTCAGGACGAGCAAGGTCACGGAGTGCCTCATGAGCGAGAGAACAGGACTGCGAGTGGTCGTCACGGGCGCCACCGGGAACGTCGGCACCAGCGTGGTGCGCGCCCTCGCGGAGGATCCGCGGGTCGGATCCGTCCTGGGCCTGGCGCGCAGGGTGCCCGACCTGGCCTTCCCCCGGACCGAGTGGGCGGCAGTGGACCTGGGCGAGAATGCGGAGGGTGACGGGCTCGCCGGCTGGTTCGCCGGTGCGGACGCCGTGGTCCACCTCGCCTGGCGTTTCCAGCCGACCCACGACCCGGTGATCACCTGGCAGACCAACGTGCTGGGGTCGATCAGGGTCTTCACGGCGGTCGCGGCCGCCGGTGTGCCCGCGCTGGTCCACGCCTCGTCGGTCGGCGCGTACGCGCCGGGGCCGAAGGAGGCTCCGGGCGTCGACGAGTCCTGGCCCACCCACGGCTGGCCGGACGCGGCGTACTGCCGCGAGAAGGCGTATCTGGAACGGGTGCTGGACACCTTCGAGCTGGAGCACCCGCACGTCCGCGTCGTCCGCATGCGCCCGGCGTTCCTGTTCAAGGAGACGTCGGCGAGCGAGCAGCGGCGGATCTTCGCCGGGCGCTTCCTGCCCGGTCCGCTGGTACGGCCGGACCTGCTGCCCTGGGTGCCGGACCTGAAGGGGCTCGTGTTCCAGGCCATGCACACCGACGACGCCGCGCGGGCGTACCGGCAGGCCGTGCTGCGGGACGTGAGCGGAGCGTTCAACCTGGCCGCGGACCCCGTGGTGGACGCGAAGGTGCTGGGCGAGCTGCTGGGCGCGAAGGTGGTGAAGGTGCCCACCGGCGTGGTGCGCGCCGCGCTGGCGGCGGCCTGGAACGCGCGCCTCGCTCCCGCCTCGCCGCACCTGTTCGACGCGGTGCTCCGGCTGCCCGTGCTGGACTCGTCCCGCGCGCGCCGGGAACTCGACTGGGAGCCGGAGCGTACGTCCACCGACGCGATCCGGGAGTTCCTGGAGGGCGTGCGCAAGGGGAGCGGCGAGCAGACGGCGCCGCTGGCGGGCCGCAAGGCGAGCTAGTCGCGCACGGCGGAAGCGCCTGATAAAGCACTAAAACGCCCGTTTGGGTAAGATGTCGGCAGGACGCTCGAACGACGGTTTCTCCCAGCGCGTCGAAGGAGCCTCATGTCCAGCCGCCTGCGTACCCGTGAAACCGAATCCGGAGCCACCGAACCCGGCGCACCACGGCCGGGAGCGGCCGGCCTCCCGGACATCCCGGATCCCGCCACCCTCTGCACACTGGACGCGCGCACCCTCTCCGACTCCCTGTTCGAGCGGCTGGCGACGCTGAAGGAGGGCACGCCCGACTACGCGTACGTCCGCAACACCCTGGTGGAGATCAACCTCAGCCTGGTCAAATACGCCGCGGCGCGGTTCCGCAACCGGAACCAGCCCATGGAGGACATCGTCCAGGTCGGGACCATCGGCCTGATCAAGGCCATCGACCGCTTCGACCTCGGACGCGAGGTGGAGTTCCCCTCCTTCGCACTGCCGACGATCGAGGGCGAGATCAAGCGCTTCTTCCGCGACAACAGCTGGGACGTCCGCGTACCGCGCCGCCTCCAGGAACTGCGGATCGACATCGCCCGCGCCTGCGACACGTTGGAACAGGGGCTGGGCCGTGAGCCCACGGGCGCCGAGCTGGCCGCCCACCTGGGCGTGGACGAGGACGAGGTCCGGGAGGGACGGCGGGCCGCGAACGGCTACAACGCCCGCTCCCTGGACGTGGTCTTCGAGGACGCTCCCGCGGGCTTCACCCAGTGCTGTCTCGGCCAGGAGGTCCGCGCTTACGACACCGTCGAATGCGTCGTGGCGCTGAAGCCGCTGGTGACCGCGCTGACCGAGCGCGACCGGATGATCCTCACCATGCGGTTCGTGGAGGAGCTCACCCAGCGGGAGATCGGCGAGCGGATGGGCATCTCCCAGATGCAGGTGTCCCGGCTGCTCACGCGCATCCTGGCGACCCTGCGCGACGCGCTTCTCGCGGACGACGACGGCAGGCCCGCTACTCCGGCCGCCGCTCCCGGTGGCCGCGCGGCGCCGTCACCTCCACCCACACCGTCTTGCCGCCTCCCCGGGGCAGCGACCCCCAGCTCCGGGCGAGGCGCCGCAGCACCGTCAGACCGTGCCCGCCGGGCACGGCGACGCCGGACGGCCGGGGCCGCGGATGCACGGGGCTGCCGTCGCTGACCTCGATGCGCAGCCGGTCGGCCGTGCAGTGAAGTACGAACTCCCGCGGCCCGCCCGCGTGGAGACAGGCGTTGGTGACCACCTCGGACACGAGCAGGAGCACGTCGTCGACGACGGCCTGGTCCTCCTCGTCCGCGGCCGGCGTCCAGCGCCAGTCCGCCAGCGCCTCCCGGGTGAAGTCGCGACAGCGACCCACCACGTCCTCGGTGCCGCACAGGGTCAGGCGTCGGATCTGACCATGCGACTGGAGGACGTCGGCCATGACGCACCCCCTCGTCTCGATTGGGTCTCGGTACCCCGGACCCCGACAGCCTTCGGAACATTGAGGCTATGGCCACCGGGTGCCCCAAAAGTTGGGTTTTACCCCCTGTTCCGTTCGCCGCGTGCCGCGCGGTCGCCGTCGTCCACCGGGGCCAGCTCGTGCAGGAGTTGCTGGGCCTGGGCCACCAGGCCCCCCAGCGACGTGGCCGTCTCGCCGTCCTGCTCAGCCAGTTGCCGCTTCAGCCGCCGGTGCGCGGCCCAGGCGGCCTCCAGCTTGAGCGCCCGCTCCTCCCCGCAGCCGCCGCGCCCCTCGAGGTGGTCCCGGTCCTCCGCGCACACGTCGCCGGCCGCCCGCAGGAGATCCGACAGGGGTGCCACGGCGGCCTCGGGAAGCGGCGTGAGCGGGGGCCCGTCACTGGTCGTACTGGCGAGGGTGCGCATCAGGGCCGTCAGCGGGTCGGCGATCCGCTCCCATGCCTGGTCCCACGCGGGCGGGGGCAGCGCGGGTCCGGTACGGCGCAGCCGGCGGCCGGGGTTGAGACGGTAGCTCTCGCGGCTCCACCGCCGGGCGTCGCGCAGGTCGGCCAGGATGCCCCCGACCCGCCGCGCGCGGTCGTGCCAGCCCTCGGCCTCCTGGCGCCCGTACCCCTCCCGCAGGCCGTCGGCGACCGTGCGCAGCAGCTCGGCGCACTCCTCGGGCAGCCGGCGCAGGGAGTCGCGGACGCTGCGCAGGTGGACGGGCGGGAGGATCAGCGCGTTCACCGCGATGCCGATGACCGCGCCGACGGCCGATTCGAAGAGCCGGTGCAGGATGTCCAGGCCCGAGTACGAACCGTAGGCGAGCACGAAAACCGCAGTGGTGGGCGCGTACAGGCCGTGCTCGCCGAAGCGCGCGTAGTTGCCGATCAGGACCGCGACCGGCAGCACCAGGACCATCGCGGTCATGGTGTCGCCCGTCAGGTTGGCCGCCCCGGCCGCCAGGACGGTGCCCAGCGCGATCACGACGAGCTGTTGTGCCCCGGACCGCAGCGACCGGTAGACGGTGCTCTGTACGAGGACGACGGCCGTCCAGGGGGCCATCAGCGCCATCGGCGCGTTCCACCACCAGCCGGTCAGCGCCCAGGCCGCCGCCGCGGCCCCGGCGGCCTTCAGCGACTGGGTGACGACGTCCCGCTCCGGCCCCGGGCCCGCCGCCGCGCGGCGGGCGGAGCGGCCGATCGCGGCCACCTCCCCGGCCGCCCACCACCACGTACGGCCGAGTGCGGCGCCGCTCGTGCGCGAGCGCCGCCCGCTCTCCCCCACTGCCACTGCCGCCCCTCCGGAACCTTGCCTGCCTACGACGGGGGCCGGGTGCCCCCACGCGCGCCGCCCAATCGCTCCCGCAGCCGGGCGAAGGGGCTGTCGTCTAGGTGCGCGAGGAGATCGGCCGGGTCCTCGTAGACGGCCACCGCCCCGGCCTCCTCCAGGTCCCGGTGCGGGATGCCGCCGCACCGCAGCGCCACGCCGAGCACACCGGCCCGGGAGGCGGCCTCCATGTCCCACACCGTGTCGCCGACGAACACGGCGCGTTCGGCGGGCACGCCTGCCAGTTCCAGCGCCCGTTCGACCGGCTCGGGGGCCGGCTTGCCCTCGTCGACGTCCTCGGAACTCGCGGTGGCTGTGATCGCGTCGTCGGCGTCGAGGGCGCGGCGCAGTGCGTCGAGTTCGCCGCCGCTCGCCGACGTGGCGAGTACGACGGTCCAGCCCTCTTCCGCGAGGGTCCGCAGCAGCCGGCCGGCCTGCGGCAGCGCGGGCAGGCGGTCCGCGTACGTCGCGTACAGGGTCTTGTGCGCGGCGCTGACGGCGTCGTCCCGGACGGTGTCGCGGTCGTCGCCGAGCAGCCGGGCGACGAGGTCGTGGCCCGGCAGGCCGACGGCCCGGTGGATGTCGTGCATCACGACGTCGTGCCCGGCCTGGCGGAACGCCTCCCACCAGGACGTGACGTGCAGATGGTTCGTGTCGACGAGGGTTCCGTCGACGTCGAAGACGGCCGCGTGCTCCATGTCGCCGTTTCCTCCCTGATGGCTCGTGCCCGGGCCCCGTGCGTGGCGGCCGGTGCGGGGTGCTTCGCCTCCGGCTTCGTGACCGGTGCTGTGTCTCCGGTGCTGGGTGACCGGTGGTGTGTCTCCGGTGCTTCGTGACCGGTGGCGCGTGACCGGTGCTGTGTCCGTGCAGGACGACGGGCCGCGCCCGTCGTAGCGGCGCGGCCCGTTCTCCGTACCTGTGCGGTACCGGGTTACTTCTGGGGCGACTTCCTGACCCGCTCGCCGGTCTTGGCGACCGTCTCCTGGGCCTTGCCCCTCAGCTGCTCACCGCGGCCTTCGGCCTCCATCGACGGATTGTCGGTGGTCCTGCCGGCGGATTCCTTCAGCTTGCCCTTGACCTGCTTCGCCTTCGCCTTCGCCTTGCTCACGAGGGTGTTCCTTCCAGAGAGATCAGAGGTGACTGGTCCTGGCTCATCCACCTTGCGCCGGTCACCGTCCGCCTGCAATCCGGGACGCCGCGTCACGCCGGCCGCGTTCAGCCGGACGGCTCCTCCGGGACCGGCTCCTGCCCGGCGGCGGACGCCTCGTCGCCGCCGTCGCGACTGTCGTCCGGCGTACGGCCGCCGACCTCGTCCGCCGGGTCCTCGCCGGCCTCCGCCTGCTGGTCGGGCAGGTCGCGCGGGACAGGCGTCCCGTTGTCTTCCTGGTTCTGCGTACGGGGGTCGTTCATGATCCTTGTTCCTCCTGGGCGCGGCAGAGGCAGAACGGGTGGCCCGCCGGATCGGCGTACACGCGAAAGCCCCGACGGCCGCCCTCGTCCTCGAGGTCGAGCGGGGTGGCGCCGAGTGCGAGCACCTGCGCCTGGGCCGCCTCGATGTCGGGCACGTCGAAGTCCAGATGCATCTGCTGCGAGTCGGCGTCGGCACGCGGCCAGTCGGGCGGCCGGAAACCGGGCGCGCGCTGGAAGGCGATACGGGCCCCGCCGGGCACGTACAGGTCGTACCAGTCCTCGCTGTCCTTCTTCACGTCGCCGTCCAGCACGGCGGCGTAGAAGCCGGCCAGCGCCTGCGGGTCCGGACAGTCCACGGCCACGAGGCAGTACGTCGCGATGGCCATGCCTACCTCCTTGCTCGGGATGGCGTCCCACCCCAGTACCCCGCCCGGGGCCGCTGAACCGGAACGCGAACGGCTGAACATTTTGATAGGAAGAGGCGAAGCGATGCCTCCGGACCTGAAAGGCGGCGACGGAGTGGAGCCCACCGTCCAGCAGGAGAACGCGCACAGTTCGGTCCTCACTCTGCACGTCAACGGGACGCCGCACACCCTGACGCTCGACCACCGCACGACCCTTCTCGACGCCCTGCGCGAGCACCTGCGCCTGACGGGGGCCAAGAAGGGGTGCGACCACGGCCAGTGCGGCGCGTGCACCGTGATCGTCGACGGCCGGCGCGCCAACAGCTGTCTGCTGCTGGCCGCCGCCCACGACGGGGCGCGCGTCACCACCGTCGAGGGACTCGCCGAGGGCGACCGGCTCCATCCGCTCCAGGAGGCGTTCGTCGAGCGGGACGCCCTGCAGTGCGGCTACTGCACACCGGGGCAGATCTGTTCGGCCGTCGGGATGCTGGCCGAGGCCGTGGAGGGGCACCCCTCGTACGTCACGTCGCCCCGGCACTCCCCAGGCGGTCCCGCCGCCCTGACCCCGGACGAGATCCGCGAGCGCATGAGCGGCAACATCTGCCGCTGCGGCGCCTATCCGAACATCGTCGACGCGATCGGGGACGTGGCGCCGTGAAGCCGTTCGCGTACTTCCGGGCCGACAGCGCCGAGGAGGCGGTCGACGCCTTCGACACCCGTCGGCGCACGCAGTACCTCGGCGGCGGAACCAACCTCGTCGATCTGATGAAACTCGGGGTCGCGGCGCCCGATCTGCTCATCGACGTCAGCCGGCTGCCGCTGGACCGGATCGGCGAGACGCCCGACGGCGGACTGCACATCGGCGCGACCGTGCGCAACAGCGACCTGGCCGCCCACCCGGCCGTGCGCACGCGCTACCCCGTCCTGTCGCAGGCCCTGCTCTCCGGCGCGTCGGGTCAGCTGCGCAACGTGGCGACGACCGGGGGGAACCTGCTCCAGCGCACCCGCTGCACGTACTTCCAGGACACGTCGAAGCCCTGCAACAAGCGGGCCCCCGGCACCGGTTGCCCCGCCCGCGAAGGCGTCCACCGCGATCTCGCGGTGCTCGGGCACTCCGAGCACTGCGTCGCCACCCACCCCTCCGACATGGCCGTCGCGCTGGCCGCCCTCGACGCCGCCGTCCACCTCCTCGGCCCGCAGGGCGCGCGCACGGTCGCCGTCACCGACTTCCACCGGCTGCCGGGCGACCGCCCCGACCAGGACACCGTCGTCCGCACGGGCGAGCTGGTCACCGGCGTCACCCTCCCGCCCGCGCTGCCCGGCACGCGGTGCGGCTACCGCAAGGCACGCGACCGCGCCTCGTACGCCTTCGCCCTCGCCTCCGTCGCCGCCGTCCTGCGCGTCGAGGGCGGCATCGTGCGGGACGCCGCCCTCGCCTTCGGCGGCCTCGCGCACGTGCCCTGGCGGGCCCGCACGGCCGAGGAGGTACTGCGCGGAGCGCCGGCCACCGAGGAGACCTACGCCCGGGCTGCCGACGCCGAACTCGCCGCGGCCGAGCCGCTGCGCGACAACGGCTTCAAGGTGCCGCTCGCCCGCAACCTCGCCGTCAGCGTGCTGGCCGAACTCGCCTCCCGTACCTGAGGACGTGACACCCCGTCATGACGCACGCACACAGCCCCCTCGGCGCCCCCGCCGTCCGCGCGGAGGCCCGCGACAAGGTCACCGGCGCCGCACGCTACGCAGCCGAGCACACCCCGCCCGGCTGCGCCTACGCGTGGCCCGTCCCCGCCACCGTCGCGCGCGGCCGGGTCACCGCCGTGCACGCCGACGAGGTACTGGCCCTGCCCGGCGTGCTCGCCGTGCTCAGCCACGAGAACGCGCCCCGCCTCAAGGAACCGGACGACCCGATCCTGGCCGTCCTCCAGAACGAGCGGGTGCCGCACCGCGGCTGGTACGTCGCCCTGGTGGTCGCCGACACGCCGGAGAACGCCGTGTCGGCGGCCGGGGCGCTGCGGATCGAGTACGTGTCCGAGGAGCACGACGTACGGCTGACCACGGACCACCCGGGTCTCTACACGCCGGACGAGGCGAACAGCGGGGTGCCCGCCGTCAGGGAGCGCGGCGACTTCGACGCGGCGTACCCGGCGGCCGCCGTGCGCGTCGACGCGACGTACACGATGAGCGCGCTGCACAACCACCCCATGGAGCCGCACGCGTCGACCGCCTGGTGGGACGACGGGTGTCTGACCGTGCACGACTCCAGTCAGGGTTCGGGCAAGGTGCGCGACGCCCTCGCCCAGATCTTCGGGCTGGAGAAGCGCCGGATCACCGTGCTCTCCGAGCACGTCGGCGGCGGGTTCGGTTCCAAGGGCACTCCCCGGCCGCAGGTGGTGCTGGCCGCCATGGCCGCTCGGCACACCGGGCGGCCGGTCAGACTGGTGCTCCCCCGCCGCCAGCTCGCGGCCGTCGTCGGGCACCGCGCGCCGACGGTGCAGCGCGTACGGCTGGGGGCCGGCGCCGACGGCGTCGTCACCGCGCTGGCCCACGAGGTCGTCACGCAGACGTCGACGGTCAAGGAGTTCGTGGAGCAGGCGGCCGTGCCGGCCCGCGTCATGTACACCTCGCCGAACAGCCGCACCGGCCACCGCGTCGCCGCGCTGGACGTGCCGTCGCCGTCCTGGATGCGGGCTCCGGGCGAGGCGTCCGGGATGTACGCCCTGGAGTCGGCCATGGACGAACTGGCCGTCGCGGCCGACCTCGACCCGGTGGAGCTGCGGCTGCGCAACGAACCGGACACCGAACCCGACAGCGGCAGACCGTTCAGCAGCCGGCACCTGGCCGAGTGCCTGCGGGAGGGGGCGCGGCGCTTCGGCTGGGAGGGGCGCGATCCGCGGCCCGGTATCCGCCGGGAGGGCGATCTGCTGCTCGGCACGGGCGTCGCGGCGGCCACCTATCCCGTCCTGGTGAGCCCATCCGGCGCCACCGCGCACGCCGCCCCCTACGGCAGGTACGTCGTCCGGATCAACGCCACCGACATCGGCACCGGGGCCCGTACCGTGCTGGCGCAGATCGCCGCCGACGTGCTGGACGCGCCGCTGGAGTCGGTGCGCGTCGAGATCGGCAGCAGCGACCTGCCGGTGGCGCCGCTCGCGGGCGGTTCGTCGGGAACGGCCTCGTGGGGCTGGTCGGTGCACAAGGCGTGCACGCTCCTGGCCGAGCGGCTGCGGGAGGGCGGGGGCGGCGTACCGGCCGGGGGAATCACGGCGACGGCGGACACGGAGCGGGAGCTGGCGGAGGAACCGCCGTACGCGCGGCACGCGTTCGGCGCCCACTTCGCGGAGGTGCAGGCCGACACGGTGACGGGTGAGGTGCGCGTACGCCGCCTCCTCGGCGTGTACGCCGCGGGGCGCATCCTCAACCCGCGTACCGCGCGCTCCCAGTTCATCGGCGGGATGACGATGGGCATCGGGATGGCGCTGACGGAGCACAGCACCATGGATCCCGGCTTCGGGGACTTCGCGGAGCACGACCTGGCGTCGTACCACGTGCCGGCGTGCGCGGACGTCCGGTCGATCGAGGCGCACTGGGTCGACGAGGACGATCCGCACCTCAACCCGATGGGGAGCAAGGGCATCGGTGAGATCGGCATCGTCGGCACGGCGGCGGCCATCGGCAACGCCGTCCACCACGCGACGGGAGCGCGGCTGCGGGATCTGCCGCTGACGCCGGACAAGGTGCTGCCGCACGTCGGCCGGGCGAACTGAACGCGCCCGCCCGGGGGCGGGCGCGCCGCACGGCCGGCCGGCCCTCCGCGGGCGGGGCATGAGCGGTGGGCGGCGGGGCACAAGGCTGTCAGCGGCGCCCCACCACCCCCTGCGCGTGGCGCGCTGTCGAGCGGCAGGAGAAGAACAATGCTGGCAATCGCGGCGGCGGTGGTCTTCGTCATCGCCTTCCTCCTTCACGTGACCGAGACGTCGACGGAAACGATCTTCGGTACGACGAGCCTCATGCTCGTCGGCCTCGCCCTTCTCGCCCTGCACGTGGCGGGCCTGGGCGCCGGGTGGTCGGCCCGGGGACGGAGGCGCTGACGCCGAGGAGGCGAAACGGCCCGGGGCGGGACGCCATCCCCCGCCCCGGGCCGACCCGCGCGACCGCTGAGCGGCTGCGCGCACGGGCGTCCCCGCTGCGGTGGGACCGCTCCCCCACGTGACGGGTCGCCTCGACGGGGACGGTTCCGTTTGCCGCATGATCTCCGGGGCACCCGCCGGGAGGACGGACGACTCCCGCACGAATGGGTTTTCTCATGGGCACACCTCCGAACGACCCCGTCCCTCCCAACCCGACCCCCGCCCCGGGTCCCGGGCCCGCGCCGGGCCCCGCGCCCGGGCCGGTGCCTGCGCCGGGGCCCGATCCGGTGCCCCCGGCTCCGCCTCAGCCCGAACCGGATCCGCCGGCGCCGGTTCCTCCGCCGGAACCGAAGCCCGCGCCGGGCCCGCTGCCGGGCCCCGGTCCGGCGCCGGCGCCCGTGACCTGAGCACGACCGGCACGCGGCCCCGGGGGCCCGGCGGTCCAGGTCCGGACAAGCCGGAGCCCCCGGTGGCGTCCGGGGGCTCGGCTCGGCAACTCCGCTTCGGGGGCGCTCACTGAGTCAACGGGCCCAGCCTGCCCGAACCGGGCGGACAGGGCCCGTCACCGACGCTCGTACGGGGCAGAGCGCCACCCGTTCGGGCCCCTGCCGCGGACACGCGCCTGCGGACCCGTCAGATGTTGGGCGCGGCGGCGCTCACGTCCCCGAGGGCGGAGCCGGGATCGCGCTCGATCACCAGATCACCCAGGGACACGATGCCCACCGCGGCCGAGCCCTCGACCACGGGGAGCCGGCGCAGCGCCTTCTCCCGCATCAGGCGGATGGCGTGGTCGACCTCGTCGTCGGGGGCGACCGTGACGAGATCCGCACTGCACACGTCCCGGACCGTCGTCTCCCCCGGGTCCTTGCCCTCGGCTAGCACGCGCACCACCAGGTCCCGGTCGGTGACCAGTCCGCGCAGTTCGTCGCCCTCCGCGACCAGGACCACGCCGATGTCCTCCTCGCGCATGCGGTGCGCGACCTCGCTCACCGCCGTGAGCAGGCCCACGGTGACCGGGGTGCTCGTCATGATTTCGCGTACCTGCTGACCCATCGGGTCCTCCACTCGGACGTGCGGCGGTAGCCGCGGCCCCCACCGCCGCACGGGTACCCGCGCACGCCCCGGTTACGCGCCGGGATCCCTTACCGCCACACCGGACGTAATTCGTCGCATATATGTGATTCTGCCGAAATCGGGCACTCGCTCGGTATGAACACACCACTCAACCCAGATCCCGATCCGGACCGCACCACCGGTCTCGAACCGGGCGGCTCGGTGCCTCCCGGTGAAACGCCTCCCGGCGAGGCCAGTACCAGCTCCGGCACCGGCCCCCGCGTCGACCCGCCGCGCGGCTGGGCCAAGGGCCCGCTGATCGCCATCGGCGTGCTCGTGGTGCTGATCGCGGCCTTCTTCCTGGTCTACGCGATCCTCATCTGACCCCGGCCGCCGGGCTCAGGGGCGGCGCCAGGAGTCGTCGTCCAGGTGGGAGCCCGCCATGGGCCCCATGCGCAGCATGCCGCCGTCCACCTGCCACGAGGCGCCCGTGACGTACGAGGCGTCCGGGCTCGCCAGGAAGGCGATGACGGCGGCCACCTCCCGTGCGTCGCCGGGACGCCCCAGGGGGACGCCGCGGCGCACCTCGGTGGTGACGTCCGTGTCCTCCTGGCCGGTCATCGGCGTGGCGATCTCGCCGGGGGCGACGGCGTTGACCGTGATGCCGTACTCCGCGAGTTCGAGGGCCATCACCTGGGTGAGCAGGCCGAGACCGCCCTTCGCCGCGCAGTACGGCGCGGCGCCGACGCGGGGGGCCGTCTCGTGGACCGAGGTGACGTTGACGATCCTTCCGCCGTCGCCCTGCCGGATCATGCGCCGCGCCGCCCGCTGACCGCACAGGAAGGGGCCGATCAGGTCCACGTCGAGGACCTGGCGGACCGTGTCGAGGCCGAGTTCGAGGTACGGGGTGGCAGTGCCGGTCCCCGCGTTGTTGATCAGGACGTCGACACGGCCCAGCTCGTCCGCGAGCCGGTCGACCACGTCGGCGGCCTCGGGCAGGCGCGTCAGGTCCATGGCGGCCACGGCCGCCCGGCGCCCGTGCCCGCGCACCTCCCGGGCCGTCTCCTCGGCGCCCTCCCGGTCGGTGTGGAAGGTGATGCCGACGTCCATGCCCCGTGCGGCGAGACGGACGGCCGTGGCGCGCCCGATTCCCGAGTCCGCGCCGGTGACGACGGCGACTGGCGATGCTGCGTTCCCAGGGCTGGGCATACGGAAGGTCCTCCTCGTGGGACGGGCTGACGGGGGCTCAGGGCCAGGACGGTTCCTTGCGCGGAACGACGACCAGCTCGGACACCGCGCTGCCGGCCGGAACGGAGAGGGCGTACAGCACCGTGTCGGCCACGATGTCCGGGCTCTGCAGCATCGAGGTGTCGGCGTCGGGGAAGCGCTCCATGATGAACGGTGTCTCCATTCCGCCCGCGATGATGCCGGTGACGCCGATTCCCGGGCAGTCCCGCTGCGCCTCCTGGAACAGGGTGTGGGTGAACGCGCGCAGGCCGGACTTGCCCGCCGCGTAGGGTCCGGCCTCGGTCCAGGTGCGGTTCGCCGCCGTGGAGAGGATGTTGACGATGTGGCCGCCGCCGCGGGCGACCATGCGGCGGTAGGTCTCCAGGCACAGGTAGATCGGCCCGAGCAGGTTGGTGGTGACGACCCGCGTCACCTCGTCGGCCGTCAGGTGCTCGATGGGCTTGGAGACGTCCACGGCCGCATTGTTGACCAGGATGTCCACCGCCTGGCCCTCCGCCTCCAGGTCCTTGAAGACCTCCGCGACGGCCTCGGGGTCGCGGACGTCCATCTCCACGAACCGCGCGTCGCCGGGGCCCGTGGCGCCCAGCTCGCTGCAGAGGTCCCGTGCCAGGTCCTTGCGTATGTCCGCCACCAGTACGGAAGCCCCGGCCCCCGCCAGGCTCCGCGCGATCGAGGCCCCCAGCCCCCGCGCGCCGCCGGTGACCAGCGCCTGCCTGCCGTGAAGATCGACCCGCACTCCGCTTTCCATGCCGCTGCCTTCCGTTGCCTTCCGCGCCTGCCGGACGGGAGCGGTGTGCGCTCCGCGACCGCTCCGTCTCCCACTGTGAGCCCCGGGGGCGGGTGCGGCACGCCGGACTAGGCCGCCCCGCCCGGCCCGCCGCTGTGGTCGCGCTCACGCGTCCGGGCGGGCGGGCGGGAGCACGGCCCGGACCTGTGAGCAAGCCCACCAGAAGTGTCGGATCCCGTACGGGACAAGGGATCCCGGCTGCCGGGGACCACCGCGCGGGACGTTCCCGCCCGCAGGCGCCGAACCCTTCTGCCACGATGGTCCAGGCCGTGCCCGGCAGGACTCCCCCGCCGCCGACAGGCGTCCCGGGTCCGCAGCCGAGCGGAACGGCCCAGACCAGATCCGGTGGAGCGGCCGCGCAGAGCAGCCGGTGTTGTGAGCTCCCGCCGTTCCGCCACTTGAGCCCCGGCTCGTCTCCCGAGTAACTCACTGTGTCTTCCTTGCCTGCGGGCCTCGCGCCCTCCCCTGCCCCTGCCCCCGACGCCGCCTTGCCCGCCCGCCGCGGGCGGTTCGGCCGTCCCGCGAAGAGCGGGGCCGGCGACCACGCGCCGTGGCGTTCCCTGAAGTACCGCAGCATGCGCTGGTGGTCGGTCGCGAACTTCGTGTCCAACGCCGGTACCTGGATGCAGCTGACGGTCCAGAACCTGCTGGTGCTCCAGATCACCGGGTCCGCCGCCGCGACCGGGCTCTCGATGTCCGTCCAGGCCGCGCCAGGCCTGCTGATGAGCCTCGCGGGCGGCGCGGCGGTCGACCGCTGGCCCCGGAAGCTGACGGCGGCCGTCAGCCAAGGCCTGCTCGGCGCCGTCGCGTTCCTGACCGCGGTCCTGGTGGTGACGGACCAGCTCAACCTCGCGATCCTGATGGCGCTGGCCGCCGTGACGGGTCTCATCGCCACCGTCGACGGGCCGGCCTGCTCGCTGCTGGGCAACGATCTCGTCCGTACGGAGGACGTCCCCTCGGCCATCGGCGTGGGGTCGCTCGTCCACAACGCGGGGCGCCTCGCCGGCGCCGCGCTGGCCGGTGTCACCGTCGGATTCCTCGGCACGGCCGCCGCCTACGCGGCCAACGGCTTCTCCTTCCTGTTCGTCGCCGCCGTCATCCCCTTCCTGCGTCCCGTGCACAAGGCCGTACGGGCCGCCGCGACCGCCCCGGCGGCCGAGGAGCGTCCCCGGGAGACCGGCGGGCCGGAGGCCGGCCACGACATGACCGTGCGGCAGGGCGTCGTGTTCTTCCTGCGGCGGCCCCGGCTGGTCGCGCTCGCCGGCATCACGGGGATCAGCGCGGTCTTCGGACGCAACTACGGGCTCACCCTGGCCGTACTCGTCACCGGACCGCTCGCGGGCGGCGCGGGGGCTTTCGGCACCGTGTCCACCGTGCTCGCCGTGGGCGGCATCGTGGGCGCGGTCCTCGGGGCCCGGCTGCGCAAGCCGTCCGTGCGGCTCGTGGGAACGCTCGCGGCCGCCGGGGCCCTGCTCCAGGTGGTGGCGGGGTTCTCGCCGTCGCTCGCCGTACTGCTGGTGCTCGTCCTGCCGATGGCCGTGGTCGAGTCGGTATCCGACACGGCGGGGACGACCCTCCTCCAGACGGACCCGCCGGCCCACCTGCGGGGCCGGGTGCTCGGCGTCTGGGGCACCGTCAAGACGTCGTGGGGTCTCGCGGGCCCGCCGGCGCTCGGTCTCCTGATGGAGCTGGCGGGGGCGCGGGGCGCGCTGGTGTCCGGCGGCCTGATCATCGCCGGTGCGATCGGAGCGGGCTTCCTGCTGCGCCGCCGCCGTACGACCGGGGCCGTGATCGTGCGGACGGCGCAGCCGGTGCCCGCCGGTCGGCCGGCCCTGGGCACGGCCGCCTGACTCCGCCTCCGCACGCCGACCGCCGTCGCCCGTTCCACCGGGCGGCGGCGGTTTCGTCGTCACCGGCTCACGTCGTCACCGGCTCACGACGACCTCTCCAGCAGGCGCAGACGGCGTTCCACCCGGGCCGGCGTCCGGTGCCGGCGGGCCAGGGCGGCGGGCAGCCGGCGGCCGGTCTCGGCCAGCGCGCGCCGGGCCTGCGGGTCGTCGAGGCTGTCGAGGGCCAGCCGCGCCGACTGGGCGAGGGCCTGGCGCAGGGGCCGCCGCAGCCAGGCGGTGAGCAGTTCGTTGCGGCGCATCCGGGCCGCCCGGCCGGGGCGCGGGCCCGCGTCGGGGTCGTGGCGGGCGACGACGCCGGGACAGTGCGCCACTCCCCAGCCGTGCGCGTCGAGGTCGATGGCGAGCAGCTGCTCCTCACCGCCGACCCCGAGCAGCGGGTGGAAGCCGCCCACTTGGAGGTACGCCGCCCGGCGCACCACGGACGCGCAGGCGAGGAAGCCGAGGACGGAACGCCCGGGCAGGTCCGGCTCCTGGCCCAGCGGCGATTCGCGCAGTGCCCGGTTGAGCGGATCGGGGGACGCCTCCGGGCCGACGAGCGTGGTGGCGGCCACAAGCCCCAGCCGGGGGTGGCTGTCGAGCACGTCGGCGGCCCGGTCGAGGGCGCCCGGTTCCCACCACGAGTCGTCGTCGCTGAAGGCGATGTACGGCGTGTCGAGCACGGCGGCGCCGTGCGTGCGGCCGGCGGCGGCGAGGTTGCGGCCGGGGGTGAGCAGCCGAACGGCCGGGTGCCGGGCCCGCACGGCCTCCGCCGTGCCGTCCGTTGAACCGTTGTCGACCACCGCGACCGGTGGCCGTTCCGGCAGTGCGGCCAGGCGGTCCAGGGTGCGCAGCAGGCTCGTGCGCCGGTTCATGGTGATCACCACGATGCCGGTCCGCGGCGGGCCGGCCGGCCGCTCGCCGGCCGGGAGGCGGGTCCCGGCACGGTGCACGGTCTCCCCGCTCACCACGAGCCTCCGACCAGCGGCAGGTCCCTCTCCTTGCGGAGGTCCGGCTCAGGCAGTTCCCGTACCGCCTCGACGACCTCGTCGACGGTGATCCGCAGCAGCCGTTCGTCCGGCAGCGGGCCGTGGGCGTCGCCGGGGCGCGCCGAGTAGTCGCCGTCGGGGTGCCACAGCACCCGGTGGCGCGCGCGGGCTGGCGGCCCCCACAGGCGCGGGGCGACGGGGCCGAACAGGACGACGGAGGGGGTGGCGAGCGCCGACGCCAGGTGGGCGAGACCGGTGTCGCCGACGATCACGCAGCGGGCCCGGTCCACGAGCGCGGCGAGCCGGGCGAACGGCACGTCGCCCGCGCCGCCCAGGACCGCCTCCGGGGCGAGCCCCGCCTCCGCCGCCACCTGCCGGGCCGACGGGCCCTCCCCCGCACCGGCGGTCACCACGACCCGGTGACCCGCGCGGTGCAGCGCCTGGGCCACGGCCGCGAACCGCTCACGCGGCCAGCGGCGGGCGGCGGCGTCGGCGCCCGGGTGCACCACGACCGCGCCCGGCGCCGGTGAGGCGACGGCGGGCGGCGGGATGCGCAGGTCCTCCGGGTCCGCCGGGATGCCGTACCAGTCGAGCAGCCGGCACCAGCGGTGCCGTTCGTGTTCGTCGGGCCGCCACGTGGGGCCCGCGACGCCGGGCGTCCCGGGGTGGGCGTACGCGAAGAGCCGCTGCGGCCCGAGCCGCTGGAGCAGCAGGTGGCTCGGCGGGCCGTTGCCGTGCAGGTCCACGGCGACGTCGGGTGCGGGGCCGTCCCAGGCCAGTTCGGCGGGCACCGCCCGGCCGGGGGCGGACGCGGGCAGCAGCCGGTCCACCAGACCCGTCGCGGCCGCCGCCTCCGCCAGCCGCTCGGGGGCGGCCAGCACCACCTCGTGTTCCGGCAGGCCGCGCCGCAGCGCGCGCAGGGCGGGCACGGCGGTCAGCAGGTCGCCGAGCCCGAGGGCCCTCAGGACCAGGACTCGCGGCCGGGGTGCCGGGTCCGGGATCCGGTCCGTGGCCTCGCCGCCGCCCGTGAGCGGCGGTGTCCGCTTGTCGGCGCTCATGTCGCTGGGTGCCTCTCCTCGTTGGCGTGGGTGCGCGGGGCCGGGTCCGGCTCAGGGCGGGGACGGCTTCACCGGCACGGCGGCCTGCGCCGCGCGGTGGGCCAGCCGCGTGGTGGAGCGGCCGACCAGGTACGGGAGGACTACCGCCTGTCCGCCCCACGCGCGCAGCACCTCCGCCTCGGGGAGGTCCTCGACGGAGTAGTCGCCGCCCTTGACCCAGACATCGGGGCGCAGCCGGCTCAGCAGGGCCTCCGGGGTGTCCTCCTCGAAGACGGCGACGGCGTCGACGCTGCCGAGTGCCGCGAGCACCCGCAGCCGGTCCTCGACCGGATTGAGCGGGCGGCCCGGTCCCTTGCGGCGGGTGAGCGACGCGTCGGAGTTGAGGCAGACGATGAGGCAGTCGCCGATCCGGCGGGCGCTCTCCAGCAGCCCGACGTGACCGGCGTGCAGCAGGTCGAAGCAGCCGCCGGTGGCGACGACCGTGCCGCCGCGCGCCCTGACCCTCTCCGCGAGGGCGAAGGGGTCGGTCTCCGGGGCCTCCTCCTGCGCGCCGGGCCCGGCCGCAGTCCGCCACAGGGCCGGGTTGCCCGCACCGCCCGCCGCCACGAAGGCGGCGGCCTCGGCGGCGGCGCGCTGCACGGCCTCCTCGGGGAGCGCCCCGTCCGCGAGCGCCGCCGCCGTGGCGGCGGCGAAGCAGTCGCCCGCGCCGCACGGGTCGCCCTGGGCGCGGTACGGCGCCGGGACGAGCATCGGCGTACCGGCCCCGGGCCGGGTCAGCAGGACGCCGCGCTCGCCGAGGGTCACGGCGACGGCGGCGGCGCGCCAGCGCTCGGCCAGGTCGCCGCCACGCTCGGCGTAGGCCCGTAGGGACTGGCCGTCGGCGGAGCTGAGGGCGCAGGTCTCGGCGCCGTTGGGGGTGACGATCCTGGCCCCCGGCACCGGGTCGTCGCCGTGGGGGTGCGGGTCCCACACCAGGGGCGTGCGGCGGGCCACGGCCTCCAGATGGGGCCGCACGGCGCTCGCGGTGCCACGTCCGTAGTCGGCCACCAGTACGGCGTGGGCCTGCGCCAGCGCCTCGCGCACCGCGTCGTCGGGTTCGCCGGGCGTCCCGCCGCCCCGGTCGATCCGCACCAGGGGCCGGCCGCCGGCCAGCACCCGGGTCTTCACCGGCAGGGTGCCCTCCAGGGGGATCTCCAGCAGCCGCACCCGGCCGCGCAGGGCGCGGCGGACGGCTTCGCTCGCCGGATCGTCGCCGAGAGCGGTCACCAGCGTCACCTCGCGCCCGCCGCGGGCGGCGAGGACCGCGGCGAGCCCCGCCCCGCCGGGACGGCTCCGGCCGCCGGTGACGTCGACGACGGGGGCGGGCGCGTCCGGGGACAGCCGGGTGGAGACGCCTTCGATGTCCTCGTCGAGCAGGACGTCCCCGACGACCACCAGGGGCTTGCGCGCGGTCATGACATCCTCCGCTCGACGACGACCGGCCGGACCTCGGTCCTGGCCCTGGCCTCGCCCTCGGCCCCGGAGACGGCGGGAGCGGGCGCGCCGCCCGCCGCGTCGAAGCACTCGCACAGCACGTGCACGGCGACCAGATGGGCCTCCTGCACGGTCGCCGTGCTGTCGGCGTCGACGCACAGCGCCTCGTCCGCCGCCTCCGCCAGAGGGTTGGGGCCCGGTCCCGTCAGCGCCCAGACGCGCAGTCCGGCGGCCCGGCCCGTCACCGCGGCCGTGATGAGGTTGGCGCTGCGGCCGGAGGTGGACAGGAGGACGAGGACGTCGCCGGGGCGGCCGTGCGCCGACACCTGGCGGGCGTAGACCTGGTCGAACCCGTAGTCGTTGCCGATGGCCGTCACGCTGGACGTCTCGGCGTGCAGGGCGATGGCGGAGTAGGCGGGGCGCTCCTCGCGGTAGCGGCCGACCAGTTCGGCCGTCAGGTGCTGGGCCTGGGCGGCGCTGCCGCCGTTGCCTGCGGCCAGCAGCCGGCCGCCGACGGGCAGCACGGCGGCGAGTTCGGCGCCCCAGGCGGCGAGCCGGCCGAGGTTCTCCCGGCGGAAGCCGGTGAGCGCGTCCCGCAGCGACTGGCAGTGCCGGTGCGCGGCGTCGAGTACAAGGGATTCGTTCATGCTGGTCGGGCGTGCCGCGTCCGGGGGACGACGGCCGGACCCGCACCTCCTTCGGACATCGGTGCTGCGCGGATGACGGTCGGATACGCGACGGTCGCTGTGCGCCGGTGGGCTCACGGGTCAGACGGCCCCCGTCACGGCGGGCAGCGTCGCGAGCACCTCGCCGTACACGGACTCGGTGGACGCCGCGACGCGCGGCCAGCCGTAGCGGCTCAGCACCCGGCGGCGGCCCGCCTCCCCGCACGCCTCCCGCAGCGCGGGGTCGTCGAGCAGTTCTCCGACCGCGCGGGCGAGGGCCTCGGGGTCGCCGGGCGGCACCAGCCGGCCGGTGGCGGGGTCGCAGACAGTGTCGAGCTGCCCGCCGACGCCGCTGGCGACGACCGGCCTGCCGCAGGCCATCGCCTCCAGCGGCACGATGCCGAACGGCTCGTAGTCGCCGGGGCACAGCACCACGTCGGCGGTCCGCAGCAGCGGCGCGACCTTGTCGCCGGGCACCCCGCCGGTGAAGCGGACACGGTCGGCGACTCCGGCCTCGCGGGCGAGGGCGCGCAGCCGGCGTACCTCGGGGTCGTCGTCGAGCCGGTCCGCCGGCGGTCCGCCGACGACCAGGAGCTCGGTGCCGGGCAGGCTGCTCAGCGCGGCGATGGAGATCCCGGCGCCCTTGCGGGGCACCAGGCGGCCGAGCTGGATCAGCCGGTGCCGGTACGCCCCGTCGCGGTCGGCGACCGGTCCGCACGGGGTGAACTCGGCGGTGTCGACGCCGCACGGGACGACGCCGACCTTGTCGGCGGGGATGCCCATCCGGCCCAGCTCGGCGACCTCGTCGTGGCAGGTGGCGATGATGCGGTCGCAGCCGAGGCCCACCTCCCGTTCGCACGCGATCCGCGCGGGCGGGCTGGTGTCGGCGCGCCTCTGGTGCCGGCGCTTCACCGTTCCGAGCGCGTGGAAGGTGTGCACGAGCGGCAGCCGCAGTTCGCGTGTGGCGTGGAGCGCGGCGAGGCCCGACATCCAGAAGTGCGAGTGGACGAGGTCCGGGGGCCGGATCTGCCATTCGCGGGCCAGGTAGCGGCCGAAGGAGAGCATGTGGGGCAGCAGTTCGTCCTTGGGGATCTGTTCCGGCGGGCCGGCGGGCACGTGGTGCACCTCGACGCCCGCTCGCAGTGGCACCCTGTCCGGCAGGTCCCGCGCGTCCCGCCGGGTGAAGACGGTGACGCTGTGACCTCGGTCGGCGAGTGCGCCCGCAAGGCGCGCGACATGGACGTTCTGGCCGCCGGCGTCCACTCCGCCGAGGACCGCGAGGGGGCTGGCGTGCTCCGATACGAGCGCGATCGACAAGGCGCCGGCCTGGCCGACGCCCGCGCCGAGGGGGGCGAGGGATGTCATGAACGCACCTCCGTCATCACGCGCTCCCAGTCACCCAGGAAGCGCTTGAGCCCGTACCGTTCGAGTACGGCCTGGCGGCCGCGCGCGCCGTCCTCGGCCGCGGCCTCCGGTTCCTCCAGGTAGTGCCGGGCCGCGCGTGCGAGCACCTCGGGCCGGGTGGACAGCGTTCCGGCGCCGGGCGGGACCGCCTCGACCGCCTCGGTGGTGGCGAGTGCCACGACGGGCATGCCAAGGTGCATGGCCTCCAGCAGCGACAGCCCGAGCGACGTCCAGCGCACCGGGTGCACGTACAGGCGGCGTTCGGCGAGGGCGGCGTGCAGGTCGCTCTGCGGAAGGTCGGCGGTGTGGCACCGGTCGTCGGATATGCCGAGGTGTGCGGCCAGGCCCTCGGTGCGCATGCCGAAGACGTCCAGCGGCGTCGCCTCGGACAGGGCCGGCAGCAGGTCCGTCCCGGTGTAACGGCCGCGTCGGACCGGGTCGTTGACGACGACGGCGGCGCGCGGGAGCCAGCCGGTGTACTGGTGCCCGGGGTCGACGATGCCGTGCTCGATCACCTCGGTGCGCGTGGAGCCGTTGTCCCAGAACAGCCGGTTGAAGTGGGTGACGTGGACGAGCGTGAGGTCGTCGCGGTCCGCGAACGGGTGCCGGGTATTCGGAACGTCGCCGTCCGGGGCGTTGTGCTCCAGGTACACGGCGGGTACGTCACGGCCCGGGCGGCGCCCGCCCAGCCAGCGTTCGGCGAGTTCCAGCTCGTGCGGCCGCTGGAGGACGACGAGGTCGACCTGCGCGTCCCGCAGCTCCTCGGGTGTCAGCTCGCGCACGGAGTCGGGCCAGGTGAAGGTGCGGGCCCGGCCGAGGCCGTCGGGATCCCGGGCGGGGGTCACGGGAACGAGATAGGTGTGCGGTCCCTGGACGAACGCCGTGGTCCAGGAACCGTGTACGTGCCACAGCAGGATGTTCATGCGGTCGCTCCTCCTCGTTCCTTCTCGGATACGCCGCCCGGCACCGCCGGGCGGCCCGCTTCGGGCGGTGTCCCGCCGCCGAGTGCGGCCACGGCGGCGAGCACCTCCGCGTCGGCGACCCCGTCGAGGCAGGGGTGTCCCGGCGCCGGGCAGCGCCGGGCCCTGGTCCCGGCGCACGGCGCGCCCTGGTCGCCGAGCAGTACGTGGGGCACGCCGTACGGGCCCCACCGTTCGGCCGGCACGACCGGCGCGAACAGGGAGGCCACGGGCGTGCCGACGGCGGCGGCCAGGTGGGCGGGGCCGGTGTTGCCGACCACCGCGACGCGGGCTCCGGCGAGCACCCCGGCCAGCTGGTGCAGGTCGGTGACCCCGCCGAGGTCGAGGGCGTGCCGCCCCGCCACTTCGGCGGTCAGGTCCTTCTCCGCGCGGCCGCCGGTCACCACGACGCGGTGGCCCGCGGCGGAGAGGGCGGCGGCGGCCCGTGCGGCCCGCGCGGCGCTCCAGGCGCGGGCCGGGACGGCGGCGCCGGGGTGGAGCACGACGTACGGGCCGGGTCCGGTCAGGTGGGCGGTGGGCGGCGGGGGGCTGATGCGCAGGGTCCCGTCGTCGCCGGGCGGCAGGGGGAAGCCGGCGTCCCGCGCCAGGTCGAGGGCGGCCTCGGCCTCGTGGCGGTGGGGCAGCCGGTGGTGCCTCAGGTCGAGGAGCGCGCCGGGGTAGTCCTCGCTGTCGGCGGCGATCCGGCCCACGCCCGCGAGTTTCAGCAGCAGGGCGGCCGGGAGGGGGCTCTGGTGGTACGAGACGAGCACGAGGGCGCGGTCGAAGCGGCGGGCCGTCAGCTCCTCCAGCAGCGCGCCGGTGTCCTCGCGCGTCACGGGCGCGGGATCCAGCCCGACCCAGGGCGCGTCGTACACCAGCACCTCGTCGACGCCCGGGAGCAGCCCCGCCGCCTGTACGCCCAGCGGCCCGCAGAGCAGGGCGGTGTACGAGGATCCGGCCGCGACGGCCCGGACGGCCGGTCCGGCGAGCAGCACGTCGCCGGCGCTGTCCAGGCGGACGACCAGCGTTCGGGGCGCGGTCATCGCGGGCCTCCCGTCCGGCCGGCCGCGTCGGTGGCCAGTACGAGCCGCACGGCCGCCGGCAGGTCGGCGGCCGTCTCGGCGGCCGCGGCGGTCTCCTCGGGACGGGTGACGGGGGTCGGCACCAGCACGCCGCGCGCGCCGGCGGCGGCGGCCGCGCCCATGTCGGCCCCGATGTCCCCGACGACGACCGCGCGCGCGGGGGACACGCCGAGCCGGGCGCAGGCGGCCAGCACCAGGCCGGGCGCGGGCTTGCGGCAGCCGCAGCCGTCCTCAGGCCCGTGCGGGCAGACCGCCCAGACCGCGAACGGCCCGAGGAGCGCCTCCACCCGCTGCCGCACGGCTTCCACCTGACGCCTGGTCAGCAGTCCGCGGGCGACCCCCGACTGGTTGCTCACCACGCCCACCGGGATCCCGAGCGCCCGCACGGCGTCGACGGCCTCCCGCGCCGACGGCATGAGCTCCACCCGGGCCGGGTCCCCGTTGTACGGCACGTCGACGACGAGCGTGCCGTCCCGGTCGAAGAGCACCGCCTCGAGAAGCCCGCCGCCCTCGCCTCCCGGCAGCGGCGGACGCGGGGGCCCGGCGGCGGGAGCCGCCGCGCGATCGGAGCCCGGCGCGGCCCGGGGGGCGTCGCCGGGGCCGTCCGCGCGCGGATCCGGGAGCCCGCCGGCGCCGGGCCGGCCCGGCGCGGGGCGCCGGCCGGCGGACGGCGGGCCGTCGAACAGCCAGGGGCCGCTCGCGGGTTCCGGCGGAGCCGCCGTGGGGTGGCGGGTCACGGCCCCACCCGTACCTGTACCGGCTCGCGCGGGGCGCGCGGCGGGGCCGCCGCCTCGTGGGGGCCGAGCGGCAGGGCCCGGTGGTACTTGGCGTGGCCGCGCAGCCAGTGCCAGGTGGCGGCCGGCGGGATGAGGAGGCTGGTCAGGACCATCGTGGCGACCTCGTCGCGGGTGCGCGGCCCCGGTGCGATCCGGGCCCGGGCGAACTCCGCCGTACCGGCCAGCCACCCGGCGGCGCACAGGGCGGCCGCGCCCCGCCGTCCGGCGACGGCGCAGGACAGGGCCGTCAGCGCGGCGCCCGTCACCGCGAGGTGGCGGGGCAGGCGCCCCCGCGGCGCGTCCGCGCGCGTCCACCAGTCGCGGCCGTGCCGCCGGTTCATCAGGACGTCGTCGGCGTTGCCCCGCTGGAGGCGTACGGAGATCATGCGGTCGGCACGGCGGACCGGGTGGACCGTGGTGCGCTTTCCCGCGTCCACCGTCCAGCCCGCCGCCAGGACCCGCAGGGCGAGGTCCGCGTCCTCGCGGAAGGCCCTGCGGAACCGTTCGTCGAAGCCGCCGACGGCTTCGAGCGCCTCCCTGCGGTACGCCATGTCCGCGGTGATCCACCGCGCCGTGGCCAGCCCCGCCGTGTTGCGTTCCCAGTCGGTGGGCCGGCGGTCCGGCGGCAGCGGGACCTCGATGCGCGCGGTGACCGCGGCCGTCCGGTACGTCGCCGCCGCCAAATCCGCCGCGAGGTCCTCGGCCCACGTCGGGCCCGGCACGACGTCGTCGTCCAGGAAGACCGCCCACGGCACGGGTCCAGCCTCGCGCCAGCCCCTGTTGCGCGCCGCCGCCGGCCCGCGCGCCCGGCCGGCCACCACGGTGGTGACGGGCCGCAGCGCCTCGGGGACGACGACCGGCAGGGGCAGGCCGCCGGTCTCGCGGCGGTCGTCGACCAGGACCACCTGCGCGGGCTTCGGGCCCGTCCCGGCGGCGAGGGCCCGCAGGCACGCGTTCAGGCTGCGGCGTCCGATCGTCGGGATCACCACCGCGTACGCCGTGGCCGCCGTCTCCTCTCCGTACGCCGTCATCGCACCGCCCCGTCGTCGTACGTGTCCGACGAGTGGAAGAACTCGCCGCGCCGGATCGCGTACGGGCCGATGGCCAGGAGGTCCACCGGCGAGGAGCCGAAGCACTCCAGCGCGTCGCGCGGGTCGTCGACCATGGGCCTGCCCGCCGTGTTGAGGCTGGTGTTGACGACCACGGGCAGACCGGTGAGCCGTTCGAACTCGCCGAGCATCCGGGCGACCAGCGGCTCGGTCGCCGGGTCCACGGTCTGGATGCGGGCGGTGCCGTCCACGTGCACGACGGCCGGGATGCGCCCGCGCCACTCCTGCACCACGTCGTGGACGAACAGCATGTACGGGCTCGGCACGGGGCCGTCGAAGATCTCGGCGGCGCGGTCGGCCAGCACCATGGGGGCGACCGGCCGGAACTGCTCGCGCCCCTTGACGTCGTTCAGCCGCTCCAGGTTGCCCGCGTGGCCGGGGTGGGCCAGCAGCGAACGGTGGCCCAGCGCCCTGGGGCCGTACTCCGAGCGGCCCTGGAACCAGGCGACGATCGCGTTGTCCGCGAGGGCCCGGGCCACGGTCGCGGCGATGTCCGGCGGCCGGTCGAACGGCACTGCCGCCGTCTTCAGCCAGGCCAGGAGTTCCGCGTCCGACCAGTCCCGGCCGAGGTCCGCGCCGGCCATCGGCTCCGGGTCGTCCCCGGCGCCGGCGGCGAGCAGCAGGGCGCTGCCCAGCGCGGTGCCGGCGTCGCCGGCGGCGGGCTGCACCCACACGCGGGAGAAGGGGCCCTCGCGGGCGATCCGGGAGTTGGCGACGCAGTTGAGCGCGACGCCGCCGGCGAGGGTCAGCAGGCTGTCGTGCGTCTTGCCGTGCAGCCAGCGCACGAGGTCCAGCAGGGTCTCCTCCAGGACGGCCTGCGCGCTGGCCGCGACGTCCGCGTGGTCCTGCGTCCACGCCTCGTCGGCGCCGCGCGGCGCGCACAGTTCGCTCCAGGGGACCCCGGTGGCGTGGAAGCCGCCGTCGCCGGTGGGATACACGTAGCGGCGCAGCTCGGGCAGCATGCGCGGGGTGCCGTGCGAGGCGAGCGCCATGACCTTGAACTCGTCGGAGGAGCGCAGGAAGCCGAGGTGCTCGGTCAGCTCCTCGTAGACCAGTCCGAGCGAGTGCGGCAGGTCCTGCGCGTGCAGCGCCTCCAGGCGCCCCTTGATCCGGCGGGCCGCGAGGTGGGAGGCGCGCTCCCCCCGGCCGTCGAGGACCAGCACCGACGACGTCTGCGCGTCCGAGGCGGCGAACGCGCTCGACGCGGCGTGTGCCATGTGGTGCGGTACGAACCGGACGACGGCGGGGTCGAGACCGGGCAGGGCGGCCTTGAGGAACGCCGGGGCCTGCCGGGCGTACGTCAGCCGCAGGTGGTCCCAGGGGTCGTCCAGGCCCATCGCCTCGGCGGCCCTGGCGAGTTCCGGGTCGAAGGAGTAGGCCACCGCGTCGAGGTCCTGCGGGCGCAGGTTCGCGCGCTTCAGGCACCAGGCGGCGGCCTGCTCCGGCAGTTCCCAGGCGGAGAAGGGCACCGGTCGTTTGCCGTGCTTGCGCCGGGAGAACCGCTCCTCCTCCGCCGCGGCTACGGTCCGGCCGTCGATGACCAGGGCGGCGGCGGGGTCGTGGAAGAGAGCGTTGATTCCGAGGATGCGCATGGGGGTCCCAGGCCTTTCGGCGAATCGGGGCGAAGGCGGGCCGCGCCGGGGCGCGCGGCGGGGAGGGCGTTCGGCCGGATCAGCTGTCCGGGTGGGCGCGGTACCAGGCGATGGTGCGTCGCAGCCCTTCTTCGGCGGGAACCCGCGGCTCCCATTCGAGCTTGTCGTGGGCCAGGGTGATGTCCGGGCAGCGCACGGCGGGGTCGTCCGTCGGCCGTTCGATGAAGGAGATCTCGGAGCGGGATCCGGTGAGCTCGATGACGAGCCGCGCCAGTTCGAGCATGGTGATCTCGGTGGGGTTGCCGATGTTGACGGGGCCGCGCATGCCGTGGGCCGCCGCCGCGAGGATGCCGCGCACGGTGTCGTCGACGTAGCACAGCGACCGGGTCTGCAGTCCGTCACCGGTGACGGTGAGCGGCTCGCCGGCGAGCGCCTGGCGGATGAACGTCGGCACGGCGCGGCCGTCGTAGCCGCGCATGCGGGGCCCGTAGGTGTTGAACAGCCGCACGATGCCGGTGTCGGTGCCCTGGGCGTCGGCCTCGGCGGTGGTCAGGGCCTCGCCGAACCGCTTGGCCTCGTCGTACACGCTGCGCGGGCCGACCGGGTTGACGTTGCCCCAGTACCGCTCGTTCTGCGGGTGCTGCTGGGGGTCGCCGTAGACCTCGGACGTGGAGGCGAGCAGGAAGCGGGCTCCGGCGCGGTGCGCGAGGGCCAGGGCGTTGCGGGTGCCGAGGCTGCCGACCTCCATGGTGTGCAGCGGCAGCCGCAGGTAGTCGGCGGGCGAGGCGGGGGAAGCGAAGTGCAGGACCAGGTCGGGCTGCCGGGCGACGTCGAACGGTTCCGAGACGTTCTGCTCGACCAGCGTGAAGCCGGGTCGGTCGAGCAGCTCGGATATGTTCTCGGGCCGGCCGGTGCTGAAGTCGTCCACACAGGTGACTGCCGCGCCCGCGTCCAGCAGTGCGGTGCACAGATGCGAACCGACGAAACCGGCACCGCCGGTGACGACGGCGTGTTCCCAGTCGCGCGAGAAAGCGGCGTTCATTTCGATCTCCTCCGACCCGAGGGGCTGAACCTCCGATCAGCGTCGGCCCTCGTGGGGCGGACGGCGCGGTGATGTAGTGCAGCCGGGTGAGCCACGGAACGTGAGGAGCGCGGAGGCGGGCGCCCGTTTCCCCGCCGCCCACGGGAGTGCCCGCGCTTCTCTGCCGTGACAAGCGCGCGTGGTGAGGAATGTGTACGGACATGAGCACTCCGGAGGATCTGCCCCTGCTGCGCACCCTCGACGACCTGGCCCGACTCGTCGAGCGCGGCGATCACCTGTACGTGCGCTGGTCGCGCGGCCCCGCGGCGGACCTGCCGTCGGTGTCCAGCAGGGACGAACTGACGGGCGTGCCCATGCCGGGCCTGAGCGCGAACCCGCTCGACGTGGAGGCGTGGTGGGAGGACCGGCCGGTGCACGTGTGGGTGGCCCGCCGGCTCCACGACTACTCGCACCTGCCGCGCGAGAAGGGCCCGGACGTGCACCCCTGGGTGCTGCGCGGGCGTGAGAGGGGCCGCGGTCCGGACAACGAGCCGCTGGTCGGGGACGTGGAGCCGGTCGGCCGGATCGACCGCCGGGTGATCGAGGAGGCCGCCGCGGAGGTCGCCCGGCAGGAGGGCGTCTGGGGCCCGCTGCGGCGCCGGGACTGACGGGCGGCCCCCGGCGGCTGTGCTCCATAGCGGTGACAGGACCGGTGGGAGGCATGCGTGCCCGGCGGGGCGTGGCATGTATCGGCCCATGAAGGTGAACCCGATCGAAATGCAGAAGTCCCTCGGCGGCGTCAGCTACCCCGCCTCGAAGGAGCAGATCCTCGAGAAGGCGGAGAAGAACGGTGCCGGCCGCGAGGTCAAGGAGGCCCTCAAGTCCCTGCCGGAGAAGGAGTACGACTCCCCCGCTGCGATCAACAAGGAAGTCGGCAAGTAGACCGCCCCCACCGGGCCGGCGTGCCCGCCGGTCCGCGTCGGCCCGGGTCTCAGGCGATCAGCGCCGGCCCGGGCTTCAGGCGGTCGAGGAGCAGGCCGTGGTGGAGGTCGGCCACGGGCGCGAGCAGGTCGGGGTGGCGCAGCAGCACCGCGGCCCGCCGGTCGCGGGCGCCGGGGGTGAGCAGGCGCCGGAACCCGACCGGCGTACCGGACGTGTGCGGTGACTGTGCGAGCGCGCTCACCGCGGCCTCGGCCAGCGCGGGGGCGCCGAGCAGGCACGCCGCCCAGCTCGCCACGATTTCGTCGACCCAGGTGCGCCACGCGTACGAGTCGGGGTCGTCACCGGCGCCTTCGGACCCGGTGACCCAGTCGAGCCGGTCCGATCCCCCGGGGCCGGCCACCGCGACGAGCGCGGCGTCCATCGGGGTCGGATAGCGCAGCCACGCGGCGACCGTCACCGCCTGCCGGGCCTGCGCCTCGCAGAGAGCGGAGTCCATCGCGCCGCCGCCCGACGGGTAGGCGCGGGTGAGCCACTGCGCGGTCGCCGCTATCAGCGGGGAGAGATCTGCGGGCATGTCCGGGCCGTCCGAATACGTCGGGTTCGAAGACCGGAACGCTACCCCCCGCTTTCCGGCGGGGAAAGGGCACGGGTCACGACGAGGCCGTGGCCCGGGTCACACCAAACACAGCGAGGAGCGACACCATGGGACACGGCGGAGACGTCATCACGGAACTGACCACGGACCATCAGGAGGTGGAGGAGCTGTTCACCAACATCGAGGAGCTTCCGGCCGGCGACAGCCAACGGAAGGTGTACGCGGACCAGGCGACGATGGAACTGGTCCGCCACTCGGTCGCGGAGGAGGCGTACCTCTACCCGGCGGTCCGCGAGCACGTCCCGGGCGGTGACGCGCTGGCCGACAAGGAGCTGGAGGACCACGCCGAGGCCGAGCGGACCATGAAGGACCTGGAGAACTACGAGGCGGACGATCCGCAGTTCGACATGCTGGTGGGCAAGCTGATGACGGAGATCAGGACGCACGTCCTGGACGAGGAGAACAACCTCTTCCCCCGGCTCCGCGAGGCGTGCACGCCCGAGATGCTGAACGAGCTGGGCGAGAAGGTGCGGCAGGCCAAGAAGACGGCGCCGACTCGTCCGCACCCCTCCGCTCCCGACAAGCCGCCGGCGAACAAGCTGCTGGCTCCGGGGGCGGGACTCGTGGACCGGATGCGCGACGCCCTGTCGGGCCGGGGCAAGCAGTCCTGAGACCGCGCCGTGCGGGCCGCACACGACCGGGCCGGACGCGAGGCGACGCGTCCGGCCCGGTCGTGTGCGGGCCCGTGCGGGCGGCCGCCGGTCAGTCCGTGGACAGCGCCTGGAGGAGGTCGCCCACCTGCGGGTCGGGAAGCGCGCGGGCGACGTCGGCCTGCGCGACGATGCCGACCAGGTCGTGCCCGTCGATGACGGGCAGCCGGCGGACCTTGTGCGAGGTCATGGTCCGCAGGATCTCGTCGGCGTCGTCGTCGGCGCCGATGGTCACCGCCTCGCCCTGCGCGAGTTCGCCTGCGTTGGTCTGCGCGGGGTCCTTGCCGGCGCCCAGGACCTTCACGACGATGTCGCGGTCGGTCAGCATGCCCTTGAGCTTGTTGTCGGTGCCGCAGATGGGCAGGGCGCCCACGCCCAGTTCCGTCATCTTCCGGGCGGCGACCAGCACCGTCTCGTCCGCTCCGATGCACTCGGTGCCGGGGGTCATGATCTCTCTGGCTGTTGTCACGTCTCGTCTTCCCATCCTCGTGCCTCATGGCGAAGAGAGCCGCCCGGGGCTTCGCCACCCCGGGCCGGCTCCCTCCCACTTCCTACGCCCGCCCGGGGACGGCGGCCAACGCGCCACGGCGTCACCGGACCGGCGTCATCCGATTGCCCGGCCGCCGCCGGGCCGCGCTCCGCTTCCCGGGAGAGGACCGACCGGGTGAAAGCCGGGGCGCACCCCCGACGGAGGGGGTACCTCTGCGCGGACGACCGGTTGGTGCGCGAGGACAGCGCGAGGACACGTGAGGAAGGGGAGCAGATGCAGATCGGCTACAAGCTCGCCGCCGAGGCCTTCGGCCCGGCGGAGCTGGTGCGGCAGGCGGTGCTGGCGGAGCAGGCGGGTTTCGACTTCGTCGAGATCAGCGACCACTACCATCCCTGGCTCGACAACCAGGGCCATTCGCCGTTCGCCTGGAGCGTCCTGGGAAGCATCGCGGCGAAGACCTCGCGAATCGGCCTGGCGACCGGTGTGACGTGCCCGACCGTGCGCTACCACCCGGCGATCGTCGCGCAGGCCGCGGCGACGCTCGCCCTGCTGTCGGACGGGCGGTTCGTCCTCGGCGTCGGCTCCGGCGAGCGGCTCAACGAGCACGTCGTCGGCGTGGGGTTCCCCGACGCCGTCAGCACGCGCCACGAGATGCTCCGCGAGGCCCTGGAGATCATCCGGCTGCTGTGGCGCGGCGGCTACCAGTCGTACGACGGCAAGCACCTGCGGCTGGCGGACGCCCGGGTGTTCGACCTGCCCGAGGAACTGCCGCTGATCGCGGTGGCGGCGAGCGGCCCGGCATCGACGCGGATCGCCGCGGAGCTCGGCGACGGCCTGTTCGCCACCGAGGACAAGCCGGACATCGTGCGGCAGTACCGCGAGGCGGGCGGCGACGGCCCGCGCTACGCGGAGGTCCCGATGGCCTGGGCGGCCGACGAGCGCACCGCCGCCAAGGCCGCACTGGAGACCTCGCGCTGGGCGGTGACCGGGTGGAAGGTCATGAGCGAGCTGCCCAACCCGGTCAACTTCGACGCGGCGACCACGACGGTGCGGGAGGAGGACATCCTCCAGAAGTTCGCCTGCGGCACGGATCCGGCCCGGTACGTCGAGGTGGCGCAGCCGTTCGTCGACGCGGGCTTCGACCGGCTGGTCATGCAGAACGCGGGCCCCGACCCGGACGGTTTCATGGACTTCTTCCAGCGGGAACTGGCTGGCCGCGTACGCGAGTTGACGCCGGGCGACACCCAGGTCTGAGGCCGGTGGACACGGGTCCGCCCCGGCCCGCGCGAAGGCGGACCGGGGCGGCCCGTACGCCGGGGCGTACGGCGGGACGCGTCAGGCGCTACCGCGTCAGCCGAGCGTCGCGACGGCCTCGTTGAACGTCGCCGACGGACGCATGACGGCCGCGGCCTTCGCGGCGTCGGGACGGTAGTAGCCGCCGATGTCGGCCGGCGAGCCCTGCACCGCGATCAGCTCGCCGACGATGGTCTGCTCCTGCTCGGCCAGCGTCTTGGCGAGCGGCGCGAACGCCTCCGCGAGCTTGGCGTCTGCGGTCTGCCGCGCCAGCTCCTGGGCCCAGTACAGCGCCAGGTAGAAGTGGCTGCCGCGGTTGTCGATGCCGCCGAGGCGACGGCTCGGCGACTTGTCCTCCTCCAGGAAGGTCGCGGTCGCGCGGTCGAGGGTGTCGGCGAGCACCTGGGCGCGCGCGTTGTCCGTCGTCTGCGCGAGGTGCTCGAAGCTCACCGCGAGGGCGAGGAACTCACCCAGGCTGTCCCAGCGCAGGTAGTTCTCCTTGACGAGCTGCTGCACGTGCTTGGGCGCGGAGCCGCCGGCGCCGGTCTCGAACAGTCCGCCGCCGTTCATGAGCGGGACGACCGACAGCATCTTCGCGCTTGTGCCGAGTTCGAGGATCGGGAACAGGTCGGTCAGGTAGTCGCGCAGGACGTTGCCGGTCACCGAGATGGTGTCCTCGCCGCGGCGGATGCGCTCCAGGGAGAACGCGGTCGCCTCGACCGGGGACATGATCTCGATCTGCAGGCCCTCGGTGTCGTGCTCGGCGAGGTACGTGCGGACCTTGGCGATGAGCTGCGCGTCGTGCGCGCGGGTCTCGTCGAGCCAGAACACGGCCGGGACGCCGGTCGCGCGGGCGCGGGTGACGGCCAGCTTGACCCAGTCCTGGATCGGCAGGTCCTTGGTCTGGCACATGCGGAAGATGTCGCCCGCCCCGACGGCCTGCTCCAGGACGGCGTTGCCGGCCGCGTCGACGACCCGGACCGTGCCGGTGGCCGGGATCTCGAAGGTCTTGTCGTGGCTGCCGTACTCCTCGGCCTTCTGGGCCATGAGGCCGACGTTCGGCACCGAGCCCATCGTGGCCGGGTCGAACGCGCCGTTCGCGCGGCAGTCGTCGATGACGACCTGGTAGATGCCGGCGTAGCTGCTGTCCGGCAGGACCGCGAGGGTGTCGGCCTCCTGGCCGTCCGGGCCCCACATGTGGCCGGAGGTGCGGATCATGGCCGGCATCGAGGCGTCGACGATGACGTCGCTCGGTACGTGCAGGTTGGTGATGCCCTTGTCCGAGTCGACCATCGCGAGGGCCGGGCCCTCGGCGAGCTCGGCCTCGAAGGACGCCTTGATCTCGGCACCGGCCGGCAGCGAGTCCAGGCCCTTGAGGATGCCGCCGAGGCCGTCGTTGGGCGACAGGCCGGCGCCGGCGAGCGCCTCGCCGTACTGCGCGAAGGTCTTCGGGAAGAACGCGCGCACCACGTGGCCGAAGATGATCGGGTCGGAGACCTTCATCATCGTGGCCTTCAGGTGCACGGAGAACAGCACGCCCTCGGCCTTGGCGCGGGCCACCTGCGCGGTGAAGAACTCGCGCAGCGCCGCGACGCGCATGACGGCCGCGTCGACGACCTCGCCCGCGAGGACGGGCACCGACTCACGCAGGACGGTGGTCGTGCCGTCGTCGCCCACGAGCTCGATGCGCAGGGCGCCGGCCTCGGAGATGACGGCGGACTTCTCGGTGGAGCGGAAGTCGTCGGTGTCCATGTGCGCGACGTTGGTCTTGGAGTCGGCCGACCAGGCGCCCATGCGGTGCGGGTGCTTCTTGGCGTAGTTCTTGACCGACGCGGGGGCGCGGCGGTCGGAATTGCCCTCGCGCAGCACGGGGTTGACGGCGCTGCCCTTGACCTTGTCGTAGCGCGCGCGGACGTCCTTGTCCGCGTCGGTCTTCGGGTCGTCCGGGTAGTCCGGCAGCGCGTAGCCCTGCTCCTGGAGCTCGGCGATCGCCGCCTTCAGCTGCGGGATCGAGGCCGAGATGTTCGGAAGCTTGATGATGTTCGCACCGGGCGTCTTGGCCAGCTCGCCGAGCTCGGCGAGCGCGTCCTCGATGCGCTGGTTCTCCTGAAGGTGCTCCGGGAAGCTGGCGATGATGCGCCCCGCGAGCGAGATGTCGCGGCTCTCCACCGTGACACCGGCCGTCGAGGCGTAGGCCTCGACCACAGGCAAGAACGAATACGTCGCCAGGGCCGGGGCCTCGTCGGTGTGTGTGTAGATGATGGTCGAGTCAGTCACCGGGTGCTCCGCTCCACGTCTGCAACATTGCTTGACATCAAGATATCTCTAGACCGTACCTCTCTCGACAGGGGCCGGTCAGCCCGCCAGCGCCGTCGACACCACGGCCTTGGCCTCCTCCTGGACCCGCGCGAGGTGGTCGGGGCCGAGGAAGGACTCGGCGTAGACCTTGTAGACGTCCTCGGTGCCGGACGGGCGGGCGGCGAACCAGGCGTTCTCGGTGGTGACCTTGATCCCGCCGATGGGAGCGCCGTTCCCGGGGGCCTCGGTGAGTACGGCGGCGATCGGCTCCCCGGCCAGGGTGTCCGCGGTGACCTGCTGGGGCGAGAGGCGTGCCAGTACCGCCTTCTCCTCCCGCGTCGCCGGGGCGTCGACGCGGGCGTAGGCGGGCTCGCCGAAGCGGGCGGTGAGCGCCGCGTAGTGCTCGGAGGGCGACTTTCCGGTGACGGCGAGGATCTCCGAGGCGAGCAGGGCCAGGATGATGCCGTCCTTGTCGGTGGTCCACACCGAGCCGTCACGGCGCAGGAAGGACGCGCCGGCGGACTCCTCGCCGCCGAAGCCGAGCGCGCCCTTCGACAGCCCGTCGACGAACCACTTGAAGCCCACGGGCACTTCGACGAGTGCGCGCCCGAGGTCGGCGGCGACCCGGTCGATCATGCCGGACGACACCAGCGTCTTGCCGATCCCGGCGCCCGCGGGCCACTGGTCGCGGTGGGCGTAGAGGTAGCCGATGGCGGTGGCGAGGTAGTGGTTGGGGTTCATCAGGCCGGCGTCCGGCGTGACGATGCCGTGGCGGTCGGCGTCGGCGTCGTTGCCCGTGGCGATCTGGTAGCGGTCGCGCGCGTCGATCAGCGAGGCCATGGCGTGCGGCGAGGAGCAGTCCATACGGATCTTTCCGTCCCAGTCCAGCGTCATGAAACGCCAGGTCGGGTCGGTCCGCGGGTTGACCACGGTCAGATCCAGACGGTGCTGCTCCGCGATGCGGCCCCAGTACGCGACCGACGCCCCGCCCAGCGGATCGGCGCCGATGCGCACGCCCGCCGCGCGTACGGCGTCGAGGTCGAGGACGGAGGGCAGGTCGCTGACGTACTGGCCGAGGAAGTCGTGGCGGCCGGTGGTGGGCGCGGCGAGGGCGCTGGTGTACGGCAGCCGCCGTACGCCCTTCAGACCGTCCGCGATGATGGCGTTGGCCCGGTCCTGGATCCAGCCGGTCGCCTCGGATCCGGCCGGACCGCCGCTCGGCGGGTTGTACTTGAAGCCGCCGTCCACGGGCGGGTTGTGCGACGGGGTGACGACCACGCCGTCGGCGAGGCCGGACGTGCGCCCGCGGTTGTGGACGAGGATGGCGTGGGACACCGCCGGGGTGGGGGTGTAGCCGTCGGCCGAGTCGATGAGCACGGTCACGTCGTTGGCGGCGAAGACCTCGACGGCCGTCACCCGGGCCGGCTCGGACAGCGCGTGGGTGTCGGCGCCGAGGAACAGCGGCCCGTCGACGCCCTGTTGGCTCCGGTACTCGCAGATCGCCTGGCTGGTCGCGGCGATGTGGTCCTCGTTGAAGGCCGTGGCCAGCGAGGATCCGCGGTGCCCCGAGGTGCCGAAGGCGACCCGCTGGTCCGGCTCGCGTACGTCCGGGTGCAGGGCGTAGTACGCCGTCACCAGCCGGGCCACGTCCGTGAGATCGTCCGGTCCGGCCGGTTGTCCCGCTCGTTCGTGCGCCATCTGCCCACTCCTCCAGATCGTCGGTGCCGTCTCGGCTTCGGTCACCCGTACGTACCACACGCGCGTTTCATTGTGCGGCCGTGTGGTGGTTGACCAGGCTTTCCAGGTCACCGACGGCCGTCTCGACGGTGGGCAGAGCGAGGGAGGCCAGACGGGCCTGCTTCACCCGCCGCAGGACCGAGTCGTCCTGGAGCAGGCGGCGGCACGCCGACGCGATCCCGCCGGGGGTGGGATCCGTGACCTCGTGGCCGATGCCGAGCTCCGTGACGCGCCGGGCGTTCATGGGCTGGTCGGCCGTGCGGGGCAGCACCGCCATGGGGGTCGCGGTGCTGATCGACTCCCGTACGCCCGCGTAGCCGCCGTGGGTGAGGAAGAGGTCCGCCGCCTCCAGCAGGAGCGGCTGCGGCACGGAGTCGACGACGTGCACGTGGGGCGCGGAGTCGACGGCGCCGACGGCCACGCCGCTGGTCGACACGACGGCGTTGCAGTCGAGCCGGGAGAGTCCCTCGATCATCGACCGCAGGACGGTCGCCGGGTCCGGCCGCCCGGGCGGTGGGCGGTGCCCGTCCGTGGCGGGCAGGAAGAGCGGCATGGTGCAGCCGATCCCGGCGTACACCAGGGGCCGGTCGGTGGGCAGGCCGACGATCCAGCTGGGGAGCTTCGCGCGGGGCTCGGCGTAGGCGGGCTGCCGGTAGGCGAGCGGCCGCGGGAGATGCGGGGCGAACGTCCAGGCCGGCGGGAGGTAGTCGAGGTGCCCGTACGCCGTCAGGGATCCGGGGTCGCCCTGCGGCGGCAGACCCGCCGCGAAACGCCACTGGTCGAGAAGGGGGAGCAGGGCGACCGGGTCGGTGAAGCCCTTCGCGCCGGACGGCATCGCCACATGGGGCACGGCCAGTTTCTCGGCGACGAGGCAGGCGGCGACGTCCATCGCGTCGCGCAGCAGCAGATCCGGCTTGAAGTCGTGGGCCACCGCGTCCAGCGCCTTGAAGTGGCCGAGCAGGTGGGGGCCCGCCAGTACGAGCGCCGCCGTCCCGGCGGACGCGGTGCCGCTGTGGAGCAGGTCGACGGCCTCCCGGGTCTCCTCCCCGGCGGCCGTCGCGTCCCCGAAGAGGCTCGGCAGGCAGGCGGTCGCGCTCACGCCCTCGTCGAGGAACAGGCCGAGCAGGTGCTCCTCGGTGGCGACGTGCACGTGATGCCCCGCGCCGGACAGCAGGAGCGCGAAGCGCAGGGCCTCGCGGGTCTGGGAGGGGGAGAGCATCGCCGTACACAGGACGCGCATACCGAAGATCACCGTTTCGCCCGCTCGACAGCAGTTTCCCGTTCGAATCATCCCCGTGAACGCGCGCGCCCCCGGCCGCGCCGCGCCGGTGCGGAACGACCCCGCGGCACCCGCCGCCCGGCGGACGGGCGTTGCTCTGATTCGAGTCCGCGGCTTCGGGGAACCCAAGGTGGGTCACACCCCCGACCAGGCAGGAGAGCTGCATGAACGACGAGAACCGCGAGGTGAAGAACCCCGTCACGAAGCACCCGCGGCCGAAGCTGCCGGACCAGGAGCAGGAGCACCCGGGATGGACCGGTCCGATGGATCCGCCGCCGGACCACGGAGAGGAGTCGTACCGGGGGAACGGGCTGCTGCGCGGCCTCGCCGCGGTGGTGACCGGCGGCGACTCGGGGATCGGCCGGGCGGTGTGTCTGGCCTTCGCGCGCGAGGGCGCCGACGTGCTGTTCACGCATCTGCCGGAGGAGGACAAGGACGCGGCCGAGACCTCACGGCTGATCGAGGACGCGGGTCGCGAAGCCGTCGCGGTGGCCTGTGACATCCGGGAAGAGGAACAGTGCCGGTCGCTCGTCGAGCGGGCCGTCTCGGAATTCGGCCGCATCGACATCCTGGTGAACAACGCCGCCTATCAGATGTCCCAGCCGGACGGTATCGGATCCATTTCCACCGAGCAATTCGACCGCGTCATGAAGACGAATCTCTACGGCATGTTCTGGCTGTCGAAGATGGCGCTCCCTCATATTCCGGAGGGGGGCAGCATCATCAACTCCTCCTCCGTCCAGGCGTACAAGCCGAGCCCGCATCTGCTCGACTACGCCATGACGAAGTCCGCCATTGTCGCCTTCACCCAGGGGCTCGCGCAGATGGTGGCGTCCAGCGGAATCCGCGTCAACGCGGTCGCCCCGGGTCCGGTGTGGACGCCGCTTATCCCGGCGACCATGCCGGACACCACGGAGTTCGGAAAGCAGGCGCCGCTGGGGCGGCCCGCGCAACCGGCGGAAATGGCCCCGGCGTACGTGTTCCTCGCCTCCCCGCAGGCGAGTTACATCACGGCCGAGATCGTCAACGCCACCGGCGGCACGCCACTTCCGTGACGCCCGCCGGGGCGCTCACTTCGACGCGCCGGAACCGGGTTGCGCCGTCCTGCGGTGCGCGGCCGCCTTGAGGCTGTCGGGGACGAACCTGCTCACGAGCCCCTGCGCCTTGGTCTTCACGGATCCGGCGACGATCTTCCTCCGGCCGGCCATCAGCGCCTCGAAGCCCTGACGGGCCACCTCTTCGGGGTCGTCCTTCTTCTGCCGCCCGACCCGGGTGTCGTCCATGCCGGCGCGGTGGAAGAAGGGCGTCTCCGTGGCCCCGGGCATCAGGGAGGTGACCGTCACACCGGTGCCCCTGAGTTCGTCCCCCAGCGCCTGGGCAAACGACTGCACGAAGGACTTGGTGGCGTTGTAGACGGCGTGGAAGGACCCGGGCGCGGTCGCGGCGATGGACGACGTGAACAGCAGGCGGCCCCGGTCACGCGCCACCATGTCCGGCAGCAGGCCCTTCGCCAGCCGCACGGTGGCGGTGATGTTGAGGTCGATCACGCGCGCCTCGTCCTCGACGTCGGTGTCGAGGAAGGCTCCGCCCTGGCCGACGCCGGCGTTGAGCGCGGCGGCGTCGACGGGCCGCCCGGTCGCCGCGACGGCGCCGAGCAGGTGTTCGACACCTTCCCGGGTGGCCAGATCGGTCCGCACGGCGTGGACACCGGCTCCGAGGGCCCGCACCCCGTCCGCCGCCGCACCGATCTCCGAATTCTCGGCAGCCAGTACGAGATCGAATCCGTTTTCCGCAAATTGCTTGGCCAGCTCGAAACCGATTCCACTGGAGGCACCGGTGACGACGGCCAGCGGCCTATTCCTGTTCTCAGTCATGATCAGCGGGTACCCTCCCCGAGATTTTTATATCCATCTGCTCCTTTTTGCCCCACTTCTGGCGCGACCGATTCGGCCGAACCGAGTGCGGCGCACCCCGCGACGCCACCAGAGGGACACCAACTCCCTTCCACAGGAGGGTCCTTCACCTCACTGGACCGACAAGATGCCCGTTTCGGACAGGAAATGACCCACGTGGGTGGTTTGCCTGAAAGGCCGTCGCGTGCCATCGCTCGTGATACCAGTCACGTCCGCGAAGGAAAGCGGAAGTTCGGCCGATCGTCAGTTCCTGTCCGCAGAAAGAAAGTTGGGTTTTCCGCCCACGCACAGTGACAGGAGTTCCCACGCCCCCGATACGCGCTGCGATTGCTCCGGCGAATGCGGGGCTTGTTCTTCCCGGCCCCTCTCGCTTACGGTCACCCCCAATCCGGGTGGACCGCCGAATCCTGCCGCCGTCCGGAATCCAAACCCACTCACACTCACGTACGGCAGGAGCGGGGGACCCAGGTAAGCCGCCGATCCGGGAATCCGGAACGGCTCGGGGTGAAGTCGCACGGACTGTGCGACCGGGCATCTCCAGCCCGAACCCGACAGCTCACCTCGCAGGCGACGGAGAGGAATTCGTCATGCCCTCGAAGGGTAAGCACCGCCGTTCCCAGGTCAGATCGCTCCGCCGCGGCTTCATCGCCGCCGGCACCGGTGGCGCCGCGCTGATCCTGCCCCTGCTGGGCGCGACCACCGCGGGCGCGGCGCAGCCCGCCGCCGCCCCGGCCGCCGCGAAGGCCGCCCCCAAGACCTACACCGTGGTCGCGGGTGACTCCCTTTCCAAGATCGCCGACGCCCACTCGCTGAGCGGCTGGAAAGAGCTGTACGAGGACAACCGCTCGGTCATCGGCGACAAGCCCTCGCTGATCCACCCCGGCCTCGAGCTGACGATCGGCGCGAAGGCCAAGGCGCCCGCGAAGCCCAAGGCCAAGCCCACTCCGGCCGCCGAGCGCGCCGACCGCTCGCAGGCCCGTGCCGCCGTGGCCGAGACCACGGCGTACACGAACGACCTGGACGGCTGGATCAAGGAGTCGCTGGCCATCATGGCCAAGCACGGCATCCCCGGCACGTACGAGGGCATCCACCGCAACATCATGCGCGAGTCGTCGGGCAACCCGAGGGCCATCAACAACTGGGACTCCAACGCCGTGGCCGGTACGCCGTCCAAGGGCCTGCTCCAGGTCATCGCGCCCACCTTCGCGGCCTACCACGTGCCCGGCACCTCGATGGACAGCTACGACCCGGTCGCCAACATCACCGCCGCGTGCAACTACGCCGCCGACCGGTACGGCTCGATCGACAACGTGAACGGCCCGTACTAGAAGAACCCGCTGCCTGCCCCGGCGAGACCCTTGCGGGCGCCTCGCCGGGGCAGGCAGACCAATTGCACGCCCGACAATTCGCACAAAATGCTAAAAATGGGTCATGAGCGGACGTCCCGGACGACCCAGGGGTGTCGGGTCACCGCGCTCGTCTCGGCGAGGGGTGCGTTCCCGGCTGGAGGTACGCAGCGCCGCCGGTCAGGTGCTCGTCCTCCAGATCGTCGTCGCCGTGCTGCTCATCACGGCCGCCGTGGTCGCGCTCGCGTTCCAGACGCGCAACGACAGCGAGCAGGACGCCCGTAACCGCTCGCTCGCCACCGCGGAGGCCTTCGCGGACGCCCCCGGCACCGTCGAGGCGCTGCGCTCCCCCGATCCCACGTCCGCGCTGCGCGCACACGTGGAAGCAGCCCAGCGGGGTTCGGGGGTGGACTTCATAGCGGTGATGAGCCCGGACGGCACCCGGCTGGCCGACACCGACCCGACGCTGGTCGGCGGGCGCGCCGAGGGCGTCGACCGGGCCACGGCCGGAAAGCCCTTCACGGAGATCTTCGAGGGCGCCCCCAACGACGCGGCGCGGGCCGTCGTCCCCGTCACCGACACCGCCGGCACCGTCGTCGGGCTGGTCGCAGCCGGTGTGACGATCGACAACGTCGGGGACGCCGTCGACCGCCATCTGCCGATGCTCCTCGGTTCCGGGGCCGCCGCCCTCGCTCTGGCCACCGGCAGCGCCGTCCTGGTGAGCAGGCGTCTGCGGCGACAGACGCACGGCCTCGGGCCGACCGAGATGACCCGGATGTACGAGCACCATGACGCCGTTCTGCACGCCGTCCGGGAGGGCGTGCTCATCGTCGACGACGACGGACGGCTGACGCTGGCCAACGACGAGGCGCGCAGGCTCCTCGAACTGCCCCCCGGCGCGGAGGGGCGCCACATCACCGACCTGGGCCTCGACGACTCCATCACCAGGCTCCTGGTCTCCGGCCGCAGCGTCACCGACGCGGTCCATCTGGCCGGGGACCGGCTGCTGGCCGTCAACACCCGGCCGACCGCCCCGTACGGCGGATTCCCCGGCACCGCCGCCACGCTCCGGGACACGACGGACCTGCGGGCGCTGACCGGCGCGGCGGAGGTCGCCCGGGAGCGCCTGAAGCTGCTGTACGAGGCGGGAGTGCGGATCGGCACCACGCTGGACGTGGTGCGCACCGCCGAGGAACTGGCGGAGGTGGCCGTCCCCGGGTTCTCGAATTTCGCCACGGTGGAGCTGCTGGACCCCGTACTGCGCGGCGAGGAGCCGGACGGCGCCCACACCGAGATGCGCCGCGCCGCGGTGGTCGGCGGGCCCGCCGACCGCCCCTTCCAGCCGGTGGGCGACCTGATCAGGTTCGTGGTTCCCACGACGCCGATGGCGGCGGCTCTGTCGAGCGGACACGCGGTGCTGGAGGCCGATCTGACCGTCGCCCACGGCTGGCGGTCGCAGGACCCGGAGGGGGCCGACCGGGCCCTGGCCTTCGGCATCCGTTCCCTGGTCTCGGTGCCGCTGCAGGCCCGCGGGGTCGTCCTGGGCATGGCGAACTTCTGGCGCTCGGAATCCACCGAGCGGTTCGGTGAGGAGGACCTGGCCTTCGCCGAGGAACTCGCCGCCCGGGCCGCGGTCGCCATCGACAACGCCCGCCGCTTCAGTCGCGAGCACGCCATGGCCGTGACCCTCCAGCGCAGCCTGCTGCCGCGCGTCCTGCCCGAGCAGGACGCCCTGGACGTGGCCTACCGCTATCTGCCCGCGCAGGCCGGGGTGGGCGGCGACTGGTTCGACGTCATCCCGCTGCCCGGAGCCCGGGTGGCCCTGGTGGTGGGCGACGTCGTGGGACACGGTCTGCACGCCGCCGCCACCATGGGCCGGCTGCGGACCGCGGTCCACAACTTCTCCGCCCTCGACCTGGCGCCGGACGAGCTCCTGGGCCACCTCGACGAGCTGGTCTCGCGCATCGACGACGAGGAGGGGGACGACGGCGGCGACGGCATCTCGGGCGCCACCTGCCTGTACGCGATCTACGACCCGGTCTCCGGGGTGTGCTCGGTGGCCACGGCGGGGCACTTCGCGCCCGCCCTGGTCCGCCCCGACGGCACGGTGGAGTTCCTCGACGTACCGGTCTTCCCGCCCCTGGGCCTGCACGGCCTGCCGTTCGAGACCGCCGAAGTACGGCTGCCGGAGGGCAGCCGGCTCGTGCTCTACACCGACGGCCTGATCGAGCACCGCGAGCGCGACATCGACTCCGGCCTGCGCCTGCTGCGCCGGACCCTCGCGGACCCGTCGGACCCGACGCCCGAGGAGACCTGCCAGGCCGTTTTCGACGCGATGCTGCCGGCGCACCGCAGGGACGACATCGCGCTGCTGGTGGCCCGCACGCAGCTGCTGGACCGTACCCGGGTCGCCGACTGGGACGTCCCGGCCGACCCGGCGGCCGTCGCGCCGGTACGCGCCGCGTGCGGCCGTCAGCTGGAGACGTGGGGGCTCGAGGACATCGGGTTCACGACCGAACTCATGCTGAGCGAGCTGATCACCAACGCGATCCGCTACGGCTCGGAACCCATCCATGTGCGGCTGATGTACGAGCGCGGGCTGATCTGCGAGGTGTCCGACGGCAGCAGCACCGCGCCGCATCTGCGCCGGGCCGCCACGACGGACGAGGGCGGCCGCGGGCTGTTCCTCGTCTCGCAGTTCGCCGGCCGGTGGGGAACCAGGTACACGCCGACCGGCAAGGTCATGTGGGTGGAGCAGCCCCTGACCGACGGTCAGCAGCCCGCTCCCGAGCTGGATCTGGACGATCTGTCCTGGTTGCCCGGCGACCCCCTGTGACGGACCGGGACGAACCCTGCCCCGTGCGGCGGGCGGAAGGGCTCACGGCATACTTGCGCCGGGCGCGATCACTTCCGACTCACAGGAGCAACAATGGCTGACCAGATCGCCGCCGAGAAGACGACGTTCAAGACGGTCTTCGAGGTGGGGTCGTCTTACACGGACCGGGTGCGGAGCATCGAGGCCGGGTTCCAGCACGCGATCGCGCCGGCGACGGTGGACTTCGACTTCGGTGAGATCAGCCGGGCGGCGAGCGGAATTCCGGACTGCTCGACGGTGAAGATCGTCCGGGGCTGGGGGCTCCAGGAGACCGCCCCGGTCAGCGTCATGATCCTGTCCCTGAAGGAGGCCGTACGCCAGGCTCTTCCCCTGCCGTCGGCCGGTGACGCCTTCTGGGAGGCGGTCGAGGGGGCGCTCACTGGAGCGTTCGTGGGTCTCGGCCGGCAGGAGGGCACCCACCTCTCCTTCTACCGGGAGGACGCGGACCGCACGAGCTACTACTACAACCTGCTGTTCGCCCTCCAGGACGAGGAGAGCGGGGACGCGCTCCACGCCGTCGCCTTCTGCGCCAACATCACGGTGGCGCTGGGCCCCGAGGAGGTCCGGGCGCTCACGGTCGGGGACACCGCGCGGTACACGATCCGCCTCAACGCGATCACCGTGCGGCAGGACCCGCCGGCCGCCGTCTGATCCGGGCCGCCGCGTCCCACCCTCCGCCGGGGTGGGACGGGGCGCGCTCCACCGGAACGTGCAGCGGCGCGCGGAAGGACAGCAGCCCGAGCATCGGGGGCGGCGACGAGGGGTGCGCGAGCCGCAGGCCGGGCAGTCGCGCCGCGGTCATCCGCAGCACCACTTCGGCCTCGGCCCTGGCCAGTTCGGCCCCGGAGCACCTGTGCCGCCCGACGCCGAAAGCGAGGTGCTCGCGCCGGTTGGGGCGGTGCGGGCAGAGCTGTTCGGGGTCGTCGAACACCTCGGGGTCCGAGCCGGTCGAGGCCAGCATCAGCAGCAGGGGCGCGCCGGCCGGGAGGTCCACGCCGGACAGCGTGACGGGCCGGCCGGTGACGCGCCGCCAGGTGGTGATGGGGGGCTCCCGCCGGAGCACCTCCTCGGTCCAGGGCGCCACGTCGGCCGGCCGGTCCGCGAAGCGCCGCCACAGCCCGGGCTCCCCCAGTGCGCGCCGGTACATGATGCTCAGCATCTGCCGGGTGGTCGCCTGGCCCGCGATGACGATGAAGTAGAGGACCGCGGCCCTCTCGGCCGTGCTCAGCGGCGCGCCGTCCGGGAGCCGGTGCGCGGCCAGCGCTTCGAGCAGCGTGCCGGGCCCGGCGTCCGGCCCGGTCACCAGGTCCCGGAGCCAGGCGTAGAAGTCGGCCGCTTCGCCGGCGAGCTCGATCTGCCGGGCGCCGTCCGGCCGCCCCCAGAAGAGTTCGAGCGAGGCGTCGCTCCACCGGGTCAGTGTGTCCATGCCCACCCCGTCGCCCGCTCGGAGTCCGAGCAGGTTCAGCAGGACCCGCAGCGGAACGTCCCGCGCGAGCGTGGTGGCCAGGTCGCAGACCCCGTCGGCGTCGAGCCGTCGTTCGACCTCGTCCAGGCACTCCCCCGTCACCCGCTCGATCATCGGCACGGCCGCGGCGACGGCCCGGGCACTGAGGAACCGGGTCATGACGCGCCGATACCCCGCGTGGCTCTCGCCGCCGTTGCTGGCGAGGGTGGGCGGCAGGGCGAACCGGACGCCGGCCAGGACGCGCAGCGTCGCCACCGAGAAGCGGCCGATCGCGTCCATGGCGTTGTCCACCAGGAAGGTGTCCGTGTCGAGCAGTACGGCGCGTACGTCGTCGTACCGGCTCACCAGCCACAGACCGGTGTCCGGTTCGTAGCGCACCGGCGCGTTCTCCCGCAGGCCGTCCCACACCGGGAAGGGGTCGAGTACGTACTCCTGGTCGAAAAGATCCACGGTGCCCATGGGTGTCGCCATGACGGAACCCACCCCCCTTCCTCGCGCCGGCCCTGCTCAGCCGCCTCTCGGCCGCAGAATATAGCCCGCCGGGACGGCGCCGCTCACGAGGGCGGCGGGCCGCCCGCGCACCCGCCGACGAGGGTGGCCCAGCGCAGGGCGACGGGACGCCAGGTCCGTTCCGTCTCGGCCCGGGCGACGGCGAGCTGTGCGACGATCTCGTCCGCACCGGCCCCCGCCCTGCGCAGGACGTCGCTCTCCCCGGCCCACTCGGCGACGATCCCGGGTGTGGCCTCGGGATGGAACTGGGTTCCCCACGCGTGCGCGCCGACCCGGAAAGCCTGGTGCGGGGATCCGGTGCCGCCGATCAGCGGGACCGCTCCCGGCGGCAGTACGGTCATCTCCTCCAGGTGCCAGAGCATGGCCGGCGGGCCGTCCGCCAGACCCCCGAAGACGGGGTCGCCGGCCGCCGCGGGCAGCACCTTCAGCTCGTACACGCCGACCTGGGGCGTGCGGCGGCGGCCGACACGACCGCCCAGCTCCACGGTCATCAGCTCGGCGCCGAGGCAGATGCCGAACGTGGGAACGCCGCGCTCGAACGCCGCCCGCAGGAGAGCGCGGGTGGCCGGCAGCCACGGGTGGCGCTCGTCGTCCAGCGGCCCGGGCGACCCCCCAAGGACGAGCAGGCCGTCGTACGGACGGATGTCCTCGGGCAGCGCATCGCCCCGGTAGGGCCGTACGACGTGCAGCCGCAGACCGGCTCCGGTCAGCCAGCCGCCCCAGAGTCCCGGCGGGCACTCGGCCTCGTGCTCGACGACCAGGACCCGGGGCGGTTCGGGGATCTCGACCATGGCGGCATTGTCGCCGCCGTGCCCGGCCGTTCGCTCAGCTTTTCGGGCGATCGGGGCCGTGCGGGGCGATGTGCTCGCCCGGCGTCGCGAGGTCCGCGACCGCGTCGGCGCCGACCACCGCGCCCGTGGACTTCCTGCCGCGCCGCAGCCGGCCTTCGAGCCAGGCGGCGAAGGTGGTGAGCGCGAAGTTGAGCAGGACGAAGATCACGGCGACGACGGTGAAGCTGGCGATGGTGTTCGCGCCGTAGTTCGCGCTCATCGGGCGTACCGAAGCCAGCAGCTCGGAGAAGCCGAGCAGCGCGCCGCCGAGCGCGGTGTCCTTGACGATGACGACGAGCTGGCTGACGAGCGCGGGAAGCATCGCGGTGACCGACTGCGGCAGCAGGACGAACCGCATCATCTGGCCCTTGCGCATGCCGACGGCCTTGGCGGCGTCGGTCTGCCCGGCCGGCAGGGAGAGGATTCCGGCGCGCACCACCTCGGCGAGCACCGAGGCGTTGTAGAGGACCAGGCCGGTGACCACGGCGTACAGGGGCCGGTTGTCGGGGCTGACGTCGGTGAACTCCGAGTAGGCCTCGTTGGCGAAGAGCATGAGGATCAGCACCGGGATGGCGCGGAAGAACTCCACGACCGTGCCGGCCACGCCGCGCATCCACCAGTGGTCGGAGAGCCGGGCGATCCCGAAGAGCGCTCCGAGGGGCAGCGCGATGACCATGGCGAGGGCGGAGGCGATCAGGGTGTTCTTGAGCCCCGGCAGGATGTACGTCGTCCAGGCCCGGCCGTCGGTGAAGAACGGCTCCCACTTGATCCATTCCAGCTGCTGCTTGTCGAGGAGGCTGCGCACCACCCACCAGATCAGCACCGCGAGCGCGACCAGGAAGACGAGGGTGAACAGGAGGTTGCGCCGCCTGGCGCGGGGTCCGGGGAGGTCGTACAGGACGGACGTCATCGCCTCACCGCCACCTTCTTGCTCACCCAGCCGAGGAAGAGTCCGGTCGGGAGGGTGAGGCAGATGAATCCGAACGCGAAGATGGCCGAGATGAGGATGAGCTGCGCCTCGTTCTCGATCATCTCCCGCATCAGGGTCGCTGCCTCGGCGACGCCGATGGCGGCGGCCACCGTGGTGTTCTTCGTCAGGGCGATCAGTACGTTCGCGAGCGGGCCCACGACGGAACGGAACGCCTGCGGAAGAACGATGAGCGACAGCACCTGCGGGAAGCTCAGGCCGATGGCGCGCGCCGCCTCCGACTGACCGACAGGCACCGTGTTGATGCCGGAGCGCAGCGCCTCGCAGACGAACGCGGAGGTGTAGGCGATCAGGCCCAGCACGGCGAGCCTGAAGTTGATGGTTTCGAAGTCGTCGGCGCCGAGGCTGACTCCGAGCGTCTGGAAGAGACCCAGCGAGGTGAAGACGATGATCACCGTCAGCGGGATGTTCCGCACCACGTTGACGTAGCCGGTTCCGAAGCCGCGCATCAGGGGGACGGGGCTGGCCCGCATGGCGGCCAGGAGCGTTCCCCAGATCAGGGAGCCGACGGCCGAATAGACGGCGAGCTGCACCGTGACCCAGAAGGCTCCCAGCAGGTCGTAACCTTCGAGAAAGTCGAACACGGGTCTCCCGCACTTTCGCGTGGGTGAGGGCGCGGCGCGCCGCGAGGTGGTGCGGCGCGCCGGGCGTTCCGGTCGGTGAACTGCGTCAGCTGACGACGTTCCCGATCTCCGGGGCGGGCTCGTTCTTGTAGTCGGCGGGGCCGAAGTTCTTCTCCACGTACTTCTGCCAGGAGCCGTCCGACACCATCTTTTCGAGCGCGGTGTTGATCCGGTCCTTGAGGTCGCTGCCCTTCTGGACACCGATGCCGTAGTTCTCGTTGCTCATCTTGAAGCCGCCGAGCTTGAACTTGCCCTGGTGCTCCGGCTGGGAGGCGTAACCGGCGAGGATCGAGTCGTCGGTGGTCAGGGCGTCGATGACCTTGTTCTCCAGGCCGGTCAGGCACTCGGAGTAGCCGCCGTACTCCTGGAGCTGCGCCTTCGGCGCGAGCTTCGTCTTGACGTTCTGCGCGGAGGTGGAGCCGGTGACGGAACAGAGCTTCTTGTTGTTCAGGTCCTCGGGCTTCTTGATGGAGTCGTCGTCCGCGCGAACGAGGACGTCCTGGTGGGCCAGGAGGTAGGGACCGGCGAAGTCGACCTTCTTCTGCCGCTCCTCGTTGATCGAGTAGGTGGCCGCGATGAAGTCGACGTCGCCGCGCTCCAGGAGCGTCTCGCGGTCGGCGCTCTTGGCTTCCTTCCACTCGATGTCGCCGGGTTCGTGGCCGAGTTCCTTCGCGACGTACGTCGCGACGTCGACGTCGAAGCCGGTGTACTTGCCGTCCGGGGTCTTCAGGCCGAGGCCTGGCTGGTCGAACTTGATGCCGACGGTGATCTTGTCGCCGCCACTGCCCGAACCGCTTTCGTCGCCGTCGCCGGAACCACAGCCCGCGGCGGTCAGGGACAGCGCGAGCGCCGTGGCGGCCGCGGCGGTGACCTTGAGCATCTTCATGGTGATCATCCCTGGGGATTTGGTGTGGGGGGAGTCGGTGGATCCCGTGCGGGCGGCCTCAGTGGTGAAGGATCTTCGACAGGAAGTCCTTGGCCCGGTCGCTGCGGGGGTTGGTGAAGAACTGGTCGGGGGTCGTCTCCTCGACGATCCGGCCGTCCGCCATGAAGACCACACGGTTGGCGGCCGACCGGGCGAAGCCCATCTCGTGGGTGACGACGACCATGGTCATGCCGTCGCGGGCGAGCTGCTGCATCACCTCCAGCACCTCGTTGATCATCTCGGGGTCGAGGGCGGAGGTCGGCTCGTCGAAGAGCATGACCTTCGGTTCCATGGCCAGCGCCCGGGCGATCGCCACGCGCTGCTGCTGGCCGCCGGAGAGCTGGGCGGGGTACTTGTCCGCCTGGGTGGTCACGCCCACCCGTTCGAGGAGCGCGCGCGCCCGGTCCTCGGCTTCCTTCTTGTCCTTCTTGCGGACCTTGATCTGGCCCAGCGTCACGTTCTGCAGCACGGTCTTGTGGGCGAAGAGGTTGAACGACTGGAAGACCATGCCCACGTCGGCCCGCAGCGCGGCGAGCTCGCGTCCCTCGGCCGGCAGCGGTTTGCCGTCGATGGCGATCTCGCCGGAGTCGATGGCCTCCAGCCGGTTGACGGCGCGGCACAGGGTGGACTTGCCCGACCCGGACGGCCCGATGACGACGACGACCTCGCCCCGGCGGATGGTCAGGTCGATGTCCTGGAGCACGTGCAGCGCACCGAAGTGCTTGTTGACGTTCTTCAGTACGACGAGGGCATCGTCCGTGCCCGGCGCCGTGTTTCCCTTGGTCACAGCTACTCCGCTCATCGGCTTCATCGTCCGTCCGACTCCGGCCGGGCGCACGCCGGGAGGGCCAAGCGGGAAGGGACGCCCGCAGGGCCGGAGGAACGGTGATGCCGGACGGCGGGGTTAGAGCGCCGTGGCCTCCCGCGCCTTGGCGATGAGCAGGTCGAGGAGCGAGAGCAGAGCGTCGCGGACGTCCTCGCGCGAGCGGGCGTCGAGCATGAGGACGGGCGTCTCCGGGTCGCGCAGGTGCAGCGCCGCCCGGATCTCCCCGGCGGTGTACGGCTGCTCGCCGTGGAAGCAGTTCGCGCCTACGACGAACGGAAGCCCGCGGCTCTCGAAGAAGTCGACGGCCGCGAAGCTGCGGTCCAGGCGCCGGGTGTCGACCAGGACGACGGCGCCGAACGCGCCGTTCAGCAGGTCGTCCCACATGAACCAGAAGCGCTCCTGGCCGGGGGTGCCGAAGAGGTAGAGGACGACGCCGGCGTCGGCGAGGGTGATGCGCCCGAAGTCCATCGCCACGGTGGTGACCGTCTTGGACTCGATGCCGTCGAGGTCGTCGACGCCCACCCCCGCGGCCGTGAGGCGTTCCTCCGTCCGCAGCGGCTCGATCTCGGAGACCGTCTCGACGAGGGTCGTCTTGCCCACGCCGAAGCCGCCCGCGACGAGGATCTTGACGGGGGACGCCTCGGTCGCGGCCGCTTCCCGGGCAGGGGTGTCATAGGTGGGCAAGGCTGTCCCTGATTCTCATGAGCAGGTGGACATTGCTGGTCTCGGCGCCCGACAGGGGCGGCCGGTGGTGGATCAGCCCGCGGTCCACGAGTTCTCCGAGCAGGACCGTCATGGGGGTGAGGCGCATGTGCATCCGGGCCGCGATCTCCGCGACCGCCCGGCCGTCCGGGGACGGGCACATGGTGAGGATGGCCTGCCATTCGGTGGGCAGACCGCCGAGCGCTTCCCCGGCCACCGCCGCTGTGATCATCGTGTCCATGGTCAGGACGGTGTGCGGAGCGGCTGTACGGCCGTCGGTCAGGGCGTACAGCCGCGTCCGGCGGCGGCCGCGGGGCAGCGGGTCGTCCGGCATTACGACGGCAGTGCCTGGGTGCGCTCGGGTGTGCCCAGCCATTCGCCGAGGGCCTGGGCGGTCCGTACCGCCTCGCCGCCCAGCTCGCCCAGCCGCGCCTTGCGTGAGGTCACGACGATCAGCGTGCTGCCCTCGCCGCAGCCCACGATGCAGAGATAACGGTCGTCCATCTCGACGAGCTGGCGGATCACCCCGCCGCCTCCGATCTCGCGGGATATCGCCTTCATCGTGGCCGCGATGCCCGAGGACGCGGCGGCGATGCGCTCGGCCCGGTCGCGGTCCAGGAGGTAGGCGCTGAGCCTGATCCCGTCGTTGGACAGGAGTACGGCCCCCTCGATGCCCGCGATCCTGCTCAGGTTGTTGTCCAGGATGCTGTAGATCATGTCGTTCGGTGTGGTGGTCATGCCTGATCCTGTCGGAGCTCTGCTTCCACTTTCTGGGTCCCTTGTTCGTAGTCGGCCCAGGCGTCGGCCACCTCTTCGGGTGTCGCCGCGTCCTGGCCGGCCGGTGCCTCCGCCGCACGCGGCTCGCGGAGCTGCTCGGCGATGTGGGTGTGCGGTACGCGCTCGGGCAGGGCGGGGCGCGAGTCGCCGGCCGGCGCCGCGAGCGGGGTGACCGGCGCGTCCTCGGGGGCGGCCCCGGGCGGGCGCTCGGGCCTGCGCCGGCTCGGCAGCTCCGGTTTTCCCTCCGGGAGAGCCCCGGGCCCCTGCCCGGCGGGGCGGCCGGACGCGGCGGGCCGCGGGGCGGCCGGGGCGGGAACAGCCGCCGCGACGGCGGGCTGCTCCGGCTCGAGCGCCGGTTCCCGCTCCGTCGGTACGAGCAGCTCGCCGGGGATGATCACCACGGCCGACGTACCTCCGTAGACCGAGCGGCGCAGGGTGACCGTGGCCGGGAGCCGGTCCGCGAGGTGGCCGACCACGAAGAGGCCGAGCCGGTGCGCGTTCTGCGCCAGGACGGCGTACGGCGGCGCCGAGTGCAGCCGCCGGTTCATCTCCTCGTAGCTGGCCGGTGTCACCCGGGGGCCCCGGTCCTCGATCTCCACCGAGAGGCCGTCGGCGACCAGTTCGGCCCGGATGACCACCTTGGACCTGGGCGGGGAGAACCGGGTCGCGTTGTCCAGGAGCTCCGCCAGGAGGTGGCTGATCTGGCTGATCACGCGCGGTTCCACGCTGATCTCGTCCAGGGCCTGGCGCTCGATGCGCCGGAAGTCCTCGACCTCGGCGGCGGCCTCGCGCAGCAGGTCGGCGACGCGCATGGGCGCGGTGTGCGGGTCGGGGATCTCGCCGCCCGCCAGGATGAGCAGGTTCTCGATCTGCCGCCGCATGCCCACCGTCAACTGGTCGGAGCGCATCAACTGGGCCAGCAGCGCCTCGTCGTGGCCGAACGTGTCCTGGAGGTCCTCGGTCAGGCTCAGCTGGCGGCTGACCAGGTTCCCGGTGCGCGAAGCGATGCCCGCGGCGAACAGGCCGAAGCCGTGGCGCTCGTCCGAGAGCTGCCGGTGCCCGTCGACGGACACGGCGACGACACGCGCGAACGCGTCGCTGATCCGTCCGACTTCGTCCTGGGCGCCGGTGGCCCGGGGCAGCGCGTCGGCGTCGACGGGCTGCCCGCGCTGCAGCCGTGCCACGACGTCCGGCAGCGTCTCCTCGGCGACGGCCACCGTGCGCTCGTGCAGGCCGTGCAGGCGGCGCAGGACCGAGCGCGTGGCGAACACGACGACGCCCGCGACGACCAGCAGCGCCCCTCCGCTGCCCCCGATCAGCCAGGCGACCTCCGTCTCCAGCTCCGCCGCCTTGGCGTCGGCGCGTGCCAGCACGCCGTGCGAGCGGGCGGAGTTGAGCGAGGCCAGTCGGTCGCCCAGCGTGTCGTGCGCGGTCCGCCAGCCGGCGGCCTTCAGCGGCAGCTTCACGCCGGACGCGATGTCCTCGTGGTCGGACATCACGGCGTTCTCGACACGGGTCTTCGCCTGCCACGCGCCCGAGCCGGTGATCTCCTCGTACGCCGCCCGGTCCCCGGCGGGCAGATACGGCACGATCGACGTGTCGTACAGATAGCGGTGGGCCCCGACGGCGTTGACGTACGCGGCGAACCGCGAGGCCGTCAGCTCCCTGGCCGGACCGGCCGACGCGAGGATCGTCTCCTCCAGGGCGACCAGCTCCGACGCCGCGAACATGGTGGCGACCAGCCGGCTCTCCTGGGTCAGCTCGGCGTCCTGCGTGTGGCTGAACTCCTGCTGGTAGACCTGGATCGTGCTGCCGATCACGTCGGTGTAGTAGCCGATCGTGCGGTCGGCGCCGCCGCTGCGGGCGTCCGCGCGTTCACGGTGGGCGTCCAGGTCTTCGAGGCTGTCGCTCACCTCGGCGAGATGGTGGTTGTGCTTCCCGGGGGCGTCGGAACCGGTGGACGTCGCCCTGCGGAACGCGTCGGCCGCCCGGTCCGTCGCCGCGCGGCGGGCGCGCAGATCATTTCCGGACACTTCGGAGCCCGCCCACCGCGCGGCCGTCGTCGTCCGCTCGGCCTGCAGCCGGAGCATGAGCTCGTACGCGGGTACGCCGATGCGCTCACCGGCCGCCACATCGCCGCGCAGGTGCCTCGACTGTTCCAGCAGCCGTTCCGCGGTCACGGCGACCTGGGCGCCCATCGCGACGGTGGGGACGACCGCCAGGCAGATGAGCAGGGTGCGCAGACGGACGGTACGCCGACGTCGACTTCGCGGCGCCCCGGACTCGGGTGACGCGGGCGGCGTGTCGCGTGCGTCTTCGGGTTCGGTGGGAGACATCGGTCCTCGGGGACGGAGGGGAGAGCGGGGGCAGGCCGGCGGCCGGGCCGGCGCAGGGCGGGGAGCGGAACGTGGGAAGGCCGGACCGACGGGGTGAGACGGACGTGGGGGATGCAGATCATAACCAGCCACGCCGTGAAATGGAGTAGTTGCCTCCATGATCAGTACGTGGTAATTGCGGCGGACGACGTTGCGGACCGGAAGCCGTATCGGAGTTGAACCGATACGCACCGCACTCCGCCGCCCCTAGGACGGCGTCTCCCCGGCCCCGGCCCGGTCCACCAGCCGGGACAGCTCCACCCGGGAGCGCACCCCCAGCTGTGCGAAGACGTTGCGCAGGTGGTGGTCCACCGTGCGGTGGCTCACGGACAGGCGCTGCGCCACCTCGCGGTTGGTCGCCCCCTCCGCGACGCAGTGCGCGATCCGCAGCTGCTGCGGCGTCAGGCAGGACAGCGCCCCGGCCGGTTCGCCGCCGGCCACGTCCCCGGTGGCCCGCAGCTCCGCGCGCGTCTGGTCCACCCAGGCGAGTGCCTCGGACCGTTCGAAGGCCACCAGCGCGTCCCTCAGCCGCCCCCGCGCCTCGAGCGGACGGCGCCGGCGCCGCAGCCACTTCCCGTACAGCAACTGGGTGCGGGCCCACTCGAAGTCGCCGTCGGCCAGGGCGTGCCGGGTCAGCGCGTGGGAGTACAGGGCGTCGGCCTCGTCGGGGTCCGCGAGCAGCGCCCGGCAGCGGGCGAGCAGCGCGGGCGCCTGCGGGTCGCCGCCGTGAGCGGCCCAGGCCGCGAACTCCTCGACGACGTCGCGCGCTTCGCACGGCTGCCCGGCCAGCGCGGCGGCCTCGACGAAGCAGGGAACGGCCAGCATGCGGAGGGCGAAGTGCCCCCGGCGCGGTCCCACCCGGACCAGCGGGCCGAGCCGCGCGGCGGCCTCGGCGGCCCGGCCGCGTCCCAGGTCGGCTCTCGCCGAGGCCCATTCGGCCAGGGTGGCCGCCTGGGCCAGGCCGTGCGGTCCGGCGATCGCCATCGCGGCGCCCACGTGGCCGCCGACGGCCGCGGCGTCGCTCTCGACCGAGGCGACGAGGGCGAGGATCGCGTGCAGATGGGCGGCGGCGTTGCGCTGGCCGGCGCGGTGGGCGGCGCGCAGCCCCGCGCGGGCGTGCGCTCCGGCCCTGGCGTGCCTCCCGGCCCGTAACTCGGCGTACGCCAGGTGCTCCAGGAGCCGGGGCACGAGGGCGACGAGGTCCCGGGCCCGGCCGAGGGCCAGGCCCCGCGCGGTGACGCGGCAGGCCGCCGCGATGTCGCCGAGGACGAGCGCGGCTGCCCCTGCGCGCAGCAGCCGCTGCGGTTCGTCGTCGTCCGCGGCCCGTTCCACCACCCGCCGCAGCGGGCCCCGCGCGTCGTCGGGCCGTGCCCGCAGGGCGGCGAGCAGGCCGGCCCGGTAGTCGTCGTACGCCCCGTCGGTCCCGCCTGGGACGCCCGACGCGGTGCGCACCGGCGGCGCGTGCGGGCACGAGGTCTGCCCGCCGGGGTGTGCCGGGGTTCCGGCCAGCGCCGGGTCGTCCGCGCCGAGCGCGGCCAGGCATCCCGCGGCGTCACCGGCGGCCCAGGCCGCGTCCATGGCGGCGAGGCGGGCGGCACGGGCGTGGTGCGGGTCGTACGGACCGAGCAGGCCGGCGGCCACCAGCAGCGCCCCGTGGGCGTCGGCGGCGGGACCGTCACCCATCGCCAGGAGGCCGGAGACGAATTCGGCCCGCCCGCGTACGGCGTCTGGGGCGCGGCCCGTACGGGCGGCGGTCAGCAGCTCCCGCGCCCGGTGCGGATGGCCCGCCAGCCGGGCGAGTTCGGCGGCGGCGGTCAGGCGTGCGGTCCGCGCGCCGTCGTCCGCCGTGGCCAGTTCGGCGGCTGCGGCCAGGGCCGCGGAACGCTGGAGGCCCGGCACCCCCGGGTCCGCCGCGGCCGCCGCCAGGCCGGCGGCGAGTCCAGGATCGGGGGCGTCGGCGGCCAGGGCGCGGTGCAGGAGGCGGGGCAGGCGGCGCCGGTCGCCGGCGAGGGCGGTCGCGAGCAGGTGGTGGGCGGCCCGCCGCCGGGCCGCCGGGGCGCCGGCGTGGACGGCGCGACGCAGCAGCGGGCTCTCGAAGCGGATCAGGTCGCCGTCGGCGCGCGCCACTCCCGCCCACGCGTCGGCGTCCAGGGCCCGCGCGCCGATGCCGGCGGCGCGGGCGGCGCGCGCCACCAGCGCCGCGTCCGCTCCCCCGGATCCGGGCGTCTGTTCCTGCGCGGCCGCCGCGAGGAGCAGCACGAACGCGGCGTCCGGCGGCAGCGCGGCCGGCCGGTCGCCGGCCGTGCGCAGCAGGGTCTCGCCGTCGGCGAGCGGCCGGGGCAGCGGCGCGTGCCCGGAGAGCTGGGACGGTGAGAGACGGCCGGCCAGTGCCGTCAGCAGGGCCGGATTGCCCTCGGACTCGTGCAGCAGCGCCTGCCGTACGGCCGGGTCCGTCCCCTCCCCCGCCAGCTCGTCCAGCAGTTCCCCCGCGGCCCGTTCACCGAGCGGGCCGAGGCGGACGACGGGCAGCCCCGCGAAGTCGGGGTCGTACGCCCGGTGCGCGGCCGTGGTCAGCAGCAGCCCGACGCCGCGCAGGGCCTCGGGGCGGCGGGCGGCGAAGCCGAGGGCGGCGCGCGACCGGTCGTCCCACAGGTGCGCGTCGTCGACGCAGACGAGCAGGGGCCGCCCGTCGGCGCGTGCGCGCAGGGCCTCCAGCAGGCCGCCCGGCGGGAGCCCGGACCGCAGGACGCGGGAGGGCGCGGGGTCGCCCGGCGCGTCGCCGGCGGCGCACAGCAGCGCGTGCGCCCCACTGTGAGGGAGGCCGCTCTCGGCCGGTACGGCCCGGGTGTGCAGCACCCGTCCGTCGAAGTCCGCCGCGGCGCGGCACACAAGCGCGGTGCGGCCGAGTCCCGGCTCGGCGGCGAACAGCACGGCGCCCCCGCTGCCGGAGCGCATCCGGTCCCACAGCGCTGCCACGGCTGCCAGTTCGGTGCGCCGGCCGTGCAGCCGGACGGCGGCGCTCACGGTCGTCCTCCGCTCACACCCGTCACGTTACTTCCGCGTAAGCGGTTACGGAAGCCTCGCGTCCAGTACCGCACGGGGTCTGGACAACTCATCTGACCTGCAATAACGACGAGTTGCGAGGACGACGCTGGGCGCGTGAACAGCGTCGGCGGGTGAAATCTGTGCGCACGCACACGGCCCGGGGAAAGCGGCGTGCCGGTGCCTGGCCGCGAGCGCGCGACCGGCACCGGCACGGAGGGGGGTGAACGTCAGGAGGCGTGCGGACAGTTGCCCCGGTACTCCTCGATGGTCAGGCTCGGACGGGGCAGCGGGCACAGGAACTGCTCGTAGCGGGTGTCGTTGTCGATGAACCGCTTGAGCCAGGAAATGCTGTACTTCGCGATGGTGGTGTTGGAGGTGTTGGGCGTGAAGTGCGACGCGCCGTTGAGTTCCAGGTACGCCTTGTCCAGGGTGGACGGCAGGCTCTCGTAGAAGGGCTCGGAGTGCGAGCCGACCGGCGCGACGGTGTCACCGTCGGCCCCCACGACCAGCGTCGGCGTGCGGAGTTCGGGCCACGTCTTGTCGGTGTTCCACCCGGTGAGCGGGATCGCCGCCTGGAGGGACGGACGGCTCTTGGCCGCTTCCAGCGTGCCGCCGCCGCCCATCGAGTGGCCCATCACACCGAGTCTGCTGCTGTCGATCCTGCCGCGGACGGTGCTGCGCTCGGTCAGGTGGTCGAGCGCGGAAAGGAGCTGGCGGCCCCGGCTGTCGGGCTGGTCGTACCGCGTGAGGGTGTCGATGGTGAAGACGACGAAGCCCTGGGAGGCGAGCCGGGGGCCGAGCCAGGCGATGGACGACTGGTCGGCGGTGAAGCCGGGCGAGACCACCACCGCGCCGAAGGTGCCGTCGCTGGTGGAGGTCGGGTAGTAGACGGTTCCGCCGCCGAAGCCGGTGACGGCCAGGGAGGAGACGGTGGTCCGCGAGACCGCGTAGGGGCCGGTGGCCGCCTCGATGCTCGCGGTGGTGGGCGCCGGGCCGCGCTCGTACGGGTTGTCCGCCGCCTGGGCGGCGGGGGTCAGGGCGGTGCCGAGTCCGCCGACGGCCAGGAGCGCCGCCAAACCGGCCACGAACGACCGCACGCGGCCGTGGCCACGCCGGCGGTGGGCCGGGGCCGCGAGGTGCGCGCCGGTGTTCTCACTGATGTTCTGCTGCACGACTGAGTCGTCCTCTCGGTCGTGACGGAGCCACCGGGCAGGCCGGACGCCGCACTCGTCTCCGAGGGCCGCGGCCGGCCGTACGCCCGGCGGGCACCGCCGTTCGCTGGGAGGTGTCACTGTCGCGGTACGCCCCGCGCGGGGGCATCGGTGGAATCACCTGCCTCCCCCGCCGCCGCCCGCCGCGCGGCCGCGTGCGCCGGCACGGCCGCAGGGGGAGGGCGCTCGGCTCCCGGCGGCCCTCCTCCGCGGGCGGGCCGCCGGCCGGGGTCAGCCGGTCAGGCGGGCGGGAAGGCTGCGGTGGCCGTTGGAGATGAAGGACTCCACCGGCAGCAGGCCCTGCGACGGCACGGCCGGCGCCAGAGCGGGGAAGCGCTCGAAGAGCGCGGGGAGCGCGATCTGCGCTTCGAGCCGGGCCAGGGGCGCCCCGAGGCAGAAGTGGACGCCGTGTCCGAACGCGAGGTGCTCCTTGTTCGGCCGGGTGACGTCGAACCGGTCCGCGTCCTCACCGTGGTGGGCGGGGTCGCGTCCGGCGGCGGCGTAGGCGGCGAGGATCGCGTCGCCCCGCCCTATGGTCACGCCCCCGGCCTCGATGTCCTCCACCGCGTAACGCAGCGGCAGGCTCGCCACCGGTGCCTGGACGCGCAGCGTCTCCTCGATCACGTCGTTCCAGCCGGCCCTGCCGGCCCTGACGAGTTCCAGCTGCTCGGGGTGGGTCAGCAGGGCGTGGATCGCGTTGTCCAGCAGATTGACCGTGGTCTCGTGCCCGGCGCTGATCACCAGGAGCAGCGTGTCGACCAGTTCGGCCTCGGTGAGCCGCTCGCCGTCCTCCTCGCGGGCGGCGATCAGGACGCTGGTCATGTCGTCGCCCGGGGTTTCGCGCTTGCGGGCGACGAGTTCGGACAGCACCCGGTGGATGCCCTGGAACGTGGCCGATGCCTCCTCGGGCGTGATGGCGGTGTTGAAGATGCTGTCCACCAGGCGGCGCAGCTCCTTGCGGGTACGGTCGTCGTCGACCCCGAACAGCTCGCAGATCACCTGGATCGGTATCGGGTAGCAGTACTCCTCACGCAGGTCCACGACCTGCCCCGCAGGAGCCGCCGCCAGGTCGTCGAGGAGGTCGGCGGTCATCCGCGCGATGCGCGGCCGCAGGGCCTCGGTGGCGCGCGGGGTGAACGCCGTCGAGACCAGTTTCCGCAGGCGCCGGTGGTCGCTTCCGTACGCGGTGAACATGTTGGTCACGGCGACCCAGGTGAACAGCGGCCAGTCCGGCGTGATGTCCCCGTTGATCCACGCGGACCAGTGCCGGCGGGGGTCCTTCGACACGCGGGGGTCGGTGAGAAGTTCCTTGAGTAACGCGTGATCGCTCACTGCCCAGGCCCTCACCCGGCCGGGGAGCTCCACCAGCGCCACCGGCCCCCGTTCCCGGATCCGGGCTGCCTCTCCGTGGATGTCGGCACCGGCCGGGTCGATGACGACAGGACAGGTTTCGTGTTTCATCTGCTTGCTCCAGAGGGTTCGTTCACGGTGACCGGCCGGTGGCCGGTGAAGAGCACACGGGGAAGGCGGCCGACACCCGGTGGAATGGGCCCTTCCGCCCTCGACCGGCCTACCCCGACGGCCCGTCCGATATCCGGGTGGCGGCCGGGCAGTTCGGTCGGACGCGCCGCGGCCGGCGGTCCGCGCCTGCCCCCGGCCCGCCCACGGGGGCCGTGCGGGCGTTTCCCCTACGCCCGTACGCCCGGACGTCCGGCCGCCGGAGGTCCGAAACCGTCCGGTAACCTGGCTCCTTCGCCCAAAAGGAGTTGTGTCAGTGGAATTCCGGCTGCTCGGAGCGGTTTCCGTCGCCACCGAGGCCGGCGAACTGCCCCTCGGTCCCGCCAAGCGGCGCAGCCTTCTCGCCGCACTCCTGCTGCGGCCCAACTGCCCTGTGCCGGTCGACCGGTTGACGGACACCCTGTGGGACCGCGAACCGCCGCGGCATGCCCGCAGCGTCATCCAGGGCCATGTGTCGCGCCTGCGCGTGCTGCTCTCCGGTGCGGACGCCGGCATGTACGGTGTCGAGCTCGTCACGCAGGGCACGGCGTACGTCCTGCGCATGCCGGAGACGCTGCTGGACGCCCACCGCTTCGAAGAGCTGGTGACGCTGGCCCGTGGGCAGCGCGCCGCGGGCGACGCCGTGGCGATGTACCAGGAGGCGCTGTCGCTGTGGCAGGGGCCCGCACTGACCGGCGCGTATCCGAGTCCGCCGCTCCAAGCCGCCGCCCACGCGCTGGAGGAACTGCGGCTGGCCTCCGTGGAGTCGCTGGCGGCGGCGTACTCCCGGCTGGGCGAGCACGCGCGCGCCGCCGCGGTGCTGCGCGCCGAGGCCGGGAACCATCCGCTGCGCGAATCGCTGTCCGCCGCGCTCATGCGGGCACTGCGGCGCGCGGGTCGCCGCTCCGAGGCGCTCGACTGGTTCCACCGCACCCGGCGCCTGCTCGCGGACGAACTGGGCGTCGACCCCGGCCGGGAGCTCGCCGACGCCTACGCCCTGGCGCTGCGCGGCGAGGACGACGAGGCGGAGGAGACCCCTGCTCCGGCTCCGCCGGCCGCGCCCGCCGCCGTCCACGGGCCGGCTGCCGCCGTGCCCGCGAACACGGTCGATCTGCTGCCGCGTGTGCCGCGCGGGTTCCACGGGCGGGCCGCCGAACTCACCGCGCTGTCCCGGGCGGCGGCCGGTGAAGCGCCCGTCTGCCTGGTCACCGGGCCCGCCGGCGTGGGCAAGACGGCGCTCGTGGTGCACTGGGCCCATCGCAACCGCGCCGCGTTCGCCGGCGGCCTCCTCTACGCCGACCTGCGCGGTTTCAGCGACACGGGCGAACCGTCCCACCTGGAGGTGCTGCGCGAGTTCCTGCTGGCCCTGGGCGTCGCGCCGCGCCGTGTCCCCGAGACGACGACCGGCGCCGCCGCGCTGTTCCGGTCCCTCGCCGCCGACCGCCAGCTGCTCGTCGTGCTCGACAACGCCCGCGGTTCCGACCAGGTCAGAGAACTGCTGCCGGGCGGCGCGCGGTGCGTCACCGTGGTCACCAGCCGGTACCGGCTGCGCGGCCTGATCGCCTCCGACGCCGCCCGTCCGGTGCCCGTGGACGTCCTGGAACCGGAGGACAGCACGGCGCTGCTGGCCGCGGTGCTCGGCAAGGAGCGGGTGCTGGCGGAGACGGTGGCCGCCCGGCGCCTCGCCCAGCTGTGCGGGGGGCTTCCCCTGGCGCTGCGGGTGGCCGCCGCGAGGCTGGCGGACCAGCCCGACTGGTCGCTGAGCGCGATGAGCGGCGAACTGTCCGACGAGTCACGCCGGCTGAGCCTGCTGGACGTGGAGGACACCGGCGTACGGGCGGCGCTGCGGCTCACCGTGCGCCGGCTGCCCGAGGAGGTCGCACACCACTTCGCGTACCTGGGACGCCACCCCGGAACGCACGTCGACCGGTACACCGCGGCGGCCCTGGCGGGCACGGACCCGGTCGCCGCAGAGGCCGCGCTGGACCGGCTGACCGCCGCGCACCTCGTCACCCGGACCGCCCCGGACCGCTGGACTCTGCACGATCTCGTACGGCTGTACGCGCGTGACCTGGAGGCCGGGCCCGACGCCCTGGTCCGGGTGCTCGACCACAGCGTGGCCACCGCGCTCGCCGCGGCCGGCGCGGCGGAGCCCGGCGACGAGTCGTGCTTCGCGCTTCCCGCCGACTTCCGTCCGCCGCGGGCGACTCGGAAGTTCGCGGACCGGGACCGGGCCATGGCCTGGTACGCGGCCGAACGGGACGACCTGGCCCTGGCGGCGGCCGCGGCCGGCGCCGCCGGCCTGCACGGCAGGACCTGGCGCATCGTCCTCGCGCAGTGGCCGCAGGTGGTGTGGCGCGTCCTGGACGGATGGACGCCTCTGCTGGAGACGGCACTCGACGCGGCGGTGGCCGACGCCGACGAGCGCGCCGAGTCGCGGGTGAGGGCGCTGCTCGGCTGGGTGCTGACCGAAGAGGGCCGCACGGACGAGGCGTTGCTCCACCTGGAGGCCGCCCCGGCGCTCGCCGCCCGGGCCGGTGACCGGAGCGGTGAAGCGACCGCGCTGGTGAACCTCTCGCTGGCCCAGGCGTCGCTCGGCAGCCCGGAGGAGGCGGCCGAAGGGTGCGTACGGGCCGCGCGGCTGGCGCGCGAGGCCGATTCCCCGCACACCGAGCGGCTCGCCTTGTACCACCTCGCCCGGCACCGGCTGGAGGCGCGGCAGTGGCAGCCGGCCCTCGACACCTCCGTCACCGCCCTCGCCCTGGACGGCGGCTCGGACGCGTCGGCGGCGTCGCGGGTGCTGTTGCTCACGGTGGCCGGGGAGGCGCTGCTGGGGATGGGCCAGGAGGCCGAGGGCATCCGCCGCCTGGAGGGCGCGGCGCGCGAGGCGGAGTCGTCCGGCTACGACGAGGGCGCCGTACGGGCGCTGGGCGCGCTGCTCCGGGTCTCGGCGGACGTGGGCCTGCGGGCCCGGTACGACACGGCGATGCTGCGCCTCATGGCCCGGACGTGAGCTGCGCTCCCCGCCGGGCGGCGCCCGGCGCCGGGCCGGCTCGGAGGGCCACCCGGCGGCAGGGCGACGTACGTTCGAACGGTCCATCGTCGTGACGTCCGGCCGGACCTGCAGTTGAGCAGGGCATGAAGAAGCGCAGCATGCTCGCCGTCGCGTCCCTCGCCGTCGGAGCGGCCATCACCGCCCTCAGCCCCGCGCCGCCGTCCGCCGAAGGGTCGGCGGCCACGGACGGCGCGCTCAACAGCGTCGACGTCGTCGATGTCGTGGACTCCGGCGGCAACGGGGAAGACCGGGACGAGAACGCCTCAGCGAGGGCGTAGTCCCGTCCCGTACAGGTGTCGCAGTTCAGGAATCGTCCGGCGCGGCCCTGCCGACACGGCGCAGGGCCGCGAGGAACTCCCGGTTGGTGACGCCCTTGAGCACGTACGCGCGGACACCCGCACGCCGCATCTCCTCGACGGAGCCCTTGTCGTCGTACGCGGAGAACGCCACGATGCGACTGCCCGGCGACCATCGCGCGATCTCTCTCGCGACGTGGCAGCCGCCTCCCGGGAACCGGACGTCCAGTACGACGAGGTCCGGTTCATGACGGCGAGCCAGTCGGATCGCCGGCTCGGCGCTGACCGCGGTGCCCACGACCTCGAAGTCGGGCTGCGCCTGGACGACCTCGCCCAGGGCGTCGAGGAGCATCAGGTTGTCGTCGCACAGGAGCACGCTCAGCGGTGCGCCGGCGGAGTCGCCGGTCCCCGTCGCGGTCACGCCGGATCGTCCGTGGGCGCCGGGACCGGTTCCGGGTTCGGCACCCAGAACTCGACCGTCGTCCCCACTCCCGGTTTGCCGTGCATGGACCACCAGCCTCCCGCCGTCTCGGCTCTTTCGCGCATCTCGATGACTCCGAAGTGCTCGTGCACGCCGTCCACGGCCATCGACGCCCCGACGCCGTCGTCCTCGACCCGTGTCAGGATGCCCGAGTCGGCCGACACCACGCGGAGCGCGACCGCGCTCGCCTGCGCGTGCTTGCGTACGTTCAGAAGGGCCTCCTGAACGATGCGGAATACCGTGATGGCCGTCTCGGGCGTGGGCTCGCGGTCCAGCGAGTGGTCGAACGAGCAACCGATCCCCCAGGCACCCGCCACGTCCTCCAGGTGGTTGGAGAGCGCCTCGACGAGGCCGTGCCGGTCGATGCCGGGCGGATGCAGGCGGAACGTCAGGTTGCGGAGGCGGCTGATCGCCCCGCGCACCGACGTGTCGAGCCGCTGCAGTTCCTCGGCGCACGACTGCGGCACCCGCTCCGCGAGCAGCTCGAGCCGCATGCCCACGGCCACCATGGCCTGGATGGTGTCGTCGTGGACGTCCCACGCGATGCGACGGCGTTCCGTCTCCTGCGCCTGGACCAGGTGGTCGAACAAGCGGCGCCGCTCGCTGAGGGCGTGCTGCGCGGCGCGCCGTTCGGACATGTCACGGGTGACCTTGCCGAATCCGCGCAGCCGGCCCTCGTCGTCCCACAGGGCGGTGATGACGACGTTGGCCCAGAACCGGGAGCCGTCCTTGCGGATGCGCCAGCCCTCGTCCTCCAGCCGGCCGTCGGCGATGGCCGTCTCCAGTTCCCACTCCGGCTTGCCCGCCGACTTGTCCTCCGTCGGGTAGAAGACGGAGAAGTGCTGTCCCAGGATCTCCGCGGCGCTGTACCCCTTGATCCGCTCGGCTCCCGCGTTCCAGCTGATGATGTAGCCCTGCGGATCGAGCATGAAGATGCCGTAGTCCAGCACTCCCTGCACCAGCAGGGTGAAGGCGGCCTCGGACAGGGGCTCCGCCTGCTTGCGCGCGTACTCCTGCGGTTTCTTTTCGGGCCTCACTTCAGGAGTCCCTCACGGCGTGCGATCGTCACGGCCTCCAGCTGGGACCTCGCCCCCAGCTTCTCCAGCACCCGCTGGACATGGTTGCGTCCCGTGTTGAGAGCGACCCCCAGCCGGTCGCTGAGCTCCGCCGTGGTGAAGCCCTCTCCCAACAGATCGAGCGTCTCGCGCTCCCTTGGCGTCAGCTTGGCGCCGGGCCCGGGGGTCCGGCCGGTCAGCTGCCCGAGCACGTCGCCCAGCAGGTCCTGGCTGAACACCACCTCGCCCGCGGCGACGCGGCGTACGGCGTCCTCCAGCTCGCTCAGGCCGCTGGCCTTGAGGATCAGCCCGGCTCCGCCCGCCTCCGCCACGCGGGCCGCCACCGACGCGCTGCCCTCGCCCGCCAGGACGAGGACGCGCACATGGGGCACGAGCGCCGCCAGATCGGAGATGGCGGCGACCCCGTCACCGTCCGGCAGCCGCCGGTCCATCACGACGACGTCGGGCTCGTACCGGCCGGCGTCGTCCAGCGCCGACGCCACCGTCGCCGACCGTCCCACGATCTCCAGACCGGGTGAACGCTCGAGGGCCAGGCATATCGCCTCGGCCACCATGTCGTGGTCCTCGACCAGCAGGATCCGGACCGGTCGACTGCGCGGGAGCGTTGAAGGCATCAGAGCATCCTTGCTGGTGGCGGACGGCACGATCATGCCAGAGGACCCCGGCGCGGCGGGACGGCGGTGGCCGCTGCCCGCGCCTCATTCGCGGCGGGTCGATACCGCGCCCACCTCTTCGGTCCCGCCTGCCCTGCTGGTCCCGCCCGTCCCGCCGGTCAGGACGTCGTCGGCCCCGATCATGGCAAGCAGCCGGGCCGGCTGGGGTCCGACGCCTTCAACGACCAGATCGACACCCGCCACCAGGGCGGAGATCCGGGCGCGCAGAAGGGCGTTGACGCCGGCGCAGTCGCAGAACGAGATGCCGGTCAGATCGAGGCACAGGCTCTTCGGCTGCTCCGCCAGACAGGCGGCGACCGCCTTCCGCAGGTACGGAGCGGTGTCCAGATCGAGTTCGCCGACGAGGGTCACCCGGGCGGCGCCCGACTGGGCGAAGGCGTACGACTCGAACGCGCGCAGGCTCACGGCGACGCACACCTCCCCCCGCCAGGCCGCACCGCACACCGCGGATTCCTGTCGGGTGCCCCTTCTGCCGACGGGCACCCTGTGACCAGCTGTCGCATCCCAACCTCAAGATAGTGCGAGGACACCAGTGTCCATCTAGTGAATCTGCACTAGGTGGGCAAGTCAACGCGCACGTTGCCACTTTCGGCCGCGCTACGGGAGCCGCCCGGCCGGGACTCCGCCGGAACACACCGGGCGTCGGCGTCGGCGCGGCGACCCCAACAGGCTCGCCGCCCTCACGCGGGCCATCACCTCCCTGCGCGGACATGGCTCGATCATGTTCACCCTTCGGCGTGAACCTCCGGTCGCAGAGCCCCGTCGCGGCCGTGAGCCGCCCGGACGCCCTCTGCGCATTGACAGGAGCCGGGTCACGTCACCATGCTTGGAGAGCGCTCTCCCACGGTGCGCACCGAGGAGGCAGCAGGATGAACGAAGCGGAACGCGCGCGGCTGCTCGACAAGTTGGATCCGGCGCAGAAGGTACGGCTCCTCACCGGGTCCACCACCTGGCGCACCTCACCGGAGCCCGCGATCGGCCTGGAGGCGATGACGGCCTCGGACGGCCCCGTCGGGGTGCGCGGGGAGTCCTGGGACGAGCGGAGCACCTCCGTACTGCTTCCCTCGCCGTCCGCTCTCGCGGCAATGTGGAGCGACGAACTGGTGGAGCGGCTCGGGGGTCTGCTCGCGACCGAGGCACGGCGCAAGGGGGTCGACGTGCTGCTCGCGCCCAATCTCAATCTGCACCGCTCACCGCTGGGCGGCCGCCACTTCGAGTGCTTCGCGGAGGATCCGGAGCTGACCGGGCGTACCGGAGCCGCGCTGATCCGCGGCATCCAGGCCCGAGGCGTCGCCGCCACCGCCAAGCACTACGTCGCCAACGACTCCGAGACCGAGCGGCTCACCGTGGACGTCCGGGTGCCCGAACGCGTGCTGCGCGAGGTCTACCTGGCGCCGTTCGAGGCCGCCGTCGCGGCCGGGGTGTGGCTCGTCATGGCCGGCTACAACGGCGTCAACGGGGTCACGATGACCGAGAGCCCGCTGCTCGCCGAGCCGCTCAAGGGCGAGTGGGGGTTCGACGGGGTCGTCGTGTCCGACTGGGGGGCGGTGCGCTCCACCGCGGCCGCCGCGCTCGCAGCCCACGACCTCGCCATGCCGGGACCGGAGAGCAGCTGGGGAGACGCGCTGGTACGGACCGTGCGCCGGGAAGCCGTGCCGCTGGAGGCCGTCGACGACAAGGTCCGCCGGATGCTCCGGCTCGCCGGCCGGGTGGGGGCGCTCGGTGCGCCCGGGGCGGCCCGTACGAAGCCGGCGCCTCCTGGCGACGAGCGGCCGCTGCTGCGCCGGGCCGTCGCCGCGGGATCGGTCCTGCTGCGCAACGACGGCGTGCTGCCCCTGGAGCCCGCCGACCTGCGGACGCTCGCGGTGATCGGGGAGTACGCCACACGGCCGAGGGTCCAGGGCGGCGGCAGCGCCGGGGTGTTCCCGCAGCGTGTCGTCCCGCCGCTGGAGGGGATCCGCGAAGCGTTGGGCGACGGTGCGCGGGTGCTGCACGTCCCCGGTCCCGCTCTCGCCGCGGCTCCCCCTCCGCTCGACCCGGCGCTGTGCCGCGACCCGCGCGACGGCGCGCCCGGCGTGCTGGTCCGGGCGCTCGACGCGGACGGCCGCGAACTCCACGCCGAACACCGCCTGTCCGGGCGTCAGGCGGAACCGTACGTGCCACCGGGCGCGCGCAGTGTCGAGATCAGCGCTCTGCTGACACCGGGAACGGGCGGTGAGTGGACCTTCGGCGTGGGTGGCTTCGGCCGTACGACCCTCACGGTGGACGGGCGTGCCGTCGTCGACGGTACGTTCCCCCGGCTGACCGACGACCCTGCCGTCGTCCATGTGAACCCGCCGTGCCACTACGGCCGTGCACGGCTGACGGGCGCTCGCCCCGTGCACGTGGTGGCGCGCCGTGAACTGACGCCCGGCACGGGCCGCGCCGTCGTGGTGAGCGCCGCCCCGCCCGCACCGGATCCCGTCCCGGCGATCGCCGAGGCCGCCGAGGCCGCGCGGAACGCCGACGCGGCGGTCGTGTTCGTCGGCACCACGCAGGACAGCGAGTCCGAGGGCCGCGACCGGACCGGTCTGGCTCTCCCCGGCCGCCAGGACGAGCTCGTGCGGGCCATGGCGGCCGCGAACCCCCGTACCGTCGTGGTCGTCAACGCCGGCGGGCCGGTGGAACTGCCGTGGCACGAGGAGCCGGGGGCGGTCCTGCTCTCCTGGTTCCCCGGCCAGGAGGCGGGGACCGGCCTGGCCGACGTGCTGTTCGGCCGGGCGGAACCGGGCGGACGGCTGCCGACCACCTGGGGCGCGGCCCTCGGCGACGTGCCGGTCGCCGGCACCCGGCCCGATGCCGGCGTACTGGAGTACTCCGAGGGGCTGCACATCGGCTATCGGGCGTGGCTGCGTGCGGGGCGTACGCCGGCCTACTGGTTCGGGCACGGCCTCGGCTACACCACGTGGGAGTACGAGCGGCTGGACGTCCCCGCGTCCGTGCCCGGCGGCGCCTCCCTCACCGTGCGCGTCCAGGTGCGGAACACGGGGGGCCGGCCCGGCCGCGAAATAGTGCAGGTGTACCTGGCGAAGCCGGACTCGGCGGTGGAGCGTCCGCGGCGCTGGCTCGCCGGGTACGCCGCCGTCGGGGCGGGCCCCGGCGACCGGGTGACCGCGACGGTTCAGGTGTCCGCCCGGGCCCTGCGGCACTGGTCCGAGACACAACGCGGATGGTGCGCCGAGCCCGGCGCGTGGCGGGTGCTCGCCGGCCGGTCGGCCGGTGAGCTGCCGCTGACCGCGGCGCTGCACGTAGGTGAGCGCGGGATGTGAACCTGGCCCTCAAGAGGGGACGCGGGCGCCGGACGTGCGCACGCGACAGGACGGCGGAGAGCGCTCTACCGGCTCCGTGACCACCCGATAGGGTGCGGGGCATGACCAGACACCTGCCGACTCTGGAGGACGTCGCCCGGGAGGCGGGCGTCTCGCGGGCGACCGTCTCCCGGGTCATCAACGGCATACGGAACGTCGATCCCGCCATCCAGGAGGTGGTGCGCGGTGCGATCGAGCGGACGGGCTACACGCCGAACCGCGCCGCGCGGTCGTTGGTGACCAGGCGCGCTGAGACGATCGCCCTCGTCGTATCCGGCGCGGGCGACGACGACTCCGGGAGCGAGAACCCCTCGTTCGCGACGCGGGTGTTCGCCGACCCGTTCTTCGGACGGGTGGTCGGCGGAGTGGTCAACTACCTGCGGCCGAGGTCGATGCACCCGGTACTGATGTTCGCCGAGTCGGAGGCCGCCCGCCGTCAGGTCCTCGCGTACCTGAGGCAGGGCAGCGCGGACGGGGCGCTGATCTTCTCCACGCACGCCGAGGACCCGCTTCCGGCGCTCCTCGCGGCGGAGAGACTGCCGTGCGTACTGTTCGCCCGGCCGGCCCTGGCGGCGCCGGTCAGCTACGTCGATCTCGCCCACCAGGACGGCGGGCGGCTGGCCGCCGAGCACCTGCTCGCGCGCGGCTGCCGGCGGATCGCGACGGTGACGGGGCCGTTGGGCCTGCCCGCCGCACAGGACCGGCTGGCCGGCTTCCGCGACACCATGGCGCGCCACGGTCACCCGTACCTCCCCATAGCCGAGGGAGGCTTCACACTCGACAGCGGCGCGACGGCGATGGCGCGGCTGCTGGGGGAACACCCCGCCGTCGACGGGGTGTTCGCGGCGAACGACCTGATGGCGCAGGGGGCCTGCCAGGCGCTGCGGGAGCACGGCAAGCGGGTGCCGGACGACGTGGCGGTGATCGGCTTCGACGACTCCGTCACGGCGACCACGTGCCGTCCGCCACTGACGACGGTCCGCCAGCCGATGGAGGAGATGGCCGCGACGATGGCGCGCCTCCTCCAGGAGCACATCGAGGGGACCCGGCCCGAGCCCACTTCGGTGATCTTCGAACCGGAGCTGGTGGTGCGCGAGTCGGCGTAGCGGGCCGCCGTGCCCTGGGACCGAGCCGCCCGGAGGAGCGGAACGCAACCGGAAGCCGCCGGGGGCCCGTCCCGCCCTCCCCGGTGCGGGGACGGCGGGGCGGGCCCGGGGAGCGGGTGGAACGCAAGGTCAGGGCAGCCGGTGGTCGGGGCCCAGGGCGGCGCCCTCCTGCGGGTGGTTCTGGTCGTAGCCGCGAGTGTCGCACTGCAGGCCGCCGACGACGCAGTGGTCGACCAGGGCCTTGAGCGTCGGCTCGTTCCACGCGTTGAAGAAGTCGTAGTGGAACGAGTATCCGCGCCCGCTGGCGAGCTTGACCTGCGACATGTCGCCGTCCACGGGGAACGCCATCTTGAACTCGATCATGGGCAGCGCCACGGGGTGGCTCGCCGGGCAGACGTTGTCGTTGGTGCCCGGCTTGACGACCGGATAGGCCATGTGGCTCTGGTGGTCGGGGGTGTCCAGGTGCAGACCGGTCCAGCAACTCGGGGCCTGCATACGGAGATTGAGCTGGGATCCGGCCGGGCAGCTCTGCGGGAAGTCGACGTTCTTGAAGCTCTCACCGCACTCCCACCCTTCCACCCAGCCCGGGTGGTTCCGGAAGTCCTGGGCGCTTTGGGCGGGGTTGCCGACGACGTAGCGCAGACCCTTGGGGAAGGGGCGCACGCTGGTGTAGTCGGTGACGCCCGCCTTGTAGTAGATGACCTGGGGGCCGGCCGGCAGGATCTTCTTGTCGCCCTTGTAGAGGGAGGGCATCCAGTAGGCACTGGCGTCGCCGGGGGCCTTGCACGCGGTGGCGCCGCCGTACAGCGTCGCAGTGGTGCTCGTCGCGTTCGTCGACGTATTGCCCATGAACGTGTGGTCGTGGGACCTGCCGGGCTGCGCCGGGTAGACGTGTGGGTGACCGCGCAGTTGGCCTGGAACTCATGGAAGTAGCGCGGCGCCGGTTCCCTGTCGGACGGGGTCACGCCGGTCACCGGCGGGTTCGCGGGGATGTAGCCGTCACCGTCCGGGTCGTCTCCCGACGGCAGCGCGGACACCGCCGCGGTGTGGCCCGCGTGCGCCGAGGCCGGTGCGCCGGTGGCGGGGACGGCATCGGCGGCCGCCGTGATCGATCCGATGCCGAAGACCGTGGTGGCGAGAGCGGTGCAGACGAGTAGCGCGGAAAAGCCTCTGGAACTCCGTTTCACGGGGACCTCCTGGTGGGGGTGGACGATCGTCTCGCGGGGGGACATCCGGCTTGGGGCGGACGCGGCGAGGAAGAGCGCTCTCCGTATCGGGATGGCGGGGCCCGCCCGGTGCCGGGGAGGCCCTCCCTCGCCGTACGCGCGGATCAGCTGTAGACGCCGAACTCGTGGAGCGAGTAACCCCAGCCGGTGCCGCGTGCGGCGAGGTGCAGCCGCACGTGGCGGGCGGTCGCCGTCACGTCGATGGTGTCGATGTCGCCGTTGCCGGTGGTGGTGGAGTACACCGGCCGCCAGGTCCGGCCGTCGTCGGACACCTGCACCTCGTAGGACTTGGCGTAGGCCGGGTCCCAGGCCAGCTGGAGTTTGCGGACGGCGGTCGGCGCGCCCAGGTCGACCTGGATCCACTGCGGGTCGCTCCAGTCGCTGGCCCAGCGGGTGCCCGGGTCACCGTCCGTCGCCTTGGCGGGCGTGCAGGGGCAGTCGCCGTACTGGGCCTGGTAGGAGGAGGCGGTGGTGGGCTTGTTCAGCGCCACGTTCGTCCCGGTGACGGGAGGGGCGACGACCTTGACCGACTTGGTCTCGACACCGGCGTTGCCGCGCCCGTCCGTCGCCTCGATGTAGACCTTCCAGACCCCGGGCTTCTCAAGCGCGGTGACGGCGAACACGCCGTTGCCGGTGGCCCGCCACTTGGCCTCGACCAGACCCTTGTCGCCGTTGGCGTAGTTGCCGCTGAGGAAGATCTTGTACGTGAGCGGATCGCCGTCCGGGTCGCGCACGTCGGCCCGTACGGTGAACTCACCGCCGGCCGGTGCGGCCGAGGCCGGGGAGACGGCCATGTTCGTGATCACCGGCGGCGTGTTGTCCCCCGCCGTCGAGCCCGCGTACGCCTGCTTGACGGAGTAGTACGACAGCCTCTTGAGCCCGCCGGACAGGAGGTTGAACCAGATTCCGCCGAAGTCGTGCTCGGTGCCGTAGTGGAAGAGGGTGGCGCCGAGCGCGACGCCCTTGTGGCCGGTGACGCAGTCCCATGCCTTCGTGTAGCCGTCGCGCTTCTGTACGTCGGTGGGCTCGTCCGGGATGCCGTTCGCGTCGTCCGGGACCTCCCACTCACCGGCCGGCCCGCCCTCGGTGATGATGTAGGGCTTGGTGTAGCCGCCCTCCTCCCAGTCCTCCTGGACGCCGCAGATGTCGCCGTAGGAGTTCATCGCGTACAGGTCCAGGTCCGGCGCGTTGCGCTTGTAGTACGGCCAGGCGCCCGTCCAGGCGTCGGTCGAGGTGACCGGGTGGTCCGGATCAATGGAGTGGATCTTCTTCGCGGCGTCGTTGACGAAGGCAGCAGCGGCTTGGTGGAACCGTCGGTGCCCCAGGTGCGGATGGTGTTGACGCCCATCGACTTCAGATCGGGCAGGTACTTCGGGGCGTCCGCGACGGACGGGCCCCAGGTGAGGCCCCGGTGTACGGCTGGCCGCCCGCCCGCAGTTGCCAGTCGCCCGCGGAGCCGGTGACCTCGACCGCTCCGCCGGTGGGCGGCGTGGTGCCGTCGGCGGAGCCGTAGACCTGGAACTCCCACAGGCAGTAGCCGTAGCCACTGGAACGCGCCGTGCCGAGCATGCGCACGTAACGGCCGGACCCCGTGACGGAGAGGTCGTCGGTGCCGCCATCGCCGCCCGTGACGGTCTTCAGGGTTCTCCAGTCCGTGCCGTTGTCGGACGCCTGGATCTCGTACGACGTGCCGTAGGCGGTCTCCCAGGTGAGCACGACCCGGCTGAGGTCGGAGGTCTTGCCCAGGTCGACCCTGAGCCACTGGGGGTCGCTCCACCGGCTGGCCCACCGGGTTCCGGCCAGGTCGCCGTCCACAGCCGCGGAGACGGCGGTCCCGTCCCCTTCCTGCGAGGAGGCGGTGGCCGGCTTGCCCTGCGACAGCAGCGCGTCGGCGGCGTCGGCCTCGGGCGCCGCGGCGAGGGAGAGGGACGACGCGAGCAGGGCGCCGAGGGTGACGAGCAGCGTTGCGGGCCGCGAGCGGCCGGAGAGGACAGCGGGTCTGAACACGGGGGCTCCTGGCGGAAGGGTGTAGGGAGGGGCGGGGGCCGGCGTGCCGCGCCGAACGGGAACCGGGAGAGCGCTCTCCAAGGAGATTGGGCGGTGGGCGTGGGCCTGTCAACGCTTCCGGTGCCAACTCTTCCGGCGGCCGGGGCTGTTGGGGGCTGGCAGCCGGCCGCTGCCGCCGGTCGTACACGCCTCGGACGAACGCACGGAGCCCGGCGTCCTCGTGAGGAGAACGCCCGGGCCCCGGGACCAGCAGGTCACGCCCATGAGGGCGGACCGCCGAGTCAGCGCGTCAGGGGAAGGAGACCACCGTGGAGGGGACGGTGGACGTGCCGCCGGGCACCGTGGAGGCGCCGGTGTCGTTGATGACGTGGTTGTAGTGGCCCATGCCGCCGAGGGACACCACCAGCAGGCTGTGGAACTTCACCCCGGGTTTGACGGGGGTCTTGAAGCCGTGGTCCTGCCGGATCGCCGGGTCCACGTTGTAGTTGCAGTAGCTGCCGAGTCCCCACGCCTCGTGGGTGTCCACCGAGTCGTCCACCCGGTAGGCGGCGTAGCCCTTGGTGTCACCGTTCTGGATCGCGGCCTGGCTGGGGGCGTCGTACGCCTTCTCGTTCTGGTAGAAGATCGTCCGGCCCCGCTCGCCGTACCACTCCACGTCGTACTTGTTGAAGTGCTCGACGAACAGACCGGTGGCCAGGACGTCGTCACCGTTGACCCGCACGCCGTAGTCGGCGCGGTTCGTCTCCCAGCCCACGCCTTCGCCGTGGTCGGCGCGCCAGACCCAGGTGTGGTCGATGATCGTGTCGTCGCTGTTGACCACCATGCTGGTGGTGGCCTTGCCGGGGCCGGCGCCGCCGATGCGGATGTAGACGTCCTGGACGGTGGTGGGGTTGGCGGCGTGGTCCGCCGACGCCCCCTGCGGGCCCACTTCGAGCAGCGTCGTGGAGTTCACGGGACCGGCGTCGATGAGGAACCCGGCGAGCTTCACACCGTCGACGTCGGCGACCTTCATGGCCGTGACCCCGTTGTCGGGGATGATCGTGGCGAGGCCGAGGCCCAGCACGACCGTGTTCACGCGGTTGACCTCGATCGTCCGGTCCACGTGGTAGACGCCGGGCGTGAACAGCAGGTGCAGGCCCTGTGCGAGCGCGGCGTTGATGGTGGCGGCCGTGGCACCGGGCTTGACGACGTAGAACCTGCTCAGCGGGATCGACTCGCCCTGCGGGGTGCCGCTCGACCAGGTGGTGCCGCGCGCGTTGGTGCGCTTGGCCGGGGCGAACACCTTGTACTCGTTGCCGTCGAGGTACAGGAACGGCTTCTCGCGGGAGACCGGCGTCGTGGCGAGCGTGGTGTAGCGGGGCTCGGGGAAGCTGGTGGCCGGGGCGCCCTCGACGCCGGAGAAGACCTGGTTCCAGACGGAGTTGGACCAGCCGCCGATGGCGCTGTCCCGGGTGTACCACTGCTGTTGCGAGTAGTTGCCGATCTGGCCGTCGACCTTGCTGTCGGCGATGTAGCCGCCGCTCGCCCAGCCGTAGCCGTTCGGCGCCAGGTTCAGGCCGCCCTTGACGTGCATGCGGCGGAAGGACGCGGCCTGGGACACGGCCCAGCGGTTGGTCCCGCTGACCGGGTTGAGGGCGAGGTTCTCCGCCGAACGCCAGAAGTTCTGGGTCGCGTTGCCGTTGAACCAGCCGGCGTCGACCGTCACGTCCCCGTTGATGGTGGTGTCGTCGGGCCGCAGGCCGAGGCCGGAGATCGAGGTGTAGAAGCCGATCTGCGCGTTGAGGTTGTCGTACGTGCCCGGCTTGAAGAAGAAGGCGTGCCGGTCGTTGCCGAACTGGGCCGATTCCTGCTCCTTGAACACCTCGTCCAGCTTGGCCTGGATGCCCGGCGAGGAGGGGTCGAAGACGTGCACGTTCGGGCCGAGGTCTCCCCCGCCCGGCAGGGTCGGGCCGCCGCCGTCACCGGTGGTGCCGTACACCTGGAACTCCCAGAGCGAGTAGCCGTAGCCGGTGGCGCGGGCCGTCCCGTGCATGCGCACGTAGCGGGCGGTGCCGGACGCGTTCAGCGTCTCGGTGCCGCCGCTGCCCGCGGTGGTCGTGTGCGCGGTCGACCAGGTGGTGCCGTCGGTCGAGAATTCGATGCGGTACGCCTTCGCGTACGCGGTCTCCCAGCGCAGCACGATCTGGCTGACGGCCGCGGACGCGCCGAGGTCGATCCGTATCCACTGCGGGTCGGAGGCGGCGCTGGACCAGCGGGTGCCGGTGTCGCCGTCGACGGCGGCGGTGGCGGGTGTGCCGTAGTGCTCCTGACTGGACGCGGTCACCGGCTTGCCCTGCGACAGCAGGACGGGGGCGGCCTGGGCGGCGCCGGCGGGGACGAAGAGCAGAAGCGTCGCGACGAGGGCGGTGACGAGGGCGCCGGCCGTGGTCCGCCCGTAGGAGGGCGAGCGTCTGCGCGACGCCGGTGGACCGGTGGGGGGAGCGAGCATGGTGTGTCTCCTGGGTTGGGGGCGAAGAGAGCTGGAGAGCGCTCTCCCACGCAGGAGATGCTCGCGTGCTCTCATGGGAGGGTCAAGGGGGGTGCACGGCCTGGCCGTTGGGCACATCGGCCGGACGGGGGGCCGCCCGCGGGCCGCGGCCCGGGGGGCGGCGGGGTCAGAGAGTGTGGTGCCGGTGGTCGCGCAGGAGTCGCGCGAACCAGTGACCGCTGGCCTTGACGGTGCGCCTCTGGGTGGCGTAGTCGACGTGGACCAGGCCGAACCGCTTGTCGTAGCCGTACGCCCACTCGAAGTTGTCCAGGAGCGACCAGGCGTAGTACCCGGCGAGCGGAACGCCCTTGCGGATGGCGCGGGCGCACGCCGCCAGGTGCTCCTCCAGGTAGCGGGTCCGCTCCAGGTCGTCCACGGCGCCGTCGGGACCCACCGCGTCGGGGAAGGCGGAGCCGTTCTCGGTGACGTACAGCCTGCGGATTCCGTAGTCGTCGGTGAGGCGCAGCAACAGCGCTTCGAGCCCGCCGGCGTCGATCTGCCAGCCCATGGCGGTGCGCGGGACGTCGGGGACGACGACTTCCCGGGCGTACGGAACGGGCCCGGCGGGGTCGTCGGTGACCGTCGCCGGGAAGTAGTAGTTGAGGCCGTGCCATTCCAGGGGCGCGGCGATGACGTCCGCGTCACCGCTGCGTTCGGGCAGTTCGACGCCGTAGAGCTCGCGCATGTCGGCGGGGAAGCCGCGCCCGTAGAGGGGGTCGAGCCACCAGCGGTTGGTGTGGCCGTCCATGCGCGCCGCCGCCGCGATGTCCTCGGGACTGGTACTGGCCGCTTCGACGGTGGAGTGGTTGGTCACGATGCCGACCTGGGCGCCGGGCGCCGCCGCGCGAATGGCCTGGGCGGCGAGGCCGTGGCCGAGCAGCAGGTGGTACGAGGCCCGTACCGCGGCGGTCAGATCGGTGAGTCCGGGAGCCATGCGCCCTTCGAGGTGGCCGATCCATCCGGAGCACAGGGGTTCGTTCAGCGTGGCCCACTGCGTGACGCGGTCGCCGAGGCGCCCGGCCACGGCGCTCGCGTACGCGGCAAGGTGTTCGGCCGTGTCGCGCTCGGTCCACCCGCCCCGGTCCTGGAGGACCTGCGGGAGGTCCCAGTGGTACACGGTGATCGAAGGAGCGATGCCGGCGTCGAGCAGTGCGTCGACCAACCGGTCGTAGAAGGCGAGTCCCTCGGCGTTGACCGGACCGTCGCCGCCCGGGACGACGCGGGGCCAGGCGATCGACATCCGGTACGCGTTGGTGCCCAGACGCCGCATCAGGGCGATGTCCTCGGGCCAGCGGTGGTAGTGGTCGCACGCCTCGTCACCGTGATCGCCGTTGTCGGTCTTGCCGGGCGTGTGGGAGAACGTGTCCCAGATCGACGGCGACCGGCCGTCCTCGGCGACGGCTCCCTCGATCTGGTAGGCCGACGTGGCGGTGCCCCAGGCGAAGTCACGCGGAAAGGCGGCGAGGTCTATCGGTTCGGACACAGGGATCCTCTCGGGAACGGGCGGCAGGGGTTCACTTGACCGCACCGGCCGTCAGACCGGTGACGAGGTAGCGCTGGAGGAGGAGGAATCCGGCGACGACGGGCACGCTCACGACGAGCGAGGCGGCCATGACCTGGTTCCAGTAGACGTCGTTCTGGCTGGCGTAGCTCTGGAGGCCGACGGCGAGCGTGCGGGTCGTGTCGTTGGTCATGACGGAGGCGAAGAGGACCTCGCCCCAGGCGGTCATGAAGGCGTACACGGCGACGGCCACGATGCCGGGGATCGCGGCCGGCACCACGACCCGGAAGAGCGCGCCGAGCGGGCCGCAGCCGTCGACCTTGGCGGCTTCGTCCAGGTCTCTGGGGACCGAGTCGAAGTAGCCGATCAGCATCCAGATGGAGAACGGCAGGGAGAAGGTGAGGTAGGTGAGGATCAGGCCGCCGCGCGAACCGAAGAGGGCGATGCCGGTGGCGTTGCCGATGTTGACGTAGATGAGGAACAGCGGCAGTAGGAACAGGATGCCGGGGAACATCTGCGTCGACAGGACCGTCACGGTGAAGACGCGTTTGCCGCGGAAGGCGTAGCGGCTCACCGCGTAGGCCGCGAAGACGGCGATGACGACCGAGCAGACGGTCGCCGCCCCCGCCACGATCAGCGAGTTCACGAAGTAGTCCGCGAGCGGGACCGTCTCCCAGATGTCGAGGTACGGGCGGAAGGTCAGCCCGGACGGGACCCACTGGAACTTCCCCGACACGTCCTCCAGCGGCTTGAGGGAGCTGGAGACCATCACGACGACCGGAAGCAGGACGAACGCGGTGAGCAGGGTCAGGAAGATCCGCCGGCTCCAGACGAACGAGCGGGGAGCGGCCATGGGCGAGCGGGGCCGCGGCCGCTGCGGGTCAGTGGGCATCGGTGGCCCGCCTTCCACGGGAGGTGAACAGGAGGTAGCCGCCGGTCACGACGAGCAGGAACAGGAGCAGCAGGACCGACATGGCCGACCCGGTGCCGAAGTTCCACGTCTGGAACGAGGACTGGTAAATGTGGACGGAGATCAGGTCCGCCGCCTCCGGCGCCGCCTTGCCGAACAGGACGAACGGCGTGTTGAAGTCGTTGAACGTCCACAGGAACAGCACCAGGACCAGGACCTGGTTCACCGGCCGCAGCGACGGCAGGGTGATGCGGCGTATCTGCTGCCACATCCCGGCGCCCTCCAGGGCGGCGGCTTCGTACATCTCGCGGGGGATGTTCTGCAGCCCGGCCATCATGATGAGGAAGGCGAAGGGCCAGCCCTTCCACACGGACACGACGAGCAGGGCGATGAAGCTGTTGTCCCCGAGCAGCCAGAAGGGCGGGCTGTCGGTGAGACCGAGCTGGTCGTGCAGCACGTGGTTGATCAGGCCGTTGTCCCGCTGGAACATGAAGGCCCAGGTGATGACGGCGGCGTAGACGGGCAGTGCGTACGGGATGAGGAAGACCGTGCGCAGGAATCCCCGGCCCCGGAACGTCTCCTGCATGAAGATCGCGGCGGCCGTGCCGAGCAGCCAGCAGAGGCCGACCGACAGGACGGTGAACCAGCAGGTGGTGAAGAACGACCGCAGCAGCGCGTCGCCCACCGGGGCGTCGAAGTCGACAACGAGCGCGTAGTTGTCCGCGCCGGCCCAGGGGGCGGCGCCCCAGTCGCGGATGTAGAACTGGGTGAGCTCCTTGAAGCTCATGACGATGCCGATCAGCATCGGTATCAGGTGGACCAGGAGTTCCAGGACCAGGGCGGGGAGCAGCAGCAGATACGGCAGGCCGATACGGCGCAGGCGCCCGGAGCGGCGCGGGCCGCGCGCCGCTCCGGGGCCGGTCTTCACTGCTGTCCGCCTCCCGGTGGCCGGGGCAGCGGTGGTGGTCATCGTGACGTCCGTGCTCACTTCTTCGGCATCTGCTGCTGGGCCTTTTCGAGCTCGGCTCTGACCGAGGCGGTGGTCACCGGGCGGCCGCCGGCCGCGTCGGCGAAGAGATCCTTCACGGCGGTGCCCACGACGGTCTCGAACTGGGATTCCTCGGGGACCTGGGGCAGCGCTTCGGCGCTGGACGCGAGGGTCTGCAGCAACGGGGCGAGCGCGGGGGTGTTGAAGGCCGGGTCCTGCTGGGCCGACTTGACGGGCGGTATGGAGCCGTAGGCCTTGTTCAGGGTCTTCTGCTCCTCGTCGCTGGTCATGAACTTCACGAATTTCATGGCCCCGTCGACGTTCTTGGAGTTCTTGAACACGGCCAGGTTGATGCCGGCGACCATGGAGTTCGTCGCCCTGCCCTTGCCCGGCGCTCCCGACTGGACGGGCGCCGGGGCGATGCCCCACTCGTCCTCGCTCATGCCCTGGCTCTTGAAGGTGGCGGCGGCGGTCTGCCACAGCACCATGCCCGTCTTGTCCTTGGCGAAGTCGCTGAGGGACTGGTTCTGGGCGTATTCGGCGTTGCCCTTGGCGACGATGCCGTGCTTGGCCATGAGGTCGACGTACTGCTTGACGGCGGCGACGGCGCCGTCGGAGGTGAAGTCCGGCTTCCCGTCGGCGGTGAAGAAGTCCGCGCCGTGCTGCTTGCCGAGGACGAAGACCTGGTGGATGTTGTTGGAGAGGTTCGAGCCCTCGACGCCGAGCCCCGCCTTGCCGTCCTTGGTCAGCTTCTTGCCGGCCGCGACGACCTCGTCCCACGTCGCCGGCGGCTTCTCGATGCCGGCGTCCGCGAACATCTTCTTGTTGTAGTAGAGCGCGTACGCCATCGAGTACAGCGGTACGGCGCCCGGCTCCTGGCCCTGGACACCGGTCGAGCCCAGGGCGGACTCGACGAACCGGTCCTTGCCGCCGATCTTCCCGAAGTTCTCGGCGTCCCACGGCAGGAGGGCTCCGCTCGACTGGAGCGAGGCGGTCCAGGTGTTGCCGATGTTGAGGACGTCCGGCCCCTGACCGGAGGTCGTCGCGGTGAGGATGCGGTTGAGCAGGTCGGACCAGGGGACGACCTCCAGCTCGACCTTGATGCCGGTCCGCTTCTCGAACCTGTCGAGTTCCGGCTGGAGGACCTTCTTGTCCACCTCGATGTTCGCGCCCTGGTTCGAGGCCCAGTACGTCAGGGTCTTCGGCTGCGCGTCGGATGATCCGCCGCCACCCGACGAGCCGCCTCCGCAGGCGGCCGCGGTCAGGACGAGGGAGAGGGTGACGGCGCCGACGGCTGCGGCTCTGCTTCTGCGCATGACTCCAGGGGCCTTTCGTGGAGTTACGGATCGCCGGGAAGGGAGGGCCGGAGCAGCGCCCACGTGCGGCCCCGGACTCCCTCATGGCTTAATTTAGGATGTGAGTTAAACCTCGAGCCAAGTGCGCGTCAAGAGGTGTCGCAGAGGTATGTTGCGGGCAAGGACTTCAGGAAGAGGTGCAGGGTGAGCATGCGCGGCGGCCGTACAGTGCGTGACCTGCGGCGGGAGAACCGCACCGCTGTTTTGCGACGGTTGTACTTCGACGGGCCGCTGAGCCGGTTCTCGCTCGGGCCCGCCACGGGCCTCAGCTCCGGCTCGGTGAGCAATGTGGTGGCCGAGCTGGTCGCCGAAGGGCTGGTCGAGGAGGCGGGCAGCGTCGACTCCGCGGGCGGACGCCCCCGTACCCTGCTGCGCATCCGGCCGCAGAGCGGTTACATGATCGGCGTGGACGTCGGCGAGACCCGGATCCGCATCGAGCTCTTCGACCTCGTACTCACCGAGCTGGCGAGGGTGGAGAAACCGCTGGCGGCGGAGACGCGGCGACGCGTCGACCGGTACGACGTCGCCACCGTCGTCGGGCATCTGCGGGACGGTATCGCGGAGGTGCTCGCCACCGCCGGCGTTCCGCCCGAGCGGCTCCTCGGTGTCGGGATCGGCGTGCCGGGCATCGTCGCGCGGACCGCCGAGGACGGCGCCGTCGTGCACGGCCAGACCATCGGCTGGGACGCGGTGCCGCTCGAACGGCTGGTGCGCGCCACGGGTCTCCTGCCCGAGGAGGTGCCCTGTTTCATCGACAACGGCGCGAAGACGCTCGGGCAGGCGGAGATGTGGTTCGGGGCGGGTCGCGGCGCCCGCAGCGCCGCGGTCGTGCTCTTCGGGTCGGGAGTCGGCGCGTGCGTCGTCGCCGACGACATGGGACCCGGCCGGGCCGTCGAGTGGGGCCACCTCACCGTGCGGGTGCGGGGGCGCCGGTGCCGGTGCGGCGCGCTGGGGTGCCTGGAGGCGTACGCGGGGGCCGAAGCCCTGCTGGAGCGCTGGCAGGAGGCCGGCGGGCGGCCGCCGGCCGACGCGGACGAGGAGGCCGCCCTCACGGCCATGCTCGCCGCCGCGTATCCCGCGCCCGGCGCCGACGGCGGCCTGCCCGAAGCCGACGCGACCGCGGTGGCCGTGCTGGAGGAGACGGCCGAGTACCTCGGCGCCGGCTTCTCCGACCTGATCAACCTCTTCCAGCCCGAACGCATCCTCGTGGGCGGTTGGGCGGGACTGCAGCTCGGCAACCGGTTCCTGGAGTCGGTGCGCGCGCACGCCACGTCGTACGCGCTGGCCTATCCGGCCGCCCGGGTCGAGATCGGCCTCGGCACCCTGGGGCCGGACGCCGTCACCGTGGGCGCGGGCATCCTCCCGCTCGCCGAGTTCTTCGCGCGCGGCGGGCGCCGCCCGGAGCGGGACGCGCAGGAGCCGCCGCCCGCCTGGCAGACGGCCCTGCGGGACCGCGCCGTGCAGTGAACGGGGGCGCGGCGGATGAGGGGGAGCGGTGAGTGAGAGGGCGCGCCTCGAAACTCGCCGCTCCCGTGAACTCGCCGTCCCCGTGAACTCGCCGTCGTGACCGGGCGCGGGACGGGTCGTGTCCGGGTGCGGAACGGGTCGTGACCCGGCGTTGAAAGGGGCGCGGCCCGGCGTGGAAGGGGGTCGTGGCCGCCGTCAGCCGCATGGTGGTCGCGCGCACCTGCGCGCCCCGAACTATGGTGTCCCGCCACATGTGCCGGTGACCTGCGGATTTCTACGGTGTGGCGACACGTGAACGTCCCCGTCGACCGCCAGGAAGTGGTACCGATGTCCTCCCCCGCGACCGCTCCACCAGCCCCGTCAACTCTCAAGCGCATCGTCGCCGCCAGCCTCATCGGGACCACTATCGAGTGGTACGACTTCTTTCTGTACGGATCCGCCGCCGCGCTGGTCTTCAACCAGCTCTTCTTCCCCGAATCCGACCCCCTCGTCGGAACCCTGCTCGCCTTCCTGACGTACGCGGTCGGCTTCGCCGCCAGGCCGCTCGGGGCGCTCGTCTTCGGGCACTACGGTGACCGGCTGGGCCGCAAGAAACTCCTGGTGCTGAGCCTGCTGCTGATGGGCGGCGCCACCTTCGCCATCGGTCTGCTGCCGACGCATGCCAGCATCGGCTTCGCCGCGCCCGCGCTGCTCACCCTGCTGCGGCTCGTCCAGGGCTTCGCACTCGGCGGCGAGTGGGGCGGGGCGGTCCTGCTTGTCTCCGAGCACGGTGACGCCGAGCGGCGTGGTTTCTGGGCCTCCTGGCCGCAGACCGGTGCGCCTGCCGGGCAGTTGCTCGCGACCGGTGTGCTGTCCGCCCTGACCGCGCTGCTGTCGGACTCCGCGTTCGTGGCGTGGGGCTGGCGCATACCGTTCCTGCTGTCCGGTGTGCTGGTGCTCGTCGGACTGTGGATTCGTCTGTCCGTCGACGAATCGCCTGTCTTCAAGGCCGCGTTGGCCCAAGCCGAGGCTCGCAAGAGCGTCTCCACCGTCGCCGAGAAGATGCCGCTGGTGGCCGTCCTTCGTCACCACTGGCGCGATGTGCTCGTCGCGATGGGCGCCCGTATGGCCGAGAACATCAGCTACTACGTCATCACCGCCTTCATCCTCGTCTACGCCACGACGGAGGTGGAGTTGAGCAAGCAGACGGCGCTCAACGCCGTGCTGATCGCGTCGGCCGTCCACTTCGCGGTGATCCCCGCGTGGGGCGCCCTGTCGGACCGGCTCGGGCGACGGCCGGTCTACCTGCTGGGCGCGGTCGGCGTCGGTCTGTGGATGTTCCCGTTCTTCATGCTCATCGACACCGGGACCTTCGGGAACCTGCTGCTCGCCGTGACGGTCGGACTGGTCTTCCACGGGGCGATGTACGCACCGCAGGCGGCCTTCTTCTCCGAGATGTTCGCGACCCGTATGCGCTATTCCGGCGCTTCGATCGGCGCGCAGTTCTCGTCCGTCGCGGCCGGCGCCCCGGCGCCGCTGATCGCCACGGCCCTCCTGGCGAACTACGGCAGCGCCACTCCCATCGCCCTGTACGTCATCGCAGCCGCGCTCGTCACGGTGCTCGCCGTCGTGTGCGCGAAGGAGACGCGGCACCGGGACCTGGGGGACATCGCGGCGGAGCCGGGTGAGAAGGAGGACGCTGTCGTACGGGCCGGCGGCGGCGCCCGTACCGTCTGAGCGGACACACGGAAGAGCCGTTCCCGGGAACGTCCGCGGACGTTCCCGGGAACGGCTCTTGTCTCAGTGCCTCATCGCCGACGACAGCCCGTGCAGCCGCAGCGCGAGCTGCAGCTCCAGGGCCCGCTCCGGCGACTGCCAGTCGGCGCCCAGCAGCCTGCCGATGCGCTCCAGGCGCTGCGCCACCGTGTTGACGTGGACGTGCAGCGCGTCCTTCGTACGGGCGGGGCTCATCCCGCACGCGAAGTACGCGTCCAGGGTGCGCACCAGATCGGTCCCTCTGCGCCGGTCGTACGCGACGACCTCGCCGATCGTGCGCTGGACGAACGCTTCGATGGCGCCCCCGGAACGGCCGTCCCGGCTGTCCGCGAGCAGCAGGCCCAGGAACCCGAAGTCCTCCGCCGCCGCTCCTTCCCCGGAGCGCCCCAGCAGCCGCAGGGTGTCGACGCAGCGGCGTGCCTCCTCGTACGCCCCCGCCACAGCGCCGGGCCGGGCGGCGGGGGCGTCCACGGGCCCCGAGGCGCCGACCGTGACGGGCTCGCGCAGGGCGCCGCCCAGGTGTTTCGCCGTCCGGCGGGCGAGCGCTGCGGCGCTGTCGCCGCTGCCGCACGGCAGCAGCAGCACCGTGCCGCCGTCGCGCGCCGCCGCCAGGCCGTGCCCGGTCGCCGCCAGATGCGACGCGGCGGACCACAGCCGCCCGCGGTCCGCGCTCTCCCGCTCGACGGTGGCGGCCCGGGGAGCCTCGATGCGGGCGGCCAGCACCACGTGGGGCGCGTCGAGGTCGGCGCGCAGCCGGGCGGCGCGTTCGCGCAGCAGGCGGGGGTCGCGGTCGGGGGCGTCGAGGAGATCGTCGAGGAGTTCGCCGCGCACCCGCTGCTCGGCCTCGCCGGCCGAGCGCCGGGCCAGCAGCAGCAGCGACGTCACCATGGCGGCGCGTTCGAGCGTGCGCTGGTCGACGGGGTCGAGCTCCGGCTGTCCGTGCAGGACGAGCGCGCCCAGGAGCTCTCCCCCGGCCGAGACGCTCACCACCCAGTCGTCGCCGCGACGTACGGCGTGCCCTTCCGCTCCCTCTGGCTCCCCGCCGGCCTCCCGGAACTCGACGTTCCCGTGCAGCACTTCGGACACCGCGCTCGCCACGTCGTGGACGCCGCCGCCTCGCAGCACGAGTTCGGTCAGCCGGTCGTGCACCTCCGAAGCACGCTCGATGACGCCGCTGCGGTCGCGGATGATCTCGTTGGCCTTCTCCAGTTCGGCGAGCGCGGACCGCGTCTCCGCGAGCAGGTTCGCGGTGTCGATCGCGACGGCCGCGTGCGCGGCGAACGAGCCGAGCAGCGCGATCTGCTCGCGCTCGAAGACGCGGGCCCGCCGGTCGGCGGCGAAGAGGACGCCGATCACCTGGCTGCCGAGCGTGAGCGGTACGCCGAGGATCGCGACGAGCCCTTCGTCGCGTACGCCGGAGTCGATGGTCCAGGTGTGCTGGAAGCGGGGATCGTCGAAGTAGCTCTCGGTCGCGTAGGGGCGTGCGGTCTGGGCGACGAGCCCGCCGAGCCCCTCCCCCATGCCGAGCCGCAGCTGCTGGAACCGCGCCGACACCGACCCCTCGGTGACCCGCATGTACGTGTCGCCCGCCACCGGATCGTTGAGGCTCAGGTACGCGACCTCCGTGCCGAGCAGTGATCGCGCCCGCTGCACGATCGCGGCCAGTACGGCGTCGAGGTCGCGCAGCCCGGCGAGGTCGTGAGCGGTCTCGTAGAGGGCGGACAGCTCGGCCTCGCGCCGCCGGCGCCCCTCCAGTTCGGCCCGTACCCGCAGGGCGTGCATCTTGGCGGTCTCGAGGGCGGCGAGCGTCTCGGGCGGCGCGCCGTCCGCGCGGGCGACCAGCACCGGCCGCTCGTAGGCGTCGGCGGCCGCCCCACGGGCGAGAAGTTCCAGGTACGGGACTTCGCTGCCGCTCTGCGGCTGATCGTGGGACATGGAGACACTCAACCAGCTAGTGAGCGGTCCAGCCGCCGTCGAGGGGCAGCGACGTTCCCGTGACGAACGACGCGTGGGGGCCGCACAGGTACGCGACCGCCTCGGCGACCTCGTCGGGCTCCAGGAGACGCTTGAGTGCGGAGTCCTTGAGCAGTACGTCGGCGAGTACGCGTTCCTCCGGCAGCCCGTGGGCGGCGGCCTGGTCCGCTATCTGCCGTTCCACGAGCGGGGTGCGGACGTACCCGGGACTGACGCAGTTCGAGGTGACGCCGTGCTCTGCGCCCTCCAGGGCGGCCGTCTTGGAGAGCCCTTCGAGCCCGTGCTTGGCCGCGACGTACGCCGACTTGTACGGGGAGGCACGCAGCCCGTGCACGGAGGAGATGTTCACGATGCGCCCCCAGCCCTGCCCGTACATGTGCGGGAGCGCTCCCCGGATCAGCCGGAACGGCGCTTCGAGCATCACGGTCAGCACGGTGTGGAAGACGTCGGGGGGAAAGTCCTCCAGGGGGCGGACCAGTTGCAGGCCGGCGTTGTTCACGAGGATGTCCGTGCCCGCCGCCACCTGCTCCGCGGCGTCGAGGTCGGTGAGGTCGAGGGTCCGCGGCTCCACCACGCCGGTGAGGCCGCGCGCCTGTTCCGTGAGGGCCTCGAGCCCTTCGGCGTCCCGGTCGACGGCTCTGACCTTGGCCCCGGCGGCCGCGAGCCGCAGCACGCAGGCGCGGCCGATACCGCCGGCCGCGCCCGTGACGAGCGCGGTACGGCCGTCGAGGTGTGGTCCGGGTGCGGACGTGGGGTGTGTGGTGGGCGCGGTCATGCCTCCGACCCTAGGCAGCGCTCACCCGGCCACCGATGTGGTCACCACCCATACTTCACAGCTGTGCGGTGGGCTCGAACCATGTGGGTTCGTCGGTGAGGGCCTGCTTGATCCGCATCAGGGCGAACTCGTGCAGGTCGGGGAGCGCGTCGACCGAGAACCAGGCCACATCGAGCGACTCGTCGTCGTTGACCCGTGCCTCACCGCCGACGGCACGGCACCGGAAGGTGATGTCCATGTACTGGCACCGGTCGCCGTTCGGGTACTCGACCGGCTTCAGCGCCTGCACGAGAACGACGCGTTCCGTCACGCACTCCACTGCGGTCTCCTCGTACACCTCGCGCACGGCCGCCGCCGCAGGCTGCTCGCCGGGCTCCGGGATGCCCCCGATGACCGACCACCTGCCGGTGTCCGCGCGGCGGCCGAGGAGCACCCGGCCCGTCTCGTCGAAGACGATGGCGCTGACGCCCGGCAGAAAGAGCAGCTGATGGCCCGCGGTGGCCCGGAGCTCGCGGATGAAATCGGGAGTTGCCATGATCAGAACCCTAACGGGCCCTGCCGGCACGGAACTCGCACCGGACGCGCCGCACGCTCATGCGGACGTTCCCCTGCGAGCCCGTACGCCCCGGAACACGGCCCACCCGAGGCCGGCCCCCGCGAGCAGCACCAGTGCGCCCTCGGGGACGGTGCCGAGGCGCGTCGCGGGAGTCAGCGAGGAGCGCAGCGGCACCTCGGCGACGAGCGCGTCCGGCGTGAACATCGCCGTCTTCTGTGCGACCTTGCCGTCCGGCCCGATGACGGCGCTGACCCCGCTGGTCACCGGAACGACGACGGCCCGGCTGTGCTCGACGGCCCGGACCCTGGACATGGCGAGCTGCTGGTACGTCATCTCGCTGCGACCGAAGGTGGCGTTGTTGCTGGGTACGGTGATCAGCTGGGCCCCGCCCGTGACGGTGTCGCGCACCGCCCAGTCGAAGGCCGCCTCGTAACAGGTGGCGAGTCCCACCTTCGTGCCCGCGAGGTCGAAGACGCCCACCTTGTCCCCCGGGCCGAAGTCCCTGCGTACCCGGTCGACGTCCGAGCTGAAGAGCCGTACGAAGGAACGCATCGGGATGTACTCGCCGAACGGCTGGACGTGCCGCTTGTCGTACGTCGCGACAGGGCCGCGTCCCGGGTCCCACTCGATGAGGGTGTTGCGCAGCTTGCCCGTGTCCGGCGTGAGGACCGCTCCCACGACCGTGGGGGCGCCGATCGCGCGCACGGCCCGGTCGATCACCGCGCGGGCGTCGCTGTTGCGGTAGGGGTCGAGGTCGGAGGAGTTCTCCGGCCACAGGACGAAGTCGGGCCGGGGCGCCTTGCCGGCCTCGACGTCGGCGGCGAGTTCCTCGGTGCGCCGGGCGTGGTTGTCGAGCACGGCGCGGCGCTGGTCGTTGAAGTCGAGGCCGAGCCGGGGCACGTTGCCCTGGATCGCGGCGGCCGTCGCGGTGCCGTCCTGCGCGGAGGCGTCGACGAGGGGCAGCGCCGCGAGTGCGGCCGTCACCGGCACGAGGACCGTAAGCGCGGCGAGGGCCGCGCCCCTGCGCGGTACTTCGCCCGTCGTGCGCCGGGCACGGAACTGCCGCACCGCTTCGCACAGGCCGAAGCCGCACAGCACGACCGCGAACCCGAGCACCGGGGTGCCGCCGACGGCGGCGAGCGGCAGGAAGACGCTGTCCGCCTGCCCGAAGGCGATCTTGCCCCAGGGGAAGCCGCCGAACGGCACGCGCGCCCGCACCGCCTCTCCCAGGATCCACACGGCCGCGCCCCACACCGGCCACAGCGGCAGCCGGGTCACCATCGCGATGCCGACGCAGCACACGGCGACGAACAGCGCTTCGGCGGTGGCCAGCGCCAGCCACGGCACCGGCCCCACCTCCTCGCCCGTCCAGCTGAGCAGCGGCAGGAGGAAGCCGAGCCCGGAGAGGAGCCCGAGCCCGAAGGCGGCCCGCGCCCGCCGCCCGTACAGACACGCGGCGAGCAGCGCGAAGCCGGGCAGCACGAGCCACCACAGCGGACGCGGCGGGAAGCTCGCGTACAGGAGCAGACCGGAGAGTACGGCGGCCGCGGGGGCCGCGAGCCGGGTCAGCATGCTTCTCCCGCGAGACGGGTCGGCGGAGTGCGGGGCCGGCTGCTGTGCGGGCCGGTCGACGGCGGTGGGGGTGGCGCTCACCTGGCGGAGTCTACGGTGACCCGGCGCGGTACGGAGAGGTCGGTTCCGGCAGGAGAAGCAACGTTCCTGCGCAATTCGCGCACAAGGCACCGTGCCTCCCGTTACCGTGTCCGCCAGTCCCTGACGCCCGGCCCGTCTCCGGCCGCGGCGGGCGGGGCCCGTCTCAGTTCGGGGGGTCGACGGGATGGCCGCACCGGCCGTACGGTCCGGCGCGCGTGAACGCGGTGCGTTCACCGATGCCGTCGGCGTCGTAATCCTCGGCGGCTGCGCCGTCTGGTCGCTGGCCGCCGCCGCCGGGCGGGAGGCCAGGCCCGAGGGTGTCCTGCTGGCCGTACTCGTGGTGGCGGGGAGTTACGCGTGCGGCCGGATCTGCGGCTCGCTGCTGCCGGTCGCGGCCGCCTCGGCCTCCGCGTGCGCGGCGCTCGCCCTGGCCGTCCACCCGCATCCGGAGCACGGCCTGACGGGCGAGGTGGCGGGCGCGGCGGTGACGGGACAGAGCTCTGGCAGCACGGGCGCGACGGCGGCGCTGCTGGCCCTCGCCTCGGGCGCGGCCTGCTGCGCGGCGTGGGCGGCGCGGCCGTATCCGCTACGCCTCGCTCTGCGGCTGCTGGCGCTGACGGTCGCGGTCACGGGGCTGGTGCTCGGTTCCGTCGCTGGGTTCGCGGCGGCGCTCGGCGTGCTGCTGTGCTCGCTGGCGGTGGCGCGGGTGCGCCGCCGGGCGGCGGGTCTGGCGGGGTGCGCCCTGGCCGCGGGGCTCGTGGTGGGCGGTTCGTGGGCGGTGGCGGAGGAAGCCCTGCCGGACGGGCTGACCGTTTCGCTGGAGGGACAGCTCACGGTGAACCGGGTGCTGCTGTGGCGGGACGCGGTCGCCATCGCCGAGGAGCACCCGGTGCGCGGCGCCGGCCCCGACCGGTTCGGCAGGCTCAGTCCCGCCGCGCTGCAGACGCCGTACTCCGCGGGCAAACCCCACTCGGCTCCGCTGCAGCTCGCCGCCGAGCAGGGCGTGGTGGGCGTCGTACTGCTGGGCGGGGTCTTCGGCTGGCTGCTGTACGGGCTGTGGCGCTCGCCCCGCGACACCCCGGTGGCCCTGACCGCGGCGGCGGCGCTGACCGCCGTCGCGGCCCTGGCGGCCATCGGCAACGCGCTCAGCTTCACGGCGGTGACGGCGGGCGCGGGGGTGCTGGCGGGACTGGCGACGGCTCGGCGCCTGCCGGACGACGGAGGGGGCGGCGGCCCACGGAAGGGTGGGCCGTCGGGCAGCCGGGACGGGACCCTCGGGCGGAGGGCTCCCTAGGGCGGCGGAGGTGGCGGTACGCGGGCGGAGGCGTCCCGGGCCGACGGACGGTGCGATCGGCAGGCGGAGGTGCGCCCCGGGCCGACGGGACGTGCGCCCCGCAGACTGTCCGGCGAAGGCGTCTCGGGTCCACGATGTGGCAGCCGCGCAGGAGCCGTCCCGGGCCGGCAAAAAAAAGGGGGCCCCGCAGGCGGCGGCTCAGGGGTGTCGGCCGCCCTTGCCGCCGCCCGTCGCGGCCGCGTGCAGGCGGGCGCGGATCACGCGTACGGCCGTCTCGGCGTCGTCCACCGTCACGGTGAAGATCCGGCCGTCGCCGAGCCGGAGCACGACTCCCTCGCCCTTGCGGACGATCACGGCCATGCCCTTGCCGGGGCGCCAGCGGTATCCCCAGCCGCCCCAGTGGCGCGGCGTCACCTTCGGCGCGAACTCCGCCCGCACTACATGGGCGAGCGGGATTCGGCGACGGGGCAGGCCCATGTGACCGCAGCGGACCTCCAGCGCGTCGCGGTCGACCTTGACCGCCACGTGCACGAAGGCGAGCGTCCCGAAGAGGATGAGCAGGCCGGCCGCCAGGCAGCCCACGACCGACATGACGAGCGGGGCGAGGCCGGAGGCCCATGTCGAGTCGACGGCCAGCTTCACACCGAGCGCGAGGCATCCCGCGCCGACGGCCGCGAGCAGCCACTGTGCGCGGTTCGTCGCGCGTCCGGTCCAGATCACGGGGAGGGGCTCCGTGCTACGCCCCTCGCCGCGGGGGTGCTCCCTCATGCGTAGCAGCGTACGCACGTTCCGCGGTCGCGGCAGCGCCGAGCTGCTCCCGCCTCGGCCGTACGGTGGTCAGCGCGCGGCGTCGACCGTCTCCAGCAGGCGCCCCTCGGCGTACGCGAGCGCCGCGGCGGGCAGCGCGGAGTCCCGGCCACTGAGCAGAACGGTGAGGGTGGCGGCCGGGGCGGCCGCGGGGGCCGGCGCGGCTCCGATGCGGCGCAGCGCCTGGGCGGCCACGGCTTCGGCGGATCCATGGAGCACGACGCGCGGGAGTGCGGGCGGCTGGACCGCGGCGCGGATGCGCTCGGCGACCAGTTCGTAATGGGTGCAGCCCAGGACGACGGCCCTTACATCACGCGGGGTGAGGGCGGCGGCCGCGGCGATCGCGCGGTCGATGGCCTCTTCGTCGGCGTGCTGCACGGCGTCGGCGAGGCCGGGGCAGGGCACCTCGGTGACGGCCGCGCCGTCGGCGAAGTCCCGGATGAGGCCGCGCTGGTAGGGGCTGCCCGTCGTGACCGGCGTGGCCCAGATGGCGACGGAGCCGCCGCCCGCGGCGGCCGGCTTGATCGCGGGGACGGTGCCGATGACCGGAAGACCGGGCTCGAGCTCCGCGCGGAGCGCGGGCAGCGCGTGCACGGAAGCGGTGTTGCAGGCCACGATCAGCGCGTCGGGCCGGTGCTCCGCGGCGGCCCGCGCCACGGCGAGCGCGCGCTCGGTGACATCGGCCGGCGTACGCGGCCCCCACGGCATGCTGTCGGGGTCGGAGGAGAGGACCAGATCGGCGTCGGGCCGCAGTCGGCGCACCGCGGCGGCCGTCGGCAGCAGGCCGATTCCGGAGTCCATGAGCGCGATCTTCACCCGGTCACCATAGTCGACCGCCCCTCGGCGGCCCTCGGGGTGGGGCAGACTGCGACGAATGAGTGCTGTTGCCTGGATTGCGGGCTTTTCGCTGGCCACGTGGCTGTGGATGCTGCTGGGACAGGGGTTCTTCTGGCGTACGGACCAGCGGCTGCCGCGCCGCGAGGAGCCCGACGCGTGGCCGGACGTCGCCGTGGTCGTACCGGCGCGCGACGAGGCCGGGATGCTTCCGCTGACTCTGCCGTCGCTGCTCGCGCAGGACTATCCGGGGCGTGCGGAGATCGTCCTGGTGGACGACGGCAGCACGGACGGCACCGGCGCCCTGGCGCGGCAGCTGGAGCGCACGCACGGCGGGCTGCCCCTGACGGTGGTCTCGCCCGGCGATCCGGAGCCCGGCTGGACGGGGAAGCTCTGGGCGCTGCGGCACGGCATCGCGCTGGCCCGCGCGCGGGGACGTGAGGAGTGCGGGCGCGAGCCGGAGTACCTGCTCCTCACGGACGCGGACATCGCACACGCTCCGGACAGCCTGCGGGAACTGGTGGCCGCGGCCGGCACCAACGGCCTCGACCTGGTCTCCCAGATGGCGCGGTTGCGGGTCGCCGGCGGGTGGGAGCGTCTGATCGTTCCCGCGTTCGTGTACTTCTTCGGGCAGCTCTACCCGTTCCGGTGGGTCAACACGGCGGGGGCGCGCACCGCGGCCGCCGCGGGAGGCTGCGTACTGCTGCGGACGGAGGCCGCGGCACGCGCGCGCGTGCCCGACTCGATCCGCCAGGCGGTCATCGACGACGTGTCACTCGCCGGAGCGGTGCAGCGCTGCGGCGGCACGATCTGGCTGGGGCTCGCCGATCGGGTCGACAGCGTGCGCCCGTATCCCCGGCTCGCGGACCTCTGGCGGATGGTCTCGCGCAGCGCGTACGCCCAACTGCGGCACAGTCCGGTGCTGCTCACGGGAACGGTCGCGGGGCTCGCGCTCGTCTACCTCGCGCCCCCGCTCACTCTCTGCGCCGGTGTGCTCTCGGTTGACGCGGCAGCGGCCTGGGCGGGTGGCCTGGCATGGGCGGTAATGACCGCTACGTACCTTCCCGTACTGCGCTACTACGGCAGGCCGCCGTGGCTCGCGCTCTCCCTTCCGTTCACCGCCGTCCTCTACCTGCTGATGACCGTCGACTCCGCCGTACAGCACTACCGGGGGCGCGGCGCGGCCTGGAAGGGACGGACGTACCCGCGTCCCGAAGCCGCGCCGGAGCACTGAGCCGCCGCCCCCTGCGGTCATTTCCTGCCGGGCGACCAGTTCATGCCCCAGCCGTAGGCGTGGTCCACGGTGCGCTGCGGGCTGACACCGCGCTCCGGTACGAGGTAGCGCGCTTCGCGGCGCACGGTCAGATCACCGCCCTCGTTGGTGATGAGGGCGAGCGCCGCGACGGTGGAGGGCACAGTGCACTCGTCGAGGGAGAAGTCGACGGGCGCACCGTTCTGCGGCGTGAGCGTGACCGTGGCGTGCAGGTCGGCGAAGGAACGGGCCCCTTCGTAGACGGCGACGAAGATGACGACGCGGCGGAGCTCGTCCTGGTGGTCGAGGTTGATGGTCAGGTTCTCCCCGGTGTTCGACGATCCGGTGCGGTCGTCGCCGTCGAGATGGATGTACGGCGGCTGCTGGAGCGAGCCGAAGGCGTTGCCGAGCGCCTGGACGACGCCTTTGCGGCCGTCGGCGAGTTCGTAGAGGGCGCACAGGTCGAGGTCGAGGTCGCCGTGCTGGGCGACGGCCCGCCCGAGTTTGGCCGCCCAGCCCTTGAACTGCTTGCGCACCTCCCAGTTGAGGTTCACGCGCATCATGCCCGAGGTGCCTCCCTGTTTGGTGAGGGAGACGGCGGGTGCTTCCTTCGTGAGGGTGATCTTGCTGAGGCGTACGGGGGCCGAGGGCCGGACGGGGGGCGCGGCCGGCGCGGTCACCACGGGGGCCGGCGGGGAGACCGTGACGGGTGCGGCAGCCGGGACCGGCGCCGTGCCCCGCGGCTGCGCCCCGGGCTGCCGCTGCGGCTCGTCGACGCTGATGCCGAAGTCCCCGGCAAGCCCTTCAAGTCCGGTGTCGTAGCCCTGACCCACGGCCCGGAACTTCCAGGCGCCCTGTCGCCGGTAGAGCTCTCCGAGGACGAAGGCCGTCTCGACGCTCGCGTCCCGGCTGTCGAACCGCGCGATCTCCGTGCCGTCCGCGGCGTCCAGCACGCGCACGTAAAGACCGGGCACCTGCCCGAAGTTGCCGCCGTCCGCCGACGCCGCGACGACCACCTTCTCCACGGCCGCCTCCACCTGCGCGAGGTCGACCCGCAGCGTGTCCGTCACACCGTCCCCCGACGGCGCCTTGCCCTCGTGCCGCACCGCGCCCGACGCGTGCGCGGGCTGGTTGTAGAAGACGAAGTCCGCGTCGTCGCGGACCTTTCCCGAAACCAGCAGGAGGGCGGAGGCGTCGACGTCCGGCACACCGGCGCCCGAACGCCATCCCAATTCGACGCGCACCGCCTGCGCCGGCACCGGCACATTGGTTCCTTTAAGCATGGACATGATCGCCCCCATCGCGACTGCGGGTGTCCGAGGATTTCCGTACGGCCAACCTATTCCCCGCGTTCCCCGACCCCTTCGACGACGGGCTCAAGATCACCCGGCGACCTCGGGTAACCCATGGCCAGGGCGCTCTTACACGATCTCGGCGCCGAGCGGCGACCGTTTTTGCCAAGTTCGCTCGGATTAGGGATCCGCCGCCACTCGCAACCCGTAAAACAACCCTCTTATCGGGCTCCCCAACCAGAACATCTTCGGCTTAACTTAGGTGCCATGACCTCCCCCCGCGCCACCTACGGCGGCGGTTACTACTCCGCCCCGTCCTTCCCGGACACCCCGATCTACGACTCCCTCGTCGCAGAGCGGGGCACGCCCCAGATCGCTCCCATCCGGGTACCTGCCGCGTACGACACCGGAAACAGCTATCTGCCGGCCCTCCCGGCGGCGCTTCCCGCTCTTCCCGCCGCGCCCTCCTACTACTCCCCCGCCCCTTCCTACGGCTATCCCCAGCAGGCGCAGCCCCAGCCGGCTCCCCTGCAGCACGCTCCGGCGCCGTACATCCCGCAACAGGCTTCCGGCCCGCGGGGCTACCCGGGTCCGCAGCAGTACCAGCAGCAGCAGCCGCGCCAGGCCGCCGCCACCGGGTACGAGGCCATGCGCCCCGCGGCGCCGCGTCCGGTGCAAGCCGCCACGCCGTACGACGACCCGTACAACCACCAGTACCAGAGCCGGGGGTACTGACCGGGCGCACGACTGTCGGACCCGGCTGGCAGGATTGGCCGCATGCCGAACTCGCTGCTGCACGCGGTCCACGTCTACCCGGTCAAATCGGTGGCCGGGTGCGCGCCGGGCGAGGTGGACGTCGAACCGTGGGGCCCGGCCGGAGACCGCAGATGGATGCTGGTCGACCCGGCCGGGAAGGTGGTCACGCAACGCCCTCAGCCGCGTCTGGCGCTGGCACGGGCCGAGCTCCTGCCCGACGGCGGGATACGGCTGTCCGCGCCCGGCCGCGAGCCGCTGGTGGTGGCCGTGCCCGAGCCCGGTCCGGCGGGCAGGGCACACGTGCAGCTCTGGAAGGACACCGTGGAGGTGGTCGAGGCGGGCGCGGGGGCGCACGCCTGGTTCAGCGCGTACCTGGGCGCCGAGGTGCGCCTGGTGCATCTCGACGACCCGGCGCGCCGCCGTCCCGTCGCGCCCGCGTACGGGAGGCCCGGCGAGACGGTGAGCTTCGCCGACGCCTATCCCCTGCTCGTCACCACCCTCTCGTCCCTCGACGCGCTCAACTCCCTCGTCGCCCAGGGGGACCACGCCGGCGAGGGCCCGCTCGCCATGAGCCGGTTCCGGCCGAACGCCGTCGTGGACGGCACCGCTCCGTGGGCGGAGGACGACTGGAAGCGCGTCGCGATCGGTGACGTGACCTTCCGGGTCACCGAGCCCTGTGCCCGCTGCGTCGTGACGACCACCGACCAGCGGACGGCCGAGCGCGGCAAGGAGCCGTTGCGCACGCTCGCCCGGCACCGGCGGGCCGGCGACAAGCTGCTCTTCGGACAGAATCTGGTGCCCGAGGGCACCGGAACCATCCGCGTCGGCGATCCGGTGAGAATCCTCGAATAGATGCGCCGGCCGCGGGAACCCGCCGGAGCGGCGGACCCGTTGAAGGAGCGAGCGAGCGGGCGGACGTGGTCGCGGGCCGGCCGAGCGGGTCGGGCCCGAGACGGCCCGGAAGGGGGTGCGGACGGTGCGGACGGCATTCACGGTGTGGCGCCGGCGGCACAGCCCGCTGTGCCGACCGACCGATCTCGTCGAGGCACGGGTGACGCTCACCGTCGTGCTCCTGATCGCCCTCGCCGCCCCCGCCGCGGGGTGGATCTGCGGCACGCTCACCCACGACGCGCTGCGCGAGTCGGTGCGCGCGCAGCACGAGCAGCGCCACCGGACCACCGCCCACGTCGTCGCCACCAGCGAGCCGGTCCTGCTCCGCGACCCCGAGACGCCGGCGGAGCGCGCGACGCACACCAGGGTCCTGGCCCGCTGGACGGCGCACGACGGCACGCGGCACACCGGCGCGCTGACGACCTCCCAGCGCGTCGCGCAGCCCGGCGACCGCTTCCGGATGTGGACGGACGACGCGGGCCGGCCCGTGGGCCGCCCCATGGACGACGCCACCGCCTCCACCCATGCCGCCATCGCCGGCATCGGCGCGGCGACGGCGGCGGCCGCGCTGTTCGAGGGCGGCAGGCGCCTGGTCGTACGGCGGCTCGTGCAGCGGCGGTACGCCCGGCTCGACCAGGCATGGGCCGAAGCCGGTCCCGACTGGGGACGTACGGGCGCCGGCAGCTGACGACCCGCCCGGCGGCGCCACGGACCGGCCCGCCGGCTGCGGCTGACCGGTCAACTCCCCTGCCTCACGCGCGCTACGGTGGAGCGGCCAGTTCGTCAGCACGTCGGCACAAGGTGGGGGCACAGCAACGCCATGGCACAGGGCACGGTCCAGGTGACGTACACCGGCACGTCGCGGTGGCGGCGCCGCACAGGCGAATACGCCTCCCTCGCCGCAGCCCTGGAGGCCGCGGGGGACGGTGACGTGCTCACCGTCGCCCCGGGAACGTACCGGGAGAACCTCGTCGTCGAGCGCGCCGTGACCCTGCGCGGCCCCGAGGGGACGGTCGGGTCGGTACGGATCGCACCGGTGGACGGCGTGGCCCTGACCGTGCGCGCCTCCGCGGTGGTCCAGGACCTGCACGTCGAGGGACAGGACGCGGCGTCCCCCGCCCTGCTCGTCGAGGGCGGCGCCCCCGAACTCGTCGACCTGCGCGTCGTGACGCGCTCCGCCGTCGGCATAGAGGTGCGCGGCGCGGCCCGGCCGACCGTGCGGCGCTGCACGGTCGACAACCCGGCCGGCGTCGGCATCGGCGTGACGGACGGCGCGGGCGGCGTGTTCGAGGAGTGCGAGGTGGTCGCGGCCGGACAGTCGGGCGTCTCGGTGCGCGGCGGCGCCCACCCCCGTCTGGACCGCTGCCGGGTCCATCACGCCTCGGGCGCGGGCCTGTCGGTGACCGGCGAGGGCAGCGGCCTGGAGGCCGTCGGCTGCGAGGTGTACGAGGTCAAGGGCACCGGCGTACAGGTCGCCGCCCGCGCCTCCGCCCACCTCACCGACTGCACGGTCCACCGCACCTCGGCCGACGGTGTCACGCTCGACACCGACGCCGTACTGACGCTCTCCGACTGCGACATCCACGACATTCCCGAGAACGCGATCGACCTGCGCTCGCGCGCGGTCCTCACCCTGACCCGTTCCACGGTGCGACGCTTCGGCCGCAACGGGCTGTCCGTCTGGGACCCCGGTACGCGCGTGGACGCCCACCAGTGCGAGATCCACGACAGTACGGGCGACTATCCGGCGGTCTGGATCAGCGACGGCGCGACCGCCGTGCTGGAGGGCTGCCGGGTGCACGACGTCCCGGACGCGCTGTTCGTCCTCGACAGGGGATCGCGCGTGGACGTGGTGGACAGCGACCTGTCCCAGGTGCGGAACACGGCGGTGTCCGTGAGCGACGGCGCCACCGCGCAGCTCGACGACTGCCGCATCCGGGAGGCGTCGACCGGCGCGTGGTTCCGCGACCACGGCAGCGGGGGCACGCTCTCCGGCTGCACCATCGACGCGGCGCAGACCGGTGTCATCGTCACCAAGGGCGCCGACCCGCGCCTGGAGCGCTGCACGGTCACCTCGCCCGCGGAGGCGGGCTTCTACGTCTCGGCGGAGGGCCGCGGCACGTTCCACGGCTGCCGGGTCACGGGAAGCAGCGGTTACGGCTTCCACGTGATCGACGGTTGCCGCACGACGCTGACGCGGTGCCGCACCGAGCGCTGCGCGCGCGGCGGCTACGAGTTCGCCGAGGACGGGCCGCTCGTCGAGGACTGCACCAGCGACGAGAGCGGTGTCCGCGCGCCCGTCCCGGAGGCCACCGCCGTACTGACGGCCACGCAGACCACCGGGCTGCTCGGCGCGGTCCCCGGACAGCGGGCCACCGAGCCCGTGGCCGCCCCTGTGCCGGACGCGGAGCCCGCCCGCACGCCGAAGGCCGTGCTCGGCGAACTGGACGCCCTGGTGGGCCTGGAGAGCGTCAAGCGGGAGGTGCGCGCGCTCACCGACATGATCGAGATCGGCCGCCGCCGGCAGGAGGCCGGTCTCAAGGCCGCCTCGGTCCGCCGCCACCTGGTGTTCACGGGCTCCCCCGGCACCGGCAAGACGACGGTCGCGCGCCTGTACGGCGAGATCCTCGCCTCGCTCGCCGTACTGGAGCGCGGTCACCTCGTCGAGGTGTCCCGGGTGGACCTGGTCGGCGAGCACATCGGCTCGACGGCCATCCGCACGCAGGAGGCCTTCGACCGGGCGCGCGGCGGTGTGCTGTTCATCGACGAGGCGTACGCCCTGTCCCCCGAGGACTCAGGGCGCGACTTCGGCAAGGAGGCGATCGACACCCTGGTGAAGCTGATGGAGGACCACCGGGACGCGGTCGTCGTCATCGTCGCCGGGTACACGGCGGAGATGGAGCGCTTCCTCAACGTCAACCCCGGCGTGGCCTCGCGCTTCTCGCGCACGATCACGTTCTCCGACTACGCCCCGGAGGAGCTGCTGCGGATCGTGGAGCAGCAGGCCGAGGAGCACGAGTACCGGCTGGGCACGGGAACGGCCGAAGCGCTTCTCAAGTACTTCACCGCGCTGCCCAAGGGACCCGCGTTCGGCAACGGCCGTACCGCGCGGCAGACGTTCGAGTCGATGGTGGAGCGGCACGCCGGCCGGGTCGCCCAGCTCACCGAGATGAACACGGACGACCTGACCATCCTCTACCCCGAGGACCTGCCCGAACTTCCCTGACCGAGCGGGGCGTCGGGCCGCTGACGGGGCACCGCGCACGGCGGCAGCCGGTCGAGCAGCGCGGTCCTCTCCCGGTCGAACGCGGGATCGGCCTGGTAGTCGGAATGGCCGAGCACGGGAGCGGGCAACGGCTGTTCCCGGGTGCGTCCGTAGGCGAGCGGGTCCTTGAGCGCTTCCGTGTCCACACCGGGCGCCTGTCCGCCCTGTACGCGCACGGGTCCGCCGATGGGGTCGGTACGGCGCCACAGGTTCCGCCAGCAGTGCACCTCGTGGCTCAGGGCCTTGAGGCAGTTCGTTCCGAAGAACGCCGGGAACCACCGCCCGTACAGACGCTCAAGGGGCGATCCGTACGTGAGAAGGGCGACGCGGCGGCGGGTGCGCGGCGGCAGCTGCCAGACGGCGGCAGCGGCGAGCACGCTGCCCTGCGAGTGGCCGGAGATGACGAGCCGTCCGCCGGTGCGTTCGGTCCAGCTCGCCATCCGCCACGTCAGGTCGGGCACGGCGCGCTCGGCGTAGCAGGGCGGTGCGAAGGGGTGGGCCGCGCGCGGCCAGAAAGTGCCGACGTCCCAGAGGATCCCGATGGTGCGGCGGGCCGCGGGATCCCGGTAGGCCCGCCGGCCCCAGGTGACGAACAGTATGAAGCCGACGCCGATCAGCCAGGAACCGAGCGCCTGCGCGGCCTGCGCCGCCGACGCGACGAAGTCGTGGGTCCCGGCGGCGGCCCTGCCCGGCACCTTCCCGGTCGCCCATGCGCCCGTGAGGGCGGCGGCGCCGAGCAGCAGCGTGGCGGCCGAGGTGACGCCGAGGAGCGCGGGAGCCCGGTCGGTGAGCGCGGCCATGGCGCGGATACGGGCGATGCGGCGGGTGCGTACGAGGTCCGGCTCGGCGTCCGGGTACTCCGCCTCGATGCCGTCGGCCATGGCGCGCCGGGCCCGATAGGTGCGTACGGCGAGGAGGGCGCCCAGCGCCAGCAGGAGAACGAGCAGGGGCGGGATGACGGAAGCCTGCCAGGTGAGCAGTACCGGGGGCCCCGGGATCTCGCCGCCGGGCTCCCCCGGTGTGCCCCCGCCGTCCAGCCAGTCGGCGACGCGCTGTGCGACACCGCCGGTCATGACACCGCCCAAGGCGCAGGCGAGCATCGCGGTGGCGGGGCCGCCGAGTCCGCGCATCGCCGTACGGGCGTCGGGAACCCGCCGGTACATCGTGAGCGCCACGGCGGCGAGCGCGACGACGAGGCCGCCCTGGCCCAGCGTGATGACGCCGAAGGCGCGGTCGCCGGGCAGCCGGCCCTGGGAGACCCAGCCGGGCCGGGTCCAGGCGGCGTACAGGGCCGTGAACGCCAGCAGGGCGAGCGCGGAGCCGGGCAGCAGGGTGGTGACGGCCTTGTCGAGCCGCACGTCGAGGCGGCTTTCGCTGCGCCCCCTGCGGCAGACCACCCACACCACCAGGGAGGCGCCGCCGAGCAGCGCCAGTTCGAGGAGCAGGCCGATCGCTTCGAGCAGCGGTCCCGAGGCGCGGCGGTCGTACCGCGCCCCCGCTTCGGCGAGGACGGCGGCGACGGTGAGGAAGCCGGCGGCGGTGTGGGCGGCGCGCAGCCGGGCGACGAGGCGGCGGCCGTACCAGAACCCCGGCATGCCGAGGGCGGGGCGGGCGGTCGGCTCGTCCGGGTCGGGCTCCGCTCCGGCGGGCAGGGGGCGCTGGGACTCGTACGCGCTCCAGGTGCGGTTGGACAGGTACCAGAGCAGGCCGGTCACAGCGGCGGGCACGAGGGCGGCCAGGGCGAGGCGCCGGCCCGGCTGGGACCACCAGCCGCCGCGGTCGGCGGACAGGAAGCCGAGCCACGACTTGTCGCCGGAGCAGCGGGCGGAGCCCGCGCACTGCCAGGCGGTGAGGTCGAGCGCGACCTCGCAGGCCGCGGCGATCAGCAGCACGGTGAGACTCAGCGCGAGGAGCCGCACCAGCACGCCGTACGTGCGCACGGTCCTGGTGAGGCCGCGGGTCGTGGGCTGCATCCAGTGGGCCAGGTTGGCGACCATGAACGGCAGGAGGAGCAGCCACAGGGCGCGGGCGCCGTTGCCGGAGGTGAGGTTGCACCAGACGTACGCCTCGGGGACCGGCCGGTCGCGGGTCTGCCCGGGGCCGGCCTCCTCGGCACCGTCCGCGTCGGCGTCCTCGGTGCGGCGGTAGACGGCGGCGGTCTCGTCGCCGGTGATCCGGACCGTGCGCGGATCACCGAGCATGTCCTGGGGAGTGGTGCCGCCGACCCCGTGGACCAGGAGTTCGAGCGCGGGGCCGCCTTCGTCGTCGCGAGGCGGTGTGACACGGGGCACTTCTGTGGCTCGCTCTCGTGGTGGGAGGATCGGGAGGATCGTCTTCCGCGCACGGCGCGGCCGCTCAAGGATCCCGGATCAGGGGCGGCCGTCGCACGGCTCCGGCCGAATCTCACGGAATCTCCCCGAGGTCCGGTCGTCGCGCACCCGTGCGAGGATGAGCAACCCCTCCATGCCTGTACCCCGAAACGAAGGGACCGGACCGCCCGTGACCGACAGTCAGAACCTGCTCGCGGAGCAGCGTCGTGCCTTGATCCTGGACGAGGTCAGGCGGCGCGGAGGTGTCCGGGTCCAAGAGCTGACCAGGAGGCTCAACGTCTCCGACATGACGGTCCGGCGGGACCTGGACGCGCTGGCGCGGCAGGGCGTCGTGGAGAAGGTGCACGGCGGCGCGGTGCCGGTGGTCGAGGCCAGTACGCACGAGCCCGGGTTCGAGGCGAAGTCGGCCCTCGAACTGAGCGCCAAGGAGGACATCGCCCGGGCGGCGGCGGCGATGGCGGTGCCCGGCAGCGCGATCGCGCTGTCCGGCGGCACGACGACGTACGCGCTCGCCCAGCACCTGCTGGAGGTGCCGGACCTGACGGTGGTGACCAACTCGGTGCGGGTCGCGGACGTGTTCCACACCGCGCAGCGCGCGGGTGGGAAGGGGCCGCGTCCCGGGGCGGCCACGGTGGTGCTCACCGGCGGCGTGCGGACGCCGTCGGACTCGCTGGTGGGTCCGGTCGCCGACCAGGCGATCCGCTCGCTCCACTTCGACGTGCTGTTCCTCGGGGTGCACGGGATCTCGGTGGAGGCGGGTCTGTCGACCCCCAACCTGGCGGAGGCCGAGACGAACCGGCGTCTGGTGCGGTCGGCGCGGCGGGTCGTCGTGGTCGCGGACCACACCAAGTGGGGGACGGTGGGGCTGAGTTCCTTCGCCACGCTCGAAGAGGTCGACGCCCTGGTGACGGACCGCGGGCTGTCGGCCGGCGCCCGTGCGGAGATGGCGGAGCACCTGCCGGGTCTCGTGGTCGCCGGCGAGCACGGGTCCGGTGAGGCCGGGGACGGCGAACCGGCGGACATCTGACGGACCGCCGGTTACGGTGTGCGGGCTCGGTCCGTGCGCGGGCCGCGGGCCTGCGCGCGAGCGGGCCCGACGCCCGCTCGGCCACCGCCGGAACCGCTGGGAGTACAGGTCACATGCCACGCCGACTCCGCCCCGTGGGACTCGACTTCGTCGCCACCGCTCCGACCCGCCTGGTGTTCACCGCCGGGGCCGCCGCACCGCCCGCGGCCCTCTACCGGGCGCTCGCCGAGGACGTCACCGGCTGGCCCGCCTGGTTCGGCGCGGTGACGCTGTGCCGGCCCACGGCGGGCGGCGCCGGGCGCGAGGTGCGCCTCAGGGGCGGCATCCGCTTCCGGGAGACGGTCCTGGCGGCCGAGCCCGCCGAGCGGTACGCGTACCGCGTCGACGTGACCAACGCTCCCGGTGTGCGCGCCCTCGCGGAGGAGTGGCGGCTCACGCCGGCCGGGACCGGCACACGGGTGCGGTGGACGTTCGCGGCGGCGGGACCCGCCCCGCTCGGGCCGGCGCTGCGTCTGCTGCGCCCCGGCCTGGGGCGGGCCTTCCACGACGCGGTGCGGGCCCTCGACCGGCGGCTGGCCGCCACGCGCGCGTAGACACCGCTCACCGCACGCCTCGGCCGCTCAGCAGGGCCACTCCCCCGTCGCCAGGAACCGTTCGATCGCCGCGCTGTACGGAGCGATGTCCAGGCCCTGTTCGGCGAGCCAGGCGTCCGAGTAGTACTTGTCCAGGTAGCGGTCGCCGGGGTCGCAGAGCAGCGTGACGACGCTGCCCTTCTGTCCGTTCGCGACCATCTCCGCGACGATCTTCAGAGCGCTCCACAGCCCGGTTCCGGTGGAGCCCCCCGCCTTGCGGCCGATGGCCCGGTCCAGTGCTCGTACGGCCGCCACGCTCGCCGCGTCCGGAACCTTCATCATCCGGTCGATGGCGCCCGGTACGAAGCTCGGCTCCATGCGGGGCCTGCCGATGCCCTCGATGCGCGAACCGCAGTCGCTCGTCGCGCCCGCGTCTCCCCGGGTCCAGCCGTCGAAGAAACAGGAGTTCTCCGGATCGGGTACGCAGATGCGCGTGTCGTGCTGCATGTAATGGACGTAACGGGCGATGGTCGCGGAGGTGCCGCCCGTCCCGGCGGTGGCGACGATCCAGGCCGGTTCCGGGTACCGTTCCAGCCTCAGTTGCTGGTAGACGGACTCGGCGATGTTGTTGTTGCCGCGCCAGTCGGTGGCGCGTTCCGCATAGGTGAACTGGTCCATGTAGTGGCCGCCGGTCCGGGCCGCGAGGGCGGCCGACTCCTCGTACATCTTCCGGGAGTCGTCGACGAAGTGGCACTGCCCGCCGTGGAATTGGATGAGCCGGATCTTCTCGGGGCTCGTGGTGCGCGGCATCACCGCGATGAAGGGCACGCCGATCAGCTTGGCGAAGTACGCCTCGGAGACCGCCGTCGACCCGCTGGACGCCTCGATGACGGGCTTGGTGGGCCTGATCCAGCCGTTGCACAGGCCGTACAGGAAGAGCGAGCGGGCAAGGCGGTGCTTGAGGCTGCCGGTCGGGTGGGTCGACTCGTCCTTGAGGTAGAGGTCGATGCCCCACGCGTCCGGCAGGGGGAAGCGCAGCAGGTGCGTGTCCGCGGAACGGTTGGCGTCCGCCTGCACCTTGCGGACGGCCTCTTTCAGCCAGGCCCGGTACTCCGGATCGGTGCGGTCCACGTCGATCGTCGGCGTGGCGCCACTGCCGGTACGTGCCTGGTCGGTGGTGCTCATGCGGGCCCACTCCTCGTCGTAGCGCTCACGGGCTGCCGGTGCTGCCCGGGAACTCCGGTCCCCGGCTGCCACTCTAAGCCCCTCACCTGCACAAACGTTGACTTTGGGCAGCCATAGGGATCGCTTGTGGGGCGCGCGGGTACGGGCCTGCGCGCGCCCCCGCGCCGCCTCACGCGGTCGTCGACGTGCTCTGGTGCGCGGGCCCCGCCTTCGGCAGACTGCGCACGAGGACATCTGCGCGAAAAGGACATCCGCGCGGAGGGGCGTCCGCGCTGAAGGGCGTCCGCGCGAGGAGGACACGTGCGCGAAGGGGGCGAAGTGGAATGGCGGAGCCCGAGTTCAGCGCCACGGGTGTACGGATAGGGTGCTGGCCCCGCTCACTGACCAGGGCCGGCCAGGTGCTGGTCCAGGACGGCAGGCTGGTCCTGCTGACCAGCGACGGCCGGCAGATCGACAACGCGCCGCTGGACTCGGTGTCCGCGGCCAGGCCGTGGTTCGCCGGGGAGGACAGCACCGTCGCCACCGTCAACGGCACCCGGTACCGGCTCACCATGGGGCAGCGCGGTCAGGCCAAGGACGGCGAGGAACTCGCCGAGCGGTTCCTCGAAACGGTCCGTGCGGCGCAGGACGCGTACGGCCTTCCGGGCGTACGGGACGCGCGGGAGTGATGTGGCGCGAGTTGCGCGGCCGCACCGCCTGGGCGACCCTGGTCTCACATCACTCAGGGTGCAACGGCGGTGACGCTGCGAACCAGCCCCGCCGGACCAATCAGCAGACAGCCACTGCTGGATCCGTTCTTCGTCTTCTTCCGGACCTATTCGGGGAGTCGCAGCCGTGATCAGCGAGCCAAGCAGGCACTGCACGGTGGAGCTCCAGGCCCTGCCGTCGCGGATCGGTCAGGTCCGCAGAATCATTTCGGCCCAATTGCGCTACTGGCATTTGGATCCCTTGATAGACCCGGCGGCGCTCGGCGTCACCGAATTGCTGACCAACGTCCACCGGCACGCAGAGCCGGACAAGATGTGCACCGTGGAGATCGAGCTGCTGCTCGACCGCCTGACGGTGTCCGTCCACGACCACGATCCGCGTCTGCCCACCGTCCGTGCGGCCGGCGCGTCCGACACGAGCGGGCGCGGGCTCGCTCTCATCGAGGCGGTCAGCGAGAGCTGGGGCGTACGCCCGCAGGGCGACGCCGGGAAGGTCGTGTGGTTCACACTGCCCACGCCCGTTCCCGCCGTGACGTTGCCGCCGTACCCCGTGTACGGAGCGACGACCGACGGCCCGTTCTCGCACGCCGGGGCTGATCACGAGGTCATCCCGGCGACGCACGCTCCGGCCGCCGCCCGGTCCGCCGCGGTGGGCTGACCGGACGCAAGGCTTCCCGCCACCTGTGGGCCCGGTTCCGGCACGCGCCGGTGACCGGGCCCGCCGGCATGCGGCGCGGTGCCCCAGTGCGCCGCGCGCCGAACCGCTCGTCCGGCCGGCGGCGGTGCGCTTACTCAGCGGGGAGCAAGGTGGGGCCCATGCGGCCGCTCCGGCCGACGGGCCGGGTGCGTCGCCGGGCCGGTACGCGCTTCAGCGGCCGGGCGTCCGGGCGAACCGGTCGAGCGCGCCGATCACCAGTCGGCGCATCGTGTCGCTGCCCTTGTGCCCCGCGTCGTCGACGACGGTGAGCTCGGCGTCCGGCCATGCCCGGGCGAGCTCCCAGGCCGTGCCGTGGGGGCTGCTCAGGTCGTGCCGGCCGTGCAGCAGTACGCCCGGAATCCCGGCCAGCCGCCCCGCTTCCTGCAGCAGCCGGCCTTCCTCCAGCCAGGCGCCGTGCGCGAAGTAGTGGGAGGCGAGGCGCACCAGGGCGACGCGGTCGGCGTCGGGGCGGTCGCCGTACGGGTGGGCGCCGCCGCTCGGTTCGAGGGAGAGCACCGCGTCCTCCCAGGCGCACCAGTCGACGGTGGCCTTCTCGCGTACGGCCGGATCGGGATCGGAGACGAGCCGTGCGTACGCCGCCACCAGGTCGCCGTCCGGGACGTTCCCGGGAACGCCCGCACGGAAGTGCTGCCATGCCTCGGGGAAGAACCGCGCGACACCCCGGTACAGCCAGTCGATCTCCGAGCGGCGGGTCGTGGTGACCCCGGAGATGACGATCTCGGAGACCCGGTCGGGGTGGCTCTCGGCGTACGCGAGGATCAGCGTCGACCCCCAGGAGCCGCCGAAGAGCAGCCAGCGGTCGATCCCCAGACGCTCCCTCAGCCGCTCCATGTCGCGGATCAGGTGGTGGGTGGTGTTGTGGGTGAGGTCGGTGGCCGGGTCGCTCGCGTGGGGGGTGCTGCGACCGCACCCCCGCTGGTCGAAGAGGACGGTCCTGTAGCGCTCGGGGTCGAAGTACCGGCGGGCGCCGGGGGCGCAACCGGAGCCCGGGCCGCCGTGGACGACCAGCGCGGGTTTGCCGGCCGGATTGCCACAGACCTCCCAGTGGACGAGGTTTCCGTGGCCGACGTCGAGCATCCCCTCGTCGTGGGGCTCGATGGCCGGGTACGTCGCGCTCACGCGGGCCCCTGCGAGGCCGCGAGCGCGGCGAGCGGATCGTCGAGCACCGGCTGCCACGCCAACTCGGCTGCTCCGACCAGGCTGTTGTGGTCCAGCGTGCACGGCAGGATGGGTACGCCGCCGCTGCGCCCCCACAGGCTGCGGTCGGCCACCACGGCGCGCAGCCGCTGCGGGTCGGCGTCGAGCAGTTCGCGGTGGAGGCCGCCGAGGACGATGCGGTCGGGGTTGAGGATGTTCACGAGTCCGGCGAGGCCCAGGCCCAGCCGGTCGATGAGCTCCTCGCACGCCGTCCGGACCTCTGGGTCGCCGTACTGTCCGCGCAGCAGCTCGCGGGACTGCTGGAGCAGCGAGGTCTCGGGGCCGGGGGCGCGGCCGGCCGCGGTGAGGAAGGCGAGCGGGTCGGTCTCCACGTCGAGGCAGCCGCGGCCGCCGCAGTAGCAGGGGCGGCCGTCGGGATTGACGGTGAGGTGGCCGACTTCCAGGGCGAGGCCCGAACTGCCGGTGTGCAGGCGGCCGTCGACGACCAGCGCGCCACCGACGCCCCGGTGGCCCGTGGCGACGCAGAGGAGGTGCTGTGCGCCGCGGCCCGCGCCGTGCCGGTGCTCGGCGAGCGCGGCGAGGTTGACGTCGTTGCCCGCGAAGGCGGGGCCCGCGATGCCCGCCTCGCGCACCTGGCCGGCGAAGATGTCGCGGACCGGGGAACCGGCGGGCCAGGCGAGGTGCAGCGGGTTGAGCGCCGTGCCCTCGGGCTCGGCCACGGCGGACGGCACGGCGAGGCCCGCGCCCACGCAGCGGCGGCCGCTCTCGCGCAGGAGTGCGGCGCCGGCGTCGACCACCGCCCCCAGGACCTGCGCCGGGTCGGCGGACACCGTCTTGCGGCCGGGGGCGGTCGCGACGATGCGGCCGCCGAGGCCGACGAGCGCCGCCCGGTAACCGTCGGCGTGGATCTGGGCGGCGAGGACGACAGGGCCCGAGTCGTTGACTGCGAGGCGGTGCGAGGGGCGGCCCTGCGAACCTGCCGCCGCCCCGGGCCGGGAGTCGACCTGGATCAGCCCGAGCGCCTCCAGTTCGGCGGCGACCGCCCCGGCGGTGGCCCTGGTGACGCCGAGTTCGGCGGTCAGGACGGCGCGGGTCGGCGCCCGTCCGGTGTGCACCAGTTCCAGGGCGGGCCCGAGCGCGCTCCGGCCTCTCTCCAGCCGCGTTCTGATGGTGGTCGCCTTCCCGTTCATGAGGGCGAGTCTCGCATGCCGGTGAAGATCGTCCGGGCCCGGCTCCGGTGGCCCGCGGCGGCCGGCCACCTGGGTTGTCCGGATCGGGGGGCCGCCCCTATGCTGAGTTTGTGCCGAGCCTAAACAAACTACGGACGGCCGAACGGGGAAGCGAGGGCGGAAACACCGCCGCAGCCTCCCTGTCCCGCCTCCGCACCGCCCTGACCGTGTTCTTCGCCCTCGACGGCTTCCTCTTCGCCGGCTGGGTGGTCCGCATCCCCGCCGTCAAGGAGCAGACCGGGGCCTCCGCGAGCGACCTCGGCCTCGCCCTGCTCGGCGTCTCCGGGGGCGCGGTCGTGACGATGATGCTCACCGGGCGGCTGTGCCGGCGCTTCGGCAGCCACCCCGTGACAGTTGCCTGCGGCGTACTGCTGTCGCTGAGCATCGCGCTGCCCGCGCAGACGTACTCGACGCTCGCGCTCGGTCTCGTACTGCTGGTGTTCGGCGCCGCGTACGGCGGCATCAACGTCGCGATGAACAGCGCCGCGGTGGATCTCGTCGGATCCCTGCGGCGTCCTGTCATGCCGAGTTTCCACGCCGCCTTCAGCCTCGGCGCGATGACGGGGGCCGGTCTCGGCGGCCTGGTCGCGGGGCAGTTGTCCGCGCCCTCGCATCTCCTGGCGCTCACCGGCGTCGGGCTCCTCGTCACCGCCGCTGCCGCGCCCACTCTGCTGCGCCACCCCGCGCCCGGGCCGGCGCGTTCCCCGGAGCGTGCACCCGAACGTTCCCGGGAGCGCCTGCAGGACGCACCCGGGAACGTCCCGAAGCCGCTCCGGGGAACAGCCCGTAAAGCCGTCGCGCTCTTCGGTGTGATCGCCCTGTGCACGGCGTACGGCGAAGGGGCGCTCGCCGAGTGGGGCACCCTTCACCTCCAGGAGGACCTCCACGCCCACCCGGGCGTCGCCGCTGCCGGGTACTCCCTCTTCGCACTGGCCATGGCCGTGGGCCGGCTCAGCGGCACCACCCTGCTCGAACGGCTCGGTCAGACCCGCACTCTCGTCACGGGCGGGGCGCTCGCCGCCGTCGGCATGCTGCTGGGCGCGCTCGCACCCGTCGCCTGGCTCGCGCTCGTCGGCTTCGCCGTGACGGGGCTGGGCCTCGCGAACATCTTCCCCGTGGCGGTCGCGAGGGCGGGCGCGATCGCCGGCCCGAGCGGCGTCGCGGCGGCGTCCACCCTCGGCTACGGCGGCATGCTCGTCGGGCCGCCCGTGATCGGCTTCCTCGCCGACTGGTTCTCGCTTCCGGTCGCACTGACGACGGTGGCAGTGCTCGCCGCAGCCGCCGCCCTGCTCGGGTACGCGGCCCGCGACGCGTCGGCGCACCGGCACGGCTGAGCAGGCGTACTCAGATGCGCCCGACCCCCCTGGGCGCACCCGGGGGACCACCCGGACGGAGCGACCACCATGACCGCTCGACGCCTGCCCACCGTCGCACTCCTGACGTTCCGCAACCCCGCCTCGCCGGCCTGCCTCGGGCTGGTCGCGGCCACCGCGCTGTTCGTCACCGTCGATACGCTCTTTTCGTGGCTCACGAGGACGCCTCGTTCGCCGGGGTCTCACTGCTTCTCGTGAGCGCGCCGACGCTCGTCGCCTTCTTCCTCGGCGGCGACGTTCTCGGGGCAGATGTGATCGGTTCCGACGTGTTCTTCTCCACCGCCCTGCCGCTCCCGGTGCTCATCCAGTCGTTCGCGCTCGGGTGGATCCTCCGGCTTCTCCGCCGCGCCTCGGCCCGTCCGCAGGGCGCGTGATCGCCGGCGCGGGCCGTTGTCACAATCTCCCGTATGGACACAGCCGAATTCATCGAATCGCTCGCCACCGAGGGCCAGTTGCTGGCCGCCGCCGCCGAGAAGGCGGGACCGGACGCCGACGTGCCGACCTGCCCGGACTGGCAGGTCCGCGACCTCCTGCGGCACACCGGCGTGGTCCACCGGTGGGCCACGGCGTTCGTCACGGCGGGGCGTACGACGTTCCACCCCGAGGAGAGCGAACCGGACCTGGACGGTGACGCGCTGCTCGCGTGGTTCCGCGACGGCCACGCCTCACTGGTGGCCGCACTGCGGGCCGCCCCCGAGGACCTGGAGTGCTGGACCTTCCTGCCCGCGCCGTCGCCCCTCGCCTTCTGGGCCCGGCGGCAGGCGCACGAGACGGCGGTCCACCGGGTGGACGCCGAGTCGGCGCTGGGCGCGCGACTGGCCCCACTGTCGAGCGAGTTCTCCGCGGACGGCATAGACGAGTTGCTGCGCGGCTTCCACGCCCGGGACCGCAGCCGGGTGCGCACCGCTGAGCCGCGGCTCCTGCGCGTACGGCCGACCGACTCGGCGGACGTGTGGACGGTCGGCCTCGGCGACGGGCCGCCACGCACGGAGCGGACGACGCGGGACGACGCCGACGGCGCCGCCGACTGCGAGGTGAGCGGCACCGCCGAGGCGCTCTACCTGACGCTGTGGAACCGGCTGCCGCTGTCCGCGATCACGGTGTCCGGTGACGAGGCCATCGCCCGCCTGTGGCGGGAGAAGTCGCACATCGTCTGAACGGCGCGCTCGTCGCGACGCGGACCGCGGCACCGCTGCGGCAAAGGCGCGGCGGAGCGGGCCGGCGCGCGAACGTGTGCGGCCGTCGGGTGTCCCTTGCCCTCCGGCCGCGCTCGCTGTGAGACTGGGCCGCATGGGCACGAGGACGCCGGCGCAGCGGGACGCGATGACGATCGAGATCGGTTACGCCGTGCTGAGCGCGGCGGTCCTCGCCGCCGTCACCTTCGCCGCCGTCACCGCGCCGTGGCTGCTCACTGCCCCGGGGCCCGGCCGGGCCGTGCTCCTGGCCGGCGGCGTGGCGGCCGCGATCGTCTTCGTCGTACGGGTGGTGCACGTGCTGTGGGGCTATCGCGGCGCGCCCGGCACTCAGCCGAGCCAGCCGGGGCGCACGAGTCCCGACTCGTAGGCCCGTACGGCCGGTTGCGCCCGGTCGCGGGCACCGAGCCTGCCCCTGGTGCGGCCGACGTGGGTGCGGCCGACGTGCGTCTTCGCGGTGAGCGGGCTGACCACCGGACGGCGGGCGATCTCCTCGTCGGACAGGCCGATGCCCGCCCGCGCCATCACCTCCCGCTCGCGGTCCATCAGTTCCGCCAGGGCCGTTCAGCACCTCGTCGCCGAGGCCCTCGCGGTACCTGGACCCCCCCGGCCACCGGCGCCGGCCGGGTCAGGACCCGGAGCCGGCGGGTGCGGCGCCGGTGCCGGCGATCAGACCCACGGCGTTCGCAAGGGTGGCGGCGGAGTGCGTGAAGAAGGCGTCGCGGTCCTCGACGATCCGGTTGAACTGGCCGAAGACCTCGAAGGAGACGAGGCCGAAGAGCTGCGACCAGGCGGCGACGAGGGCGGCGACGACCGGCGGCGGCAGGTCGGGCGCCACCTCGGCGGCGAGCCGCCGGGCCTCGGCGCCCAGGGCCGCGTGGAGGGGCGGCACGGCGACACCGCTGTCCCGGTGGGCGTCGCGGACGACGGAGACGAGAGCCAGTCCGACCCGGGAGGCGGGGCCGACCGTCGTCATCGGGGCGGTGTAGCCGGGGACGGGCGAGCCGTAGATCAGGGCGTACTCGTGCGGGTGCGCGAGCGCCCAGCGCCGTACGGCATGGCAGACGGCGGTCCAGCGGGCGGTGTGGGCGGCGCGGGCGGGCTGCTCCGCCAGGGCGGCCTCGGCGGCTGCGCCGACGGCGTCGTACGCGTCGACGATCAAGGCGGTCAGGAGGTCGTCGCGGCTCGGGAAGTAGCGGTAGAGGGCGGAGGACACCATGCCGAGTTCGCGGGCGACGGCACGCAGGGAGAGCTTGGCGGCGCCCTCGGCCGCGAGTTGTCTGCGGGCCTCTTCCTTGATGGCGGCCGTGACTTCGGCCCGGGCTCGCTCTCTGGCTCCGCGCGTGGTGCTCATGGGAGAACAGTGTGCCATGAGTGAGATCAGTGCCCCACAACAAGAGCAGTGCTCTTGCTCTGGATCGCCGATCACGTGCACACTGCTCTCAAGCGTGAGCAGCGCTCACAAAACAAGAGGGAAGCCATGTCCGCACACGTGCGGAAGCCCGGCTGGTTCACGGTAAAGATCCTCAACCGCACCGTCGCCTGGCTCACGCGCCGCGGCCTGAGCGTCCGAGGCGCAAAAGAACTGGCGGTGCGCGGCCGCAAGAGCGGCGAATGGCGTCGCACCCCGGTCAATCCGCTGGTCGTCGACGGAGCGACGTACCTCGTGGCGGCCCGCGGGCACGTCCAGTGGACGCACAACATGCGCGCCGCCGGCGGCGGTGAACTCCACCTCGGCAAGAAGGCCGAAACGTTCACGGCCACCGAGGTCCACGACGACGAGAAGCCCGAACTGCTCCGCGCCTACCTCGAGCGCTGGAAGGCGGAGGTCGGCGTGTTCTTCGGCGGCGTGGGCCCGGAGTCCTCCGCCGAGGAGCTGCGCCGCATCTCCCCCGACCACCCCATCTTCCGCATCACCGTGCGGCCCTGACCGGGAAGCACAGGCCGCTCCCCGGCAGTCGGCGCGGTCGCCGCAGCGTCTGCTGCCGCCACCCACGCCGCCCTTGCGCCGCCCCGCGCCCCCTACGCCTTGTCCAGCGCGCTCAGCGCGCGCTGGACGACCGGGCGCGTCCGTACGATCTCGCCCAGGGTCGTCGACCCGCGCGTGATGCCGGCGAACATCTTCCAGGCGGGCCGGAATCCGGTTATGGCGGCGTGCAGCAGCCCCGGCCGCCGCTCGAACAGCGCCAGCATCCGCCGTCCGACGCCCATCTCCACCCCGAGGCCGGCCTTGATGGCGAAGGCGTAGTTCAGCGCCTGCCGGCGGGCGTCCACGGCATCCTGCGCCTCAGCGATCCGCACCGCCCACTCCCCCGCGAGCCGCCCGGACCGCAGCGCGAAGGAGATCCCCTCGCGGGTCCACGGCTCCAGCAGCCCCGCCGCGTCCCCGCACACCAGCACCCGGCCGCGCGACAGCGGCGAGTCGTCGCTGCGGCAGCGCGTCAGGTGCCCCGAGGAGACCGCCGGCTCGAAACCGGCCAGCCCCAGCCGGGCGATGAAGTCCTCCAGGTACCGCTTGGTGGCCGCTCCGTCGCCGCGCGCCGAGATGACCCCGACCGTCAGCGTCCCGCCCTTGGGGAACACCCAGCCGTAACTGCCGGGAAGCGGCCCCCAGTCGATGAGCACCCGCCCCGCCCAGTCCTCGGCGACCGTCTCCGGCACCGGGATCTCGGCTTCCAGGCCGAGATCCACCTGGTCGAGCTTCACCCCGACGTGTGCCCCTATCCGGCTCGCGCTGCCGTCCGCGCCGACGACCGCCCGCGCCAGCACCGTCTCGCCGCCGGCCAGGACGACGGCGACCGTGCGCCGGTCCGGCACGGCCGCGCCGTGCTGCTCGACGCGCGCCACCGTCGCTCCGGTACGGACCTCGGCACCAGCCTTCTGCGCCTCCGCGACCAGCGCGGCGTCGAACTCCGGCCGGTTGATGAGCCCGAAGAGCATCGTCTTCGACCGGCGTGTCCGCGAGAGCTTCCCGCCCAGCGAGAACGTCACGGCGTGCACCCGGTCCTTGAACGGCAGTTCGAAACCGGGCGGCAGCGCGTCGCGCGAAGGCCCGATGATGCCTCCGCCGCAGGTCTTGTAGCGGGGGAGCTCCGCCTTCTCCAGGAGGAGTACGCGCCGTCCCGCGACCGCCGCCGCGTATGCCGCCGACGCCCCGGCGGGCCCGGCACCGACCACGACCACGTCCCACACCGGCTCGTCGCGCTCACGTCCGGCGTCTGCGTTCTCGCTGCTCACGATGTGCTTCTGCTCCTGATCCGCCCGGTGATCCGTACTGCTGAGGCATCCTACGGCGCAGGAGCCGCCGATCTCGCTGTGGGAGGATCGGGCGGTGCTTGTCGGCCACCCCGTACGAACACATACACGCACTACAACGTCGCACTCACGAGGAGCGTGCCCATGACCGCCGAACCGATAGCAGAGACCATCGCCTCGCTGATGCCCCGCGCGCGGACGGAGCTCGCGGAGCTGGTGGCCTTCCGGTCGGTGGCGGACCCCGCTCAGTTCCCCAGGAGCGAGTGCGAGGCGGCCGCCGCCTGGTGCGCCGACACGCTGCGTGCCGAGGGCTTCCAGGACGTCGCGCTGCTCGACACCCCCGACGGCAGCCAGTCGGTGTACGGATTCCTGCCCGGCCCGGCGGGCGCGCCGACCGTGCTGCTGTACGCGCACTACGACGTGCAGCCGCCGCTCGACGAGTCCGCGTGGGTCTCGCCGCCCTTCGAGCTGACCGAGCGCGACGGCCGCTGGTACGGGCGCGGCGCCGCCGACTGCAAGGGCGGCTTCATCATGCACCTGCTCGCGCTGCGCGCCCTCAAGGAGAACGGCGGCGTACCGGTCTCGGTGAAGGTGATCCTGGAGGGGTCGGAGGAGCAGGGCACGGGCGGTCTGGAGCAGTACGCCGAGGCGCACCCCGAGCTGCTCGCCGCCGACACGATCGTCATCGGCGACACCGGGAACTTCCGCGTCGGTCTGCCGACGGTCACCGCGACGCTGCGCGGCATGACCATGCTCCGCGTGCAGGTGGACACTCTCGAAGGCAACCTGCACTCGGGCCAGTTCGGCGGCGCGGCCCCCGACGCCCTCGCCGCGCTCATCCAGCTGCTGGCCTCGCTGCGGGGCGAGGACGGGACGACGACCGTGGACGGGCTGACCGCCGACTCCGCGTGGGACGGTCTGGAGTACCCCGAGGAGGAGTTCCGCAAGGACGCGCGGGTCCTCGACGGGGTCGGCCTGATCGGCGGCGGCTCGGTCGCCGACCGCATCTGGGCGCGCCCCGCCGTCACCGTCATCGGCATCGACTGCCCGCCGGTGGTCGGCGCGACGCCGTCCCTCCAGGCGAGCGCGCGGGCACAGATCAGCCTGCGCGTGCCGCCGGGCCAGGATGCGGCAGAGGCGACGAAGCTGCTCACGGCGCACCTGCTGGCGCACACGCCGTGGGGCGCGCGGGTCGCGGTGGAGCAGGTGGGCCAGGGCCAGCCGTTCAAGGCGGACGTGACCAGCCCCGCGTACACCTCGATGGCGCGGGCGATGCGCGTGGCGTACCCGGGCGAGGAGATGCAGACGTCCGGGATGGGCGGCTCGATCCCGCTGTGCAACACGCTCGCAGCGCTCTACCCGAAGGCCGAGATCCTGCTCGTCGGACTGAGCGAGCCGGAGGCGCAGATCCACGCGGTGAACGAGAGCGTCTCGCCGCAGGAGCTGGAGCGGATGTCCGTCGCCGAGGCGCTGTTCCTCGTCAACTACGCACGTTCGAAGCAGGGTTGACGGCCGCGGCGCTCAGGGGGTTCAGCGCTCGGCGGACATCGCCGACAGCGTAGATCCGTGCGGCGGGCGGCCGGCCCGTCGTACGTTCGCCGCATGGATCTCGTCGAAGTAGTCCCCGACCGGCTGCACATGTTCCGCTTCCGCGTCGGCCAGGCGTACCTCTGGCGCGACGGCGCCGAGCTGACTCTCGTCGACGCGGGCGACAAGGACGCCGCGGCCGACGTCGAGGAGGCGATACGGAGCCTGGGGCTGCGCCCGCGGGACATCCGCCGGATCGTCCTCACCCACTGCCACCGGGACCACGTCGGCGCCGCCGGCGAGCTGGCCGACCGGTACGGCGCCGAGGTGATCGCGCACCGGCTGGACGCCCCGGTGATCCGCGGCGAGCAGCCGGTGCCGGAGCCCGTGCTGCTGGATTGGGAACGTCCGCTGTACGCCCATGGGCTGACGGTTCCGCCGGCCCCGGCCACCCGGGTGGACCGGGAGGCCGAGGACGGCGACCTGCTCGGGTTCGGCGACGGCGCGCGGGTCGTCCACGCTCCCGGTCACACGGACGGGAGCATCGGCGTGCACCTGCCGCGGCACGGGGTGCTGTTCACGGGCGACTGCGTGGCGGGCGTCGGCCAGGTCATGCTCGGCGTCTTCAACACGGACCGAGACCGGGCCCTGGCGTCCTTCCGCCGCCTGGCGGCGCTCGCTCCCGCCGTCGCCTGCTTCGGCCACGGAGACCCCCTGACCGAGGACACGGCCGCCGTTCTGCGGGCATCAGCCGACCGGGACTCCGGCCTCCAGATTGAGCACGGCTGACCTCTCCCGGGCCCGCAGCGCCCAGCGCAGCCGCGCGTAGCGGATCGGCGGCAGCAGCCCGCCGGCCTCCTCCTCGGTGACGAAGCGCCAGCCGCGCAGTTCCGAGCCGGGCAGGACCAGCCGGCCGGCCGCCGCACTGTCGAGCCTGCCGCCGTCGAAGATCAGGCGCAGGCCGCCGTACGCGGGCGGCCTCGGCGGCTCCCAGTCGACGACCAGCAGCCTCGGCACATCCGCGAGTTCTATCCCGACCTCCTCCTCGACCTCGCGCATACCGGCGCGCGCGGGCGCCTCCCCGCGCTCCACGATCCCGCCCGGGAACTCCCAGCCCGGCTTGTAAGTGGGATCCACGAGCAGCACCCGGTCCGCCTCGTCGAAGAGCAGGACGCCCGCGGCGACGGTCTCGGCCGTCGGCTCGGGCGTCTGCACGATCTCGCAGCTCCCCGCGGCCCCGGTCCGTACCGCCTCGGCGATCCGTACGGCCGTCTCGGCGGGCGTCAGCGCGCTGGTGTCGACGACATGCGCGTCGGCGGCCAGCCAGGAGAGCGCGGCGCGGTACGGCTCGATGTGCTCGTACGACCACTGCCGTACGCGCTCGCTGCCCTCGGGGTCGTCGGGCAGCTCCTCGCGGGCGGCGATCCGTCCGCGGAGGATCGTTTCGTCTGCCGAGAGCAGTACGTGGCGGACGGGAATGCGGCGCGCGGCGAATCCGCCGAATATCTCGTCGCGGTACTCCTGGCGCAGGAGTGTCATCGGCACCACCAGCATGCCGCCCACTTCCGCCAGCAGCGCGGCCGCGGTGTCCACGACCAGCCGGCGCCAGATGGGGAGGTCCTGGTAGTCGGTGACCTCCGCCAGCCGCTTCTGCGGCAGTAGGTGTCGCAGTCCCCCGCCGATCAGTTCGGGGTCGTAGAAGGTGCTGTTCGGGATCAGATCGATCAGTTCGCGCGCGGCGCTGGTCTTGCCCGCACTGAACGCACCGTTGATCCAGACGATCACGGTTCCCCCTCTTCCGTCGCCCCCTGTGGCCTGCCCGCGACACCGTGCCACGGAAACCCGGGGTCACCGCATGGTGCCCGCGACCGTTTGGGCACACAACCGTGCCCTTGCTGTTGCATGCCAGGGGCAACGGTCCGGGGCACCGGCGGCGTCGAACAGGGAGAGGGCGCCCCGCCGGGACGCGGGACCGTGACGCACGCGCGCGGAGTCTCGTTGGGGCAACTGGAGCAGGAGTTCGGCAGACATGGGAGCGGGGTGCGCGATGAGTCGCACGGTGTTGGAACAGTTCCCGGCCGGCGGCCCCCGGGGCAGCTGGCCGGCCGAGGAATTCGCCCTGGCCCGGCGGGCGGAGGGGTGCCCGGCTGAGGTCGTGATGGACCTGGAGGCGGACGCCTTCCTGGTGGTCGTGGCACAGCGCGCGACGGAAGCGGGCACGCAGGGGCGGGGCTAGAGGGCCGCGGCGGCGGAACACCGGTCGGCGCGGCCGAGACAGTCCGGCCGAGACGGCCGGGGGCCGCGGCGGCACAGTCGGGCGGGGACGGCCGGGAGCGGCGGCGGTCAGGCCTGCGGCGCCCGCTCCGTGGCGTCGAGGTCGTCGGCGTACTGCTCGATAGCCCGGCGGTAGCTCCGCACGCGCGGGTCGGCGCTCGTGGCCGTCAGGGCCCTGAGCAGCGTCCGTACGGCTTCGCGGCCCTGGCCGGTGTTGTAGAGGGCCATGGCCAGGAAGGACTTCAGAGCCGGATCTCCGGGGAACTCCGCCAGGCCGAGGCGCAGCGTGCGCAGGGCCTGTTCGTACTCGCCCAGCACGCGGTAGGTGCTGCCGAGGCCGAGGAAGACGCCGTGGCGGTCCTCGGCGGGCAGGCCGGGGACGCCCAGCGCCCGTTCGTAGAACGGGACGGCCTCGCGCTCCAGGCCGAGCACGTCGTGCGCCCACGCGGTCTGGTACGCGATCCCGGCGTCCCGGGGGAACCGCTCGGCCAGCGCCACCAGCAGGACGCGGGCCTCGTCCGCCCGGCCCTCCTCGCGCAGCCCTACCGCCCGCGCCAGGCTCGCGTCCCGCTCGTGATCACCGTTCACGGGGCCACGCTCGCACGGCGCAGGCGCCCCCTGCAAGGCCCGGCCGTCCCCGCTCCGGCGGGCCAGACGCGCGGTCAGCCGACGTACGCCGCCTCGCCCGGCTTCCCGCCGAGCACTGCGGCGGCCGCCGCGCCGACCAGTCCCGCGTCCGTTCCCGTCAGGGCCGGGGCGACGCGCAGGCGCTGTACGAACGAGAGGGCCGCGTACTCGCGCAGTGCGCGGCGCAACGGTGCGAACAGCACGTCGCCCGCTCCCGCCACTCCCCCGCCGACCACCGCGATGTCGATCTCGACGAGCGTCGCGGTGGCGGCGATGCCGGCGGCGAGGGCCTGGGCGGCCCGCCCGTACGACGCCAGGGCGACGGGGTCGCCGGCGCGGGCGGACGCCGCCACCGCGGCGGCGGTGGCGTCCCCGTCGGGCCCCGGGCGCCAGCCCTGTTCGAGCGCCCGGCGCGCGATGTTGGGGCCGCTGGCGATGCGTTCGACGCAGCCGCGCGATCCGCAGGGGCACAGGTCGCCGTCGAGGTCGACACTGATGTGGCCGATGTGGCCCGCGTTGCCCGTCGGGCCCGGGTGCAGCCGGCCGTCCAGGACGAGGCCGCCGCCGACGCCGGTGGACACCACCAGGCACAGCGCGTTGTCGTGCCCGCGCGCCGCGCCCTGCCAGTGTTCGGCGGCCGTCATCGCCACCCCGTCGCCGACCAGCGTGACCGGCCGGCCGCCCGCCGCCCGGTACACCCGCTCGACCAGGGGGAAGTCCCGCCAGCCGGGAACGTTGACCGGGCTGACGGTGCCGGCCGATGCGTCCACGGGCCCCGCGCTGCCCACGCCGACGGCCGTGGCGTGCTCCCACAGCGGGGACGCGGTCAGCTGGTCCAGGACGCTCGAGACGGCACGCATCACGCTCTCGCCGTCCTCCTGGGCGGGGGTCGGCCGCTGCGCGCGCGACAGGATCCGGCCGCCGCCGTCCACGAGCGCGCCGGCGATCTTGGTGCCGCCGATGTCGAGAGCGGCGACGAGGTCGGTGTGCATCGGTGTCGGATCTCCAGGCGCGGCGGGGGTGTGGCAGGTCAGAGCCAGTCTCCAGCCAGGTGACAACGTTGTCCAGGGCCTATGCTCGACGCCACACCCTCACTCACCGACCGCACCCGACTACGAAGAGGACATCACACTGTGGCCGAGACCGAAAGCCGCTCCGAGCTCCGTTACGGCAACCGGCCGACCATGAAGGACGTCGCCGCCCGCGCCGGTGTCGGCCTCAAGACGGTCTCGCGTGTGGTGAACGGCGAACCGGGCGTGACGCCCGACACCGAGAGGCGCGTGCACGAGGCGATCGAGGCGCTCGGCTTCCGCCGCAACGACAGCGCCCGCGTTCTGCGCAAGGGCCGCACCGCCAGCATCGGCCTGGTCCTCGAAGACCTCGCGGACCCCTTCTACGGGCCGCTGAACCGCGCCGTCGAAGAGGTGGCCCGGGCCCACGGCGCCCTGCTCATCAACGGATCGAGCGCCGAGGACCCCGCGCGCGAGCAGGAGCTGGTGCTCGCGCTCTGCGCCCGGCGCGTCGACGGGCTGATCGTGATCCCGGCCGGGGACGACCACCGCTACCTGGAACCGGAGATCGCGGCGGGCGTGGCCACCGTGTTCGTGGACCGTCCCGCCGGGAGGATCGACGCGGACGTGGTGCTCTCCGACAGCTTCGGCGGCGCGCGCGAGGGCGTGGCCCACCTGATCGCGCACGGCCATCGCCGTATCGGCTTCATCGGCGACCAGCCGCGCATCCACACGGCGGCCGAGCGCCTGCGCGGCTACTACGCCGCGATGGAGGACGCCGGGCTGGCGACCGACGACGCGTGGGTGTCGCTCGGCAGCACGGCCCCCGACCGCGTGCGGGACGCGGTGACGGCGATGCTGGACGGCCCGGAGCCCGTCACCGCCGTCTTCGCCGGCAACAACCGGGTGACGGTGACGGTGGTACGGGTCCTCGCCGGACGGGAGCACCCCGTCGCCCTGGTCGGGTTCGACGACATCGAACTCGCCGACCTGCTCCGGCCCGGCCTCACCGTCGTCGCACAGGACGCCGCCCTGCTGGGCCGCACCGCGGCCGACCGCCTGTTCCGCCGCCTCGACGGCGCGAACGACGCACCGGCGCGCGTGGAACTGCCGACCCGCCTGATCGTGCGCGGGTCGGGCGAGATCCCGCCGTGGACGCGCTGAGGCGGTGGACCGAGGACGTCGGACGGGGGGCGGGCACTCGGGTCGGGCGGCCGAGGGCCCGCAGACTCAGCACACCGGCAGCCCCGGGACGGGTGCGTCGTTGGCGCCGCCCTTGATGTAGACGTCGCTGACGAACACCCCGGCGTTGCCGCTGTCGTCGTCGGTCTTGGCCCACCAGACATTCGTCCACTGGCCGTCGGTCTCCCTGCGGCCGAGATTCTGCTGGCAGTAGAAGTAGTTGGTGCCCGCGTTCAGCACGCCGGCCTCGGCCCCGGCCGCCGTGTACGACTTCGCGGTCTTCCAGACCGTGCAGTTGTACTTGCCGCCGCCGATGCCGTGGCAGACGGGCTCCGGGTCGGGTGCGCCGCTGCCGCCGTTCGCAGCCGTCGAGCCGCTGCCGGACGCGCCCGATGCCGAGCCGTCCGGGTCGCCGTCACCGCCGGTGCCCGTCGAGCCGTCGGAGGAGCCGGTCGCACCGGAGGCGCCTTCGTCGGAGTCCCCGCCGGTGGAGTCCTTGCCGTCGGGCCCCTCCGCGCCGGCGTCCTTGTCGCCGTCCGCCGGCGGCTTCGCGTCCGGTCGCGCGCTCTTGTCGGCGGCCTGCCCGGTGGGCTGCGTTCCGGCCGGCTTCTTCGTGGTGGACGGCTCGCCCGCCACCGGGATGCCGTCGAGACTGCGCGCCGCCTCGCTTGCCCCCGCCTCCTGCGCCCGCGCGCCGGTCGTCTGCCCTGTGCCGCCGGTGAGGACGTACGTCGCCCCGCCGCCGGCCAGCAGGACCGCCGCGACGCCGGCCGCCACCAGCGCCGCCCGGCCGCGCCCCGCCCGGCGTTCCGGGCCAGCGGGGCCGGACGCGGCAGCCTGCGCGGCGACCGCTACGGGCTCGCCGGGCTGTGCGGGATGCGCGGGCGGCACCGGCTGGGCGGGCGGCGGGCCGGGCGTCGCGGGGCCGAAACCCTCCGGCCGGTGCGGCAGCACGTCGCGGACCGTCTCCTCGCGCGGCAGCCCCGCGCCCCGGACACCGCCCGAAAGGGCCGTCGTGTCCTCACCGGCGGCCACGGCGGCGAGCAGCCGGGCGGCCTGCCGGGCGTCGGGGCGGCGCGCCGGGTCCTTGTCCATCAGCTGCTGGAGTACGGGCCCGAGCGGCCCGGAGCGACGCGGCTCGGGCAGCGGATCCACGACGATCGCGGTCAGCGTCGACCAGGTCGACGTACGGCGGAACGGAGAACCGCCCTCCACCGCGGCGTACAGCGTCGCGCCGAGCGCCCAGACGTCGGACGCGGGCCCCGGTTCCTGCCCCTGGGCGCGCTCGGGGGCCAAGTAGTCGAGGGAACCGACCAGTTCGCCGCTGCGGGTGAGGTGCGTCGCCGAACCGTCGCCCGGGTCGTCCATCGCGGCGATTCCGAAGTCGGTCAGCACGACCCGGCCGCTGGTGCGGTCCAGCAGCACGTTCCCCGGCTTCACGTCGCGGTGCAGCACCCCCGCCTGGTGGGCGGCGGCCAGTGCTTCAAGCACCTTGGCGCCGATGGACGCGGCCTCGCGCGGGTTCAGGAGTCCCCGCTCGGTCAGGACGTCGTCCAGGGAGGGCCCGTCGACGAGTTCCATGACGATGACCGGGCGGCCGTCGTGCTCGGCGACGTCGTGGACGGCGATGACTCCGGGGTGGCGCACACGGGCCGCGGCCCGCGCCTCCCGCTGCATCCGGATGCGGAGGCCGTCGAGTTCGGGCGCCGACGAGTCGTTGTACGTCCGCAGTTCCTTGACCGCGACCTCGCGGCCCAGCACCTCGTCGACGGCCCGCCACACGACGCCCATGCCGCCGCGCCCGAGCTGCTCGACCACTCTGTAGCGGCCGGCCAACCGCTCGTTCTCCCCCGTAGCCACCGCTGCCCCGTTCCTGTGTTCCGACTGAGATCGGCTACAGCGTACGGGGCGGCGGCGACGGCGACGGACGGCGTCCGGGGCTGTTACTTGGCCGTTGCCGTGAGGTCTCCCCGGCGCGGCGAGGCGAAACCGTCGAGGTCCGCGCGGGTGAGTCCGGTGAGCCGGGCGACCTCGGCGGTGTCCAGGGCCCCGCAGTCGATGCCGCGCAGCAGGTAGCCGCTCAGCGCCTTGGCGGTGGCGGGCTCGTCCATCACGTCGCCGCCCGCGTGGTTGACGTACGCGGCGAGGCGCGCGGCGGCCTGCTCGTAGCCCTCGCGGTAGAAGGCGAAGACGGCCGCGTAGCGGGTCGGGATGTGGGCCGGGTGCATGTCCCAGCCCTGGTAGTAGGCGCGGGCCAGGGCGCGGCGGGTGAGGCCGTAGTGGAGGCGCCAGGCCTCGTGGACGTGCTCGGTGGTGCCGACCGGCAGGACGTTGGTGGAGCCGTCGGAGACGCGTACGCCGGTGCCGGCCGCCGCGACCTGCATGATCGCCTTGGCGTGGTCGGCGGCCGGGTGGTCGCTGGCCTGGTAGGCGGCGCTGACGCCGAGGCAGGCGCTGTAGTCGAACGTGCCGTAGTGCAGACCGGTGGCCCGGCCCTCGGCGGCGTCGATCATCCGGGCGACGGCGGCGGTGCCGTCGGCGGCGAGGATGGACTGGCTGGTCTCGATCTGGATCTCGAACCCGATGCGGCCGGCGTCCAGGCCCCGCGCCTTCTCGAACTCCTCTGCCAGGCGCACCATCGCGGTGACCTGCTCCGGGTACGTGACCTTGGGGAGCGTCAGGACGAGGCCGTCGGGGAGGCCGCCGGCCTCCATCAGGCCGGTGAGGAAGATGTCGAGCGTGCGGATGCCGCGGTCGCGCACGGCCGCCTCCATGCACTTCATCCGGATGCCCATGTACGGGGCGGCCGTGCCGTTCGTGTACGCCTCGCCGATCAGCCGGGCGGCGCGGGCGGCGTCCGCGTCCTCGTCGGCGCCGCTGTACCCGTCCTCGAAGTCGACGCGCAGGTCCTCGACGGGCTCGCGCTCCAGCTTGGCCCGTACGCGGTCGTACACCGGCCCGGCGAGGTCGTCGGACAGGCCGAGCACGGCGGCGAAGGAGGCCGCGTCCGGGGCGTGCTCGTCGAGCGCGGCGAGAGCCTGGTCCCCCCAGGAGCGGATCGTGTCGGCGGCGAAGACGTCACCGGGCACGTAGACGGTGTGGACGGGCTGGCGGGTGCCGGGGTCTCCCGGGTAACGGCGGGCCAGCTCCTCGTCGACCGGTACGAGGGAGGCGCTGATGCCCTCGCTGACCGCGCCCGCGAGGCTCGTCGCCACCTTCTCCTGCTGACCCATGACCAACCCTCCAGTTTTCCGCTGCGCGGAAGCAACAATCCGCATGGTGAAGTTAACGGCCGGTCGTGACCTGCGTCAATGGTCTCCCGAAAGCGGCCGGGGCCGCGCGGTGAAGACCACCGCGCGGCCCCGGGCGCACTGTCGCTCACTGCTGCCGACCAGGTCAGCCCTTGCGGGCGTTGACCTCTTCGGTCAGCTGCGGGACGACCTCGAAGAGGTCGCCGACCACGCCGTAGTCGACGAGGTCGAAGATCGGAGCCTCGGCGTCCTTGTTGATGGCGACGATGGTCTTCGACGTCTGCATGCCGGCCCGGTGCTGGATCGCGCCGGAGATGCCGGACGCGATGTAGAGCTGCGGGGAGACCGACTTGCCGGTCTGGCCGACCTGGTTGGAGTGCGGGTACCAGCCGGCGTCCACGGCGGCGCGCGAGGCGCCCACGGCGGCGCCGAGCGAGTCGGCGAGGGACTCGATGACGTGGAAGTTGTCGGCGCCGTTGACGCCGCGGCCGCCGGAGACCACGATCGCGGCCTCGGTCAGCTCGGGGCGGCCGGTGGACTCGCGCGGGGTGCGCGAGACGACCTTGGTGCCGGTCGCGGTCTCACCGAAGGAGACGGTGAGCGCCTCGACGGCGCCCGCGGCCGGGGCGGCCTCGACCGGCGCCGAGTTCGGCTTGACGGTGATGACCGGCGTGCCCTTGGAGACGCGGGACTTGGTGGTGTACGAGGCGGCGAACACGGCCTGCGTGGCCACCGGGCCCTCGTCCCCGGCCTCGAGGTCGACAGCGTCCGTGATGATGCCGGAGCCGATACGGACCGCGAGGCGGGCCGCGATCTCCTTGGCCTCGGCGGAGGACGGTACGAGGACGGCGACCGGGGACACCGCGTCGTACGCGGCCTGGAGCGCGTCCACCTTCGGTACGACGAGGTAGTCGGCGAACTCGGGGGCGTCGGCGGTGAGGACCTTGACGGCGCCGTGCTCGGCCAGCGTCGCGGCGGTGGCCTCCGCGCCCTTGCCGAGCGCGACCGCGACCGGCTCGCCGATGCGGCGGGCGAGGGTCAGCAGCTCGAGGGTGGGCTTGCGGACGGCGCCGTCCACGTGGTCGACGTAGACGAGAACTTCAGCCATGGGACTTCAATCTCCTGCGAGTGCGAAGAATTCGGGGGGCGTGTGAGGGGCCGCGCGGGGCCTAGATGAACTTCTGGCCCGCGAGGAACTCGGCCAGCTGCTTGCCGCCCTCGCCCTCGTCCTTGACGATCGTGCCCGCGGTGCGCGCCGGGCGCTCGGTGGCCGACTCGACCTTGGTCCAGGAGCCCTCGAGGCCGACCTCGTCGGCGTCGATCTCCAGCTCCTCCAGGTCCAGGGACTCCACCGGCTTCTTCTTGGCGGCCATGATGCCCTTGAAGGACGGGTAGCGGGCCTCGCCCGACTGGTCCGTCACGGAGACGACGGCCGGCAGCGCGGCCTCGAGCTGCTCGCTCGCGGCGTCGCCGTCACGGCGGCCCTTGACCGTCCCGTCCTCGACGGAGACCTCGGAGAGCAGCGTGACCTGCGGGACGCCCAGGCGCTCGGCCAGGATCGCCGGGAGGACGCCCATGGTGCCGTCGGTCGACGCCATGCCGCAGATGACCAGGTCGTAACCGGTCTTCTCGATGGCCTTGGCGAGCACCAGAGAGGTGCCCATGACGTCGGTGCCGTGCAGGTCGTCGTCCTCGACGTGGACGGCCTTGTCGGCGCCCATGGACAGCGCCTTGCGCAGGGCGTCCTTGGCGTCCTCGGGGCCGACGGTCAGCACGGTGATCTCCGCGTCGTCGGCCTCGTCGGCGATCTGCAGCGCCTGCTCGACGGCGTACTCGTCGAGCTCCGACAGCAGGCCGTCGACGTCGTCGCGGTCGACGGTCAGGTCATCGGCGAAGTGCCGGTCGCCGGTGGCGTCGGGCACGTACTTCACACAGACAACGATCCTCAAGCTCACGCCGGCTCTCCTACTGCATCGTCTATTTCTTGACTGCCTCGTTGCAGGCAGCATAGGCGCCTGAAGGGGCGGATCCCGGTCGGGGCCAACCCCGCTCCGACTGGAATATTACTCGTCAGTACATCCAGAGCGTTCCCCGTAAGCAAGCGCTTTGAACTGTGACCTTGCCAACGCTGAGTAATCGGCGGCCACGGGGAACTCTCAGTCCCTGAGCGCGTTGAAGCGACCCTGGTGGTACAGCAGCGGCCGGCCGGCTCCCGTCGGGTCTCCGGCGACGACCTGGCCGAGCACGATCCGATGATCCCCCGCGGGGACGCGAGCCACCACACGGCACACCAGCCACGCCAGCACTCCGTCCAGTACGGGCACTCCCTCGGGCCCCGTACGCCACCGGGTCGGCGGCGCGAAACGGTCGGCGCCGCTGCGGGCGAAGGTGGCGGCCAGCTCCCGCTGGTCCTCGGCGAGTATGTGGACGCCGACGCATTCGGCCTCGGCCAGCACCGGCCAGCTGGACGAGCCGGCGCCCACACCGAAGGAGATCATCGGCGGATCGGCGGACACGGAGCTGAGCGAGGTGGCGGTGAAACCGACCGGGCGCTCACCCCGAGCCGTGATCACGGCGACGCCCGCGGCGTGCTGCCGGAAGACCGACCGCAGCAGCTCGGGAGAGCCCGCGAGAGGCTGGAGCAGGGTCCCGGACCGCTTCTGGCGCGGTACGGCGAGGTCGGGAGAAACCGTCATGGGGATGTCCTTCGTGTCCTTCTGCGGGGGGTGCGTGCGGGCCCGTGCATGCTCAGACACCGGGACAGCGCGCGCTCGCGGTGCGGGCCAGGTCCACGTGGACCCGCTTGTGAAGGAGGAGTTCTGACGGCACGCGGTCAGACTGGCGACCCGTAACCGGTGCGGTCAAGCCGGATCCGCGGGATGGGACCGGCGTCACGGCGCTCATACGGCGCGCCCGAGCGCGGCGATGACGTCGGCCCGGCGCGGCTGCCCGGCGGCCCGGCGCACGATCCTGCCGCCCGCGTCGAGCACGAGCACGGTGGGGGTGGCGAGGATGCCGAGCTCGCGTACGAGATCGAGCCGCGCCTCGGCGTCGATCTCCACATGGGCGACGCCCTCGACCATGTCCGCCACCTCGGCCAGCGTCCTGCGGGTGGCGCGGCAGGGCTGGCAGAACGCGCTGGAGAACTGCACGAGCGTCGCCCGCGCTCCCGTCTCCGCCCCCAGTTCGGCCGCGCTCAGCCGTTTACCGCCGTCGTGCCCCGGCACCTGCCGCCTCCTGTCCGCCGCCGTTCTCTCCTGCTCTTTTTCCCACACCTTCCCTGCAGCGTTCACCACAGAGCGACGATTCCTCATGTTTCCGTACGTGACGAGAATCTCGCGCATGAACGCCGTCAGGACTGGCTACTCGGCCGCTCATGGGGCACGATCTGCCCAACGCGACTAAACCTACGGCCGCGTAACCTCGCGGGGAGAGCCCTCCCCGGGAACAGAAGGGTCCCCCCTGACATGGCAGAACTCGTCTATCGACCGGTCATCGGTGCCGCTCTCACCCTGTTCAAGGCGCTGGACCTGAAGATCGACACGCAGGGTTCTGAGAACATCCCCCGTACCGGCGGCGCGGTGCTGGTGAGCAACCACATCAGCTACCTGGACTTCATCTTCTCGGGCCTCGGCGCGTTGCCGCAGAAGCGTCTCGTGCGCTTCATGGCGAAGGACTCGGTCTTCCGCCACAAGGTCTCCGGTCCGCTGATGCGCGGCATGAAGCACATCCCGGTGGACCGCAAGCGCGGCGAGGCGGCGTACGCGCACGCCCTCGACTCGCTGCGCTCCGGCGAGATCATCGGCGTCTTCCCGGAGGCGACGATCTCCGAGTCGTTCACGCTCAAGAGCTTCAAGTCGGGTGCAGCGCGCATGGCCCAGGAGGCCGGCGTCCCGCTGATCCCGATGGCGCTGTGGGGCACCCAGCGGATCTGGACCAAGGGCCGGCCGCGCAACTTCGGCCGCAACCACTTCCCGGTGACGATACGGGTCGGCCAGCCGATGGAAGCGCCCACGGACGAGTTCGCGGGCGCCATCACGCGCCGGCTGCGCGGCCGCGTGCAGGAGCTGCTCGAAGCCGCCCAGCGCGCATACCCCGTACGCCCGAAGAACGCCGAGGACACCTGGTGGGTCCCGGCCCACCTCGGCGGTTCGGCGCCCACGCCCGCGCAGGTGCGCGAGGCCGGCTGACCGGGCGGTCAGAGGGCGGTCGGGAGAGTCCGCCAGAGGTACGGCCGGTCCGGGGCGGCCCGCAGGGCGCCCAGGACCGCCGGGTGCGGCGCGGCGTACAGCAGTGGGTAGTCCACTTCGCCGAGCTCCGGGCGGGCCGTGAAGGCCAGCCGTTCGCCGTCCACGGAGAACCGCGCGTCCACGCCGGGCTTGTTGCCCCGGGGGTCCTGGCGCAGCCAGTCGGCGCGCCCGGGGAGCCGGACCGCGACGAGGCCGTGGATCACGGGACGGGAGCCGTCGTCGTCCGTGAGCCGCTGGTAGCACAGGGCGGTCGGGATGCCTTCCGCACGCAGCAGTGCGGCCAGCGCGTGGGCCTTGGCACAGCAGATGCCGGTGCGCAGCGCGAGCACGTCCGAGGCGCGCCACGTGACACGCGCGTCGCCCGCGTCCTGTGAGTGCGGGATGGTGTCGCGCACGAATGCGTACGCCGCCTCGGCGTATGCGTATGCACTGGACGCCTGGGCGCGCAGCCGGGCGGCCGCCTCCCGCACCCGTGGGTGCTCGTGGTCGATGGCGTCGTCGGCCGCCAAGTAGGCGGAAATCTCCGGGTGTTCCTGGATCAGCTCCATAGGGCCAGAGCGTAGATATGCGGCCGACCGGAAGTCAATGACTTTCCGGTCGGCCGCATATCTATGCGTCGGGCTCTACCTGGCCATCTCTTCCTTGAGCGCCTGCACGAAGCCGTCCACGTCGTCCTCCGTGGTGTCGTAGGAGCACATCCAGCGGACGTCCCCCGCGGCCTCGTTCCAGAAGTAGAAGCGGTAGTGCTTCTGCAGCCGCTCGCTGACGTCGTTGGGCAGGCGCGCGAAGACGGCGTTGGCCTGGACCGGGTAGAGGATCTCCACGCCGTCCACCTGGCGTACGCCGTCGGCCAGGCGCTGCGCCATGGAGTTGGCGTGGCGGGCGTTGCGCAGCCACAGGTCGCGCGCGAGCAGCGCCTCCAGCTGCACGGACACGAAGCGCATCTTGGAGGCGAGCTGCATCGACAGCTTGCGCAGGTGCTTCATGGCGCGCACCGCGTCCGGGTTGAGGACGACGATCGCCTCGCCGAACAGCATGCCGTTCTTCGTCCCGCCGAAGGACATGATGTCCACGCCCACGGCGTTGGTGAAGGTCCGCATCGGTACGTCGAGCGAGGCCGCCGCGTTGGATATCCGGGCCCCGTCGAGGTGCACCTTCATCCCGTGGGCGTGTGCGTGCTCGCAGATCGCGCGGATCTCGGCGGGCGTGTAGACCGTGCCCAGCTCGGTGTTCTGGGTGATCGAGACGACCTGCGGCATCGCGCGGTGCTCGTCCTCCCAGCCGTACGCCTGCCGGTCGATGAGCTCGGGCGTGAGCTTGCCGTCCGGCGTCGGCACGGTCAGCAGCTTCAGGCCGCCCATCCGCTCCGGGGCGCCGCCCTCGTCCACGTTGATGTGCGCGGACTCGGCGGCGATGACCGCGCCCCAGCGGTCGGTGACCGCCTGGAGGGCGACCACGTTGGCGCCGGTGCCGTTGAAGACGGGGAACGCCTCGGCCGCCCCGCCGAAGTGGCTGCGGATGATCCGCTGGAGGTTCTGGGTGTAGTCGTCCTCGCCGTACGCGACCTGGTGGCCGCCGTTGGCGAGCGCCACGGCGGCGAGCACCTCGGGGTGCGCGCCCGCGTAGTTGTCGCTGGCGAAGCCGCGCACCCGCGGGTCGTGGTGCCGGCGTGCGTCGGTCTTCGCCGCGTGCGTCGGATCCGGGTTCACGGCTTGGGAGTCAGCCACAGACGCTGTCCATTCACTTCACTGGCGGGCTGGTCCCAGACCCCGGCAATGGCCTCGGCCAGTTCCTTGACGTCCGTGAAGCCCGCGAACTTCGCGTTCGGGCGCTCGGCGCGCATCGCGTCGTGCACCAGTGCCTTGACCACCAGGATCGCAGCCGCCGTACGGGGGCCCTCCTCGCCCCCCGCCTTGCGGAAGGCGTCGGCGAGCGCCAGGGTCCACGCCTCGGCGGCGGCCTTGGAGGCGGAGTACGCGGCATTCCCGGCGGTGGGCTGCGACGCGCCCGCAGCGCTGATCAGCAGGTAACGGCCGCGGTCGCTGCGCAGGAGCGGCGCCTGGAAGGCGAGGGAGGTGTGCTGGACGGTGCGGATCAGCAGCTTCTCCAGCAGGTCCCAGTCCGCGAGGTCCGTCTCGGCGAAGGTCGCGCTGCCGCGCCAGCCGCCGACGAGGTGGACCATGCCGTCGATGCGGCCGAATTCCTTCTCGGTCTTGTCCGCCCACTCACGGGTGGCGTCGAGGTCGAGCAGGTCCACGGTGTCGCCCGTGACGGTGGCGCCCCCGTGGGCGTACCGGGCGGCGTCGACCGCCTCGGCCAGACGCGCCGGATCGGCGTCGGAGCCGACCACGATCGCGCCCGCCTCGGCCAGCCGGAGCAGCGTGGCGCGGCCGGCCGGCCCGCCCGCTCCGGCCACCGCGACCACAGCGCCTTCCAGCGGTCCCCCGTTGCCGTTGCTGTTGGTCATGGTCGTCGCCTCCTGGTCGCGATGGCTCACGCGGCCACCCGCTCGGCATTCGTCGCGGTGATCCCCTTGGTGGAGGCGATCACGTTCTTGAGCTTCTTGGAAAGGGCCTCATAGAACATGCTCAGCGGAAACTCGTCCGGAAGCACATCGTCCACGAGCTTGCGCGGCGGCAGCGACAGGTCCAGGGCGTCCGGGCCCTTGGCCCAGCGCGATCCGGGGTGCGGGGCGAGGTACGCCGACACCAGGTCGTAGGCGGCGAACCAGTGGACCAGCTTCGGGCGGTCGATGCCGGCCCGGTAGAGGTCCTCGATCTCGGCGCAGAGCTGGTTGGTGACGTGGGGGGCGCGCTCCCAGTCGATCTTCAGCGTGTTGTCGGTCCAGCGCACCACGTCGTGCTTGTGCAGGTACGCGAAGAGCAGCTGGCCGCCGAGACCGTCGTAGTTGCGGTTGCGGTCACCGCTGACCGGGAAGCGGAACATGCGGTCGAACAGCACGGCGTACTGGACGTCACGGCCGTGCGTGTTGCCCTCGGCCTCCAGCTTCACGGCCTCCTTGAAGGCGGTGAGGTCGCAGCGCAGCTCCTCCAGGCCGTACATCCAGAACGGCTGGCGCTGCTTGATCATGAACGGGTCGAACGGCAGGTCGCCGTGGCTGTGGGTGCGGTCGTGGACCATGTCCCACAGGACGAACGCGTCCTGGCAGCGCTGCTGGTCGGAGACCATCGCGCGGATGTCCTCCGGCAGCTCGAGGCCGAGGATGTCGACGGACGCCTCGGTGACGCGGCGGAAGCGGGCCGCCTCGCGGTCGCAGAAGATGCCGCCCCAGGTGAAGCGCTCGGGGGCCTCGCGCACCGCGATCGTCTCGGGGAAGAGCACGGCGGAGTGGGTGTCGTACCCGGGCGTGAAGTCCTCGAAGGTGATGCCGAGGAACAGCGGGTTGTCGTAGCGCGAGCGCTCCAGATCCGACAGCCACTCGGGCCACACCATGCGCAGCACGACCGCTTCGAAGTTGCGGTCCGGGTTGCCGTTCTGCGTGTACATGGGGAAGACGACCAGGTGCTGGAGGCCGTCCGCGCGCTGCTGGGCGGGCTGGAAGGCGAGCAGCGAGTCCAGGAAGTCTGGCACGACGAAGCCGCCGTCGGCCCACTTGCGCAGGTCGGCGACGAGAGCGCGGTGGTACGCCGCGTTGTGCGGCAGCAGCGGCGCGAGCTCCTCGACGGCGTTGATCACGCGGTCGACGGTCGCCTCCGCCGTGGCACGCGTCGGTGCGCCCTCGGCGTCGAAGTCGATGGAGCCGTCCGCCGACTGCCAGGGCCGGATCGCCTCCACGGCATTCTTGAGCTCGAGCCAGGCAGCGTGCTCGACCACGCGCCGGGCACCGGATATGCCGTCGGCGACTGTGTCCTGCACAAGAATTTCCGTCATGTCACTTCCTCCACGGGAGAACCTCGCGTCAAGGCACCGTATAGGTCTTCCGGTCTCCCATTCAAGCCCACCCTCAGTAAATTATCCTGCCAAGCCCCCTTGATCGCCGCCATTCTTCCTGCCTCGCGCCATACGGGCGATTGCTTCTGCCACACCATGCAGCGCGTCCCGGGCGTCATCGGGCCGCCGCGCTCCCTCGCCACGAGCGGGGCGACGGCCGCCAGGGTGCCGCCCGCGCCGCCCCCCGCCACGACCAGGGCCCGCGGGTCGCCGCCGAGCTTCCCGGCATGCCCGGCGGCCCACAGCAGGGCGGCGTACGCGTCGTCGAACCGCGGCGGGGAACGGGGACTCCGGAGCGAGCCGGTAGCCGGCGGAGACCACCACGGCCCCCGAGGCCCGGCACAGCTCGCGCACCGAGGCGTCGTGGCCGCCGAGGACCCAGCCGCCGCCGTGAAAGTAGACGACGGTCGGGCGCGGGCGGAGGCCGGAGGCCGGTAGATCCTCACCGGGATGTCCCCCCGCGCGCCCGGCGCCGTGGCGTCCGTCACCCGACCGCCCAGATCCGGTCGAAGCCCATCTCCTCGGCCAGCACCGCTCGACAGTGGGGTCGGCCAGCTAAGCCTCGAAGATGACGGAGAACTTCACGGTGCCTCCAGGGGGTGCGGCCGAGCGGTGCGTCCATGGCGCGCTTGTTTCGATTAGGTATGTGGCTAGTCGTCATGCCGTGACGAAGCAGGACGCGCGGCACCGCGTCAACGTCCGCCGGGACCCGCCACACACGGGTGACGCAGTTCGCGCGACACCGCCCCGCGGGGGTAGGACGGACGGGTGAGCACCCGCGCAGTCCTCGTCGCCGCCCTGATCACCGGTCTGATCCTCGGAATCGCCGGCACCCGAGCGGAGCACTCCGCTTCTCCGCGCGAGACGGGTTCCCTCCTGGAAGCGGGCCGTTAGGCTGCCGGGGAGCCACTGTCGACGGAAGCGAGACTGCCTTGAGTTTCCTCACCATTGGTCACCGCGGGGTCATGGGTGTCGAACCCGAGAACACCCTCCGCTCCTTCGTCCGCGCCGAGCAGGCCGGCATGGACGCCATCGAGCTGGACCTGCATCTGAGCAAGGACGGCGCGCTCGTGGTCATGCACGACGCCGAGGTGGACCGTACGACCGACGGCCGGGGCGCGATCGCCGACCTGACCGCCGCCGAACTGCGCGGGCTCGACGCCGGCCAGGGCGAGCGGGTCCCGTTCTTCGAGGAGGTCCTCGACGCGGTGCGCTCGCCGCTCCAGGCGGAGATCAAGGACGTGGCCGCGGCGCGGGCGCTCGCCGAGGTGATGCACCGCCGAAACCTGGCGGGCCGGGTGGAAGTGTCCTCGTTCCACGACGAGGCGGTCGCCGAGATCGCGTCGCTCGTCCCCGGCGTGCGCACGGTCCTCGTCGCCAGCCGCTACGGCACCGACGTGGTGGACCGCGCCGAGGCGGTGGGGGCGGCGACGCTCGCGCTGAACATCCGACGGCTGACCCTGGAGACCGTGGAGCGCGCCCACGCCCGGGGACTGCGGGTCATCGGCTGGGTGGTGAACACGCAGGACCACCTGCGGCTGGTGCGGGCGCTCGAGCTGGACGGCGCGACGACCGACTATCCGGAGATCCGCCGCACGGGCCGCTTCACGGCGTAGGCCCGACACGCGGGGCGCCCGCGGGACGGCTTCCCCTGCCTCCTCTAGCCCAGCGCCTTGACCAGCAGCTCGAACTGCAGGTCGTCGCGCTGCGGGACGCCGAAGCGCTCGTCGCCGTACGGGAAGGGGGTCATCCGGCCCGTACGGCGGTAACCGCGCCGCTCGTACCAGGCGATGAGGTCCTCCCGCACCGAGATCACCGTCATGTGCATCTCCCGCGCGCCCCAGACCTCCCGGACCGTCCGCTCCGCCTCGGCGATGATCACCTTTCCGAGGCCGGCGCCCTGCATGCGGGGACGCACGGCGAACATGCCGAAGTACGCTGCCTCGCCCCGGTGTTCGAGCTGGCAGCAGGCGACCAGCTCGCCGTCCCGCTCGACCGTGAGCAGCCGGCTGTCCGGTGACTCGATCACGTCGAGCACGCCCTCGGGGTCGGTCCGCTGCCCCTGGAGGATGTCCGCCTCCGTGGTCCAGCCCGCGCGGCTGGCGTCCCCGCGGTACGCCGACTCGATGAGCGCGACGAGCGCGCCGGCGTCGGCCTCCGTCGCGTCGCGGAAGGTGAGCTCTGCGGCGGCCGGGCGCGGGGTGGTCTCCATGAGGGGCGCTCTCCAGATCTGTACGTCGGGTCGGGCGACCCCGAGCCTAACCCGCGCTAGTGTCCGGGTGCATGGTGCATGTACTGAGCGGCAGAACGCTGCTGCGGCCCACGGATCCGGAACGTTCCCGCGCGTTCTACGGCGAGGCCCTGGGCCTGGCGGTGTACCGCGAGTTCGGCACGGGCCCGGAGCGCGGAACGGTGTACTTCCTCGGCGGCGGCTTCCTGGAGGTCTCCGGCCGCTCCGACACCCCTCCCGCCCCCGGTCTCCGGCTGTGGCTTCAGGTCGCGGACGTGGCGGCCGCGTACGAGGACCTGTCGGCGCGCGGCGTGGACGTGCTGCGCCCGCCGGTGAAGGAGCCGTGGGGGCTGATCGAGATGTGGATCGCCGACCCCGACGGAGTGCGCATCGCGGTCGTCGAGGTTCCCGCGGACCACCCCCTGCGCCACCGCCCCTGACCCCGTCGCGCGCCCCCCGCACCCCTGTGCGCTCGCGTACACGGCCGCGCGCGTGGGCATCGACGGGACGGACACCGTCGATGGGGGAGGTACGCCGTGCACGGACAGGCGATGTCCGGCTGGCTGCTCGTGGCCCTGTGCGCCGCGACCGGCGCGTACTGCCTGCTGCGTCTGCGCAGCGGCGGGGCGCAGCACCGCGAGGAGGCGGCCGGTGAGGCGCTGATGGGGTTCGGGATGGCCGCGATGGCGGTGCCGGCCGCCGTGCTGGCGCCTCCCGCGTGGGGGTGGGCGCTGTACGCCGCCGTGTTCGGCGGGGCGGCCCTGCGGGGGCTGTGGCAGGCGCGGACGGGCTCCGTTCACGCGCACCACGTGGTCGGGTCGCTGGCCATGGTCTACATGGCTCTGGTGATGGCGCCCGGGGGCGGGGCCGGGCACCCGCACGCCGCCGGGTACGCGGCGGGCGGCGTCCCGGCGCTGACCGGCGCGCTGCTGCTGTACTACGCCGCGTACGTACTGCGCTCGGGCGTGTGGCTGATGCCGGCCGGCGCGGGACGGGCGGGACCCGGCGGCGTGGTCGCCTGGGGTGCGCGGCCCGAGCTCGTGCTGGCCTGCCGCGTCTCCATGGGCCTGGGCATGATCGCGATGCTGGTCACGCTCTGAGGGACGCGGCGTCGCGGGCGTGTGCTGCGTCACTTGCGGGCCGCGACCATACCCGGGAGTAGGGCCGCGCTCATAGGCTGACGGCCATGACGGTTGCCCTCGCACTCCTGCTGCTCGGTGTCGTCGCCGCCGTCGCGGCCCCGCGGCTGATGTCGCGCGCCGACTGGCGGGAGCGGGAACCCGTGGTGGCCCTGTGGGTGTGGCAGTGCGTCGTGGCCGGGGTGCTGCTGTGCTTCGGCCTGTCGATGACGTTCAGCGCGGCCGCCGCCTGGCAGGCCGTGCGGGGCCGGATCTTCGCACCGGCCCCGCACGGCGTGATGGAGGCGTACGCCCTTGCCGCGTACGGGCCTTGGTCGGCGGTCATCGCGGTGCTGCTGGCCTGCGGCGGGGCCTGGACCGCCGCGATGCTGACCCGGGAGATCCGCCGGGCGCGCGTACGGCGCGCGCAGCGGCGCGCGCAACTGCTGGTGCGCGCTCCACTGCTGCCGGGTGAGGAACCCGGTGGCGACCGGCTCGTCGTGCTCGAGGGCGAGCGCCTGGACGCGTGGTGGCTTCCCGGGGCCACGCCCCGACTGGTCGTCACGACGGCGGCGTTGCGGCGTTTGAAGGGGCACCAGCTCGACGCCGTACTGGCGCACGAACAGGGTCACGTGCGGGCCAGGCACGACTGGCTGCTGCACTGCGCGTCCGCGCTCGCGATCGGCTTCCCGCAGGTTCCGGTGTTCGCGGCGTTCCGGGACGAGATGCACCGGCTGGTGGAGCTGGCCGCCGACGACGTGGCATCGCGGCGCTTCGGGCGGCTCACGATCGCGCTCGCGCTGGTCGAACTCAACGAGGACCGCGGCGTGTTCGGCCCGTGCCCGACCCCGCACGCCGAGCTGCCGCAGCGCGTCGACCGGCTGCTGGCGGCGGCGCCCCGGCTGACGGCGGGACGCCGGCTGCGCCTGACGGCCGCCGCCTCGCTCGTCCCGGCCGTACCGCTGCTGGTGGCGTTCGGTCCGGGGCTCAGCGCGCTGGGGTAGCGCCGCCCGACGGCGGGCGGGCTGGCTTCCGGCGACGGCCGTGGGCGAGGATCTTCCCATGCGCTCCTCCCAGCTCGCCCCTGCCTCCCGTCCCGCCCGTTCCCCGGCCGTACTCGCGGCCGTCGTCCTCACCGCGCTCTCCGTCGTCCTGCTGCTGCTCGTCGCCGTGGAGTGGCGACCGCTCGTCTCGATGGACCGCGCGGCCGGGGACGCGCTGCACGACTCGGCGGTCGAACATCCCACCGTGACCCACACCAACCGGATTCTGTCCGACTGGGTGTGGGACCCGTGGACGATGCGCGCCCTGGTGGCCGTCGTGTGCGTATGGCTGATCCGCCGCGGGGAACGGCTCCTCGCGCTCTGGATCGCCGTCACCAGCCTGGTCGGCGCGCTCGTGCAGCAGGCCCTCAAGGCGGCGGTCGGCCGGGAGCGGCCGGTGTGGCCGGATCCGGTCGACTCGGCCCACTTCTCGGCCTGGCCGTCCGGCCACGCGATGACGGCGATGATCACGTGCGGGCTCCTGGTGTGGCTGCTCGGGGTGCTGGGCGCGGACCGCAGGCTGCGGATCGCCGTCCTGGTGGTGGGGACGGTGTCCTGGACCGGCGTCGGTCTCACCCGGGCGTACCTCGGGGTGCACTGGGTGACCGACGTCCTGGGGGGCTGGCTGCTGGGGGCGACCGTCGTGGCGCTGTCGGTGGTGGCCTACGGCCGCCTGGCCGCTTCCCGGGAAGCGCCGTCCGCATGACCGGCCATGATCCGCGCGACGTCCTGATGGTCGGCGACAGCCGGCGCGCCGACGGCGGCGCGGCGGAACTCGGCGGCGCCGTGCACTTCGTGGACCACCTGCCGGCCGGGGAGCGGCCCGCGGGTCTGCTGCCGGTCCTGCGGCTCGTGGGCTGAGAGCGGCGCGCGGCGTACGGCCTGCCCGCACGCGAAAGCGTCTGTATCCGGCGGTCCCCCGCGCCGCCGGATACAGACGGCCGTGCCCACGAGCCAGGCCCGGCGAGGCGCCTGTCGTGGGACCACTGAGTATATTGGCTCCGGGCCAGTCAACGCAGGAGTTACAGGATGTCCCCGCGCAGCGCGTCGGTCAACGAGGAATTGCGTCGCCGTTCCCGGGAACGGCTGCTGCAGGCGACCGTGGAGCTCGTCGGGGAGCGGGGCTACGAGGCGACGACGCTCGGCGACATCGCGGACCGGGCCGGATCGGCGCGCGGACTGGTGTCGTACTACTTCCCCGGCAAACGGCAGTTGCTGCAGTCCGCCGTCCACCGTCTGATGCACCGGACGCTCGAATCGGCCCTGGAGCGCGAACCGCGCACTGAGGACGGCCGCGAGCTGCTCGCCCGCGCGATCGACGCCGTCCTGGGTCTCGCCCGCGACCACCCGGTGCTCATGCGCACGCACATGGCGGGCATCCTCCAGGCCGAGGGCTTCGTGCGGTGTCCCGAACAGCAGCGGCTCGCGGAGCTGTTGCGGGGCGCCGTGGCGCGCTACGGATCGGCGGACGTGGACGCCGACTACCGGCTGCTGCGCGCGCTGCTGATGGGCGCGGTGTTCGCCGTGCTGCTGCCGGGTGCGCCGATGCCGCTGTCCAGCCTGCGCGCCGAGCTGTTCCAGCGGTACGGGCTGGACTGGGAGCTCGGCGTGCCGCCGGGCGGAGAACCGCCCGGCGGCACGCGTACGCGGACCGTGGGTCAGCGGCGGTAGTCGGGCTGCGTCTGCACGTTGAGCTCGTGCAGCCGGACCTTCCTGGCGCCGTCGGTGCGCTTGTCCTTGAGCTTCAGGACGTCGAAGCCCTTGGCCATGTCGTTCGAGTAGATGTAGCCGTTGTAGTAGTACGCCGACCAGGAGCCGGCGGTCACCGCGGAGTCCGCGCTGACCGGGCCGCGCTCGAAGAAGGCGATCTCCTTGGGCTTGGCCGAGTCGGTGAAGTCCCAGACGGAGACGCCGCCCTGGTACCAGGCCTGGACCATGATGTCCTTGCCCTTGACCGGGATCAGCGACCCGTTGTGGGCGACGCAGTTCTCGGTGGCCGCCTGGTGACGGTCGATCTTGAAGTAGCTCCTGAAGACGAGCTTGCGCTGGTCGCCCTTGCCGGTGATGTCGTAGATGCCGTCGGCGCCGCGCGTGGGGCCGGTGGCCTCGTTGCAGGTCGCGCCGGCGCCGCCGCCGAGCTCGTCGGTGAAGACGACCTTGTTCGCCTTCTGGTTGAACGTCGCCGAGTGCCAGAACGCGAAGTTGACGTTGTCCTGGACACGGTCGATGACCCGCGGCTTCTCCGGGTCCTCGATGTCGAAGATGATGCCGTCGCCCATGCAGGCGCCGGCGGCCAGGTCCTTCGAGGGGAGCACGGTGATGTCGTGGCAGCCGGTGGTCTTCGAGACGCCCGGGTTGGTGGGCGCGCCCGGGTTTCCGCCGTCGGGGAAGAGCACCGGGAAGTCGACGATCGCCGACTTCTCCGGGGCGCCGCGCGGCACCTTGATGATGGAGATGCCGTCGTGCGGCGGCCGGCAGTCAGGGAACGTGTCGCTGGGCGAGTACGACGAGACGTACACGTAGACGTTGCGGCGCTCGGGCACCAGGGTGTGCGTGTGCGAGCCGCAGGCGGTCTCGACGGCGGCGACGTACTGCGGGTTGCTCTTGTCGCTGATGTCGAAGATCTTCATGCCCTCCCAGGAGGACTTCTCCGTCGCCGGCTGCGAGGTGCTCGCGCAGGAGTCGTCGTTGCGGGAGGAGTCCGTGGAGAGGAAGAGCAGGTCCCCCGAGACGGAGATGTCGTTCTGCGCTCCGGGGCACAGCACCTGCGAGACCGTCTTCGGGGCCTTCGGGTTGCTGATGTCGAAGATGCGGAAGCCGTCGTAGTTTCCGGAGAAGGCGTACTTGCCCTGGAACGCCAGGTCCGAGTTGGTGCCCTTGATGGCGTCCTTGGGCACGTTCACCAGGTGCTCGATGTTCTTGCTGTGGACGATCTCGTCCACGCCGGGTATCTCGCCGCTCTCGATGGCGGCCCTGGCTTCGGCCTGCTGCGAGGTCGTCAGGCTCTTCTTCTTCGCGGGCGCGTCTCCCGGGTCGGGGGTCGCCGCCGCGGGGCCGGCCGTCAGCAGCGTGGCGATGAGCCCTGCCGCGGCTGTTGCCACGCCCAGGCGTCTGCGCCGCACGCGGGTGATGTGCAACGAGGTCACTGCGTCCTCCCTTGTATCCGTTCGCAGTTGAACGGTTGATACACCCCGGCAGTATCGTCGTTTGCATGCACATCTCAACAGGTGGCAACGACAACGTAATGAAAGTTTTTGATCACTGCTGTTCGGAAGCGTGCTAAGAACGGACATCACCCACCCCATGTGCCCCAGGAGGACGCCGTGCTGATCCGCCCCCAGACCACACGCGCCCGCAGACCCGGGATCGGCCGCGCGGCCGTCCCCGTCGCGTGGGCGGCGGTCGCCGTCCTGGGCCTCGGCGCGTGCGACGCGGACGGCTCGGCGGACGCGCCGAAGAGCAGGGCGGGCGGCGGGCCTTCGGTCGTCGCACCGGGCAGGCCGGGCGAGCCCGCCCGGACCATGTCCGCGCAGGAGGCGGCGAAAGCACTGCCCGACGGCTCCCCCAACGGAGCGGACTTCCGCTACGCGCGCATGATGATCGAGCACCACGCGCAGGCGCTCGAGATGACGGAACTCGCCCCGAAGCGGGCCCGGTCGGCGCCGGTCGAGCGCCTCGCCGAGCGGATCACGGCGGCCCAGCGCCCGGAGATCGACGCCATGCGGGGCTGGCTCGCCAACAACGGCGGCGAGAAGCACAAGGGCGGCCACGACCACGGGGCGATGCCCGGAATGGCCACGGACGAGCAGCTCGCGCAGTTGCGCGCCGCCGAGGGCGAGCAGTTCGACCGGCTCTTCCTGAAGCTGATGACCGTCCACCACGAGGGCGCGGTCGCGATGGCGACTGAGGTCCTCACCCAGGGGAACAACGTCCAGGTCGAGGAGATGGCGACGGACGTGATCGCGCAACAGACCGCCGAGATCGGCCGGATGCGCGACATGCGGTAGCCGGGCGCCTAACGGCGGTTGTGGCGCGGGGGCAGACTGCCTTCGTCGCGCGCGCTCGCGATCAGCCGCAGGGATCTGCGCCTGCTGCGCCCCGTCGCGCACATCACGGCGAGCACCGGGTCCTGCCCGGCCTGCTGCGCCGCACGGTACGCCTCGGCGGCGATGCGGCGTCCGGCCCGGCCGCCGGGCCAGGCCGGACGGGCCCGCCCCGCGGGCGGCTGCTTCGGCGCCGGCGCCGCCTCCCCGGCCGGCCGGGGAGCCTCGGCGACCACGCGGCGGGCGCCGCCCAGCGGCCCCTCGACCCACTCGGCGGACGCCGTGAAGCCGTCCAGCGGCAGGTCCGCTCGCACCTCCTCGACCGTGATCCGCCGCTCGGACACTTCGGCGAGCACGTCGATCCGGGCGCCGTCGGCGAAGGTGAGGCGGACGGTGAACCAGGCGGGCCGTTCCGGCACGGCCGCATTCGGTTCATAATGGTTGTTAACGTCAAAAAAGGTACTTTCCAGCACGGTGAGAACGTAACCCCACCCCGCGCGGGCCTCGCCGCGGCGCGCACGCGGAACGCCGCAAGGCACTCCCTCAGAGCATCTCCCCCGGCCCGCCGATCGGTGCCATGCTGGAGACCCTTGCGGGAAGGAGCCCCTGTGCTTCGCGTCGCAGTGATCGGCTCGGGCCCCAGCGGCGTCTACGCCGCTCAGGCCCTCGTACAGCAGGAGACCGTGCCCGACGTGCGCGTGCACGTCCTGGACCGGCTGCCGTGTCCGTACGGACTGGTGCGCTACGGCGTCGCACCGGACCACGAGAAGATCAAGTCGCTCCAGGGAAGCCTGCGCACCGTTCTGGAGGACGAGCGGATCACCTTCGTCGGCCATGCCGAGGTGGGTGCGGCGGGCCTCACCTGCGCACGGTTGCTGGAGCTGTACCACGCGGTCGTGTACTGCGTGGGGGCGGCGACCGACCGCAGGCTCGGCATCCCCGGTGAAGACCTGCCGGGGAGCTGGTCCGCCACCGACTTCGTCTCCTGGTACAGCGCGCACCCGGACGCGTCCGCGAACGGCTTCGCGCTGGCCGCGCGTTCGGCCGTCGTCATCGGCGTGGGCAACGTGGCGGTGGACGTGGCCCGGATCCTGGCGCGCGGCGCGCACGAGCTGCTGCCCACCGACGTGCCCCAGCCGGCGCTCGACGCCCTTGCGAACAGCCGGGTGCGCGACGTGCACATGGTGGGGCGGCGCGGCCCTTCGCAGGCGAAGTTCACCACCAAGGAGCTGAGGGAACTCGGCACGCTGCCGGACGCCGGCGTCGTCGTACGGCCCGACGAGCTCGCCCTGGACCCGGCGTACGCCGATCCGGAATCGGCCGCCGCCGCGGGCCTGCCCGCCGTGAACCGGCGCAATGTGGAGGTCCTGAGGGCCTGGGCCGCCGGGGGCGGCGAGGCGCGGGCGCGCCGCGTCCGGCTGCGGTTCTTCCTGCGGCCGGTGGAGGTGCTGGAGGAGAGCGGGCGGGCGGCGGGCGTGCGCTTCGAGCGCACGGTGCCCGACGGCAGCGGCGGCGTCCGGGGCACGGGAACGTACGAGGACATCGAGGCGCAGCTGGTGCTGCGGTCGGTGGGCTACCGGGGAGCGCCGCTTCCCGGGCTGCCGTTCGATCCCGGGAACGGCACGGTGCCGCACGCCGCGGGGCGCGTGCTGCGGGACGGTGTGGCGTCACCGGGCGAGTACGTGGCGGGCTGGATCAAGCGGGGGCCGACCGGAGTCATCGGCACCAACCGGCCGTGCGCCAAGGAGACGGTGGCCTCGCTCCTGGCGGACGCGCGGGCGCTGGCCGCGCGCCCGGTCGCGGACGACCCGCTGGCCGCGCTGCGGGAGTCGGGCGTCCGCCCGGTGGTGTGGGACGACTGGCGGGCGATCGAGGCGGCGGAGGCGGCGCTGGGCGTCTCACTGGGCCGGCGGTCGGTGAAGCTCCACGACTGGGCGGGCCTGCTGGCCGCCGCGCACGGCGGCGGCTGACGGCGGCGGCGGAGGGCAGTGCCGAGCGACGTGTGGATGGGGCGGCCCGGCACGCCGCCGCGATCACGTCCCGGCCGTACCCCCGCAGCCGCGCCGTCGTCAGCCGTCGGTGCCGAGCCGGTCCGCTTCCAGGGCGGCCGCTTCCAGAACCCGTTCGATGAGGCCGGGGAAGAGCGCGTCCAGGTCGTCGCGGCGCAGCCCGTTGAGCTTGGCGGTGCCCCGGTACGCCTGGTGGATGACGCCGCTCTCCCGCAGGACGCGGAAGTGGTGGGTGGTCGTCGACTTCGTGACGGGGAGGGTGAAGTACGAGCAGGCCAGGTCGGTCTCGGCCACCGCCATCTCCCGCACGATGAGCAGACGCATCGGGTCGGAGAGCGCGTGGAGCACCCCTTCGAGACGGATCTCGTCGCGCGTCGGGTGCGCGAGTTCACGCGTGCTCGTGGCGGTGGTCACGACGTCTCCAGTTCGTCCGGGGCACCTATCGTACGACGCCCTTCGTAATTACGGGCCCGGTCGCAGGGCGCGTGCCGGGGACGGCCGGACCGGTGCGGCGGAGGCACCGCACCGGCCCGCTCGCGCCGTTCTCAGATCGCCCACCGGTACTGGTCGGGCGTGCGCACCTCGCCGCCCAGCGCGCGGGCGGCGTGGAGGGCGAACGAGGGGTCGCGCAGCAGCTCCCTGCCGAGCAGGACGGCGTCCGCCCTGCCGTCGGCGAGGATCTTGTCGGCCTGCACCGGGTCGGTGATGAGGCCGACCGCGGCGACGGGCATACCCGTCTCGTCACGCACCCGCTCGGCGAACGGCACCTGGTAGCCGGGGCCGACGGGGATCCGCGCGCCGGGCGCGAGTCCGCCGGACGAGACGTCGAGCAGGTCGACGCCGTGCGCCTGGAGTTCGCGGGCGAAGCGGACGGTGTCGTCGCCGGTCCAGCCGCTCCGCTCGTCCTCGGCGTTATCGGTCAGCCAGTCGGTGGCCGAGATGCGGAAGAACAGCGGCAGTTCGTCGGGCCACACGGCACGCACCGCGTCCACGACCTCCAGGGCGAACCGCGTGCGGTTCTCGAAGGAACCGCCGTAGCGGTCGGTGCGCCGGTTGCTGTGCGGGGAGAGGAACTCACCGATCAGGTAGCCGTGCGCGCCGTGGATCTCGGCCACCTTGAAGCCGGCCGCGAGGGCCCGCCGCGCCGCGTCGGCGAACAGGCCGACGATCTCCTCGATCCGCTCGGTCGTGAGCTCGCTGGGCACCGCATGCGCCTCGTCGTACGCCAAGGGGCTCGGAGCGACGGGCTGCCAGGCCTCGGGGTCGTCGACGAGGGGCGCCCCGCCGCGCCAGGGCCGGTCCGTGGACGCCTTGCGTCCGGCGTGGGCCAGCTGGATTCCGGGGACCGTGCCCTGCTGCTCCAGGAAGGACGTGATGCGGCGGAGCGCCGCCACCTGGCGGTCGTTCCAGATGCCCAGGTCGGCGGGGCTGATGCGACCCTCGGGGCTCACCGCCGTGGCCTCGACCAGGATCAGTCCGGTGCCGCCGGCGGCGCGGGCCCCGTAGTGGGCGAAGTGCCAGTCGCCCGCGACCCCGGCGTCCGGCCCGGACACGTCCGCGCTGTACTGGCACATGGGCGCCATCCAGAGGCGGTTGGCGACGGTCAGCGAACGCAGGGTGACGGGCTCGAAGAGGGCACTCACGAGAAGGGCTCCGTTTCAGCGGGGTGCGGCTGGATCGACGGCCAGGTACGGTTAGTACGAAGCACGCCGTACTACGAAACACACCGTACTACGACACCCATCAAATTACGAAGCCCTTCGTACAAGGAGGTTCGCTCAGCCTCCGAAGGGCGTGCCGGGAAGACCACGGCCCGCGTCCGGGAGGACCAGCAGGGAGCCGGCGAGCGGCTGGGGGCGGGCCAGGCCGGTGCGGGCCGTGGTGACGTACAGGTCGCTCAGGCGGGCGCCGCCGAAGGCGCAGGCCGTCGGGCGGCACGCGGGCAGCGGGAAGACCCGGTCGAGCCGCCCGTCCGGCGTGTAGCGCCGGATCGCCGCGCCGTCCCAGAGCGCCACCCAGACGCACCCGTCGGCGTCGACGGTCAGGCCGTCCGGGTAGCCGGCGCCCTCCTCGACCGTCACCCACGCGTGCCGGTTCACCGCGTGCTCACCGGCCATGTCGAAGACGTCTATGCGGCGGGTGGGCGAGTCGGCGTAATACATGAGACGTCCGTCGGGGCTCCAGCCGGTGCCGTTGCTGACCGCCGCGGTCGCGACCCGCGTCGCCGTGCCGTCCGGCGCCATCCGGGTCAGACCGCCGCCCCCGGGAGCCTCGTCGTACCGCATGGTGCCCGCCCACAGCGCCCCGTCGGGGGCGACGGCCGCGTCGTTGCCGCGGCGGCCGGGCGCGGGGTCGCGCACCAGCCAGGAGAAGGACAGGTCCGGACCGTACAGGCCCACTCCGTCGCGGAGGTTGACGACCAGGCCGCCGCCCGCGCGCGGCTTGGCCGCGCCGACGTGCTGCTCGGTGGCCATGACCGTACGGCGGCCGCTCACCGGGTCGTAGGTGTGGACGCGCGCGGACAGGATGTCCACCCATATCAGCCGGCCCGCCGCCGCGTCCCAGGTGGGCCCCTCACCGAGGGACGCCCGCTCCCGCACCGCGACCCGTACGGCCTGCGGTGTCACGGCCGGACCCGGTGACCCAGGCGGACCGACAGGTCGGCCGCGCCCTTTGCGGCGAGCTCGGCCAGCTCCGCCTCGCGCGCATCGCTCCACCGGATCATGGGCACGGAGATGGAGAGCGCGGCGACGACGCGCCCCGCGCTGTCGCGCACCGGCGCGGCTACGCAGCTCACGTCCGGGTTCGACTCCCGGTGCTCGAAGGCGAGCCCGCGTTCCCGGATCTCGGCGAGGGCGGAGCGCAACGCACCCGGATCGGTGATGCTGTTGGGCGTCATGGCGGCGAAGGACCGTCCTGCGACACGCGCTTCGAGTTCCGCCTCCGGCAGCGAGGCGAGCAGCATCTTGCCGACGGAGGTGCAGTGCGCGGGCAGCCTGCGGCCGGCGGCGGAGACCATCCGGACGGCGTGCGTGGAGTCCACCTTCGCGATGTAGATGACGTCGGCGTCCTCCAGGATCGCGACGTGCACCGTCTCGTCGCAGGTCTCGGCCACCTCGCGGGCGACCTGCTGCCCCTCCGCCGCGAGGTCGAGCTGTTCGGCGTACCGGCTGCCCAGCTGGTACGTGCGCACCCCGAGCCGGTAGCGGCCGGGCTGGTCGGGGACGGGCACCACGTATGAGCGCGCGGCGAGAGTGGTGAGCAGTTCGTGCACGGTGGTGCGGGGCAGTTGGAGCTTGCGCGTGACGTCCGGCGCGGACAGGGTGCCGTCCCCCTCCAGGAACAGCTCCAGTATGTCCAGCGACCTCGTCACCGCCGGGACCAGTCGTCCCATGATCGGCCACCCACCCCTTCCGTTCGAAACCCCGACCATTGGCCGGTATGACGAACACAGGCTAACCACAGGTCCGTTCACCGGGCAATGGCCGGAGCTTCACCCCGCTCAAGCCATTGACACCCCCTGGAGGCGCTGATTACGGTCACGCCAGCATTTCGAACGTGTGACGAAATCTCGAACAGATCCGAAGGGCAACTGCCTTGCGTATTACGGGAATCAGCACGCATGTCGTCGGGACACCCTGGCGCAATCTCACCTATGTCGTCGTCCACACGGACGAAGGCCTTACCGGCGTCGGCGAGACCCGGATGCTCGGCCGCACCGACGCGCTGGTCGGCTACCTGCGGGAGGCCGAGGCCAACCACATCGCGGGGTCGGACCCCTTCGCCGTCGAGGACCTCGTCCGCCGCATGAAGTACGGCGACTACGGGCGGGCCGGCGAGATCGTCATGTCGGGCATCGCCGTCGTGGAGATGGCCTGCTGGGACATCAAGGGCAAGGCGCTCGGCGTCCCGGTCTGGCAGCTGCTCGGCGGGAAGGTCACCGACAAGGTGAAGGCGTACGCCAACGGGTGGTACACCACGGAACGCACCCCCGAGGCGTACCACAAGGCCGCGCGGGCGGTCGTCGAGCGGGGATACCGCGCACTGAAGATCGACCCGTTCGGGACCGGTCACTACGAACTGGACCACGCCGGGACGCTCTACGCGGTGTCGCTCATCGAGGCCGTACGGGACGCGATCGGCCCGGACGCCGAGCTCATGCTGGAGATGCACGGGCGCTTCTCCCCCGCCACCGCCGTCCGCCTCGCCCACGAGCTGGCCCCCTTCCGGCCGGCCTGGCTGGAGGAGCCGGTTCCGCCGGAGAACCTCAAGGCGCTGGAGAAGGTCGCGGCCAAGGTGGACATGCCCGTCGCCACCGGGGAGCGCATCCACGACCGGATCGAGTTCCGCGAGCTGTTCGAGTCGCAGGCGGCCGACATCATCCAGCCCGACCTCGGCCACATCGGCGGCATCCTGGAGGCCCGGAAACTCGCCGCGACCGCCGAGACGCACTACGTGCAGGTCGCGCCGCACAACGTGGGCGGTTCCGTGCTGACCGCCGCCAGCCTCCAACTGGGCGCCTGCACGCCCAACTTCAAGATCCTGGAGCACTTCAACGACTTCGCGGACGCGGAGATCAAGAAGGTGGTGCGGGGAGCGCCCGAAGTGGTCGACGGGTACTTCGAGGTGTCCCACGCCCCGGGCCTCGGGGTCGAGCTCGACGTGGCGGCGGCCGCCGAGTTCCCCCAGCAGCAGGCGCGGTTCGACCTGTGGGCCGAGGGCTGGGAGCAGAGGCGGCCGAAGTGAGCAGCCGTTCCCTCGTGATCGAGCGGCCCGGCGAGCACCGGCTGGCGACCGGGCCGCCGCCCGAACCTGGGCGCGGCGAGGTGCTGGTGCGGGTGGCCGCCGCCGGGATCTGCATGAGCGACCGGGAGGTGTACGACGGCCACCGTGACGCGGCGTACGTGCGCTACCCGGTGGTTCCCGGGCACGAGTGGTCCGGCACGGTGGAGGCGGTGGGGCCGGGCGTCGACGGCGGGCTCGTGGGACGCCCGGCGGTGGCCGAGGGGTTCCGGACGTGCGGCACGTGCGCACGGTGCCGGAGCGGCGACACGTCGCTGTGCACGGCCGGGTACGACGAGACGGGCTTCACCCGGCCCGGCGCGTTCGCCGACCATGTCGTCGTGCCGGCCCGGCTGCTGCATCCGCTCGCCGACGACGCGGACCTGCGGGCCGCCGCGCTGCTGGAGCCCGCCGCGGTGGTGGCCGCCGCCGTGCGGGCCGGGAGCGCCGAGGCGGGCGAGCGGGTGGCGGTGGTGGGGGCGGGGACGCTCGGACTGCTGGCGGTCCAACTGCTGGCCGCCGGGAGCCCCGGCGAGCTGGCCGTGGTCGACCCCCGCGGGGAACGGGGCGTACGGGCACTGGAGTTCGGGGCGAGCGATGCCCTCTCGCCGGAGCAGGCCGACGAGTGGGCGGGACGGTACGACCTCGTCATCGAGACCGCCGGAGCGCCCTCCACCGCGGCGTCGTCGTGCCTGCTGGCCCGGCGGGGCGGCCGGGTCGTCCTCACCGGGATGTTCGCGCCTGGGGCGACGGGCATCGATCCGGTGCACCTGTCGCTCAGCCAGCTCACCGTGCGGTCCGTCTTCGGCGCGCCGTCCTCGGCCTGGTCGTTCGCCGTACGGGCCTTCGGGGCCGGTCTGCTCGACCCCGCGCCGCTGATCACGCACGAGTTCCCCCTGGAGGGGTTCGCGGACGCGATCGCCCTCGTCGGCGGCGGCGACCCGAAGACGGGGAAAGTGCTGCTCCGCCCGTAAGGGGGGCACGCGCCCCGCCCTCGCACGTCCCACGCTCCCGTTGCGGACGGCCCGGGCGGGCCCGCCCGGCGAGCCCGCCCAGCCGTACTCACGCATCCGAACCTCGTCCGAAATACCGAACCGCCAAGGAGTCCCGTGACAGCCCCGTCCCCGTCGACCCCCCGCCGTCCCGGCGCCGACGCCCTTGCCCGTCTCGGGCACCCCGCCCCGGACGACAACCCCGCCGACGCCTCCCCGCACGCCTTCCCCGACGGGGGCGCCTGGCGCACGGAGATCCCCTCCGTCGAAGGCCCCGAGGCGCTCGCCGTCGTACTCAAGGAGAGTGCGCGCCTGGACGTACCGGTCCACCGGGTCAGCCAGGGCAGCGGCGTCTGGATGCTCACCGACGACGACATCACCGAGATGGTGGAGTCCTGCGCCGAACGCGACATCGAGCTCTGCCTGTTCACCGGGCCGCGCGGCACGTGGGACATCGGCGCCGCCACCCGCAGCGACTCGGGCGGCGCCGGGCTGCGCGCCCGTGGCCACGACGCGCTCGCCGGGTGCGTCGAGGACGCCCTGCGGGCCACCGCGCTCGGGGTGCGGTGCCTGCTCGTCGCGGACGAGGGCGTGCTGTGGACGCTGCACCGGATGCGCGCCGACGGGCTGCTGCCCGCCGACACCACCCTCAAGGTGTCCGCGCTGATCGGCCCCGTCAACCCGGCCTCGTACGCCGTCTACGAGCGGCTCGGCGCCGACTCGGTCAATATCCCCTCCGACCTCGCACTCGCCCATTTCACGGAGATCCGCCGGGCCAGCCGCGCCCCCATGGACCTCTATGTGGAGGCGCCCGACGACCTCGGCGGCTACATCCGCATGTACGAGACGGCGGAGCTGATCCGCCGCGGCGCGCCCCTCTACCTCAAGTTCGGGCTGTCCAGGTCGCCCGGCATCTACCCGTACGGCGCGCAGCTGCGCGACACCGCCCTGGCCGGCGCCCGCGAGCGCGTCCGCCGCGGCCGTCTCGTACTCGACCTCCTGGCCCGCCACGGCGCCGACGGCGGCATGTCGCCGCTCGGCTCCCGGCTCCCCGGGCCCCTCCAGCGCTTCCCCGCCACCACGACCGCCGCCACCACCCTCCCCGCGAAGGACTGATCCGTCATGATGCGACGCACATCCCGGGCCGCGACCGCCCTCACCGCCACCGCACTCGCCCTCTCCCTCGCCGCGTGCGGCCAGAACGCCGAGGGCGGCAGCAAGGAGAAGAAGTCCGCCGGGGACGGCACGATCGGCATAGCCATGCCGACGAAGTCCTCGGAACGGTGGATCGCCGACGGCGACAACATGGTCGAGCAGTTCCGGAAGCTCGGCTACAAGACGGACCTCCAGTACGGCGAGGACGACGTCGACCAGCAGGTGTCGCAGATCGAGAACATGATCACCAAGGGCGTCGACGTGCTGGTGGTCGCCGCCATCGACGGCCGCGCGCTGGGCGACGTCCTGCGCCAGGCCGCCGACCAGGGCGTCAAGGTCATCAGTTACGACCGTCTCGTCCTCGGCACCCCGAACGTCGACTACTACGCCTCCTTCGACAACGAGAAGGTCGGCGTCCTGCAGGCGACGTACATCATCGACAAGCTGGGCCTCGACGGCGGCAAGAAGGGCCCGTTCAACGTCGAGCTGTTCGCCGGCTCGCCCGACGACAACAACACCCGCTACTTCTTCCAGGGCGCGTGGAAGACCCTCAAGCCGTACATCGACAGGAAGCAGATCGTCGTCCGGAGCGGCCAGACCAAGCTCGACCAGGTCACGACCCTGCGCTGGGACGGCGGGACGGCGCAGAAGCGCATGGACGACCTGCTCACCAAGGCGTACGGCTCGGAGGACGTGGACGCCGTCCTCTCCCCGTACGACGGCATCTCCATCGGCATCCTGTCCGCGCTCAAGTCGGACGGCTACGGTACGGCGGCCAAACCGTACCCCGTGGTCACCGGTCAGGACGCCGAGGTCGCCTCGGTGAAGTCGATCATCGCGGGGCAGCAGACGCAGACCGTCTACAAGGACACCCGGGCGCTCGCCAAGCAGGCCGTACAGATGGCCGACGCCGTGCTGAACGACAAGAAGCCCGAGGTCAACGACACCAAGACGTACAACAACGAGACGAAGGTCGTCCCCGCCTTCCTGCTCGACCCGGTGAGCGTCGACAAGACCAACTACCGGTCCGTTCTCGTCGACTCCGGTTACATCAAGGCGAGCGACCTGTGACGGCGGGGCCCACAACGGCGCCGCCCGTCCTGGAAATGCGCTCGATCGTCAAGACGTTCCCCGGCGTGAAGGCCCTGTCCGACGTGACGCTGACGGTGGCGCGCGGCGAGGTGCACGCGGTCTGCGGGGAGAACGGCGCAGGGAAGTCGACGCTGATGAAGGTCCTCAGCGGCGTGCATCCGCACGGGAGTTACGAGGGGGACATCCTCTTCGACGGCGAGCACTGCGCGTTCAAGGACATCCGGGCCAGCGAGGCGCACGGCATCGTGATCATCCATCAGGAGCTCGCCCTGGTGCCGTACCTCTCCCTCGCCGAGAACATCTTCCTCGGCAACGAGCACGCCCGGCGCGGGGTCATCAGCTGGAACGAGACGCTGAAGCACGCGGCGGCGCTGCTCAGGCGCGTGGGTCTGCGCGAGCATCCGCAGACGCGGGTCGCGGACATCGGGGTGGGCAAGCAGCAGCTCGTCGAGATCGCGAAGGCGCTGGCCAAGGAGGTGAAGCTGCTGATCCTCGACGAGCCGACGGCCGCGCTGAACGACGCGGACTCGGCCCAGCTGCTGCGTCTGATCAAGGAGCTCAAGGAACAGGGCATCACGTCGATCATCATCTCCCACAAGCTCAACGAGATCGCGGAGATCGCCGACTCGGTCACCATCCTCCGCGACGGCAGGACCATCGAGACGCTGGACGTCAGGGCTCCGGAGACCACCGAGGAGAGGATCATCCGCGGCATGGTCGGCCGCGACCTCGACCACCGCTTTCCCGAACGGACCCCGTACGAAGGGGACCCTGGCGCGCACCCCGCCCTCGAAGTCCGTGACTGGACCGTGCACCACCCCATCGACCAGCAGCGCAAGGTCGTCGACCAGGTCTCCCTGCGCGTGCGCCGGGGCGAGATCGTCGGCATCGCCGGGCTGATGGGGGCCGGGCGCACCGAACTCGCCATGAGCGTCTTCGGACGGTCGTACGGCAGGAACATCAGCGGTACGGTCCTGAAGGACGGCGAGGAGATCCGCACCAGGACCGTTCCGGAGGCCATCGGCCACGGCATCGCGTACGTCACCGAGGACCGCAAGCACTACGGCCTCAACCTCATCGACACCATCGGCCGCAACATCACCCTCAGCGCCCTGCCCAAGGTGGCCCGGCGCGGCATCGTCGACGAGCACGAGGAGACGCGCGTCGCCGAGTCGTACCGCCGCAGCATGAACATCAAGGCGCCGACCGTGTTCGAGCAGGTGGGACGGCTCTCCGGCGGCAACCAGCAGAAGGTCGTCCTCAGCAAGTGGATCTTCGCCGGGCCGGACGTGCTGATCCTCGACGAGCCGACCCGGGGCATCGACGTCGGCGCGAAGTTCGAGATCTACAGCGTGATCGACCGCCTCGCCGCCGACGGCAAGGCCGTCGTCTTCATCTCCTCCGAACTCCCCGAACTGCTCGGCATGTGCGACCGCGTCTACACGATGTCCGCCGGCCGGCTGACCGGCGAGATCGCGCGCGCGGACGCGACCCAGGAAGTACTGATGCGTCACATGACCATGGACAAGAGGTAAGAGAGATGGGCAGCCCGGTCACCACCGAGAAGCCGGGGCGGCAAGCCGCTCCGCCCGGACCGCGCGGTTCCGCGGTCAGCACGCTGCTGCTGGACACCATGCGCCGCAACATGCGCCAGTACGGCATGCTCATCGCTCTCGCGCTGATCGTCGTACTCTTCGCGATCTGGACCGACGGCGTACTCCTCCAGCCGAACAACGTCACCAATCTGGTCCTCCAGAACAGCTACATTCTGGTCCTCGGCATCGGCATGATGATCGTCATCATCTCGGGCCACATCGATCTGTCGGTCGGCTCGCTCGCGGCGTTCGTCTCCGCCGCGTGCGCGGTGATGATGGTCGAGCACGACGTCCCCTGGGTGCTCGCCACCGTGATCGCGCTGATCATCGGGGCGGTCGCCGGCGCCTGGCAGGGCTTCTGGATCGCGTACGTCGGCATCCCGTCGTTCATCGTCACGCTGGCCGGCATGCTGCTCTTCCGGGGCGGTACGCAGATCTTCCTCGGCTCGCGCTCCATCGGCCCCTTCCCCGAGGGCTTCCAGAAGATCTCCACGGGCTACCTCCCCTCCCTCGGACCGGACACCGACTACCACAACCTCACCCTGCTGCTGGGGCTCGTACTGCTCGTCTTCGCACTGGCGCAGGAGGTGCGCGACCGGCGCAGGCAGCTCAGTTACGAGCTGGACGTGCTGCCGCGCTCGCTGTTCCTCGCCAAGTGCGCGGCCATGGCGGCGGCCGTGCTCGCCTTCACCCTGACGCTGGCCAGCTACCGGGGCGTGCCCGTGGTGCTGCTGCTGCTCGCGGTGCTGCTCATCGGTTTCGGTTTCGTGATGCGCAACGCGGTCGTCGGACGGCATGTGTACGCGCTGGGCGGCAACCAGGCGGCGGCGAAGCTGTCGGGTGTCAAGGACAAGCGCGTCACCTTCCTGGTCTTCGTGAACATGGGCGTGCTCGCCGCCCTGGCCGGAGTCGTGTACGCGGCCCGGCTGAATGCGGGCGTGCCGCAGGCCGGCGTCAACTTCGAACTGGAGGCGATCGCGGCGGCGTTCATCGGCGGCGCGTCGATGAGCGGCGGCGTCGGAACGGTCTTCGGCGCGATCATCGGCGGTCTGGTGCTGGGCGTGCTGAACAACGGCATGTCGCTGGTCGGCATCGGCACGGACTACCAGCAGGTCATCAAGGGTCTGGTGCTGCTGGCGGCGGTCGGCTTCGACGTGTGGAACAAGCGCAAGGTCGGTTCATAACTCCCCGAAGGGATCATCACGATGAACACGAGCAGACGCACGGTACTGGCGGGAGCGGCAGCCGCCGCGGGCCTGGCCGCGACGGGCACGGCGTACGCGGCCCCCTCCGCACGGCCCGCCTCTCGGGAGCTCTTCGGCCGGCTGGCCGACGGCACGAAGGTGCACCGGTGGACCGTCGCCAACGGCGGGACCCGGCTGAAGGTCCTCTCGTACGGCGGGATCGTCCAGTCCCTGGAGGTACCGGACCGGCACGGGCGGGCGGCGAACGTCTCGCTGGGCTTCGACAACCTCGACGACTACGTCGCCGGGTCGCCGTACTTCGGAGCGCTGATCGGGCGTTACGGCAACCGCGTCGCCAAGGGCCGGTTCACGCTCGACGGGCGCACGTACCAGCTCCCCGTGAACGACGGCCCGAACAGCCTGCACGGCGGCGACCAGGGCTTCGACAAGCAGATGTGGGACGTGGAGCCCTTCAGCAGGGGGTCCGACCGCGGGCTCGTGCTGCGGCGGACCAGTCCGGACGGCGAGATGGGCTACCCCGGCACGCTGAAGGTGAAGGTCACGTACACGCTGACCGCGCGCGGCGCCTGGCGGATCGACTACGAGGCCACCACGGACCGGGCGACGGTCGTCAACCTCACCAGTCACACGTACTTCAACCTCTCGGGCGAGGGCAGCGGCTCCGTCGACGGTCACACGCTGGAGCTGGCCGCCGCCCGCTACACGCCCGTCGACTCGACGCTGATACCCACCGGTGAGCTGGCGCGCGTCGCGGGAACGCCCTTCGACTTCCGGCGGGCGAGGACGATCGGCGAGCAGGCCCGGGTACCGCACCAGCAGGTGCGGTACGGGAAGGGGCTCGACCACAACTGGGTGCTGGACAAGGGCATCACCGCCACGCCCGGATACGCGCTGACGCTCACCGATCCGGGGTCGGGGCGGGTGATGAGGATGCACACGACCGAGCCGGGGATGCAGTTCTACAGCGGCAACTTCCTCGACGGCACGCTCGCGGGAACGTCGGGACGGCTGTACCGCCAGGGCGACGGGCTGTGCCTGGAGTCGCAGCACTTCCCGGACTCGCCCAACCAGCCCTCGTTCCCCTCGACGGTACTGCGTCCGGGAACGGCGTACCGCTCCACCACGGTGCACGCCTTCTCGGCACGCTGACCCGCGCGCCGAAGCCCCCTGCCGGCCGGCGGCAGGGGGCTTCGGCGTGCACGGGGTCTCAGTCGGTCCTGATGCGCATGAAGGTGACCGAGTGCGCGGGGAAGGTGTGCGTGAACGTGGTGTCCACCCCGTCGAGGGTGGACCGCTCGGGTTTGATCGGCCGGTCGGTCGGGGTGTTGACGGCGTCCGGCGCGCCCCGGAGCGTGGTCAGACGCGCCTTGGGCGAGACGACGGTGGTCTCCCGGCCGAGGTCGATCCTCGTACGGGCGGGCGCGTCCTGGGCGTTGACGACCTTGACGACGAGTTCGCCGGCGGCCCTGTCGCGGGTGACGACCTGGCGGAACGGTTCGGCCACCTTGTCGTCGGTGAAGCTCCCCCACTCCTGGCCGTCCAGGAAGAGGGTGACCTGCCGGCCGCGTACCTGGACCTTGACGTCGTACGTGCGGCCGGTCTCGATCGTCGTACCGCGCTCCACGAGGGTCTGCTTGGCGCCGCCCACGGCCTTCTCGACGACGGAACGGGTGTTGTTCCAGCCACCGAGGTTCCACCAGTAGTAGTTGCCGGTGTCCTTGACCCCGAAGGCGATCAGGAAGCCCTCCTTGCCGGACTGCTTCGTGGCCTCGAGTTCGAGGTCGTAGTCGTGCCAGGAGGGGTCGCCCGCGGTGACGAGAGTGTTCTCGGCCGACGCGTCGGACTGGACGTACGCGCCGTCCCGCACGGACCAGGAGCCGGCGCCGGCCGCCCTGGTCCAGCGGCTGTCGTCGCCGGAGAAGTCGTCGGCGAAGAGGCCGACCCCGGCCGCCGACGTGACGCTCACGTCGTCGTACGCCGCCGCCGTGGCCCAAGTGGACAGGCCCACGGCGCCGGTGATCGGGCCGGTCGCGGCGGGGGTGCCGGACGCCCTGCTCGGTACCACCTCGTCTCCCACGTTGTTCATGAACAGCTTCTGCGTCTCGTAGCTGGCGCTTCCCCAGGAGGCGGTGTTGTCGAACCAGATCATGTTCGGCCGCCACTGCGCGTCGTTGGTGTCGGCGAGGACCGGGGCGTACGAGGCGAGCTTGACGACGTCCGCGTTGCGTTCGAGGCCGGTCATGTACGCGGCTTCGGCGAGGGCGTTGGAGAAGCGGTTGTCCAGCGAGGCGTACTCGCCGAGGAAGACCTTGGGGCCCTCGCGGTCGTAGGCGTCGTACCGCGCGTTGTTCTCCAGGAACCACTGCGGGCTGTTGTAGTAGTGCTCGTCGACCATGGCGACACCGGCGTCGCGGTTCAGCTGCCAGGCGCGGTCGAAGACGGTCCCGCTGTCGTCCGGGCCGGAGTTGCTGATGACGGTGATGCCGGGGTGCTCGGCCTCGATGGCCTCGCGGAACTCGGTGAAGCGCGCGAAGAACTCGTCGGGGAGGTTCTCTTCGTTGCCGACCTCCAGGTGGGTGAGGCCGAAGGGCTTGGAGTGGCCCATCTCCGCCCGCTTCCCGCCCCACGGGGAGGTCACCGGCCCGTTGGCGAACTCGATGAGGTCGAGCGTGTCCCGGATGTGGCGGCGGAGCAGTTCCGGGTCGTCGGTCGCCCTGTTCTGGCCGCAGCCGGTGACGAGAGCGGGGACCACGGGCAGGGCCATCGCGCCGATGTCCTCGGCGTACTGGAAGTACTCGTAGTAGCCGAGTCCGTACGTCTGGTTGTAGCCCCAGAAGTTGGCGTTCACCGGCCGCTGCTCGACCGGGCCGACGGTGTCCTTCCACTGGTAGGAGCGTTTGCGCTCGAAGTCCGGCGCCTCGTACGCCTCGTGGCTTCCGGTGTTCACCAGGCAGCCGCCCGGGAAGCGCAGGAAGCCGGGTTTCAGGGCGGCGATCTTCTCGGCGAGGTCCTTGCGCAGCCCGTTGGGCCGGCCCTTGTAGGTGTCGCGGGGGAAGAGCGAGACCATGTCGAGCCGTACGGTGCCGCCGCCGGCGGCGGTGACGGCGAGCCGGCCCGCGCCGCTGCTGGTGCGGGCGGTGAGCGTTCCCGTGTACTGCGTCCAGCGGTCGCCGCGTGCGGTGATGCGCAGGGGCTTCGCCAGCGGGGTGGCGCTGCCGTCCCCGGCGCGCAGTTCGACGCCGAGCGGCGTGCCGTTGCCGGGCCGGTCGGTGCGGGCCCAGACCGAGAAGTCGTACTTCTTGCCGGCGCGGACGGCGATCCCCTCGTTGTAGCCCGTGTTCGCGACGCCGAAGGATGCGCTGCCGCCGCCGTTTCCGGCCAGGTCCAGCCGCAGGTAGCGGCGGTTGCGCTCGTTCAGGCGCTCGCCGTCGTCCACGACGCGCGCCGTACCGGTCGCTCCGCCGCTCGCGGTCTCCTTCCACGAGGTGAGCGGGGTGTAGGCGCGGTTGTCGGCGGGGTCGTACTCGAAGGAACGATTCTGCACGAGTTCGGCGTACAGCCCGCCGTCGGCCGCGTGGTTGATGTCCTCGTAGAACACGCCGTACATCGAGTCGTCGATCGCCGGCCCCGCACGGGTCGGGTCGACCTTGATGGAGTAGTCGACGGCCTCCGCTTCGGCGGCTGCCTCCACTGCCGCGGCGGCCGGCCTCTCGGCGGGCGCGACGACGAGGGCGGCCGTCAGGCCGGTGAGAACGGCGGACGCGACGGCTAGTCGGCGTCCGCCCCTTCCCTTGCTGCGCATACGGGCTCCTGGTGTTGTTCGTTCGAAATATCGGACGTTGACCACAATCCCGAACGAGAACATAGGCAGGTGCGCATGACAGGTCAACTCCCCTGCGGGAGCGGGATTTTCGGCGGTGTGACTTACGCGCGTCGCCGCAGGGCGATGTCGGTGTCCGCCGCGTAGCTCTGGGTCCACTGGCGTCCGCCGTCCGACGCCCAGGTGACGTGGACGGTGTCGCCGTCGGCCCGGACGCGTTCCACGGTGATCGCGCGCTCCCCCGTCCTCACGTCTCCGCGCCGCAGCTCGCCCGCCTTGACGGTGGGGAAGGTGTCCTTGAGCCGTGCCTCGGCGTCGTCGGCCGCCCGCAGCAGGGCCGCGGCCAGTTCCCGCGCCTGCGCGGGCGTGGCGACGAGGGGGACGTACCGCCCGGCCCGTACGCCGATGTGGACCCGTCCCGCCTCCGCGTCGTCGGCCGGGCCGGGGGCGACCTCCACGAGGGCCGCCGGATCGTCCGGCGTGTGCAGGCGGATGTCGGGCATGTTCGCTCTCCTCAGACGTGCGCGCCCACGGCGACCTCGCCGATGGCCGCTTCAGGACCGGCCTCCATGATCCCCCGGGTACGCCTCGGGGGGCGGGCGGGGGCGCGGGGTCGTGGTGGGCCGCGCGGCCGGGCGGTGGCATGGCGCGGGGCTGCCGGCTCGGAGTACGGGACGGCAGCACTCCGAGCCCTGCCCCGCCGGGCCGGGCTCCCCGCTCCTCGGCCGCTTCTCAGCCGCTCGGCCGCCTGGCCGCCTGGCCGCCTGGCCGTTCAGCCGCTACCAGTCGCCGTCCGCCACCGGCTTGCCCGGTGCGTCGCCGAGCGGATGCACCTGGTGCGGGGACGGCTGCTGCCACGGTGTGTGGTCGTCGCCCAGCCACTCACCGACCGGCTTCACGCCGCCCAGCGCGTCCGTCGGCGCCACGTCCTCGCCGTCCGCGTCGTAGTAGTCGAACCACGGCAGCCCCGCCCGGGTGTACGCCGCCCGGTCGACGGGGGACGGCGGCGGCTCCTCCCCGGTGATGCGTCGCCACTCCGGCGGGGTCACCAGGTGCACGAAGACCCGGCCCGACGGCTCGGCGGCCCAGTCGGAGGCGGGCCGGTCGTCCTTGTAGACCTCCTGGCGCATGGAACCGCCCACGCCCAGCCCCATCGCCGCCGCGGCCCGCGGCGCGGGTGCTCCGCCATGACCGCCCATGGGGGCGGACATCATGGCCGGGGGCGGCATCGGGGCGCCCGGAGCGGGCGCTCCGTACAGCGCCTGCGGCGGCATCGCGGCCCTGCGCTCCGCCGCCCTCCGCTGCTCCTCCCGCCACGCGGCCAGGGGCCCGTCCGCGAGCGGCCACGACTGGAGTTGCAGTCCGCCCCACTTCTCCTCGCCGGTGACCTGGCCCTCCACGGTCGCCCCCAGTCCGAGCGGCACCGCGACGAACTGCCGCACCGTTCCCGTGCCGGAGTTGATGCCGTCGAGCCAGGGCTGGCGCGGCAGCACGAGGTAGTTCTGCGGTCCGCGCGACAGGCGGCTGTTCCACGGCTTGCCCGAGACCGCGCACACCTTACCGACCGCCACCTGGAGGGCGCCCGGCTCGACGGTGCCGGCGAAGCTCAGCCACATCGCCTCGCGCAGGTACACGGGCAGCATCACGCCGCCTCTGGCCAGCCACTCCTGCGGCACCGTCGCGGCGTGGTCCTCGACCCTGCGCAGCGGGAAGTTGCCCAGGCCCGGCGGGAGGGAGTGCGTTCCCTTCTCGGGCAGGCGCAGCGTACGCACGAAGCGCACCCGGACCCCGCCCGGCAGCAGCAGACTGTCCCCGTCGATCCGTACCGCACCGTTGGTCACCGGCGCACTCCCCTCGCTTCGGTACCACTGATCGCTCCCGCTGTTATAAACGATCGTTCCGTACCGTGCGGTTCCATTTCCTCCGGCCCGGCCGGCCGGCAGGTCGTTCTCCGGCCCCGACGCACAGGTACGCCGCCGTGGCGGTCCGCTCCGTCCGCGCCCCCAACGTGCCGTCCGACCTGCGGTGACGCGCTGGTGGGGCCCACTGTCAGTGGTCGGGTGCACACTGGCCCGTATCTGAGACAACGGCGTCCTGGAGGTGTCGGCCATGACCGACGTACTGCTCACCGTAGGCACGCGAAAAGGGCTCTTCATCGGCCGCGGGCGCGGCGGCGAATGGGAGATCGACGGGCCCCACTTCAACGCGCAGGCCGTGTACTCGATCGCCATCGACACCCGGGGCCCGGTCCCCCGGCTGCTGGTCGGCGGGGACAGCGCGCACTGGGGCCCGTCGGTCTTCCACTCCGACGATCTGGGCGCGAGCTGGGTCGAGCCGAGGCAACCCGCGGTGAGGTTCCCCGAGTTCACGGACACGTCGCTGGAGCGGGTCTGGCAACTGCGTCCGGCCGGGGCCGAGGCGCCCGACGTGGTGTATGCGGGAACGGAACCGGCGGCGCTGTTCCGGTCCGAGGACCGGGGAGAGTCCTTCGAGCTCGTCCGCCCGCTGTGGGAGCACCCCACGCGCTCGCGGTGGGTGCCGGGCGGAGGCGGCGAGGGGCTGCACACGATCATCACGGACCCGCGCAACGCCCGGGCCGTGACGGTGGCCGTCTCCACCGCCGGGGTGTTCCGCTCGCTGGACGGCGGGACGAGCTGGACGCCGTCGAACAAGGGGGTGTCGGCGGTCTTCCTGCCCGATCCGGACCCGGAGTTCGGCCAGTGCGTACACAAGATCGCCCAGGACGCGGCCGATCCGGAGCGGCTGTACCTGCAGAACCACTGGGGGGTGTTCCGCAGCGACGACGCCGGGGCCAACTGGTCGGACATCGGGGCGGGGCTGCCGTCGACCTTCGGCTTCGCCGCCGCCGCGCATCCGCACCGCGCGGACACGGCTTACGTCTTCCCCATCACGGCGGACTCCGACCGGGTGCCGGCCGGCAACCGGTGCCGGGTCTACCGCACGCGGGACGCCGGGGCGAGCTGGGAGCCGCTGTCGGACGGGCTGCCGCAGGAGGCGCACTACGGAACGGTGCTGCGCGACGCGCTGTGCACGGACGACGCGGATCCGGCGGGGGTCTACTTCGGCAATCGCAACGGCGAGCTGTTCGCGAGCGCGGACGACGGCGACAGCTGGCGGATGCTCGCGTCGCACCTGCCGGACGTGCTCTGCGTACGGGCCGCCGTCATCGGCTGAGCCACCGTGGTACGCGCACGGGCCTCCCCGTGCGCGCCGTGGCTCCGAGACGCGCGCCCGGCCTAGGGGAGCTGCCAGTTCACCGGCTGCGCGCCCTGGCGGACGAGGAGGTCGTTGGTGCGGCTGAACGGCCGCGAGCCGAAGAAGCCGCGGTCGGCCGACATGGGTGACGGGTGCGCGGACTCGACGGCCGGGAGGTCGCCGAGCAGGGGCCGCAGGTTGCGGGCGTCACGGCCCCACAGCACGGACACCAGCGGCTTCCCTCGCGCCACCAGGGCGCGGATGGCCTGCTCCGTCACTTCCTCCCAGCCCTTGCCCCGGTGGGCGGCGGGTTTGCGGGGAGCCGTGGTCAGCGCGCGGTTCAGCAGCAGCACGCCCTGCCGGGTCCAGGGCGTCAGGTCACCGTTGGAGGGGCGGGGCAGGCCGAGGTCGCTGTGCAGCTCACGGAAGATGTTCTCCAGGCTTCCCGGCAACTGGCGCACGTCCGGCGCGACCGAGAAGCTGTGCCCCATGGCCATGCCCGGGGTCGGGTACGGGTCCTGACCCACGATCAGCACCCGCACCTCGTCGAAGGGCTGCTGGAAGGCGCGCAGGACGTTGGGGCCGGCGGGCAGGTACGTCCGGCCTGCCGCGATCTCCGCACGCAGGAAGTCGCCCATGGCCGCGATGCGCCCCGCCACAGGGTGAAGGGCGTCCGCCCAGCCGGGCTCGACAAGTCGGTTCAACGGTAGTGCTGCCACGGCGCGTCACTCTACTGGTGCAACCTGCCCGCTCCCCAACCCGCCCGTCGCGGTACGGAGGCCCCCGGTCGGCCGGCGCCCCGCGCGGCCCTCCCGAGCGACCCACCCGCCCGCCACGACCGCCGTGCCCGGCCGGCCGCCCGGGCCGCACCACCGCCTGCCCTGCCCGGTTTCCGGCTGGCGCCGACCGCCGTGCCCGCAGGCCCGGTCGGCCCCGCACGACCACCGACCCGCACGACCACCGACCCGCACGACCACGGGGCCCGCGACCGCTGGGCCGGCTGGATCGCGGGTCCGCGTCCGACCGGAAGGCCGGCCCGACGGCATCACCGGTCCGACCACATCGCGAGTCCGCCGACACTGCCGGGCCGACCGCATCGCCGACCCGGCCGCAGCACTGGGCACCGCCCCGCCGTTGGCCCGGTCCGGTGCGTCGGTCGCGGGATAGGGTGCCGTCGATGCCGCTCGTCTGCCTGGAGTTCGGTCCATGAGGCTACGTCCCCGCACCACCGGCCCCGCCGTGACGCCCTGGGTGCTCGGGGTCGACTCCGGCGGTTCGGGGCTGCGGGTGGCCCTCGCGGACGCCTCGGCCCCGGAGGGCGCCAAGGTCACCGCGTCGCGCGAGCCGGTGCGCACGAGCCCCGCCGGGATCGACGCGGCGCACCTGCTGGAGCAGTTGCTGCCCATGGCCCGTGCGCTGCTCGGCGAAGCCGGCGACGGGGACGCCGCCGCTCCCCCCGTCGCGGTCGGCGCCGTCGCCATCGGCGCGGCGGGCATGGCGACGCTCGGCGACGACCTGCGGGCCCGGCTGCCCGGGGCCCTGGCGAGCGCCCTGGGCGTACGGCGTCTCGCGCTGGCCGCCGACGCGGTCACGGCGTACACCGGGGCGCTCGGCATGCGCCCGGGCGCGGTGGTCGCGGCCGGCACCGGCATGATCGCGCTGGGGACGGACCTGACCGACTGGCGCAGGGCGGACGGCTGGGGGCATCTGCTCGGCGACTGCGGCGGCGGCGCCTGGATCGGCCGCGCCGGACTGGAAGCGGCGATGCGCGCCCATGACGGGCGCCGCGGGGGCTCGCCCGCACTGCTGGCCCGCCTGGAGGCTGTGTTCGGCCCCGCGCCCGGCTTGCCCAGCCTGCTCTACCCGCGCGCCGACCGCCCCGCCGTGCTGGCCTCGTTCGCGCCGGAGGTGGCCCGCTGCGCGACGGCCGCACCCGCGGATCCGGTCGCCGTGCGCATCCTGCGGGAGGCGGCCGGGCACATCGCCGACGCCGCCGTCGCGGTCTGTCCGCCGGCCGGGGTGGGCGAGGTCGCCCTCACGGGTGGCCTGTTCAAGATGGGCGAGCCACTGCTCGTACCGCTGCGGGCGGCGCTCGCCGAGCGGCTGCCGCACGCGCGGACCGTCCCGGCGGCAGGAGATCCGCTGGCGGGGGCGGTGCGCGTCGCCGCCGCGCTCGCCACGGACGGCCTGCGGCTGCCCGTCGACGGGCGGCTGCTGCACGTACCGACAGAGCAGGGCAGTTGAACGCATAGCGACTCACGGGAGAAATACGGACAGACACCGCTGCAACGCCCCCTCCCCGAACAGCCGAGCACACAAACCCAGTAGCATGCGGCGCCATGAGCTCCCCCACTGGGCCCGCATCCGGCCTGCCTGTACGAATGCCGCGACCACGACAGTCCGGACGGCACCGCCGGCCGGAACCCGTGGTGGCACCCGAGGGCGCGCCCGCGCTTGTCCTCGCCGTCCCCGGCACCCCGGGCAGCGCGTCGCGCAGCCTGGCGGAGGAAGTCGTCAGCATCGCCCGTTCCGAGTTGCCCGGCCTCGACGCCAGGATCGGGTACCTCGACGGCGACAACGACGAGTACCCCGCCCTCGAAAGCGTGCTGGCGCACACCGCCGCCGAGCGCACGGCCCGCTACGAGCAGGCGCGCGCAGCGGGCCGTGAGGCCGCCGAGCCGCAGGGCCCCGCGGCGGTCGTGGTGCCGCTGCTCGCGGGCCCGGAGAACGCCCTGATGCGCCGGATACGGCAGGCCGTCATGGACAGCCGCGCCGCCGTCGAGCTGACCGACGTCCTCGGCCCGCACCCGCTGCTCGCGGAGGCCCTGCACGTGCGCCTCTCGGAGGCCGGTCTGTCCCGCGCGGACCGCGCCAGGCTGTTCACGGTGGCGACCGCGGCCGACGGCATCATCCTGGCGACCGTGGGCGGCGACGAGGCCGTGCAGGCCGCCGGGATCACCGGCATGCTGCTGGCCGCGCGGCTCGCAGTACCGGTGATCGCCGCCGCGCTCGACGAGGAGGGCTCGGTGGCCGCGGTGGCGGAGCAGCTGCGCGGTTCCGGTTCCACGCAGCTCGCCCTGGCGCCTTACGTGATCGGTCCCGAGGTGCCCGACAGCCTCCTGGACGCGGCCGTCAAGGAGGCCGACTGCGCGACCGCCGAGCCGCTGGGCGCCTACCCGGCCATCGGCAAGCTGGCCCTGTCGCACTACACGACGGCGCTGGGCATCGCTCCGCAGCCTGCCCAGGGCATGCCCGCCCACTGAGCGCGGCCACGAGCGCCCAGGAGCGACGCCCGAGGGCCCGCACCGGACGACCGGTGCGGGCCCTCGGGCTTTCCCCACGTGCCCCCGTTCCGCGCTCTCGCACCGTCCCCGGCGGACGCGGCTCGCGGTCAGGTCTCAGCCGAAGACGACGCAGGACGCCGCCGGCGCCTCCACGGAGCCCGCGCGGCGCGGTATGCCGGTCTCCTCGTCGATGTCGAACCAGGTGACGTCACCGGAGCGCTCGTTGGCGGCGTAGAGCCTGCGCCCCGACGGATCGAGGGCGAGGTCGCGCGGCCAGTGCCCGCCGCATTCCACAGTCGTCACGAACTCCGCCACGGCCCCGCTCGGGGCGAGCGCGAGCACGGCGATGCTGTCGTGCCCCCGGTTCGCCACCCAGAGGAAGCGCCCGTCGCGGGCGACGACGACCTCTGAGGGGTACGTCGCCCCCTCCGTGCCCGGCGCCACCACGGGCGTCTCACGCAGCGGTACGAGCACTCCGGACTCGGCGTCCCAGCGGCAGACGGTGACGGTCGGCTCCAGCTCGCCCACGACGTACGCGTGTCCGCCGCCGGGGTGGAAGGCGAGGTGACGGGGGCCGGTGCCGGGCCGCAGCGCGGTCTCGGTGTGCACGCGCAGGGTGCCGGTGGGCGCCGTGAGGGCGCAGACCCGTACGGAGTCGGTGCCGAGGTCGACGCTGAGCACCCACCCTCCCGTGGGATCGGGCAGCACCTGGTGTGCGTGCGGCCCGGCCTGCCGGTCCGGGTCGGGGCCGTTGCCCCGGTGGTGCAGTACGCCGGTCGCGGCTTCCGGGCCCCCCTCCGCGCCGACGGGGAGCACCGTGAGGCTGCCGGACCCGTAGTTGGCGGTCACCACGTGCCCGGCGGCGAGCGCGAGGTGGGTGGGCGCGGCGCCGCCCACGGGAACCGGCTCGCCCGCGGGGAGGGGGGCGCCGTCGCCGGACACGTCGAAGGCCGCGACGGCTCCGTCCTCCGTCTCGCTGACGGCGTACAGAATCGTTCCGCCGGGCACGAGGGCCAGGAACGACGGGTCGGCGACGGCGTCGGTCGAGCCGAGCGGGGTCAGCGCGCCCGTCCGCGGGTCGACGTGCGCGGCGGTGACCCCGCGGCCGCCCGCCGAGGTGAACGACCCGATGAACGCCCGGACCGGCCGGCCGGCCCCCTGCGGCCCTGCGACAGCCGGTTCCGCCTCGTTGCTGCTGCTCACCGTGGAGCCCCTTTCCGCCGTGTGATCGCGCACAGCCGTGCGGGCTGTGAGAGCCCGGAGGCCCAGTCACATTCTCCCGGGCGGCGCGGCGGGTCGGGACCCGCCGGGGGAAGTCCCCGGTTCAGGACCCGACCAGCGGGGAGTCCGGGGAGCTGTGCAGGGGCGCGGCGAGTTCGGTCAGCACCTTCTCCAGGCCGTGGAGGTGGCGCAGGGCGGCCTCCGCGGTCGGGTGGTCGTTCCGCTCGGCGGCCGTCCGGGTCGCTGGGTCGGGCGCGGCGGCCGGCCGCCCGCCGGGCGACACCAGGGCCTGGACCGCGGCCTCCACGCGCCAGCAGGCCGCTGCCAGGCGCGCGTCGTGCGACGCCTGCGGGTCGGCGGCGACGGAGGCGAGTCCGCGCACCTCACGGGCGCAGTCGTCCAGCAGGGCGAGGACCTGGCGGGCACGGGCCTTGCGGGCGCGCAGCGGGTTGAGGGGGTGCACCAGAGGAGCCAGCGAGAGCCGCGCGCGGCCGATCACGACCTCGAGCTGAGCGGCGAGCGGCGCCGGGTCGGCGTCCGGGTCGCCCGCCAGCCGGCGGGCCGCGGTGGTGGTGCAGTCCTGCACGCTGCGCACGGCGCGTTCGATCCAGGCGTGGGTGGTGGAGTGCGTCGTGACGGGCAGGACGAAGGTCACGGCGAGCGCCGCGCCCAGGGCGCCGACACCGGTCTCCGCGAGCCGCAGGGCGAGCAGGCTCGGCTCCAGGGCACCCAGCAGCCCGTACAGCAGGGAGACCATCAGGGTGACCGCGAGCATCATCCAGCTGTACGACACCGGCGCGGTGTAGAAGATCCCGAAGACGCACACCGCCACGAGGGCCGCCGTGGGGGCGACCGCCCCGTGCAGCGGGAGGGCGAGGAGCAGCCCGGCGACGATGCCGACGACCGTGCCGAGGAGCCGGCGGAAGCCGCGGAGCAGGGTCTCGCCGCGCGACGAGGTGTTCACGAAGATCCACCAGGCGGCGCCGACGGCCCAGTACCAGCGTCCCTCGGAGAGCACTTGGCCCACCACGAGGGCGAACGCGCCGGCCACGGCGACCTGGACAGCCTGGCGGGTCGTGGGGCGTGCGAGGCCGGTGCCGCCGGGGAGCGCGGGGGCGGCGGGCGGCGGGAGGCGCCGCTCGTAGCACCACAGGCCGAAGCGGACGCCGGAGGAGGCGAGCAGGGCGAGGGCGACCGCGGTGTACAGGCCGGGCAGCTGCCCGGGGACCGTGTGCAGGAACTGCGCCACGAAGAACATCATGAAGGCGAACACGCCCAGCGCGTGGCCGCGCGGGCCCCAGCGCCGGGCGTACACCCCGAGCCCGGCGACGGCGAGGAACGCCGCGTCGCGCAGCAGTGGGGTGTCGTGCAGCCCGGCCGCGAGAGCGAGGACGGGGAAGCCGACGGCGGGCAGCAGGGCGGTGCTCAGCACCTGGGAGCGGACCGTCGCGTCGGTGACCGTGAACAGGGCGAGGAGTGCCGCGAGCCCGCCGGTGATGACCGCGGGGAGGGTGTGACCGGTGAGGCCGCAGACGGCCACGGCCAGCCCGACGCCGAGGACGGACCGGGTGGCGCTGCGCAGCCGCAGCCGTCCCGGGTCCGGCACCACGAACATCCTCTTCAGCACTGCTTTCCGCCCCGCTTTCGCTCTGACATCGCACGGATGTCGCACTGATACCGCACCGGCATGAAAAAGGCGCCACGGAGTCCGCGGCGCCATCGACCCGTCCATCAGAACATCTGATGCCCCCATGGCTCAAGTCAGGCGTCAGACACTGTGCCATTGGCCCAGCGAAATGCGGTGATCACCGCCCGCGCGCGGGCCAACGGACCACGGGGACGAGGGAGGCGTCCGACCCGGTCGCCGCAAGCCCGCCGTACGCCGCGCCCGCAAGCCCTTTCGTACGCCGTCACGCGGGCGGCTCGGCGGGTGGGAGGAGGGTGCCCAGGGGGCCCAGGTCCAGGTTGAGGTCCTGCATGGTCAGGCCGTAGCGGGAGCAGAGGTCCGTCATGCGGTCGTGGAGGAGCATCAGCGTCATCCCCAGGCGCTCTTCCTCGTCCTCGGTGAGATCACCCGCGTCCACACGGTGCATGGCCTGGCGCTCCATCAGCTGACGCAGGAGTTCGACGAGCGTGAGCACCAGTTTCATCAGGTCCCGTTCGACGGTGTCCGGGTCGGTGTTGATCCGGGCGCTCGTCCGGTGGGCCCGCTCGTGACCCGGCCGGGGCAGGTCCTGCGGAGCGGCGGGGAACAGGCGGAACGCCCGGCCGGCCGCGTCGGCCACCTCGTCGTAGCGGCTGCGGGCGTCCGATGCCCCGCGTGCGTCCCGGGGGTCGGGGGCGTCCCGGGCGTCCGGTGTCATGGCGGGAGGGGCCGGTCGCCCGGCGGCAGAGCGGGGACGGGGCCACCGCCGGGCCAGGGCGCCGGCATCTCGGCGGAGATGGAGGTAATGAGTGAGCGCAGGGAGATGCGTACGAGATCGATGTCGGCGATCGACAGCGTGATGTCACCCGTGATGACGGCCCCACCGGTGAGCAGGCGGTCCAGCAGGTCGATGAGCGCGACCTGGCGGTCGGGCAGCGGAGGGCGTTCCAGCGGGCCGGGCTGCGCCGGGCCGGGCACGGGGCGGCCGGCCGTGGTCACGTCATCACCGCCCGGTCCTGCGCGCCGCTGTCGTCCGGCCCGGACGCGGCGAAGGAGTACGGCGCCCACGGCCCGGTGATCTCGACGCGGATGGCGCCGGACTCCGCCGCGGCCCGTTCGACCGCGAGCCGGAAGTCGTCGGCCCGTTCGCGCGGCACCAGGTAGGCGTCGTTGACGATGTTGTCGCCGGAGCCGGCGGCCAGCGGGCCCTGCTGCGGACGGTGGCGCGCCTGCTCGACGGCGTGGGCGCGGGCGGCTGCCTCAACGCGCTCGGCGGACTCCGCGGCTGCCCGGATCGCGTCCTGGCGGGTGTCGCGCTCCCGGTGGCGGCCGCGCAGGTAGGCGCGCCCGGGGCTCAGTTCCGCCCCGGGGGCGGGAGGCGTGGGGGCTGCCGGTTCCTGCGGCGGTTCGAAGTACACCTTGACTCCCCATTCCACGCTGTCGGCCAGGCGGGCGAGGCGGCGCTCGAACGCGGTGCGGTCGGCCGTGATCATGGCGCGGACGCGGTCGTCGTCGCGGTAGATGGTCGCCAGCCGCAGCGGCAGGACGGCGCCGCCGGCCGCAACGGCGTCGATGACGCCGTGGTGCGCCCGGGCCACCGCCTCCAGCCAGGTGAGGTCCTCGAAGTGGGCGGCGAGGGGCTCGGCCTCGAAGTCGCCGGCCGGGACGTCGCCGGCGATGGCCGCCGGTCCTCCCCCTTCTCCGGTCACCAGCCGCACCGGCGCACCGGCGACGCCCCGCAGGGACGCCACCGTCTCCCGCAGCCCGTCCCGCGGGGCCGCCACGCCGTACACATACGTCACGGTCGTGGTGGTCTCCGTGGGCGCGCCGGGGGGAGTGGCGCCGGTCATCGGTCGGTCCTCGGCAGCCGCTTCTCACCGGGGCGGGCGGGCTTGGACGGAGCCGCCTTGCGCCGGGGCCGCTCGGGCGTCCGCTCCGGCGCGCCCTCCGCCGTGCGCTCGGGCGCCCCTTCCGGCGTGCGCTCGCGCGCCCGTTCCGACGTCCGTTCCGGCGCTCCCTCCGACGTCCGCTCAGAGGGCCGCCGCTCGACCGTCCGCTCGACGCGCCGCCGGTCGGACGGCGGAAGTGCCCGGGCGTCGCGCAGGGCGGCGATCTCCTCGCGCAGCAGCCGGTTCTCCTCGGCCAGATCGCGGGCGCCGCCCTCGGCGCGGGAGGACAGGGACGGATCGTGTTCCCACCAGTCGATGCCCATCTCCTTGGCCTTGTCGACCGAGACCACGAGCAGGCGCAGCTTGACGGTGAGCAGCTCGATGTCGAGGAGGTTGATCTGGATGTCACCGGCGATCACGATGCCCTTGTCCAGTACGCGCTCCAGGATGTCGGCCAGGTTGGCCGACGTGCCCTGGCCGTACGGGGCAGGGGTCGCCCGTGACGAGAAGGAGCCCAGGTTGCCTGTGGCTGGTTCGGTCACGTCCGTTCGACCTCGATCCGACGTTGCTCAGCGCCGGCCGGCGGCGCGGCGGCGCGGGCGTTCGTCCTCGGACGGTTCTTCCTCCTCGTCGTACGGCTCCTCGTCGTAGGGCTCTTCCCCGGAGTCCCCGTCCCGCGCCCCGCCGGCCCTCGCGGGCTCGTCCTGGGGCGCCTCCTCGTCCTCCCAGTCCTCGTCCTCCTCGTCCTCGCCTTCGTCCCAGTGGCCGTCCTGGCCGTCCTGGCCCTCTTCGTCCCCCTCGTAGTCGTCGTCCGCCTCGCGGTCGTCCTCCCCGCCCTCCTCGTCGCGGTGGTCCTCCCCGTCGCCGTCCTCGTCCTCCGCGCGGCGCTTCTCCTTCTCTTCCTCCTCGACGGCCTCGTCGTGCTCACGCACCACCTCGCCGTCGCGGATCTCGCCGCGCCAGCCCTCGGCCGGCTCGTCCTGCATGGTGACGAACTTGCGGAACAGCTTGAGGTCGAGGCGCAGACGGCGGCCCTGGGCGCGCCAGATGTTGCCGGTCTTCTCGAACAGCCCCTTCGGGAAGTACTCGACCACGACGAGCACCTTGGTGAGGTTGTCGTCGAGCGAGTGGAAGGTGACGGCGCCCTTGGTCGTGCCCTTGGCTCCTTCGGAAGACCAGGCGATGCGTTCGTCCGGCACCTGTTCGGTGATCTTCGCCTTCCAGCTGCGGTTGGACTTGGCGACCTTCACCTGCCAGTTGGAGGTGGTGTCGTCGGCCCGTTCCACATTGACCGCGCCCTTGGCGAAGCGGCTGAAGTGCTGGAACTGGGTCCACTGGTCGTAGGCCTGCCGCACGGGGACGCCGACGTTGATGTCCTCGATGATGACGACGCTCTTCGTCCGGGTCTCGCCCTTGCCGCCCTTGTGGCCTCCGAACAGACCTTTCACCTTGTCCTTCAGACCGCCGACCATGTGGGAGACCCCCATTCCGCCCGCGACCCGGGCGGGGGACTTGCCCTCACTGAGCTGTTTGCCGCCCTTGGCCAGCATGGAGAGGGTGTCGCCGACGGAGCCTCCGGGTTCGGCCAGCTGCTTGGTGGCCTCCCCCAGGCGCTCGCCCATGGAGGCCACGGTCCGCTCGGCCCGGGCCTGCAGATACTGCTGGAGCTCTTCCATCAGCCGATTGCCCGCTTCGCCGGCAAGACCCGTCTTCTTGGTGTCGGCCATCACTCCGACCTCCTCTTCGTGCCGCCGCCGGTGCGTTCACCGCTCTGCGCGGAGGGGGTTGCCGGCTTCCTCCTGCCCGCCGACTTGGCGGCCTTGCGGGCCGGCACCTTGGCGGGCTTCTTGGCCTCCGGCTCGTCCTCGGACGCGGCGTCCCGCTCCCCTCCGGCCTCGGCGTCCCGCTCCGTTTCCTCCTCCGGCTCTTCCGGTTCCTCCGCCGACTCCTCCGGCTCCTCCGGTTGCTCCTCCGACTCCTCAGGTTCCTCCTCCGACTCTTCCGGCTCCTGCGGCTCCTCCTCCCCCGTAACCGTCCCGAGGGTCTTGGACGTCTCCTTCCGCAGGCCCACCGTGCGCTCGTGGAGGGTGTCGGCCAGCCTGCCCGTCACCGCGTCCACGGCGGCGGAGGACGCCTCCTTGCCCGCGTTGAGCAGGTCCTTGCGCACCTGCTCGCCGACGGCGTCCATCACCGGTGAGCCGACGAGCGCGGAGGTGAGCTTCTTCGTGTCCACGTTTCTCTTGATCGCCCAGGCCCCGACGGCCAGAGCGAGTTTCCCGTTCTTCGTCCGTCCCAGCAGATAACCGCCGAGCAACGCCGCACCTGTTGTCGCCTTGTTCATCGTGGGTTCTCCCTATAGCGGCGGATTTCCTCAAGCCGCTCCAGCAGCTCGTCCTCACGCCGGTCGAACGTCTCCTCGTCGATCCGGCCGGATGTCAGCGCCTCTTCCAGTTCGGCGAGTTCCCGCATTACGGGCCCGGGGTCGTAGAACTCCTGCTCGGCGGCGCGCGCCACCTGCTCCACCACCCACCCGGCGCCCCGCACGGGGGCCAGCGGAAAGGTCAGAATTTGAGTCAGCAAGCCCATGGCCACATCTCCCGGGCGACGAGTCGGTCAGACGAAGCTGTACGGCGGCAGAGGCCCGTGGAGGCGGAAGGCGAAGTCCTCACCACGCCGGTCGGCGAGGTCCTTCTGCGCCGTCATGAACTCGTTCTGACGGGCCTGCTCCACCAGGAACGAGACGCTGACGAAGTCGTCGCCCGTCGGCTCCGACGTCCTGACGTCCCGTGCCAGCGGCCGCAGCGCGTCCACGGTCTGCGCGGCGAGCACCTCGTGACGCCGCTGGACCTCCCCGGCGACCAGTTCGCCGAGCGCCATCCGCAGGTCCTGACCGCCCCGGCCCGCCCGGACGTCGTCGTTCAGCCGGCGCGCCTCCTCCGACTCGAGAAGGACGTCCCGCAGCAACGCCTCCTCGGCAACGGACGCCTTCAGGTGGAACTCCACACAGCCGTCCAGCTCCGACAGCCGCTCCAGGTAGGCGTCGGCGCTCTCGTCCAGCACCCGCAGCACCGCGTCGTCGTCGGGCGCGAGGGCCCCGAAGCGCAGCGGCAGCACGCTTCCGTCGGCCATCAGTCGCTCCAGAACGGATTGGTGCGCCAAAACGTCGCGCCGCTTGGCCTTCAGCCCCTCCGGGGCGTCGCTGACGACCGCGGCCAGCGACCGGCCGTCGACCGTACGCAGCTCCTCCGGGGGATCTCCGACGCCGGCCAGGCCGTCCAGGCGCAGCGGATGGGCCTCGGCCGTGATCGCGTAGACATAGACCGCCATGGCTCACTCTTCCCGGTGCCGGGAAGGGCGGCGCGAGGGCCGCGACCTCTCCCGCTCCTCGGCCGGCTCGCGCTCTTCCTCACGGCCCTGGTGGAGCGAGTCGGTGAACGCCTCCACCGCGCCCGTGAGGGCGCCCTTGCTCTTGCCCTTGGCCCCACCCTCGGTGACCTGGCCCACGACGTCCGTCAGCTGGCTCGGCGCCTTGCGCCCCGTCTCCAGGTCGAGCCGGTTGCAGGCCTCGGCGAAGCGCAGGTAGGTGTCGACACTGGCGACGACGACACGGGCGTCGATCTTCAGTATCTCGATGCCCACCAGCGAGACCCGGACGAACACGTCGATGACGAGTCCGCGGTCCAAGATCAGTTCCAGTACGTCGTACAGCGACCCGGAGCCGCCGCCACCGCCCTGGGCCACGCCGCCTCCGCCGCCTTGCGGCACCACAGTCATGGCGCCTCCCTTCGTGAGCGGCGCCGCATCCGGCGCACGCCCTGTCCCGCTGTGTTCACCTGTACGGCACCGCCGGCATGCGGCCGGGCACTCAGGCCCGTCGGTCGGTCTGACCGCGCGTGTACCGGCGGATCCGCTCGTACGACATGAGTTCGCCGTCCGCGTCGAGCGTGACCCGGTAGCTGGCCATCACGCTCGTCGTCTCGGGGATGCGCTCCAGCTCCAGCACCTCGACCTCGGCCTCCCACCCGTCGTCGTCGGTGGGACGCACCGCCGACACGGATTCGGGGGCCCTGCCCAGCAGGCCCTCCAGCTGCTGCGTCGCCGAACGCATCGCCCGGGGCGCCGAGAGCCGTTTGGGACGCCCTTCGCGTTCTCGCTCGCGGGGCCGCTCTTCGTCTTCGTCGTGATCCCGGGCCATGTTCTGCCTAAGCAAGTTGAAGTAGTACATACGACGCTAATTTGCATCCTATCGGACACAGTGGATCGGTCGCGCGGTGGGAGGCCGGCGGCTCTGTAGGGTCTACGGCCGGACAGCAGGCCCAGAAGGAGACCGACGGAACATGGCAGTGGACGAGCTCGACACCCGCATCCTGCGGCTGCTCATCGAGCAGCCGCGCACGAGTGTGCGCGAGTACGCCCGTCTCCTCGGCATCGCCCGCGGAACACTCCAGGCCCGCCTCGAGCGGCTGGAGCGCGACGGCGTGATCACCGGCACGGGCCCCACCCTCTCCCCCGCCGCCCTGGGCCACCCCGTGCTCGCCTTCGTCCACGTGGAGGTCACGCAGGGGCATCTCGACGAGGTGGGTGACGCGCTGGCGGCCGTGCCCGAGATCATCGAGGCGTTCTCCATCACGGGCGGCGGCGACCTGCTGACGCGGGTGGCCGCGCGGGACGCCGGACACCTGGAGGACGTCATCCAGCGGCTGATCCAGATTCCCGGCGTCGTACGGACGCGCACCGAGGTGGCCCTGCGCGAACGGGTGCCGCACCGGCTGCTCCCGCTCGTCGAATCGGTGGGGCGTTCGGCCTCCGCCGCGCAGCGCTGACCTCGGCAGCCCTCTTGTCCCGTGCGCGGGAGGCGAGTTCGGGCCACAGGACACCCGGGAGCCGCCGCGGCCGGAACCGGGCCAGGGGCCCCGCGCGTCTTCCCCGGACACGCGGCGGGGCGGGACCGGTCACCACAACTTCACACACACCCCACCGTTCCCCCGCCCCGTACCTGATGCGAACATGCCGTTCGACATTGTTTGCGCAGTTGATGAAACGGAGAGCGATACGTGAGATCAGGGGGCACAGCAGTCCGCCGATGGGGGATGACGCTGGTCGCGTCGACGGCGGCATTCGCGGTGATCACACCGACGGCGACCGCTCAGGCGGTCACCGGTCCCACCGTCAGCGCCAAGGGCGCGTTCCTGCTCGACAGCAAGCCCAACAGGACGCTGTGGAGCAAGTCCGCCGACACGAAGCGGCAGATGGCCAGCACAACGAAGATCATGACGGCCGTCGTGGTGCTGGAGACGAGCGGGGTCAACCTCAACAAGCTGGTCACCGTCAAGCAGAGTTACCGCGACTACGTCGCCCGTAACGGTGCGAGCACGGCCGACCTCAAGCGGGGCGACAAGCTCACGGTGCGTCAGCTGCTGTACGGGCTGATGCTGCCGTCCGGCTGCGACGCCGCGTACGCCCTCGCCGACACGTTCGGCACGGGCACCACCGAGACGGCCCGCAAGAAGTCGTTCATCTCCAAGATGAACAAGAAGGCCGCCTCGCTGGGCATGACCAACACCAAGTACGACTCCTTCGACGGCATCTCGGCGGCGGGCAACAACCTCACGACGCCCCGGGACTCGGCCAAGCTGGCCCGTCGCGCGCTCGCGAGCTCGACCTTCGGGACGGTCGTCAAGGCCAGGAGCACCAAGCAGACGGCCACCAACGGCCGGGTCTACACCTGGTACAACACGAACCAGCTGCTCGGTTCGTACAGCGGCGCCATCGGCATCAAGACCGGTACGGGCTCCGTCGCCGGTCCCTGCCTGGTGTTCGCCGCCAAGCGGGGCGACCGGACGGTCGTGGGGGTCGTCCTGAACGACGCCAACCGCTACACGGACGCCAAGAAGATGCTCGACTGGGCGTTCAACACCCGCACCACGATGAAGCTGCGTACGCTCCCCTCGGGCGCACAGCAGGACTAGTCACGCGCGGTTCACCCGCAGTTCCGACGCCCCGGCCGGATACTTCCCGGCCGGGGCGTCGCGGTGTCATGGTCGGTGTCGGCGTACTGACCACGAGGGAAGGAAGCCCGACGCATGACATCGTTCCAACCCGCCCCGGCCTGGCTGGCCGACGCCGTCTTCTACCAGATCTACCCCCAGTCCTTCGCCGACTCCGACGGCGACGGCATCGGGGACTTCAACGGCATCGCCCGACACCTCGACCACCTCGCCTGGCTGGGCGTGAACACCGTCTGGCTGAACCCGTGCTTCGCCTCGCCGTTCCGCGACGCCGGTTACGACGTCAGCGACTACTTCGCGCTCGCCCCCCGCTACGGCACGGACGACGACCTCGCCGCGCTCGTCGGGGAGGCACGCCGCCACGGCATCCGCGTACTGCTCGACCTGGTCGCCGGGCACACCTCCGACCAGCACCCCTGGTTTACCGCCTCGGCCGACGACCCCGCCGACGACCGCTACATCTGGACCGACGGCACCGAGCCGCCGCCGGCGGGCTTTGTTGCCTCGCCCGGCACCCGCCCCGGCGCGTACCTGCCGAACTTCTTCGACTCCCAGCCGGCCCTCAACTTCGGCTACGCGCGCGGGAATCCGGCTGAGCCCTGGCGCCGGCCCGTCGACGCCGAGGGCCCCCGCGCCAACCGCGCCGCCCTGCGCGAGATCATGGACCACTGGCTCCGCCTGGGCCTGTCGGGCTTCCGCGTCGACATGGCCGCGTCACTCGTCAAGGACGACCCCGGCCGGGTGGAGACGTCCCGGATCTGGACCGAGGTGCGCCACTGGCTGGACGCCGCTCACCCCGACGCGGTCCTGCTGTCGGAGTGGGGCGACCCGGCCGTGTCCGTATCCGCGGGTTTCCACGGCGACTTCTTCCTCCAGTTCGGCGGCCCCGCCGAGGGCCGGCCCCTGCGTTCGCTGTGGAACAACCGGCACGGCACGGACAGCGACGACTGGGACCCCGTGGACTGCTTCTTCGATCCCGAGGGCAAGGGCTCGCCGCGCCCGTTCGTGGAGGCGTGGCGGGAGGCGGCCGACATCGTCGCCGGGCGCGGTTTCGCCGCCCTGCCCACCTCCAACCACGACTTCGCCCGCCTCAACTGCGGTCCCCGCACGCCGGAGCAGCTCCCCGCCGCGTTCGCCTTCCAGCTCACCTGGCCGACGCTGCCCGCCATCTACTACGGCGACGAGATCGGCATGCGCTTCGTTCCCGGCCTTCCGGACACCGAGGGCAGCGTGCTGGGGCCGCGCTACAACCGCGCGGGCTCCCGTACGCCCATGCAGTGGGACGCCGGCCCGGGGGCCGGTTTCTCGACCGCCCCGCCCGAGCGCTTCTACCTGCCCCTCGACCCGGACCCGGACCGGCCCGCGGTGGCCGCGCAGCGCCGGGACGAGGGCTCGCTGCTGCACCTGGTCCGCCGTCTGGTCGCCCTGCGCCGGGCCACCCCGGAGCTGGGCAGCGCGGGGACGGTGGCCGTCCTGCACGACGGCCACCCCTTCGTCCACCTGCGGGGCGGGCGCTACCTGGTCGTCGTCAACCCGCGCCGCGACGCGGCCGCCGTCGCCGCGCCCGCCGCCGTGCGCGGCGGGTCGCTCCCCCGGCCTCTGGAGGTCTCGGGCGTACGCGTCGACGAGAAGGCCGTCACGGCCGACGGTTTCGGGTACGGCGTCTTCGACCTGGGCCCGCACGCCTAGGGCTTGAGCAGCGTCTTGACCATGCCGTCCCGCTTCTCCTGGAACGTCTCGTACGCCTGCGGCGCGTCCGCGAGCGGCAGCGAGTGGGTGGCGAATCCCTCGACGCCCAGCGGGTCGGCGTCGTCGAGCAGCGGCAGGATGTCGTCCACCCAGCGCTTGACGTTGGCCTGACCCATCCGCAGCTGGATCTGCTTGTCGAAGAGGGTGAGCATGGGCATCGGGTCCGCCATGCCGCCGTAGACGCCGGACAGGGAGATCGTGCCGCCCCGGCGCACCACGTCGATCGCGGTGTAGAGGGCGTGCAGGCGGTCGACTCCGGCGTTCTCCATGAGCCGCCGTCCGACGGCGTCGGGGAGCAGGCCGGTCATCCACTGGGCGGCCTTGGCGACGGGCGCGCCGTGGGCCTCCATGCCGACGGCGTCGATCACCGAGTCGGTGCCCCGCCCGTCGGTCAGGTCGCGGATGGCGTCGGGGAGGTCCTTCCCGTAACTGCGCAGGTCGAGCGCCTTGACGCCGCGGCCCGCCGCGCGGCTCAGCCGTTCGGGCACCAGGTCGACGCCGATGACCAGGCTCGCGCCCCGGTGCAGGGCGATGCGGGCGGCCATGTCCCCGATGGGGCCGAGACCGAGTACGGTCACCGTGCCGCCGGGCGGGATCGCGGCGTACTCGACGGCCTGCCAGGCGGTGGGCAGCACGTCGGAGAGGTAGACGAAACGCTCGTCGGGCGGCCCCTGCGGCACCTTGATCGGCAGGCTGTCTCCGAACGGCACACGGAGGAACTCGGCCTGTCCGCCGGGGACTTGACCGTACAGCTTGGTGTATCCGAAGAGCGACGCGCCCGTGCCGCGCTCCCGTACCTGGGTGGTCTCGCACTGCGAGTGCAGGCCCTGTTGGCACATGAAGCAGTGCTGGCAGGAGACGTTGAAGGGGATCACCACCCGGTCTCCCGGCGTCAGGGCGGAGACCCCCGAGCCCACTTCCTCGACGATGCCCATGGGCTCGTGGCCGAGGATGTCTCCCGCGTCCAGATAGGGGCCGAGGACCTCGTACAGGTGCAGGTCGGAGCCGCAGATGCCGGTCGAGGTGACGCGTACGATCACGTCGGTCGGGTCCTTGATCTGCGGGTCGGGCACCGTCTCCACCCGTACGTCCCGCCGTCCGTGCCAGGTCAGTGCGCGCATCGTGGTCTCCTCGTCGCCGGGTCTCTACGACGTTCCGGGTCCCCCCTGCGGGCGTCGTCATTCGACGTGGTCACAATCCCTACGATCACACGGAGCCCGTTCCGCTGCGCGATGTGCGAGAACCGGTTTGGCTCCGGACGGCAAGGGCACCCGGCGCCCCATGGATGTGCTCCCGCTGGACGAGAGGTGGTTGAGCGCGGCGGCCTGCGCGGACACCGACCCGGAACTGTTCTTCCCCGTCGGGGTCAAGGGACCCGCGCTGGACGAGCAGGCCGCGGCCAAGGAGGTCTGCGGACACTGCCCCGTGACCCGGCAGTGCCTCGCCTACGCCGTGCGCTCCGGACAGCGCTCCGGGGTGTGGGGCGGCCTGGGCGAAGAAGAACGCCTGCCGCTGCACCGGGCGAGAGCGCGGGCCCACGGGAAGGCGGGCTGAGCGAGCGCGGTGGCCCGCAGCCGGCGCGGGGCAGGGCCTCGTTCGCGCGGATACTCGACCGACCTGCGGGGCCCCGGTCGCGGGAGGTGTCCTCGGTCGGCAGGGCCCCGGTCGCGCGGGTGCCCTCAGCCGACGGGGAGCCGGTCGCGTACTGAGCCGGCCGCCGACTGCACGCTCTGCGCCGCCCCGGAGACGGCGGATTCCACGTCCCGCCGGGCGCGGCGGGCGCTGCGGCGGCCGGAGGAGGCGGCCGACCGGGACCGGTAGGCGAGCGACGGCTTGCCGTGCGTGTCGGCGGCGGCGAGCAGCAGCCCGCCGAACAGCGACATGTTCTTGACGAACTGAACGCGCTGACGGTCCCGTTCGTCGGGGTCCTCGGTCTTCCACCAGGCGTGACCGGCGAGCGTCGTCGGCACGAGCGTGGCGGCCAGCGCGAGCGCCGAGGCGCGCGGGAACCGGCCGATGGAGAGCAGGAACCCGGCTCCCAACTGGACTGCGCTGTTGAGCTGTACGAGCCGCTCCGTGTCGTCCGGGAGCTGCGGGACCCGTTCCGCCACGGGCTGGGCCACCGGGTCGGCGGCGGGTGCCACGGAGCGCGGGTCGCGCAGGGTACGGAGTCCGCCCGAGACGAAGACGGAGGCGAGTAGGGGGCGCGCGGCTTTCCTCAGAATAGGCATGCCGACCGCGTGCCCCGAGTCGGCGCGCTCACGCCTCCCGCCTCAGCCGAGGAAGCTCAGGCGCACCTGACGGTCCGGATTGTCCTTGTTGGTGTCGACGAGGCAGACGGACTGCCACGTGCCCAGTTCCAGGCGGCCGCCCACGACCGGCAGGGTCGCGTGCGGAGGCACCAGCGCAGGGAGCACGTGGTCGCGGCCGTGGCCGGTGGAGCCGTGGCGGTGCTGCCAGCGGTCGTCGGCGGGGAGCAGGGTGTGCAGCGTGGCGAGGAGGTCGGCGTCGCTGCCGGCACCGGTCTCCAGGACCGCGATGCCGGCCGTGGCGTGCGGGACGAACACGTTGAGCAGACCGTCCCGGCCGCGCGCCGCCTGTTGCAGGAACTCTTCGCACTGCTGCGTCAGATCGGCGACGGTCTCGCCGGAGCCGGTGGTGACGTTCAGGATGCGGGTGGTGAACACGTCGGACATGCCTCCATCATGGCCCACCGGCCGCCCCGGACGGCGGGGCGGCGCGGGTCCCGGTTCCCGCGGCGGGGCGGTGGGCCGTACGGAGGGGGCGGTACGCCGTACGGGTGGGCGGCTGGGGCCGGCAGGCGGGCGGCGGGCGGTACGGGGTGGTCCGGTCCTACGCGCCCGGCAGGGTGTCCAGGTCCGGCTGGACCTCCACCGTGCATTCGGCGTCCTCCGGGCCCACGCCCTCCGCGTCGCGCCACACGCAGATGCGCACGTGGTGGACGCCGGAACCCTCGTGATCCCACTCCGTCGCAAGGTCACGCACCACCACCGCGGCCACGAACTCGGCGTCCTCGGGTTGGGTGGCGGTGGTGATGGTGCCTCGGTAGCGGGCGCCGAGGGGGCGCCATCCGGCGCTTCCGGCTGGGGCGTCCACGCGGTACACGTATGCGACGGGCGTCATTCCGGCACCGTACCCGCATCGCCGGGAATTACGTGGGGCGGGAAGATCCGCACCCCGCCTCCTGTTAGTAGAAACATGAACGATTCTGCGGTGCGGGAAGTGGACGTCGTCGTCATAGGCGCCGGCCAGGCGGGCCTGTCCAGCGCCTACCACCTGCGGCGCGCGGGCCTGGAGCCCGGACGCGACTTCGTCGTGCTCGACCACTCCCCCCGGCCGGGCGGCGCGTGGCAGTTCCGGTGGCCGACCCTGACGTACGGCAAGGTGCACGGCATGCACGCCCTGCCGGGCATGGAACTGACCGGCGCGGACGCGAGCCGCCCCTCGTCGCAGGTCGTCGCGGAGTACTTCGCGGCGTACGAGCGGGCCTTCGGCCTGCGGGTACGGAGGCCCGTGGACGTGCGGGCGGTCCGCGACGGCGAGGGCGGGCGGTTGCGCGTGGAAACGACGGCGGGCGTCTGGTCCACGCGCGCGCTGATCAACGCGACGGGCACCTGGGACCGGCCGTTCTGGCCCCGCTACCCCGGGCAGGAGACCTTTCGCGGCCGGCAGCTGCACACGGCGGACTACCCCGGGCCGCAGGCGTTCGCGGGACAGCGGGTGGTCGTCGTGGGCGGGGGGACCTCCGGCGTGCAGCACCTCATGGAGATCGCCGCCGTCGCGGCCGGGACGACGTGGGTGACGCGGCGCCCGCCGGTCTTCCGCGACGGCCCGTTCGGCGAGGACGAAGGGCGGGCGGCGGTCGCGCTCGTCGACGAGCGGGTACGGCGCGGGCTGCCGCCGCAGAGCGTGGTGTCGGTGACCGGACTGGCCGTCACCGAGGCCGTCGCGCGGGCCCGCGCACAGGGGGTGCTGGACCGGTCTCCGATGTTCGACAGGATTACGCCGGACGGGGTGGCCTGGGCCGACGGGCGCATGATGGACGCCGACGTCATCCTGTGGGCCACCGGGTTCCGCGCCGTGATCGGCCACCTCGCGCCGCTCGGGCTGCGCGAGCGGGGCGGCGGCATCAGCGTGGAGGGCACGCGGGCCACCCACGACGCGCGCGTACACCTGGTGGGGTACGGCCCGTCGGCCAGCACGATCGGAGCGAACCGCGCGGGGCGGGCGGCCGTACGGGAGATCATGCGCCTGCTGGAGCGGCCGACGGCGGCGGGCACCGCGGCCCCGGAGGCGGGGGCGCCGGGAGCAGCAGCCGGGGCCGGGACGTCGTCGGAGGCCGGGGCGCCGGGGGCTCGGATCGTGGTCCCGAGGGCCGGGGCGGAGGCGCGGGAAGCGGCGGCGGGCTCCGTCGCCGCGGCGGGGGAACCGGTTTCCGTCGGCGGGTAGGTGTCCCGGGCGGCGAGGGCTCAGCCGCCGTTCTTGGCCACGCTTCAGCCGCCGTTCTTGGCGACGCTCCTGCGGTTCGCGTTGAACTCCGCGACGTTCCTGCGCTGTTCGGCGTAGCTGTCGGTGAAGCGGGTGTCCCCCGGCGCGACGGTGACGAAGTACAGCCACTTCCCCGGCGGCGGGCTGAGCACCGCTTGCATCGCCTCGCGCCCCGGGTTGCCGATCGGCGTCGGCGGGAGACCGGCGCGCTCGTACGTGTTGTACGGCGAGTTGATCTTCGTGTCCGCGTGCGTGGTGTCGAGGGTCGAGCGCTTGAGGGCGTAGTTGAGCGTCGAGTCCATCTGGAGCGGCATGCCCAGCGCCAGCCGGTTGTCGATGACGCGCGCGACCTTCCCCATGTCCGAGGCCGTGTCGGCCTCGGCCTGCACGATGCTGGCGATGACGACGTCGCGGTAGGCCGCGGGGGTGACACCGAAGTTCTTGCCCGCCGTGTCGACCATGTAGGCGAGCAGACCGGCCGGCGTCGTCTTCTCGTCGACGGGATACGTGGCCGGGAAGAGGAAGCCCTCCGGGTTGCCCCTGGCCGCGGGCGGCAGTTTCAGCCGCGCCGCGCCCGCCGCCTTCTCGGTGGTCGTGGGAGCGACGCCGAGCGCCTTGTCGACCGCGGCGTACACCTGCCTGGACCGCCAGCCCTCCGGGACGAGCAGGCTCCGCGGCTCGCGTTTCCCGTCCCGGAGCAGCAGCAGGGGTACCAGGACCGCCGCGGTCGCCACCGTGACGGCCATGACGATGATCAGCAGCAGCCGGCCGCGGCGCGTGAGACGGGCCCCGGGCGCGGGCCGCTTCGGTGCGGACTCGTTCTCCATGCGGGCACGCTAACCCGCCCCGGCCACCGTTCACGGGAGCCGGCGGGGTGCGCTCGCCGATCCCGGGCGGGCGAACGGACGAACAGGGGGTAGGCCGTTCGCTCGAACGGCCGCACGGCACCCGGAACCGCTTCTCCCCCGTACCAGGGGAGGGCCGGCCGCCGTGTGACGCTCAGCTGACGGCGGGCGACAACCGCGCGTCCCGCCGCACGAGCGCCGCGTACCGGCCGTCCCGGGCGAGCAGTTCCTCGTGCGTCCCGCGCTCGACGGTCTGTCCGCCGTCGAGAACGACGATCTGGTCCGCGTCCCTGACCGTGGAGAGCCGGTGCGCGATGGTGATGGTCGTGCGGCCCGCCGAGAGGGCGTCGATGGCCTGCTGCACGGCGTGCTCGGTACGGGTGTCGAGCGCGCTCGTGGCCTCGTCGAGGATGAGGACGGGCGGGTCGCGCAGAATGGTGCGGGCGATGGCCAGGCGCTGCTTCTCGCCGCCGGAGAAGCGGTATCCCCGCTCGCCCACCAGGGTGTCGTACCCGTCGGGCAGTGAGGCGATGTGGTCGTGGATCTGCGCGGCCTCCGCGGCCGCGCGCAGCTCCTCGTCGGTCGCGTCCGGCTTGGCGAAGCGCAGGTTCTCGGCGACGGAGGCGTGGAAGAGGTACGTCTCCTGCGAGACCACGCCGACGGCGCGGGCCAGGGTGTCGAAGTCCAGGTCGCGCACGTCGACGCCGTCGAGGGTGACGCTGCCGTCCGTCACGTCGTACAGCCGGGGCACCAGGTAGCTGAGGGTGCTCTTGCCGGAGCCCGTGGAACCGACGATCGCCAGGCTGCCGCCCGCCGGCACGGTGACGTCGATCCCGGTGAGGGTGGGCCCGTTCTTCTCGTCGTACGCGAAGTGCACGTCCTCGAACCGCACTTCGCCGCGGATCTTCTCCAGCCGGACCGGCTTCTCGGGCTCCGTGATGTCCACCGGCAGGTCGAGGTACTCGAAGATCCGCTGGAAGAGCGCGAGGGAGGTCTGCATCTGCACACCGGTCGACAGGAGGCTCACGGCGGGCCGGAAGAGGCCCTGCTGGAGCGAGACGAAGGCGACGAGTGTGCCGAGGGAGACGGCCGCCCCGCCGGTCTGCATGGTGAGCCCGGCGGCCCAGTAGATGACTGCGGGCATGGCGGCCATGACGATGCCGATGGTGGACATCCGCCAGCGCCCGGCCATGTTGGAGCGCACTTCGAGGTCGACGAGGCGCTCCGACTCGTCGGCGAAGGACTTGGTGAGGGAGTCCGCGCGGCCCATCGTGCGGCCGAGCAGGATGCCGCTGACGGACAGCGACTCGGTCACGGTGGCGGCCATCGAGGCCATCTGCTTTTGGCGCTGCGTGGTGATCTTCTTGCGCTCGCGGCCGACCCGGCGGCTGATCCACACGAAGACCGGCAGCAGGACGAGGGACACGACCGTCAGCCGCCAGTCGAGCGCCAGCATGGCGACGACCGTGGCCACGACGGAGGTGAGGTTCGAGACCAGCGAGGTGGCGGTGGAGGTGACCGTCGCCTGCATGCCGCCGATGTCGTTGGCGATACGGGACTGCACCTCGCCGGTGCGGGTCCGGGTGAAGAAGGCGAGCGGCATGCGCTGCAGCTGGGCGTAGACGGCGGTGCGCAGGTCGTGCATGACGCGCTGGCCGACCGTCGTGGAGATCAGGGTCTGGAGCACGCCGAAGACGCTCGTCACCACGGCGGTCAGGATCATGCCGAGGGCGAGCAGGCTCAGCAGCCCCGTGCGGCCCTGGGGGATCGCGGTGTCGAGGATCTCCCTGAGCATGAAGGGGGAGGCGACGGCGACCAGGGAGGAGGCGGCGACGAGCAGGCCGACGACGGCCAGTCGGCCCCGGTAGGGCCTGAAGAGCCTGAGGATGCGGCGCACCTGCGCGGGCTCCTCCGGCTGGGCGGGATCGCGGGCCGGCGGTGTCCACGTGGGCCGGTCGGGATGCATGGGCTCCTTCGGAAGGGTGAGGCGGCGGAAGGTCGGAGACGACGGGTTCTGGCAGCCTAGCTCATTGTTACCTCTACTCACAATGATCGTGTTCACAATGAGCATGGTCCTGATATCGTTCCCGGTATGACCACCTCAGACGCCGACGGCCTGCTGGCCGAGCAGCTCCTGCGCCTGACGCGCCGGCTTCACCGGATCCAGCGTCAGCAGATGGAGCCGATCGGCATCACTCCCGCCCAGTCGCGCCTGCTGCGCACGGTGTCGCACTACGACCTGCACGACGAGCCGCCCCGGATGGCCGACCTGGCCAGGCGCCTGGAGGTGGTCCCTCGCGCCGTGACGACGCTGGTCGACGGCCTGGAGGCGAGCGGCCGGGTACGCCGCGTACCCGATCCGACCAACCGGCGCGTCATCAGGATCGAGCTCACCGACACCGGCCGCGCGACGCTCCGCGCGTTGCGCAGCGCGCGGAGGGACGCCGCGGAGGACATCCTGGCTCCGTTGGACGCCGATCAGCGCGAGGTGCTCGGCGGTCTGCTGTCCGCTCTGGTCGACGGGATGCCGGAGCGCCGCTGCTGAACCGAGGGGGACCGGATGCCGCTGCTGGAGCCCGAGCCCGGGGCGCCGCGCCCCGCCGTCCCGCCCGCTTCCGCGCCCGACCGGGTGCCGGACGCGCTGGCCGGCGGCACACCCGAGCCGCTGCGGAGCGAGCTGATCGCGCTCCTCGGGCCGGACAAGGTGCTGTGGAAGGTCTCCGACCTCGCGCGGTACGCGTCGGACGCCAGCCCGTACCGGTTCGTCCCACGGGTCGTCGTGGTGGCCGAGGACATCGACGACGTCTCGGCGGTCCTTTCGTACGCCCGCGGCAGGGGCCGCGAGATCGTCTTCCGGGCTGCGGGCACGTCGCTCAACGGCCAGGCCCAGGGCGAGGACATCCTCGTCGACGTACGCCGGCACTGGGCGGGCGTCGAGGTCCTGGACGGCGGCGCGCGCGCCAGGATCCGGCCGGGCACCACGGTCGTACGGGCCAACGCCGCCCTGGCGCGTCACGGCCGCGTCCTGGGCCCCGATCCGGCGAGCGCAATCGCGTGCACGATCGGCGGCGTCGTCGCGAACAACGCGTCGGGCATGACGGCAGGCACCACCCACGACTCCTACCGCACGGTGGCGTCCCTCACCTTCGTCCTGCCCAGCGGCACGGTCGTCGACACGGCGGACCCGGCGGCCGACGAGCAACTGGCCCGCGCGGAGCCGCGGATGTGCGCGGGACTCATGGCGATCAAGGCCGAGATCGAGACGGACCCGGAGCTCACGGCCCGCATCCGCGCCAAGTACGCGATCAAGAACACCAACGGCTACCGGCTCGACGCCTTCCTCGACGGCACGACGCCCGTGCAGATCCTGCGGGGGCTGATGGTCGGCTCCGAGGGCACGCTCGGCTTCCTCTCCGAGGTCGTCTTCGACACCCTGCCACTCGACCGCGTGCTCTCGGCGGCGCTGCTCTTCTTCCCGACGCTGTCCGCCGCCGCTGACGCCGTCGCCCGCTTCGGCGACGCGGGGGCCGTCGCGGTCGAGCTGATGGACGGCAACACGCTGCGCGCCTCGGTGAGCGTCGCGGGCGTGCCGTCCGACTGGGCGCGGCTGCCCCGGGAGACGACGGCGCTGCTGGTGGAGTTCAGGGCTCCCGACGCGGCGGCTCTCGGGGCGTACGAACGGGCCGCGGACGAGGCGCTGACGGGGCTCGAACTCGTCGCTCCGGTCGCTTCGGTGACCAACGCGTTCACCCGGGACACGCGGACGATCGCGGGGTACTGGACGGCCCGCAAGGCGTTCGTCGCGGCGGTCGGCGGAGCCCGCCCCGCCGGTACGACCCTGATCACGGAGGACTTCGCCGTACCCCCGTCGCGGCTCGCGGAGGCCTGCGAGGCGCTGCTGCGGCTCCAGGAGCGGCACGGGTTCGACGCCGCGGTGGCCGGTCACGCGGCGCACGGCAATCTGCACTTCCTGCTGGCCTTCGACGCCGCAGACCCCTCGGACGTCGCGCGCTACGCGTCGTTCATGGACGCGTTCTGCCGGCTCACGGTCGAGCGCTTCGACGGTTCGCTCAAGGCCGAGCACGCCACCGGCCGCAACATCGCGCCCTTCCTGGAGCTGGAGTGGGGGCCGAGGGCGACGGAACTGATGTGGCGTACGAAGCGGGTCGTCGACCCCGGCGGCGTGCTCGCTCCGCGCGTCGTCCTGGACCGCGACCCCGGGGCGCACCTGCGCGGCCTGAAGACCATCCCCGCCGTCGAGCCGGTCGCCGACCCGTGCATCGAGTGCGGCTTCTGCGAACCGACGTGCCCCAGCGCCGACCTGACGACCACGCCGCGCCAGCGCATCGTGCTGCGCCGGGAGATGATGCGCCAGGAGCCGGGTTCGCCGGTCCACAAAGGGCTGCTCGACGCGTACGGCTACGACGCGGTGGACACGTGCGCCGGCGACTCGACCTGCCGGCTCGCCTGCCCCGTCGGCATCGACACCGGCGCGCTGATGCGGGACTTCCGCCACCGCCGGCACTCGCCGCGCGAGGAGCGCGTCGCCGCACTGGCCGCCGAGCACTTCGGGGCGGTCGAGGCGTCGGCGCGTCTCGCCGCGGCCGCCGCGGACCGGGCCGGCGACCGGCTGGTCCGGGCGGTCACGGGCCTCGCCCGCAAGGCCGTGCGCCCCGGCCTGGTGCCGGAGTGGCTTCCGCAGCTTCCCGGCGCCGCCGCCCGGCCCCTCCCCCGCACCCGGCGCACGGACGCGCACGCCGTCTACTTCCCGGCCTGCGTCAACCGCGTCTTCGGTGAGCCGGAGGGCTACCGGGGGCCGGCTCTCCCCCGGGCGGTCGTCGCCGTGTCGGAGCGCGCCGGAAAGCCGGTGTGGATTCCCGGCGACGTCACGGGAATCTGCTGCGCGACGATCTGGCATTCGAAGGGGTACGAGGCGGGCAACGCCGTCATGGCGAACCGTGTGGTCGAGGCCGCCTGGGGCTGGACTGCGGGCGGCATCCTGCCCCTGGTCGTCGATGCGTCGTCGTGCGCGCTCGGCCTGGCGCACGAGGTGGTGCCGTACCTCACCGCCGCCAACCGGGAGTTGCACGCGGAGCTGACCGTCCTCGATTCCGTCGTCTGGGCCGCCGACCACCTGCTCCCCCGCCTTCGGGTCCGGCGCCGGGCCGGTTCCGCCGTCCTCCATCCGACGTGTTCCATGCGGCACCTGGGCGACGAGGCGGCGCTGCACACGGTCGCGGAGGCATGCGCGGAGGAGGTCGTCGTGCCGGACGACGTACGGTGCTGCGCGTTCGCCGGCGACCGGGGGATGCTGCACAAGGAGCTGACGGAGTCGGCGACGGCGCGCGAGGGCGCGGAGGTCGGGGCCCGCGCGTACGACGTGTACCTGTCCGCGAACCGGATGTGCGAGGTGGGCATGGAACGCGCCACGGGACGCGCCTACCGGTCGGTGCTGCTGGAACTCGAGCGGGTCACGCGCCCGTCGAACTGACGGTACGTCAAACTCGTGCACTGGAAGTCGAATTGGTGCGGTCACGTCTCTGGGAAGTGACCGACCCCCGCGTTACCCTCCGCCGCATGATTTCCACGGTGGTCTGGGGAACCGGCAATGTCGGCCGCGCCGCTGTCCGCGCCGTCGACGCCCATCCGGCGCTGCGGCTCGCGGCCGTTCTCGTGCACGACCCCGCCAAGGCGGGCCGCGACGCGGGCGACCTCGCCGGTCTCGGCCGCCGGCTGGGGGTGGCCGCGACCGACGACGTCGACGCGGTACTGGCCACCCGTCCGCGCGCCGTGGTGTACGCGGCGTCCGGCGACATGCGCCCCGACGAGGCCCTCGCCGACATCGTCCGGGCGATCCGGGCCGGAGCCGTGGTCGTCAGCCCTTCGCTGTACGCACTGTACGACCAGCGCAACGCTCCCCCGGAGCTGCGCGAGCCCGTGCTGGCCGCTGTCGCCGAGGGCGGCGGCTCACTGTTCGTCTCCGGTGTCGATCCCGGCTGGGGCAACGACGTACTGCCGCTCCTGATCAGCGGACTCGCCACCACGGTGGACGTGATCCGCTGCCAGGAGATCTTCGACTACTCGACCTACGACCAGCCCGACTCGGTCCGCCACCTGGTCGGCATGGGGCAACCGATGGACTACGAGCCGCCCATGCTCGCGCCGACGGTCCCGACGATGGTGTGGGGCGGGCAGATACGGCTCATGGCCAGGGCGCTGGGCGTCGAACTGGACGAGATCCGCGAGACCCTGGACCGGCGCCCGCTCGACGCCACGGTGACCACCCGGACAATGGGCGAGTTCGCGGCGGGCACCCAGGGGGCGGTGCGCTTCGAGGTGCAGGGCGTCGTCGCGGGCGAACCGCGCATCGTCATCGAGCACGTCACCCGCATCCACCCGTCGTGCGCCCCGGACTGGCCGACGCCGCCGGACGGCGCGGGGGCGCACCGGGTCGTCATCGAGGGCCGCCCCCGCATCGAGGTCACGGTGGAGGCCACGGACGAGGGTGAGAACCGGTCGGCGGGCGGCAACGCCACGGCCGTGGGCCGCCTGGTGGGCGCGATCGACTGGCTCGCGGAGGCGAAGCCGGGACTCTACGACGCGCTGGACATCCCCCTGCGCCCGGGGGTCGGCAAGCTCGGAAGGAGCCGACGATGAACATCGACATCCCCGAGGGCAGGAACGCCATCGAGTACGTGTGGGGCGAGATGGTCCCCGGCATCGGGACCGCCGCCGCGGACTTCTCCCTCGCCGTGTACGCCCACACGACACTCGGTCTGCGCGAGTTCGAGGCCGCGCGGCTGCGGATCGCGCAGATCAACGGGTGCGCCTTCTGCCTCGACTGGCGGACCGAACGGGACGGGCGGAAGGTCGAGGAGGAGTTCGCCGAGGCGGTGGAGCACTGGCGCACGACCGACGCCTTCGACGACCGCACCCGGCTGGCCGCCGAGTACGCCGAGCGGTACGCCCTGGACCATCACGGCCTCGACGACGCGTTCTGGTCACGGATGACGGCGCACTACAGCCAGCTCCAGATCGTGGAGCTGAGCATGAGCATCGGGTCGTGGCTGGCGTTCGGCCGGCTCAACCACGTCCTGGGACTCGACACCGTGTGCGTGCTGCCCGGGCACTGAGGCGGGGTCCGGGGCCTGCCGGTGCGTCCGGCCGGCCCCGGAGGGACGGTCACCGCAGATCCGTTGCGATGATCCTCTCGATGTTGCGTTCGGCGAGCGCCGTGATGGTGACGAACGGGTTGACGCTGGCGTTGCCCGGGATCAGCGAGCCGTCGATGACGTAGAGACCGGGGTGCCCGTGCAGACGGCCGTAGTTGTCGGTGGCCCGGTCGAGCACCACGCCGCCGAGCGGGTGGTACGTCAGGTGGTCGCCCCAGATCTTCGACCCGCCGAAGAGGTCGGTCCGGTAGATGGTCCCCTCCTTGGCGTTGATCTTGTCGAAGATCGTCTTGGCGGCGTCGATGGACGGCTGCTTCCAGGCCGTCTGCCAGTTCAGGTCGGCCCGCGCGGCAGCGGCGTTCCAGGTGAACTCGGCGCGGTGCGGGTTCTTGGTGATGGACAGGTAGAACGAGGCGTACGTCTCGATCCCGGTCGGCAGCGGCGCCACCTCGGCGAACGCCCCGCCCGCGTCCCAGTTGTCGATGCCGGCCGTGGGCATCGAGGACTGGAGTTTCCCGGTCGCGTCCCACATGTGGTTGGCGCGGCCGCACATGACGTTGCCGTTGTCGCCCCAGCCCTTGCCGATCTCCTCGTTCAGGCGGGGCAGCGCGCCGGTGGCCTTGAGCTTCGTCAGCAGCTTGCTCGTACCGACGCTGCCGGCCGCGAAGAACACCCGGTCCGCCGTCACGCTCTTCGTGGCGATGGTGTCGCCGGTGGTGTCGATCTGGTCGATGACGATCGTGTAGCCCCCGCCGGACGCGGGGGTGACGGAGGTGACCCGGTGCAGCGCCGAGACGGTGACCCGGCCGGTCGCCCGCGCGCGGCCGAGGTAGGTCTGCTGCAGGGTCTTCTTGCCGTGGTTGTTGCCGTAGAGGACCTCGCCCTCCAGCGCCGACTTCGGCACGGTTCCGGCCGCTTCGCGTTTCATGTAGTCCCAGTCGTACACGTTGGGCACGAACACGAACGGGAAGCCGGAACGCTGGGCGTGCTTGCGGCCGACCCTGGCGTACTGGTAGCAGGCGGCGCTCTCCCACCAGGCCGGGTCTACGTGGTCGACGCCGAGCCCGGCGTTGGCACGCGGGTAGTAGACGTCGTACATCTCGGCGGCGTTCACCGACGGCAGGACGCCGCCGAAGTTCTCGCGTCTCGGCGTGACGGCCATGCCGCCGTTGACGAGGGAACCGCCGCCGACGCCCCGGCCCTGGTAGACGGTGATGCCGCTGAAGTCCTCGGCGTCGAGGATCCCGGTGTGGCGGGGCACCTCCTTGTCGAGCGGGAAGCCGAGGAAGGTGCTGAGCGGCTGTTTCGTCTTCGTACGGAGCCAGAAGGAGCGGTAGTCCGGCTTGGTCGTGTTGGCGAAGATCCTGCCGTCCGGGCCGGGGGTGTCCCAGGACATCCCCATCTCGATCATGTGCACGTCGACGCCGGCCTGGGCGAGGCGCAGAGCGGCGACGGAGCCCCCGTATCCGGTGCCGACCACGAGAACGGGGACGTGGGCCCCGGGGGCGATCGCGGCGGCCGCCGGGACGACGCCCGGCTGGGCGGCGGCGGCGCGACCGCCGAGGGCGGCGGCGCCTAAAATGGAACCTGTTCCAGCAATGAAGCCACGACGCGAGAAGGCCCGAGAACCGGAGCCGGTCTTGGAGGTGTTACTCATGTGACGTCCCTCACTCGAGGTGAACGGAAACAGGTTCTACTGCCGTCGGCATGTGAAGTCACTACATACCTCCAGGTAATTTCCGGTCGCAGCGCAGCCTGTCCCGCGTCACCGTTCCCTGCGCGGTCTCGACGGTGCGGTCGTAGCAACCCGCCGTCCCGTACAGCCGGTAGCGCTCACTCGACGTGCCGACCGCGTGCCGCTGGTCGCGCGGGACGTTCGCCGTGTACGTCGCGTCGCCCTCGTACGCGTCGTCCAGCCGCGACCAGGACGTCCGCTTCCCGCCGCGCTCCTCGGCGGTGTCGGCGCGGTCGCCGAGCGCCAGCACGGTGCGCAGCCGGTCGCCCGCCCCGAGCGTGGTCGTCCCGTCCATCGTGTACGTGCGGTGGGCGCGCACGGCGGCGGCCGGGCCGTGGCCGTCGGTGGTGACGGTCTCGCGGTCCGTCCACGTGCCCTTGAGCGCGTCGAACTTCTCGCCGTCGGTCCAGCGGTGGACGGATGTGTGGCCCAGGGTGCGGTCCACCGTCGTGACGACGCGGCCGTGCGAGGTGTCCACCTGGCCGGAGACGATGAGCCGGTGGCCGCCCCGGGTGTCGACGCGGTGCTCGGAGCCCGCGGTGTGCAGGGAGGAGTTGACGGGCGCCCCGTCGTCGTGGCGGGTCAGGGCGCCCGTGACGACCTCGCTGCCCCGGTCCTGCCACACCAGCACGTTGACGGGGGTGCTCCAGCCGGTCTGCCCCTCGGGGACGCCGACGACGGAGACCTCCACGCGGTGCGGGCGGCCGTCGTTGAGCCGTCCGGCGAAGGGAGTCAGGTCGTACTGGACCGGCTTGACGTCGAAGGCGCGCGGGCCCGGGACGACGTACCAGAGGAACGGATTGGACCAGCCGCCGGTCCAGACCGTGGGGAACGGCGCGGCGATGCCCGCGAGCTGCCCGTCGACCGTGATCTGCACCTCCCGGTAGGGGCCGTCCGGCGTCGTGCAGGAGTACGGCGCCTCCTTCGGGGCGGACAGATACCAGTACTCCTCGCAGCCGCCGCCCGAGCCCGTGGCGTACACCTCGGCGATGATGCGCTCGGAGTTTCGGGGGGTGGTGAGCACGTCGCCGTCGAGGGTGAGCACACGGTCAGGAACGGCGGCCGGCCGGTCGCGGCCCTGCGCGGCGTAGAAGGTCAGGGTCGCCTCGACGTCGATGACGCCGGTGTACGTCTCGTCGACCACGTTGCCGATGAGCATCTCGACGGGCCGGGCGCGGCGCAGGGTGTCGCTGTAGCGCGTGACGTCCTTCTCCACGGACCAGGTGATGCCGTCGGGCGAGGGCTGCGGGGTGGAGGTGCGCAGTATCTCGACCCCGCCGATGCTCAAGTTGCCGAGCCGGTCGTACTGCCGTCCGGCGACCTTCCCTTCGAGGCGCAGGACCACCTTGCTCCAGCGGTCGCCGCAGCCCTCCGGGGGCGCGTACCGGCCCTTGTACGGGGTGAAGTCGCGGAACCGGGCCCGCGCGACCTTCACTTGGCAGGAGCGGGTGCCGGGGGCCGCGACGGGCGGGGCGGCGGTGACGGGATCGTGCCAGTCGCTGCCGAACTCCGCCGGCGGTTCCACGGCGGCGGCCGTCCCGGCGGGCTGGGGCGCCGGGGCCGCCGCGCCCGCCTGGCCGGCCCCGGTCACGGATCCGGCGGCCAGGACCAGTCCCAGGAGCATGCCCATGACGTGTGGTCGTCTCATGGGTCAGGAGTGAAGCCCGGGGCGAGCGAAGGCGCCAGCGGGATGTGCGATCTTGGCGCGTTCTGTGTCCTCGCGCCCGTAAATCGATTGCCATGCCAGGTGGAAAAAAGCGAACCTTGCACGGTTTCAGCCAGTACACCGAGCCGTGGGACGTCATGCAGATTCGCGATCTTCCGTATCCCGATCCGGGCGTCCCCGACGTCCGGTCAGGGCCCCGATTCCTCTACTGGCTCGGGCGGAACCAGCTGGGCGGTCAGGTGAAGTCCCTCTCCTGGGGGCTGCTTCACCAGTGCGGCGTCGCCGGGCTGCCGCTGGGCGTGGGCCTCGCCGTGCAGGCCGTGGTCGACAGATCCGGCAGGTCGCTGGCGCTCGCAGCCGGGCTGATCGCCCTGCTGGGCGCGGCGGTGGCCATCGGGGACACCATGCTGCACAGGACCGCCGTCACCAACTGGATCACCGCCGCCGCGCGCGTGCAGCAGCTGCTGGCCCGCAAGACGGCGGAGCTCGGCTCGGCGCTCACGCGCAGGGTCGCGGCGGGCGAGGTCGTCGCGGTCTCCACCGGCGACGTCGAGAAGATCGGCTGGTTCGTCGAGGCGCTCTCGCGCTTCGCCGCCGCCGCCCTCACACTCGTCGTCGTGTGCGTGGGGCTTGTGGTCTACCAGCCCGCCCTCGGCGTCGTCGTGGCGATCGGAGTGCCCGTACTGGCTCTGGCCGTCCTGCCGTTGCTGCCGAAGGCCACCCGGCGCGCCGACGCGCAGCGCGAACTGGCGGGCAAGGCGACCGAGCTGGCGTCCGACACCGTCGCGGGACTGCGCGTCCTGCGCGGCATCGGCGGCGAGGAGCTGTTCCTCGGCCGCTACCGCGACGCCTCGCAGAAGGTGCGCAGAGCGGCCGTCCGCAGTGCCCGCATGTGGGCGCTCATCTCGGCGGTCCAGGTCCTGCTGCCGGGTCTGCTGCTGATCACGGTCGTGGTGTACGGCGCGAAGCTCACTCTCGACGGACGGGTCACGGTGGGTGAACTGGTCACCGTGTACAGCGCGGTGACGCTCCTGCTGTACCCGCTCCGGCACTTCGAGGAGATCGCGATGGCGTACTCCTTCTCGCGCCCCTCGGCCAAGCGCGCGGCGCGGGTGCTGTCGCTGGAGCGCACGGCGCACGCGCCGGACGACGACGCCCGGACCTCCGCCGGTGACGCGCCCCCGTCCGGGGACCTGTACGACCCGGCGACGGGACTGCTCGCCCCGGCGGGCCGGTTCACCGCCGTCGTGTGCGGCGACCCCGATCTGGCGGGCCGGCTCGCGGAGCGTCTCGGCGGCCACTCCACCTCGGACGCCGCCGACGACGCCGACGCGGCCGGGACCGGGGCCGGGCACGGGACGCCGCCCTCGGCACTGCTCGGCGGGGTGGCGCTCGACGACCTGCCGCTGATCGCCGCTCGGGGCGCCGTACTGGTCCAGGACAAGGACCCGGTGCTGCTGTCGGGCACGCTCGCCGAGCTGCTCGACGTACCGGCCTCCGGGAAGGTGTCGGCGGCGGACGCGCTGGACGCGGCGCAGTGCGCGGACGTCCTGGCGGCGCTCGCGCAGGCCGCGGCCGACCGCACGGACGACCCGATGCGCACCCGGATCACGGAGCGCGGGCGTTCGCTCTCCGGCGGGCAGCGCCAGCGCCTCGCGCTGGCGCGCTCTCTGGTGACCGACCCGGAGGTGCTCGTCCTGGACGAGCCGACCTCGGCCGTCGACTCGCACACCGAGGCGCGGGTCGCGGCGGGCGTGAAGCGGCTGCGGACAGGACGTACGACCGTCGTCCTCGCCTCGTCGCCGCTGGTGCTCGACCAGGCCGACCGGGTGGTTCTCGTGCACGAGGGCCGGGTCGCCGCGGTCGGCACGCACCGCGAACTGCTGCACACCGACCCGCGGTACCGCGCGGTCGTCACCCGCGAGACGGAATCCGAAGACGCCGCGAACGCCGTGATCGCACGGCCCGTGGAACACGCTGTACGGGAAGAAATCGAGGAATCGGCATGATCGGCGTGGCGCCACCGGCCTACGACCCGGCCGCACCGCAGACGGCGACGACCCTGCCCGTCGGCAGTCCCGCGACCGTGCGGACGTACGTACGCGAGCTGATGAGCCGGCACCGCCGGGCGTTCACCGTGCTCGTGTCGTTCAACGCGGTCGCCGTCATCGCCTCGATGGCGGGCCCCTACCTCCTGGGCTCGCTCGTCGAGGACCTCGCGGACGGGGCCCGCGAACTGCACCTGGAGCGCACGGCGGCGGTCTTCGCCGTCGCCCTGCTCGTCCAGACGCTGTTCACCAACCGGATGCGGCTGCGGGCCGCGATGCTCGGCGAGGAGATGCTGGCCGACCTGCGCGAGGACTTCCTCGTACGGTCGGTCGGCCTGCCGCCGGGCGTCCTGGAGCGGGCGGGCACCGGCGATCTGCTGTCGCGCATCACCACCGACATCGACCGGCTGGCGAACGCGATGCGCGAGGCCGTGCCGCAGCTCGCCATCGGCGTGGTGTGGGCGGGGCTGCTGATCGGCGGGCTCACCGTCACTGCGCCGCCGCTGGCGCTGGCCGTCCTGGTGGCCGTTCCGGTGCTGGTCGCCGGGTGCCGCTGGTATTTCAGGCGGGCGCCGTCGGCGTACCGCTCGGAGGCGGCGGGCTACGCCGCGGTCGCCGCGATGCTCGCGGAGACGGTGGACGCGGGACGGACCATCGAGGCGCACCGCCTCGGCGACCGCCGGGTGGCCCTCTCGGAGCAGCGCGTGCGCGAGTGGACGGCGTGGGAGCGGTACACGCTGTGGCTGCGGTCGGTGCTCTTCCCCGTCATCAGCGTCACCCACATCACGATCCTGTGCTCGGTCGTGCTGATCGGCGGCGTCTTCGTCCTGGAGGGCTGGATCGACGTCGGCCAGCTGACCACGGGCGCGCTGCTGGCGCAGATGCTGGTCGACCCGGTCAACCTCATCCTGCGCTGGTACGACGAACTCCAGGTCGCGCAGGTGTCCCTGGCGCGGCTGGTCGGCGTACGGGAGATCGAGCCGGACGCCGGCGAGGGGCGGCTCGCGCCGGACGGCCGGACGGTACGGGCGGACGCGGTGCACTTCGGGTACCGCGAGGGTGTCGACGTACTGCACCGGGTGAGCCTGGACGTGGCGCCGGGGACGCGGATGGCGCTGGTCGGCCCCTCGGGCGCGGGCAAGTCCACCCTCGGCCGGCTGCTGGCCGGCATCTACGCCCCGCGCGCGGGCGAAGTGACCCTGGGCGGCGCGGAGCTGTCCCGGATGCCGGCCGAGCGGGTGCGCGAGCACGTGGCGCTGGTCAACCAGGAGCACCACGTGTTCGTGGGCTCCCTGCGCGACAACCTGCTGCTGGCCCGTACGGGCGCGGACGACGCGCAGCTGTGGGCGGCGCTCGGCGCGGTCGACGCGGACGGCTGGGCGCGGGCGCTGGACGACGAGCTGGACACCGAGGTCGGCTCGGGCGGCCACACGCTCACCCCGGCGCAGGCGCAGCAGATCGCGCTGGCGCGCCTGGTGCTCGCCGATCCGCACACGCTGGTGCTGGACGAGGCGACCTCTCTCCTCGACCCGCGGGCGGCGCGCCACCTGGAGCGGTCACTGGCCCGGGTCCTCGACGGCCGCACGGTCGTGGCGATCGCGCACCGGCTGCACACGGCGCACGACGCCGATGTGATCGCGGTCGTCGAGGAGGGCCGGATCAGCGAACTCGGCAGCCACGACGAACTGGTGGCGGCGAACGGCGCGTACGCGGCCCTGTGGCGGTCCTGGCACGGGTGACCGGAGTGGCCAGGGCCTGCGGCGCGCCCCGGCGGGGGTGCGCGCCGCAGGCCCGAACGCGGCCCTCACCCCCGGCCGCGCTCAGGGCTCGGCCGGGGACGGGGGGGACCGCGGACAAGGGGCGGTCAGGCGGCGACGCGTACCGGTTCCACGCCCGCTTCGTTGTGGCGGTCGGTCCAGCTCGTCAGGGCGGCGCCGCAGGCGTGGTCCATGTGGCGCAGGCCCGTCAGGTCGAGTTCGATCGGCCGGTCGCGCGGCAGCGCCTCCAGCGCGTCGAGGAGCTTCGGCAGGCGCAGGAAGGTGGCGTTGCCGAGAACGCGGACGCGGACCGGGCCCGCCGGGCCCTCGTCGCCGGCGCTGACCTCCACGTGGACGTGGGAGGTCTCCCACGCCGTCTTCGCCACCGCCAGCAGCAAGCCGATCAGCACCCCTTCGAACATGTTGGTGACGACGATCGCGAGGGCCGTGGCCGCCAGTACCACCGCCTCGCCCCGGTGCTCCCGCCACAGTGGAGCCAGGTCCCTGACCGGGATCAGTTTCCAGCCCGCGTGCACCAGCACACCGGCCAGCGCGGCCACCGGAATCACCCCCAGCGCGGCGGGAAACAGCGCGGCGAAGACGAGCAGCCACACACCGTGCAGCACGCGGGACGCCTTGGTGCGCGCCCCTGCCCGGAGGTTGGCGGAGCTGCGTACGATCACCGCCGTCATCGGCAGCGCGCCGAGCATGCCGCACACCGTGTTGCCCGCGCCCTGGGCGACGAGCTCCTTGTCGTAGTCGGTCCTCGGTCCGTCGTGCAGCCGGTCCACGGCCGCCGCGCTGAACAGGCTCTCGGCCGACGCGATCAGGGTGAAGGCGATCACCGTGCCCAGCAGGCCGGCCTCGGCGAGCCGGCCGAAGTCGGCGGCGCCGGGCGGCTGTACGGCGTCGAGCAGGCCCTGCACCTCGACCCGGGCGACCGGCGGGTCGAAGACGACGGCGGCCAGGGTCGCCAGCGCAACCGCCGCCAGCGGGGCGGGCAGCACGCGCGCCGCCGCCGGAATCCTCGGCCACAGCACCAGCACCAGCACCGTGCCGGCCCCGATGGCGAGGGCGGCCAGGGCCGGTCCGGACGCGAAGACGCCGGCCGCGAGACCCGGCAGGCCGCCGATCTTCGCCGGGCCGCCGGCCGGCGCCTCGGCGTCGACCAATGCGTACAACTGGCCCGCGATGAGCACGAGTCCGATGCCCGCGAGCATGCCCTGCACCACCGCGATCGAGATCGCCCGGAACCAGCGGCCGAGCCGGAGCGCTCCCATGGCGAGCTGCAGCACCCCCGCGCCCAGCACGATCACGCCGAGAGCGCCGATCCCGTACGCCTGCACGGCCTCGTACACGAGCACCGTCATGCCGGCCGCCGGGCCGCTGACCTGGAGGGAGCTGCCGGGCAGCAGCCCGGTGACGAGGCCGCCCACGATGCCGGTGACCAGACCGAGTTCGGCGGGTACGCCGGAGGCGACGGCCACGCCCACGCACAGCGGCACGGCCACGAGGAAGACGACGAGCGAGGCGGTGAAGTCGGCCCGCAGGTCACCGGGGTCACGTCGTCCGAGAAGTTTCCTCACACTCCGGTTCACGGGGTTCACGCCGGCGCTCACAGCGGAAGGAACGCGTCGGCGGCGGGCCGGCGGGCGGGAACCGCGCCGGGGCACCGCGGGCGGGCAGGGTCGAGGAAGGTCTGCATGGGGGGATCGCCTCCAGGAGCGAGGGCAGGGCCGTGATGACGTATCGGTACGTAGTACGGGATTTCGTCCCGTACCGCTCAACGCGTACGGATCTTCGGTCCGTACGGCCGCGTCAGCAGCGGAAGACCTGGAGGGCGACCGGGAGCTCCCCCGATCTGGACGGCGCGTGGCCGCGGGGCGCGCCGCCGTCGGTCGCGACGGCGTGCCGGGCCGGGTCCGCGGGCGGGGCCGGCAGGGCGTGGGCCGCGAGGAGGGTCGTCTGGGGCGCGCCGGTCCCGGGCCGCTGCGCGCGGCGCACCTGCCCGGAGCGGGCGACACCGTCGGAGTCGGGCGGCGAGCAGGAGCCCTGCCCGGCGACGGGAGGGGCCGCCCCGGGCGCGGTGACGGACAGCGGCTCCGCGGCGGGCGCCGCGGCGGAGCCGCCCGTCGCGGCCGCGAGGGACAGGAGCGCGAACACCGCGAGCAGCAGTGCCTTGGCGGCGGTGGTCCGCGGCACGCTCTCCCCTCCCCCGGACGTCGTGGCGGGCGCGGCGCCCTGTCGAGCACCGGCACCATTGTGTTCAGGAGTAGGCCCCGAACGGCAACTCCGGCCATTACAACGGCGTTAACTCTCCGCGAACAGGCTCGAATCGATCGCGCGGTGCGACCGTCAGCCGGTCACGCGGCCGGCCGCACCGCGGCGTACGGCCGTCAGCGACCGCCGGCGTGCACCTCCAGCGCCGCGCGGACCGCCGACTCCAGCGCGCCCTCGATCCAGGCGGGCTTCAGCGACGTGTGGCAGCCGGCGAAGTACAGCGGGCCTTCCGGGGTGCGCGTGTCCGGGAAGATCTCGGTGTGCTGTCCGGGGAGCAGTACGGACGCCTCCCCGTACGCGTACGGGTCACGCTGCCAGCTCTGGGTGCGGCCGACGCCCGTGAAGAAGACCTCCAGCCGCTGCCCGTACACCTCCTGCATGCCGCGCAGCGCGAGCGCGTAACGGGCCTCGTCGTCGTAGGCGTCCCAGCGCCTGGCGTCGTCGGCCCAGCTGTACGACGCGAGCACGACGCCGCCGTCGCTGCCCGGCACCCGGTGGGACGGGTTGAACATGAAGCGGTTCGGGTTGTCGGTCACCGACCCGCCGCCGACGACCTGCGCCGCCTCCGGCTGGTCGCGGGAGACCCAGCAGTGCGCCGCGTAGTGCGTGCGCTGCTCCTCGGAGAGGTGACCGGGCGGCACGGAGGGATGGGCGCCGAGCAGCCGCCCGTCGTCCGGCACCGCGCCCTTGCGGTAGGCGTCGTACAGCCCGGGGTCCATGGCGTTCAGTTCGCGCTTCCAGTCGTCCTCACTCATCTCCCACCAGCGGCGGCTGAATTCGAGGAGGACCTTGGTGGCGCTGTCGTAGTGCACTTCGCTCACGGCCCGGCGCTTGCGGTACGAGAGCTGGGGCGAGACCTGAACGTGCCGCAGACCGGAGAAGGGGATGGTGACGACGGCGGCGTCGCCGGAGAACTCCTCGCGCACCACACGGCCGTCGCGCCCCTCGGAGACGGTGTGCAGCTTCACGCGCGGCCCGGAAGCTCTTTCGCCGCGCGTCTCGATGCGGGTGACGCGCCGGTCGAACCGCACGTGGTCGCGTACGTCGTCGAGGAGGGCGTCGGCGAGCACCGCCGTGCCGCCGGTCAGCTCGTAGAACTGCGTGCCGGGGCTGATCAGGGACGCGCCCATGAAGCTGTGCATGAACGACAGCGGGAGCCGGGACGTCATGTTCTCCAGCGTCCCGATGAGGTCGATCGTGCGGGTGTCGAGCTTCGCGTGCTCGGTGAGGAAGCGGTACATCGACCAGTCGCCGAAGCGCTGGACGATCCGTGCCCAGCCTTCGACGCGTTCGGGCATCGGCTTGTTGACGCGGGTGCCGTCGGGGCGGCGGGTGCTGTACTCGTCGCGCACCGGGTCCAGTGCCTGCCGCACGATCTCGGACGCCGGCACGTTCACGTACGCGCGCGGCACGCCGAAGGAGCGGTTGACCGCCTGCGGGTTCTTGGCGTAGTCGGCGCGACGCGCCCTGATCCCGTTGACGCGGATCCAGGTGCGGTACGCCGGCTTCCCGTCCGGGTCGGTGTCGATGTAGTGGAAGGGGCGGCGCTCGATGCCGAGGCGGTCGATCAGCCCGATGACCAGCGGGTGGCTGCCGGGGATGCGCATGGCGCCCGCCTCGGCGTACTGCTTCGGGTCGGCGAACGGCGGCTTGGCGTTCTCGTGGCCTCCGGTGCGGAACGTCTTGATCCGCCCGCCCGCCCGGTTCCCGTTGGCCTCGACGACGGTGACGCGGTGGCCCGCGCGCTTGAGCAGGGAGGCGGCGACCATGCCCGCCGGTCCGGCGCCGACGACGAGCACGTTCCTGGGCGCCGCGCCGGCCCGGGGCAGCCCCTCGCCGAGGAGGATCTTCTCGTACCGCGGGATCAGCGGCTGGTCGTGCTCGTCGACCACCAGCAGCGCGCGGGCGACTTCGAGGCACGTCTGCCAGTCGGCGGTGGAGCGGGGAGCGGCGGGCGCGGCGGCGGCGTCCGCCCCGGCAACGGCGGTGACGGCGGCGGCAGCGGCCACCGTCCCGGCGGCGGCGGTGAACTGACGGCGTGTCACATCTAAGGATTCCATGATCCCGTCAACCGGGCGGCGGTACGCGGGGCACCGGGTCGGGAGCCGAATTCACCCGAACGGAACCGCGTCAGATGAAGTTGAGCGCCGCCGCGCCGCCCACTCCCCCGAGCAGCATGAACGCCGGCATCAGCACCTTGAGCTCCACCCAGCTGCCCGCGCGGAACCGCAGCGCCTTCGGCGGCCCGATCGGGTACCAGCGCTTGCGGCCGACCGGTATGGGCCACAGGATCGGGCAGCCGGAGACCGTGAGCGCGTCACCGATGTCGTGCACCAGCGCGCCGAGCACGATCGGCAGGCCGAGCCAGAGGTACTCCTGGCCGTCGCCGGTGAACAGCCAGTCGGCGCCGTTGCCGGGTTGGTCCAGTACGTCGGCCAGAATCCACGCACTCGTCGCGCCGAGCAGCCACACCAGTACGTCGCTGGACACCCGGGCGGCCCGCCAGAGCAGGCCCTCCACCGCCAGCACCAGGTGGACGAAGAGGAGGACGAGCACCGCCCAGCGGCCACCCGTGTACGCCGCGAACGACGCGCCGCTGCCGATCATGACCGCCCAGAGCCAGGTGTGGGTGAGCGTGCGGTGACCCCCGGACCTGCGGGGGTCGCCCTGCTTCTTCGTGGCCTTGTAGACGGCGTACGACAGCTTGTCGACGATCTCGCACAGGCCGCGCGACACGGGTCCGAAGGCGCGCGAGATGGTCGCCGACTTGTGGTCGAGGTCCGGCGCGAGGGCCGCCCCCGCGCAGATCAGGGCTCCCACGACGAGCACGGGCCAGGGCATCGGGTGTCCGGCCGCGGCGGCCGCCGCACCCACCCCCAGCCAGGCCGCCGCTCCGGACAGTGAGTGCGCCGGTCCCATCATGGTCGTTCCCCGCCCGTTTGCTCTTGTGGTGTGCCCCCGTTGACACGGCAGCGTATCGCTCGTGATCTTCGAACGGCCGACCGGTTCCGTGTTCAGGGGGGAAGCCAGGCAAGATGGGGGCGTGACCCTTATCGATCAGATGCCCCCGACCGCCGACCCCGATGCCCTCTTCGAGGCTTTCACCTCATGGGCCGAGGGCCAGGGCATCAGTCTCTATCCCGCTCAGGAGGAGGCGCTGATCGAGGTGGTGTCCGGCGCGAACGTGATCCTTTCCACTCCGACCGGCTCCGGCAAGAGCCTCGTCGCGGCAGGCGCGCACTTCGCGGCCCTCGCCCAGGACAAGGTCACCTTCTACACCGCGCCGATCAAGGCCCTGGTCTCGGAGAAGTTCTTCGACCTGTGCAAGCTCTTCGGCACGGAGAACGTCGGCATGCTGACGGGCGACGCGTCCGTCAACGCCGACGCCCCGGTCATCGCCTGCACGGCGGAGGTGCTGGCCTCCATCGCGCTGCGCGACGGCAAGCACGCCGACATCGGCCAGGTCGTGATGGACGAGTTCCACTTCTACGCCGAACCCGACCGCGGCTGGGCGTGGCAGATCCCGCTCCTGGAACTGCCGCAGGCGCAGTTCGTCCTCATGTCGGCGACCCTCGGCGACGTCGCGATGTTCGAGAAGGACCTGACCCGGCGCACCGGCCGCCCCACCTCCGTCGTGCGCTCCGCGACCCGGCCGGTCCCGCTGTCGTACGAGTACCGCCTGACCCCCATCACCGAGACGCTGACCGAGCTCCTGGAGACCCGGCAGGCGCCGGTCTACATCGTGCACTTCACGCAGGCGGCGGCCGTCGAGCGGGCGCAGTCGCTGATGAGCATCAACATGTGCTCGCGCGAGGAGAAGGACCGGATCGCCGAGCTGATCGGCAACTTCCGCTTCACCACGAAGTTCGGCAAGAACCTCTCGCGTTTCGTGCGGCACGGCATCGGCGTGCACCACGCCGGCATGCTGCCCAAGTACCGCCGGCTCGTGGAGAAGCTCGCGCAGGCGGGTCTGCTGAAGGTCATCTGCGGTACGGACACCCTGGGCGTCGGCGTCAACGTCCCCATCCGCACGGTCCTGTTCACGGCGCTCACGAAGTACGACGGCACCCGCGTACGCACGCTCCGCGCCCGCGAGTTCCACCAGATCGCCGGCCGCGCGGGCCGGGCCGGGTTCGACACGGCGGGCCTGGTCGTCGCGCAGGCGCCCGAGCACGTCGTCGAGAACGAGAAGGCGCTCGCCAAGGCCGGCGACGACCCGAAGAAGCGCCGCAAGGTGGTCCGCAAGAAGGCCCCCGAGGGCTTCGTCGCCTGGTCGGAGTCCAGCTTCGACAAGCTCATCGGGTCCGACCCCGAGCCTCTGACCAGCCGCTTCCGGGTCACCCACACCATGCTGCTGTCGGTCATCGCCCGGCCCGGCAACCCCTTCGCGGCGATGCGCCATCTCCTGGAGGACAACCACGAGCCGCGCAAGGCGCAGCTGCGGCACATCCGCAGGGCCATCGCCATCTTCCGCTCACTGCTCGACGGCGGCGTCGTGGAGATGCTGGAGACCCCGGAGGCCGACGGCCGTACCGTACGGCTGACCGTCGACCTGCAGCAGGACTTCGCGCTCAACCAGCCGCTGTCGACGTTCGCGCTCGCCGCGTACGAGCTGCTGGACCCGGAGTCCCCCTCGTACGCCCTGGACATGGTCTCGGTGGTCGAGTCGACCCTGGACGACCCGCGCCAGATCCTCGCCGCCCAGCAGAACAAGGCGCGCGGCGAGGCGGTCGGCCGGATGAAGGCGGACGGCGTCGAGTACGAGGAGCGCATGGAGCGGCTCCAGGAGGTCACGTACCCCAAGCCGCTGGAAGAGCTGCTGTGGCACGGGTACAACGTCTACCGCAAGAGCCACCCGTGGGTGGGCGACCACCCGGTGTCCCCGAAGTCCGTGGTGCGCGACATGTACGAGCGGGCCATGACGTTCGCGGAGTTCACCTCGCACTACGAGCTCGCCCGCACCGAGGGCATCGTGCTGCGGTACCTGGCGGGCGCGTACAAGGCGCTGGAGCACACCATCCCGGACGACATCAAGTCGGAGGACCTGGAGGACCTGATCGCCTGGCTCGGCGAGCTGGTGCGCCAGGTCGACTCCAGCCTCCTCGACGAGTGGGAGCAGCTCGCCAACCCCGAGGTGGAGACGGCCGAGCAGGCGCAGGAGCGCGCCGACCAGGTCAAACCCGTCACGGCGAACGCGCGGGCCTTCCGGGTGCTCGTCCGCAACGCCATGTTCCGCCGCGTCGAGCTGGCCGCCCTGGACAACGTCCGTGAACTGGGCGAGCTCGACGGCGAGTCCGGCTGGGACGAGGACAGGTGGGGCGAGGCCATGGACGCGTACTGGGACGAGTACGAGGACCTGGGCACCGGGCCGGACGCCCGCGGCCCGAAGCTGCTGATGATCGAGGAGGACGCCGCTCACGGCCTGTGGCGCGTCCGTCAGACGTTCGCCGACCCCAACGGCGACCATGACTGGGGCATCAGCGCGGAGGTCGACCTCGCCGCCTCCGACGAGGAGGGGCGGGCGGTCGTCCGCGTCACCTCGGTCGGTCAGCTGTAGAAGAGAAACAAGGAGAACCGTCCCGTGACGACGAACCCCGCCGAACGGCTCGTCGACCTGCTCGACCTGGAGCAGATCGAGGTCAACATCTTCCGCGGCCGCAGCCCGCAGGAGTCCCTGCAACGCGTGTTCGGCGGACAGGTCGCCGGCCAGGCGCTGGTCGCCGCCGGGCGTACGACCGGGGGCGACCGGCCGGTGCACTCGCTGCACGCGTACTTCCTGCGGCCCGGACGGCCCGGCGTGCCGATCGTCTACCAGGTGGAGCGGGTGCGGGACGGGCGCTCCTTCACCACCCGGCGGGTCACGGCCGTCCAGCAGGGCCGGACGATCTTCAACCTGACCGCCTCCTTCCACCAGCCGGAGGAGGCCGCCTTCGAGCACCAGCTGCCGCCGCGCCTCGAGTTTCCGGACCCGGACTCGCTGCCGACGGTGGTGGACGAGATCCGCGAGCACCTCGGTGAGCTGCCGGAGTCGCTGGAGCGGATGGCCCGCCGCCAGCCGTTCGACATCCGGTACGTCGACCGGCTGCGCTGGACCGCCGAGGAGGTCAAGGAGGCGGACCCGCGCAGCGCGGTGTGGATGCGGGCGGTCGGCCCGCTGGGCGACGACCAGTTGGTGCACACGTGCGCGCTGGCGTACGCGTCCGACATGACCCTGCTGGACGCGGTCCGCATCCCGGTGGAGCCGCTCTGGGGGCCGCGCACCTTCGACATCGCGTCGCTGGACCACGCGATGTGGTTCCACCGGCCGTTCCGGGCGGACGAGTGGTTCCTGTACGACCAGGAGTCCCCCGTCGCGACCGGCGCCCGGGGGCTGGCGCGGGGGCGGATCTACGACCGCGCGGGCAACCTGCTGGTGTCGGTGGTGCAGGAGGGGCTGTTCCGCCGGTTGCCGTCCGCCTGAGGCGGCGGTCCGCCCGGCCCCGAGGCCTCCTGCTCCGTACCCTCCGGGTCATCGGGGCACGAGGCCTTCGAGGTCCTTGAAGGCGACGCCGTCCTTCATCACGAGCAGGACGTTGCCGGGCGTGCCGAGAACGGTGATGTCGGTCAGCGGGTTGCCCCGGGCGACGACGATGTCGGCCCGCTTGCCCGCTTCGAGGGTGCCGATCTCCCGGGCCAGGCCGAGGAGTTCGGCCGCCTCGGCGGTCCCGGCGCGGATCGCGCCCATCGGCGTCATCCCGCAGCCGACGAGGTGCTCCAGCTCCCGCAGGTTGGTGCCGTGCTCCGCGATGCCGCAGTCCGTGCCCATGGCGACGCGCACTCCGCGTGCGACGGCGTGCGGGATGTGCCGGCGGGCGACGGCCTGCCAGTGCTTCTTCTTCGCGTACGCCCAGCCCGCCGCCTTCTGCGGGTCGGGGTCGGTGTGGGCGGTGGTGAGCGTCGGCACGAGGAAGGTGCCGCGCTCCAGCATCAGGTCGATGGCCTCGTCGTCGATCTCGTAGCCGTGCTCGACGCTGGCCACTCCGCCGCGTACGGCGTTCAGGATGCCCCGGCGCCCCTGGGCGTGGGCCGCCACCCTGCGCCCTCCGTGGCCGGCCGCGATCTCGGTGATCGTACGGATCTCGTCCTCCAGGAAGCCCTCGTCGCCCGGCTGGTCCGTCGGACTCCACACCCCGCCTGTTGCCGCGATCTTGACACAGTCGGCGCCCTGGCGGAGCACCTCGCGCACGGCCCTGCGGCAGCCGGTCACACCGTCGGCGAGCCGTCCCATGACGGGGTCGTTCGCGCCGTTGTCGTGGGCCGCCCGGAAGTCGCCGTGACCTCCGGTCGGGCTGAGCATGGCGATCGCGACGAGCAGCCGGGGTCCCGGCAGCAGCCCCGACTCGACGGCCTCCCGGTGGCCGGCGTCCGCGCCGCCGAGGTCACGTGCGGTGGTGACGCCCGCGTCGAGGGTGAGCTTCATGCGCGGCGCGGCGAGGAAGACGCGCAGCGAGGCCGGCATGGCCGCGATCTCCGCGTGGCTGAGGGCGCCGCCGGGAGCCGCCATGTGGACATGGCAGTCGATGAAGCCCGGCAGGATCGTGTGGCCGCGTACGTCGACGCGGCGCGCCGGGGACGGCAGCTCCGGCAGGGCGGACAGTTCGTCCGCCGGGCCGGCCCAGCGGACGAGCCCGTCCTCGACGAGCACCGCCCCGTCCGCGACCGGCTCGCCGCCCGTGCCGTCGATCAGGAGTCCGTTGTGAAGGAGTACGGGGGTGGTGCGGCCGGTCATGGCGCGGTTCCTTCCCAGGAGGCGAGAATGGCCGCCGCGACGGCGCTCAGAACCGGGAGAGCCGCGCGGCGCCACCACACGGTGGTACAAGCGTCCTCGGCCGATACGGCGGCTCCCTTGAACGCCGCCGGTGCCGGAAGGGCAGGGCCGTCGGCAGCCTTGCGGCCGGTCTCTGGAACAGTACGGAGCAGTGACCGACGGCCGGCCGTGTCCGGCCGCCCCCAGCCATAGGAGACGGCGATGAGCCTGTACGACATCCCCCTGCGCACCCTGACCGGCGAGCCCACCAGCCTGGCGGCCTACGAGGGGAAGGCGGTGCTGGTGGTCAACGTGGCGTCCAAGTGCGGTCTGACGCCGCAGTACGCGGGCCTGGAGCGGCTCCAGAAGACGTACGAGGAGCGCGGCTTCACGGTCCTCGGTGTGCCGTGCAACCAGTTCGCGGGCCAGGAGCCGGGCAGCGCGGAGGAGATCGGGACCTTCTGCTCGGCGAGCTACGGCGTGACGTTCCCGCTGCTGGAGAAGATCGAGGTCAACGGGGATCACCGGCACCCGCTGTTCGTCGAGCTGACGGCGGCGAAGGACGAGGCCGGCGAGGCCGGGGACGTCCAGTGGAACTTCGAGAAGTTCCTGGTGAGCGCCAAGGGCGAGGTCGTCGGCCGGTTCCGCCCGCGCGTCGAGCCGGAGGCCCCCGAGGTCGTCACGGCCATCGAGGCGCAGCTCCCCTCCGCCTGACGGCGCACGAAGGCGCCGTCCCCCGGTCCGCGGGGTGACGGCGCCTTCGGCGTACCGCGACGCGGCGGGTCAGCGGATGGGCATGCCCGACAGGGTGCGGGCGATGACCAGGCGCTGGATCTCGCTGGTGCCTTCGAAAATGGTGTAAATGGCGGCGTCGCGGTGCATGCGCTCCACCGGGTACTCGCGCGTGTAGCCGTTGCCGCCGAGGATCTGCACGGCCTGCGCGGTGACCTTCTTGGCCGTCTCGCTGGCGAAGAGCTTCGACATCGAGCCCTCGGCCGACGTGAACGGCTTGCCGGCCGTCGCCATCCAGGAGGCCCGCCAGACGAGCAGCCGGGCCGCGTCGATCTGGGTGCGCATGTCGGCGAGCTGGAAGGCGACGCCCTGGTTGTCGATGATCGGGCGGCCGAACTGCTCCCGCGTCCTGGCGTAGTCCAGAGCGACCTCGTACGCGGCGCGGGCCGTGCCCACCGCCATGGCGCCGACGGCCGGGCGCGACGCCTCGAAGGTGGCCATCGCGGCGTTCTTCACGCGCTCGCCGCCCGTGCGGGCGCGCTCGCGGGCCCGGGCGAGGCGCTCGTCGAGCTTGTCCTTGCCGCCGAGCAGGCAGTGGCCGGGGACACGGACGTTCTCCAGTACGACCTCGGCGGTGTGCGAGGCGCGGATGCCGTGCTTCTTGAACTTCTGCCCCTGGGACAGGCCCGGCGTGGCTGGCGGGACGATGAAGGAGGCGTGGCCCTTGGAGCCCAGCTCGGGGTCGACGAGGGCGACGACGACGTGGACGTTGGCGATGCCGCCGTTGGTCGCCCAGGTCTTCGTGCCGTTCAGGACCCACTCGTCCTTGGCCTCGTCGTAGACGGCGCGGGTGCGCATCGCCGATACGTCGGAGCCGGCGTCCGGCTCGGAAGAGCAGAAGGCGGCGACCTTGACGTCGTCGGGGTCGCCGTACATCTGCGGGATCCAGGTGCCGATCTGCTCCTCGGTTCCGTTGGCGAGGACGCCGACGGCGGCCAGCCCCGTACCGACGATGGACAGGCCGATGCCCGCGTCGCCCCAGAAGAGCTCCTCCATCGCCATGGGGATGCCGAGGCCGGTGGGGTCGAAGAACTGCTGGGCGTAGAAGTCGAGGGAGTAGATGCCGACCTTGGCCGCCTCCTGGATGACGGGCCAGGGGGTCTCCTCCCGCTCGTCCCACTCGGCGGCGGCCGGGCGCATCACATCGGCGGCGAACCCGTGGATCCAGTCGCGGACCTGCTTCTGGTCATCGTTGAGTTCGAGTGTGAACTCGGCCATGTCCCCTCCAGCACTGCTTGCGAAAAACTCAGGCGTTACTTGCGGTAACCGGAGTCTGTTACCGGTAAGTAGGCCATGTCAACCGCGGCAGCGCGGCACCGGGCCTTGGTGTTACGTTTCCCAGGCGTCACGGAATCGCTTTGGGCGGGGAGAAACACCATGGACACCACACACACGGACGAGCAGCAGCGCTCCGCTGCCGCACGGCGCCGGCGGGAACTGCTCGAAGCGGCGGACCGCGTGGTGCTGCGGGACGGCCCCCAGGCTTCCATGAACGCGATAGCCGCCGAGGCCGGGATCACCAAGCCGATCCTCTACCGGCACTTCGGCGACAAGGGCGGCCTCTACCGCGCGCTGGCCAAGCGTCACACCGACGCGCTGCTGTCGGCCCTGCGGGCGGCGCTGGACGCGCCCGCCGAGCGGCGCGAGCGGGTCGAGGCGACGCTCGACACGTACCTCGCCGCGATCGAGGCGTTCCCGGAGGTGTACCGGTTCCTGATGCACCCCTCGGAGGACGCCCACCAGCCCGAGCAGGGCTTCGACGTGGGCCGCCACTCGGCGCCGCTGCTGCGCCGCCTCGGCGAGGAACTGGCCACGGTGATAGCGGAGCGCATCGACCTGGGGCCCGGCAGCGAGCAGCTGGCGCGGGTGTGGGGACACGGGATCGTCGGGATGATGCACGCGGCCGGCGACTGGTGGCTGGGTGAACGCCCGTGCTCCCGGCGGCAGTTGGTGTCCAGCCTCGCGGACCTGCTGTGGGGCCGGCTCGCCGCCGCGGACGACCGCGCGGACGGCCCCGGCTTCTGACCCGCCCGGCCGCCGCCCCCCGGGCCGGGATCGGCGGGCGTGTCCGCGCAGGCGGACGACGCGACAGGGGGACGGGCCCTTCCGGCGTCCGCCGCTAGCCTCTGCCGCCCCAGGGCGCCCGGCGCGCCGCGCGCAGCGCCCTGGACCGGCGCCAGCCGGTGAGGCGGTCCGTGTAGACCAGGCCGGACACATGGTCGCACTCGTGCTGGAGACAGCGGGCGAAGAAGCCGGTGCCCTCGACGCGGACCGGATCGCCCGTCAGCGACACGCCCTCCACCACCGCCCGGTCGAAGCGTTCCGTACCCGCCTCGATGCCCGGCAGGGACAGGCACCCCTCGGGACCGCGTACGGTGATGCCGTCGGCCTCGACCAGGCGTGGGTTGACGATGTGACCGACATGCCGGACATCCTCGTCGTCCGGACAGTCGTAGACGAAGACACGCAGCGGTACGCCGACTTGGTTGGCCGCGAGGCCGACCCCCTCGGCGGCGTACATCGTCGCGAACATGTCCTCGACGAGCCGGACCAGCGAGGGACCGAAGTCGGTCACCGTCTCGCAGGGCGCGTGGAGCGCCGGGTCACCGAGCAGTGTCATGGGTCGTACGAGCCCGGAACTGCCGGGAATCGGGCGGTGTCGCATGGCGGCAAGCGTACGTTCCACCAGAGGCCGAGGCGCCCCCGGTGGTGCCGGGGTGCGGGGGCCCGGCTTGTTCTCGATAGGCTGAGCCCCGACGTTGACCGGTGGACCTGGGGCAAATGCGGCGCCGGATGCAAGGAGGATCAGTGACGATGGCAGGCAACACGGAGCCGTTGTCGCCGCGGGCCAAGCTGGCCGTGACGGCAGGCAAGGCCGCGGCGGCGGTGTCCCGCGCCGCGGGACGCGGCAGCGGATCCGTGATCGGCGGCAAGGTGGCGCTCAAGCTCGACCCCGACCTGCTCGGGCGGCTCGCCCAGCATCTCGACGTCGTGCTCGTCTCCGCGACGAACGGCAAGACCACGACGACCCGGCTCATCGCCGAGGCACTGCGGGCCAGCGGCCCCGTCGTCTCCAACGCGCTCGGCGCCAACATGCCGGCGGGCATCACCTCCGCCCTGGCGGGCGGCTCGGACGCGAAGTACGGCGTGATCGAGGTCGACGAGAAGTACCTCGCCGGAGTCGCACGCGATGTGACGCCCAAGGCGATCGCCCTGCTCAACCTCTCCCGCGACCAGCTCGACCGGGCCGCCGAGACCCGGATGCTGGCCGAGAAGTGGCGCGAGGGCCTGTCCGGCACGAAGGCCGTCGTCATCGCGAACGCCGACGACCCGCTGATCGTCTGGGCCGCGTCCTCCTCGCCCAGCGTGGTGTGGGTGGCGGCCGGCCAGGAGTGGAAGGACGACGCCTGGTCGTGCCCGTCCTGCGGCGGTGTCATGCAGCGCCCCGGCGACGACTGGTTCTGCGGCGAGTGCGGCTTCCGCCGCCCCACCCCGAGCTGGGTGCTGAGCGGCGACCACGTCGTCGACCCGCACGGTTCGGCCTGGCCGATCCACCTCCAGCTGCCCGGCCGCGCCAACAAGGCGAACGCCGCGACCTCCGCCGCCGTGGCCGCCGTGTTCGGCGTGCCGCCGCAGGTGGCGCTGGAGCGCATGTACCAGGTGCAGGCGGTGGCCGGCCGGTACGACGTGGTCCAGTTCCAGGAGCGCGAGCTGCGGCTGCTGCTCGCGAAGAACCCGGCGGGCTGGCTCGAAACGTTTTCTCTCATCAACCCGCCGCCCACGCCGGTGATCCTGGCCGTCAACGCGCGCGGCGCGGACGGCACGGACACCTCCTGGCTGTGGGACGTCGACTACACCCGGCTCGCCGGCCACCCGATCTTCGTGCTCGGTGACCGCAAGCTGGACCTCGCGGTGCGCCTGGAGGTCGCGAACCTGGAGTTCCGGGTCTGCGAGACGCTCGACGAGGCCGTGCGGCTGGCGCCGCCCGGGCTGATCGAGACGATCGCCAACTACACCGCGTTCCAGGACCTGCGCCGCCGCGTCGGCAACTAGGCCCGCGTACACCGGAAAAGGACAAGCAAGCATGAGCGACAACAGCCTGCGCCTGGTGTGGATCTACCCGGACCTGCTGAGCACGTACGGCGACCAGGGCAACGCCCTCGTCGTGGAGCGCCGGGCCCGTCAGCGCGGCCTCGACGTCCACCGTGTGGACGTACGCAGCGACCAGCAGATCCCCACCTCGGGCGACATCTACCTGATCGGCGGCGGCGAGGACCGGCCGCAGCGCCTCGCGGCGGAGCGGCTGCGCCGCGACGGCGGTCTGGAGCGCGCGGTCTCCAACGGCGCGATCGTCTTCTCGGTCTGCGCCGGCTACCAGATCCTCGGTCACGAGTTCATCAACGACCTCGGCGAGCGCGAGCAGGGCCTAGGGCTGCTCGACGTGGTCAGCACGCGCGGCGAGGGCGAGCGGTGCGTCGGCGACGTCCTCGGCGACATCGACGAGCGCCTGGGCCTGCCGCCGCTGACGGGCTTCGAGAACCACCAGGGCATCACCCACCTGGGCCCGACGGCGCGGCCGTTCGCCCGGACGCGGATCGGCAAGGGCAACGGAACCGGCGACGGCACGGAGGGCGCGTACAACGACACCGTCTTCGGCACGTACATGCACGGCCCCGTCCTGGCCCGCAACCCGCTCATCGCGGATCTGCTGCTGAAGCTGGCCCTCGACGTCAACGCGCTGCCGCCGACCGACGACCGCTGGTACGAGGCGCTGCGCGCCGAACGCATCGCCTCCGCGACGCAGCCCGCCTGACGAGCTGTCTCGGTTCGTCCATCTTTGCGGTGTCCAGCTGACGGACTGCCGGTTCGGCCCCGTCACCCCGCGCGAGTAGGGTGACGGGGATCCAACCGGACGACGTGGTCCGGTCTCCGGCCCACGTTGCAAAGGTATTCCGGGCATGCGTATTGGTGTACTCACTTCCGGCGGCGACTGCCCCGGCCTGAACGCTGTCATCCGTTCCGTCGTGCACCGCGCCGTCGTCGACCACGGCGACGAGGTCATCGGCTTCCACGACGGCTGGCGCGGCCTTCTGGAATGCGACTACCGCAAGCTGGACCTCGACGCGGTGGGCGGCATTCTGGCCCGCGGCGGCACGATCCTCGGCTCCTCCCGGGTCCAGCCCGCGCATCTGCGCGACGGCGTCGAGCGGGCGCGCGGCCATGTCGCCGACCTCGGTCTCGACGCGATCATCCCGATCGGCGGCGAAGGCACGCTCAAGGCGGCGAACCTGCTGTCCGGGGCGGGGCTGCCGATCGTCGGCGTTCCGAAGACCATCGACAACGACATCGCGTCGACCGACGTCACCTTCGGGTTCGACACGGCCGTCGGCGTCGCGACCGAGGCCCTCGACCGGCTCAAGACCACCGCCGAGTCGCACCAGCGCGTGCTGATCGTCGAGGTCATGGGGCGGCACACCGGCTGGATCGCGCTCCACTCCGGTATGGCGGCCGGGGCGCACGCCATCGTCGTGCCCGAGCGGCCCTTCGACATCGGCGAGCTGACCGAGCTGGTCGGCAAGCGGTTCTCGGCCGGCAAGCGGTTCGCGATCGTCGTCGTCGCCGAGGGCGCGAAGCCGCGCGAGGGCTCCATGGAGTTCGACGTCGGCGGCAAGGACGTGTACGGCCACGAGCGTTTCGCGGGCGTGGCCCGGCAGCTGTCCGTCGAGCTGGAGGAGCGCCTCGGCAAGGAGGCGCGGCCCGTCATCCTCGGCCACGTCCAGCGCGGCGGCACCCCGACGGCGTACGACCGCGTCCTCGCCACCCGCTTCGGCTGGCACGCGGTGGAGGCGGCGCACCGGGGTGAGTTCGGCATGATGACGGCGCTGCGCGGCACGGACATCGTGATGGTCCCGCTGGCCGAGGCCGTGGAGACCCTGAAGACCGTGCCCACCGAGCGCTACGCCGAGGCCGAGTGCGTGCTCTGACCTCGTAGGGCGTACGGCGAACCGCCCCCGGCCGCGAGCTCGGCCGGGGGCGGTTCTACTCTGTACCGGACAACCGTTACGAATGGGCAGTCCTCGGGAGTACGCGAATGGATCACAGCGGGCACGGCAGCGGCATGAACATGGATCTGCCGCCGTTCACGCTGGGGCGGGGGCTGGAGTTCTCCCCCGATCTCTTCTTCCTGGTGGGCTGCGTCCTGGCGCTGGCCCTGTACGGGTGGGGCGTGGTGCGGCTGCGGCGGCGCGGCGACGGCTGGCCGGTCGGCCGGACGGTCTTCTTCGTCGTGGGCGTGCTGAGCGTGGCACTGGTGATGTGCACCAGGCTGAACGACTACGGCATGGTCATGTTCAGCGTGCACATGGTGCAGCACATGGTGATCAGCATGCTGTCGCCGATCCTGCTGCTGCTCGGCGCGCCGGTGACGCTCGCCCTGCGGGCGCTGCCGGTCGCCGGGCGCGGGAACCGCAAGGGACCGCGCGAGGTGCTGCTGATGCTGCTGCACAGCCGCTACATGAAGATCGTCACGCATCCGGCGTTCACGATCCCCCTGTTCATCGCGAGCCTCTACGCGCTGTACTTCACGCCCGTCTTCGACTTCCTGATGTCGAGCAGGCCCGGGCACCTCGGCATGATGGTCCACTTCCTCGCGGTCGGCCTGGTCTTCTTCTGGCCGATCATGGGCGTCGACCCGGGGCCGCACCGCCCGGGGTACGTGATGCGGATGCTGGAGCTCTTCGCCGGCATGCCGTTCCACGCGTTCTTCGGCATCGCGCTGATGATGGCGACCCAGCCGATGATCGGTACGTACGCGAACCCGCCCGCGTCGCTCGGCATCGACGCGCTGAGCGACCAGAACGCGGCGGGCGGCATCGCCTGGGCGTTCTCGGAGATCCCGTCGGTGCTGGTGCTGATCGCGCTGGTCTTCCAGTGGTACCGGTCCGAGCAGCGGGTCGCGCGGCGCGCGGACCGGGCGGCGGACCGCGACGGCGACAAGGAGCTGGTGGCGTACAACGCCTACCTCGCCTCGCTCCAGGCGCGCGGGCGTTAGGTCGCCGGTAACGTCGGGACAGTGGCGCGGGAGCCCCGGAGGGGTGACGATGGCCCTCCACCAGAAGGAGGGGGTGCGCATGCCCGGTTCCACGAAGTCGATGGGGGTGCTCACCGTCAGTACGCTGATCGTCATATCGGCGTACACGGCGGCGCTCGGCAGCAACGGCTGGCTGTGGTTCGGCTGGGTCGTGCTGGGGCTGGTCACGATCGGGATGGCCGCGTCGCGCAGCCGGTGAGCCTCTGGTGAGCACCTGAGACCTGCTGATACGAAACTGCGCGACGCCGGTACGGGCGCGGAGTGCGGAGGGCCCACAGCGGCCCGGGTCGGCAGCGGGCGTGGGTCACGAGCGGCGCGGGGTCAGAAGCGGAAGACCGCCCCCGTCGCGGTGTCGAGCACGCACGCGTTGGGGTAGGTCTTGCGCCAGGCCGTCGGAACTCCGCGCCACGTGCCGCGGGCGCTGACGGTCACGGGCTCGTACTGCTTCGTACAGGCGCGCGGGTTCCCCGGGAGCTTGTCGAAGTCGCCGTTGGCCCTGCCGAGCGCCTCGCACGCGCCGACGGCGTCCGGGTGGGGCCCCGAGGGATCCGGCGCGCACTGCAGGAGCACGCCCCGCACCCAGGTGCTGGACGACCCCGAGACGGTCAGGAAGAGCCCTTGGGGCGGCTTGGGTCCACCGGGGGCGTCCTCCGCCGCCCGTGCGGGCAGGGCCGCGGCCGCGAGGGCGAGCAGGACGACTGCGGTGACGGTGGCTGGGGAGCGCATCCGGACCTCCTGGGGGCTGGGGTGCCTGGCGACGGGGTGTCGGCGGAAGTCAGGCCACCGTTCGCCGGCGTCCGCGGGCAAGCGACCGCGCCGCCGCGTCCCGCTCACGAGCGCGCGCGCTGCTCCGTACGGCGGACACGACGCACGCGGCGGGCGCCGCGCGCTCACCCCAGCAGGGCGTCCAGGCCGGCCGCCAGCCCTCCGGGACCGCCGCGGCCCGCCATGGCCACGGCGGTGGCCCGCAGGCGCGGCAGTTCCGCGGCGGGCACGCGGTGCAGGCCGAGCCGGAAGGCCGGGTCCGGTTCGCCCGGGTCGTCGTCCATGGCCCGCAGCTCGACCACCAGGTAGCCGAGCAGCCAGGCGGTGAAGGACCGGTGGGTCTCCACCACCTCGCGCTCGCCGAGTCCCGCGCCGTGCAGCAGCTCCAGGACGCGCTCGTCGACGCGAAGGACGGGGAGGGGCCGGCGGGCCATCGGTGTGGACAGCAGACGGGTGGCGAGCAGCGGTACGACGTGGGGGTGGCGCAGGGCTACGCCGTAGGTGGCGAGCGCGACCCGGCGCAGTTCGCCGCGCCAGTCGGCCGGACCCGGCCGGCCGGCCGGGTCCTGGTCCAGGTCCTGGTGGAGTTCCCGGCAGAACGTCTCTACCAGCCCGTCCAGCAGCGCGTCCTTGCTGGGGGCGTACCGGTACAGGGCCATCGCCTCGACGCCCAGTTCCGCCCCCAGCCGGCGCATGCTGAGGCCGGAAAGGCCGTCGCGGTCGACCACCTCCAGGGCCGTGGCCAGCACCCGTTCCCTGCTCAGCCGCCCGTAACGCCCCCGGTCGCCGGCCCGTCTGCCCCGGCCGTCCCCGGTCTCCTCTTCCGGCATGTCCGCCTCCCGGTTCGTCTCTCGGCGCCTCCGGCCCCGCCGCTCGGCCGAATCTTGACTCCGACGCACAACCGGAGCAGAGTCGACATATACGCCGTAAACGCACATATGCAGCGTACAGCGTCGTCTCACTCAGGAGCGTCGGGCCATGACGCACAGCGAGCCGGAACCGGGGGTTCCCCATCGGGACGCGCCGGCCCGCGCAGGTCCCCGGAAGCCGCCCGGCCCCCCGTCGACCGTGCTCGTCACCGGCGGCGCGGGCTTCATCGGCAGCCACACCTGCGTCGAGCTGCTCGACCACGGCTACGAGCTGATCGTCGTCGACAACTACGCCAACAGCACACCTCAGGTCTTCGCCCGCGTGGAAAGGATCGCCGGCCGGTTCGTCGGGGCCGTGTACGAGCTGGACATCCGTGATCGACGCGCCCTCTCGGCCGTCTTCGACCGCCACTCCGTGGACGCCGTCGTGCACTGTGCCGCGCACAAGGCCGTCGGCGAGTCGATGCGGATGCCCGTCGAGTACTACGACACCAACATCGGCGGCACCACCTCGCTGCTGCGGGCGATGTACGAACACGGAGTGCACCAGATGGTGTTCTCCTCGTCCAGCTCCATCTACGGGGACGCCGGGCGCGGGCCGCTGGACGAGGCGACTCCCGTCCGGCCGGCCAATCCGTACGCGGCCTCCAAGTGGGCCTGCGAGCAGATCCTCGACGACGTGTGCCGCCGGTGCCCGGAGTTCACCGTGGTCGCCCTGCGCCACTTCAATCCGGCCGGCGCCCATCCCAGCGGCCTGCTCGGCGAGGACCCCAGCGGAACACCCGAGAACCTGATGCCCAGTCTCGCCCAGGTGGCGGTCGGCCGTCGGCACCGGCTCCGCATCTTCGGCGACGACTTCGCCACCGCCGACGGAACGGGGGTGCGCGACTACATCCACGTGATGGACACCGTCGAGGCGCACCGCGTGGCGCTGGACCACCTCGCGGACGGCTCCGGCATGCGGACGTACAACTTGGGTCTCGGGAAGGGCCGGTCGGTCCTCGAGGTCGTCTCCGCCTTCAGTGCGGCGTGCGGCACGACCGTCCCGTACGACATCGTCTCGCGCCGCCCGGGGGACGTGCCCGAACTCGTCGCGGACGCCTCGGCCGTGCGGCGCGCCTGGGGGTGGCGCCCCACCCGGGACCTGGTCGACATGTGCCGGGACGCCTGGCGGTTCCAGCAGCTCAACCCCCACGGTTACGCGGGCACCGCCCGACGGGCGACCCGGTAGGCGCGGGCACACGGCGGGCGTGTGCGCGGCGGACGGGACGCGCGGGATGCGGCGTCCCTCCGGGTGTGCCTACGATCGAGGAGGAGGCGTACGCCTGTGACTCGGACGACGCGTGGGCTCATGGCCGGTTACGTCGTCCTCGTCGCCGGCACCACGGGCGTCTACATGACGCTCCCCCAGACGCGCACGCCGCTCTGGGGAGTTGTGGGTCTTGCCGGTGTCGTGGCCGTCCTGACCGGCGTGCACATCCACCGGCCGGCGCACCGCTGGCCGTGGTGGGTGCTGGCGGCGGCGCTGCTCGCCTTCGCCACGGGAGACACGTACTACAACGTCCTGGAGACGTACTTCCAGGCGTCCAACCCGTTCCCGTCGCTCTCGGACGCCTTCTACCTGGCGACGTACCCGCTCTTCGCCGTGGGGCTGATGGGCCTGGTCAGATACCGCTGGCAGGGGCGCGACCTGCCGAGTCTGCTCGACGCGCTCATCTTCACCGCCGGACTCGCGCTGCCGGTCTGGGTGTTCCTGGTGCAGCCGCTGACCCATGTCGAGGGGCTGACCTGGGAGCAGCGCGCCATCAGCATCGCCTACCCGCTCGGCGACGTGCTGGTGCTGGCGCTGCTGGTCCGGCTGCTCACCCCGGGGCTGCTGGCGGGCCGCAACCGTTCCGTGCAGTTGCTGGTCCTCGGCACCGTCACGCTGCTGGGCTTCGACATCGCGTACGGCATGCTCCAGCTCAACGGGCTGTGGCAAGCGGGCACGCTGCTGGACACGGGCTGGGTCGTCTTCTACACGGCCTGGGGGCTGGCGGCGCTGCATCCGTCCATGGTGGAACTCACCGCGCGGTCGCGTCAGCCGCAGTCGCTGCTGCCGGCGCCGCTGCGGCTCCTGCTGCTCTCCGGCGCCGTGCTGATCGCGCCGGCCATCCTGCTCTACGAGGGGCTGCGCGGACAGCCCCAGGACGCGGCCGTGATCGCGGCCTTCTCCGGCACGCTGATGCTGCTCGTCATCTTCCGCCTCACGGGCATGGTGGTGGCCCACCGCAAGGCGGTGACCCGCGAGGTGGCCCTGCGCACGGCGGCCGCCTCGCTGGTGTCGGCGGGCACGCCGCAGGAAGTGGCCCGCTCGTGCGACGCGGCCGTCGCCTCGCTGTCCGGGCCCGCGGCCCGGGTCGCGAGCATGCTGCTGTCGGCGGGTCCGGCCGACGACCCGCGCGCCGCCTCCGGCCACCCGCCGTCGGGAGCGGGCGAGTGGCGTGACGCCCGTACGGGCGAGATGACGCCGGTCGCCCTCGCCCCGCGTGAGACGCGACTGGTGCCGGTGTCCGCGCTCGGCCCGCGCATCGCGGCCCGGTTGGGGAACCTGCCGACGGCCCTGGTCTGCCCGATGATCCCGCCCGACCGGCCGGCGGGCGGCGAGCTGCCGGGTCTTCTGATGGCGGCCGGCCCCCGCAAGCAACTCATGGAGACACGCGGGTCGTTGGAGATCCTGGCCTCGCACGCGGGACTCGCCCTGGAGCGCGTCGCGCTGCGCCAGGAGATCACCCGGCGGGAGAGCGAGGCGTACTTCCGCACGCTGGTGCGCAACGCCTCGGACGTCATCCTCATCGTCGGCGAGGACAGCACCGTCCGCTACGCGAGCCCCTCGGCGCAGGCCGTGTTCGGTGACGTGCAGCTGGTCGGCGCGCCGCTGCCCGGCCTGGTGGACGCCCGCGACCGCGACCGGGCGGCCGCGGTGCTGACAGCCATGTGGAAGGGGGAACAAGGGGAGTCGCAGGACCACTGGTTCGTCCCCCGGGAGGGCGGCCCCATGGAAGTGCAGGTCAGGTGCCGCGATCTGCGGCACGACCGGACCGTACGCGGACTCGTCGTGACGCTGCGGGACGTGACCGAGCAGCGCCAGCTGGAGCACGAGCTGACCCAGCGGGCGTTCCACGACTCGCTGACCGGCCTGCCCAACAGGACGCTGCTGCTGGAGCGGATCGAGCGCGCGCTGCTGCGCGGCCGCCGCGAGTCGTCCCTGACCTGTGTGCTGTTCGTGGACCTCGACGACTTCAAGATCGTCAACGACACCATGGGCCACACCGTGGGGGACCAGCTCCTCGTCGCGGTCGGCAGCCGGCTGTCGGAGTCACTGCGCCGCACCGACACCGCGGCGCGGCTCGGCGGCGACGAGTTCGCGGTGCTGATGGAGGACGCCAAGCAGCCCATCGACGCCGAACTCCTGGCCGCGCAGATCGTGCAGACGCTGAACCGGCCGTTCCGGCTGGCCGACGCCTCCGTGAGCGTCTCGGCGAGTGTGGGCGTGGCCACGGCGCTGGACAGCGCCGGCAGCGGGGAACTGCTGAGCCACGCCGACCTGGCCCTGTACGCCGCGAAGGCCGCCGGGAAGCGCCAGTGGCGCCGCTTCCAGCCCCGGCTGGGGACCCGCATGCTGGAGCGGCACAGCCTCCAGGCCGGCCTGGGCCGGGCGGTCGCCGACAAGGAGTTCGCCGTGCGCTACCAGCCCGTGGTGGACATCGCCGCGGACCGGGTCGTCGGCTTCGAGGCACTGGCCCGCTGGCCGCACGCGCAGCGCGGCCTGGTCCCGCCGCAGCAGTTCATCGCGCTCGCCGAGGAGACCGGGTACATCGCGCCGCTGGGGGCCTGGGTGCTGGGCAGCGCCACGGCCGACATCGCCGGGCTCCAGCGGGCCGCGCCCCGCGATCCGCCGTACGTCAGCGTCAACGTGTCGGCCCGTCAGTTCCGGGAGAGCGAGTTCCTCGACCAGGTGTGCAAGGTGCTCGCGACCCCCGGGCTCTCGCCCGGTTCGCTGCAGCTGGAGCTGACCGAGTCGGTGCTCATGCGGCGGGACGCGCAGGTCGAGGCCGTCATGCACGCCCTGAAGGACCTCGACGTACGCATAGCCGTCGACGACTTCGGTACGGGGTTCTCCTCACTGCGCTACCTGCGGGAGTTCCCGATCGACGTACTCAAGATCGACAAGTCGTTCATCGACGACCTCACGACCGACGCCCAGCAGGTCGCGCTCGTCGAAGGGATCGTGCGCATCGCCGACACCCTCGGCCTCCAGGTCATCGCCGAGGGGATCGAGGACGCGGCGCAGCGCGATCTCCTGGCCCACATGGGATGCCGCTTCGGGCAGGGGTACCTCTTCGCCCGGCCGATGACCATGGAGCAGGGCGAGTACCTGCTGCGCCACCCCGGGGAGAACCGACGGGCGGCCGAACGGCCCGGAAGCAGGGCGGCGCCGGCCCGTCGGCCGGCCCCGGGCCCCGCCCCGGCTCGTCCGGCCCCACCGGGCGCCGCCGCCCCGGTGGCAGCCGACCCGGGTCCCGCCCCGCCGGGCCCTGCCACGCCGGGCCCGGCCCCACCGGAGAAGGAGAACACCGCAGTCCGGCGAACCCCCGCCCCGGGCGCACGCGACCCCCGGTGGGACGACCTGGAGCATCTGCGGCGGACCAGCCCGATGAGCGACGCGGTCCTCGACGAGGTCCGCGGCCGGCACATCCGCAGCGGCGACCACTGGCTGATCGACTTCGCCTCCTGCAACTACCTGGGCTTCGACTGCGATCCCGAGATCATCGACGCGATCGAACCGGCCGTACGGCGCTGGGGAACGCATCCCAGCTGGTCCCGGCTGCTCGGCAGCCCGCGGCTGTACCCCGACATCGAGGAGCGGCTCGCCGCGCTGCTCCGCGCGCCCGACACCCTGCTGCTGCCGACGGCAACGCTGATCCACTCCTCGGTGATCCCCGTCCTCGCGGACCAGGGCCACGTCTTCGTGGAGGCGACGGCGCACCGGACCGTGTACGACGGCTGCGTGTCCGCCCGGGGGCAGGGCGCCACCCTGCACCGCTTCCGCTGCGAGCAGCCGGAGCGGCTGGAGGCGATGCTGCGCGGCATACCGCCCGGACCCGCCCGGCTCGTCTGCCTCGACGGTGTCAACAGCATGACCGGCAACATCCCGGACGTGCCCGAACTGGCGGGGATCTGCCGGGACCACGACGCGACGCTCTACATCGACGACACCCACGGCTTCGGCGTCATCGGTGAACGCCGGGCGGACGAGCTGTGCCCGTACGGAGCGCGCGGCAACAGCGTCGTGCGGCACACCGGGGAGACCTACGACAACATCGTGCTCGTAGGCGGCTTCTCCAAGGCGTACTCGTCGCTGCTGGCCTTCCTGGCGCTTCCCCCGGCGCTCAAGGACCTGCTGAAGGTCGCCGCCGGCCCCTACCTGTACTCGGGCCCCTCCCCCACCGCCTCGCTCGCCACCACGCTCGCCGGGCTGGAGGTCAACGACCGCCGGGGCGACGTCATCCGGGCCGGCCTGCACCGCAAGACCGTGCGCGTGCTGGACCACGTCCGGCGCCTGGGCGTCGACACGCCGAACGCCGGAGTGCTGCCGATCGTGGAGATCCCGCTGGCGGACGCCTCGGACCTCGACGCGGTCGCCGGGTACCTGTGGGACGAGGGCGTGTACGTGACCCTGGCGGCCTACCCGCTCGTACCGCGCGACCGGGTCGGTTTCCGCATCCAGGTCACGGCCCTCAACTCCGACGAGGACATCAGCCGGCTGAACGCCACGCTGACCGGGCTGTCCGAGCGGTTCGCCCTGCGGCCGAGGAGCTGAGGAGGCCGTGTCCGCGCGCCCGCCGACCCGCAACGACGACGTCGACTGGGACCGCTGGCCCGTCCAGGACTACCTCGCGGAGAACTACCGCGCGCTGCATCCCTCGGACGCCGCCGTCATCTCCCACCACTCGGCGTTCTACCGCCGCTTCGCGCCGGGCGCCGTTGCGCGTTCCGTCGAGTTCGGGGCCGGCCCCAACCTGTATCCGCTCATGCTCGCCGCCGCCGCGAGCCGGCGCGTCGACGCCGTCGAGGCCGGGGCTTCGGGTGTCGCGTACCTGACCCGGCAGCTGGTACAGGGCCCCGACGACAGCTGGCTGCCCTTCTACGAGCTGTGCCGGCGGCTCGATCCCGGCCTTCCGGCGACGCTGTCCGAGGCCCTCGCACCGGTGCGCGTCGTCCACGCGGACGTGCGGGACCTCCCCGCCGGGGCCTACGGCGTCGCGTCGATGAACTTCGTCGCGGAGGGGGTCACGGAGGACTGTGAGGAGTTCGCGGACTTCTGCGCGTGTTTCGTGCGATCGGTCCGCCCAGGGGGGCATCTGGTGGCGGCGTTCATGGAGAACATGCCGACGTACCGCATCGGTCCCGCGTCGCGGTGGCCGGGCTGCCCGGTGAATCCGGCCGTCGTCGGGAAGGTCTTCGAGCCGCTCACCCGGCGGCTCACCGTCAGCCGGATCGACGCCGACCCCACGCTGCCGGACTACGGGGACACGGGCATGGTGCTCCTGACGGCGGTCAGGTGAGCCGCCCGACGCGGGCGGCCCGGCCGCGGTCCGCTGCCTTCAGCCGTCGTCCGGTGTGCCCCCGCCGGCCGGTGCGACACCGGCCCGCCGGAGGGCGAACGCCGTGTCCACGAGGGCGATGTGGCTGAACGCCTGCGGGGCGTTCCCCAGTTGCCGCCGGCCGCTCGGATCCCACTGCTCCGAGAGCAGCCCCACGTCGTTGCGGATGCCCAGGACCCGCTCGAAGGTCTCCCGCGCCCGGTCGAGGCGGCCGGTCGTCGCGAGGGCCTCGGCGTACCAGAGCGAACACGCCACGAACGTGCCCTCGGAGCCGTGGATGCCGTCGACACTGTGCACACCGTCGCCGTCCTGCCCGTCGCTCCCGCCCTGCGCGTAGCGTCGTACGAAGCCCTCGTGCTCCAGGGCCCGCATCGCCCGGACGGTGCCGCGCACCCGCGCGTCGCGCGGGGGCAGGAAACCGAGCTTGGGCATGAGCAGGGCGGACGCGTCGAGGGCGCACGAACCGTAGGACTGGACGAACGACTGCTGCCGCGGGTCCCACCCCTCGCGGCAGACCTCCCGGTGCACCGCGCTGCGCATGGCCCGCCACTGCCCCGAGGAGCCGTTCCTGCCGAGGATGGTCCCCATGCGCAGGGCGCGATCGGCGGCGACCCACGACATGACCTTGGAGTGGACGAACTGGCGCCGCGGCCCGCGGACCTCCCACAGCCCCTCGTCGGCGTCGCGCCAGTGCGCGCGCAGATAGCTCATCAGTGCGTTCACCAGGCTCCACATGTGGGGCTGCAGGGAAATGCCCGCGCGCAGCGACCAGTAGAGCGTGTCGAGGACCTCGCCGTACACGTCCAGCTGGAACTGATCGACCGCGGCGTTGCCGAAGCGGACCGGCCGGGCGCCCTCGTACCCGGGCAGCCAGGGGGCTTCGGTCTCCGGGAGGTGCCGGTGCCCCTCGATGCCGTACACCGCCTGGAGGTCCGCCGGTTCGCCCGCGATGGCGCGCAGCAGCCAGTCGAGCCAGGCCGTCGCCTCCTCCCGGTAGCCGCTGCGCAGCAGGCAGGAGAGGGTCAGGGTCGAGTCGCGCAGCCAGCAGTAGCGGTAGTCCCAGTTTCGCTCGCCGCCCGCGCATTCGGGGAGCGACGTGGTGGGCGCGGCGACGATGCCGCCGGTGGGGGCGTAGGTGAGCGCCTTGAGGGTGATGAGGGACCGTACGACGGCTTCGCGCCAGGGCCCCTGGTAGCGGCACTGGGCGGTCCAGTCGCGCCAGAAGTCGGTGGTCGCCTTGAGCGCGGTCTCGGGCGGGACGCACAGCGGCGCTGGCAGGGTGGTGAGGTGCGACGGCGTCCACACCAGCATCAGGGTCAGCCGCCGGCCCGCCGTGACGCTGAACTCGCCGGCGATCGCGTCCGTACGGTCGAGGCGGCGCACCGGCCCGTCGGCGCTCAGCCACACCGAGTCGGGCCCGGCGACCGCGACCGTGCCGTTGCCGGTTGCCCGCACCCAGGGCAGGACCCGGCCCTGGTGGAAACGCGGTTTGAGTTCGCTGCGCAGCGGGACCGTCCCCGACATGCCTTCGACGGTGCGCACGATGCAGGGCATCCCGCCGCGCGGCGGCATGAAGTCGGTGATGCGTACGGTCCCGGTCGGGGTCTCCCAGTACGAGTCGAGCACGAGCGTGTCCGGGCGGTAGGCCCGGTGCGAGCAGGCCCGGCTGCCGACGGGGGCGACGCGCCAGTACCCGTTGTCCCCGGTTCCGAGCAGTGCGGCGAAGCAGGCGGGGGAATCGAAGCGCGGGAAGCAGAGCCAGTCGATCGACCCGTCCCTGCCCAGCATCGCGGCAGTCTCGAGGTCGCTGATGAGGGCGTAGTCCTCGATGGGATTACTCATGATCGAAGTACGCCGTCGTACACAGAGCCGCTGCTTGAATTGTACGGCAGCGGGTCGGGGGCGGCAGGTGCTGCGCGCCGCCCGGGTGGCCGGCGACCGTCCCCGCCGGATGTCCGTCGCCGGCCGGTGCGGAGGCGGCGAACCGGGCCGGCGCCGCCTTGGCGTGCCTGCCCGTACGGGCAGGCTCCCCCGTCACGCCCGCGCCGTATCGCACATGCACGCCCTGCGGGCGGCCTGGCGGGAGCCGACCGGCGAGGGGGGGGGGGGAACGGGGGGGCCCCCCCCGGTGTTCCTTTGGTTGGTTTTTTTTTAGGAGCGTTTTCTCTTTTTTTGGCTCTTCTGTTTTCTGGAGCGCAAAGTCCCAAATCCCTCCCT
>NZ_JBWKLQ010000003.1:24007-106934 GCF_056429965.1 Streptomyces sp. NPDC046122 | reverse complement strand
GATACGGTTGTGTGTTTCCTGCCGGGGGGGCAGGTCCCCCCGGTCACCCCGGCCCCGTGTCAAACGCTAACCCTTGGGGGGTGGCGGGGGGGGACCAAACGGGGGGGGGGGGGGGGCCCCCCCCCCCCCCCGCTCCGGTGCCCCTGCGGTCAGTTCTCGCCGAGCAGCTTCTTCATGCGTGCGATCTCGGCGCTCTGAGACGTCACGATGTCACCGGCCATCTCCTTGGCCGGCTGGTGGGCGCCGTCGGACCGCTCGGTCTGTGCCATCGCGACCGCCCCTTCGTGGTGCTCGACCATCATGGTGAGGAACGCGGTGTCGAACGCCTCGCCGGAGGACTTCTCCAACTCGTCCAACTGCTCGGCCGTCATCATTCCGGCCGCCGAGTGCCCGGCGTGCTCGTCGTCGGCGCCCTCTTCGGGGACCTCCTCGCCCCAGGCGGTGAGCCAGCCGGACAGCGTCCGGATCTCCGGCTCCTGAGCCTTCTCGATCTCCGCGGCCAGCTTCTTGACCTCGGCGGATCCCGCCCGGGACGCCAGCCGGGCCATGTCCACGGCCTGCCGGTGGTGCGGGATCATCCCCTTCGCGAACGTGACGTCGGCGGCGTTCCGCTCGCCCCGCGCTGCGGGGGCGGAGGCCGACGGCGTCGGTGAGGCGCTCTTGTCGTGGCCGGTGTGGCCGGAGGACGTGTGGTCTCCCCCGCCGCAGGCGGCGAGTACGACGCCGGCGGTGGCCGCTGCCGCCACTGCGGCGGCGCGGCGGATCGCGGAACGGTGTGCGGTCATGGTGGTGCTGCTCCTGGGGTGCGCATGGATTGAGGCATGGCTGCGGGCGGCGTCGCGACCGGAGGCTGTCGCCGGTCGCTGCGCCGGGGCGGCCTATATGCGCAGGAGTTGCAGTTCGCTCAGTGAGGGCGGGGCCCGCTCGCCCGGCGGCGCCACGGCGGGTACCGCCGCACCGTCCGCGGCCGTACCGGCGGTGATGTCGGCCGGGGCGGGCGCGGGCAGTGCGGGCGCTCCGCTCGTGCCGACGGCGGCGCAGGTGGAGTCGGCGTGCTCGAGGTGTCCGCCGGCGCCGCCCTCGCCGTGCGCGGCGTGGACGCAGTCGTGGTCCTGGACCGCGTCGGACGGTCCCTGGCCATGGGGCGCGTGGGAGGCGCCGCCGCCGTGAGCGGCGGGAGCCGCGTGGGCTGCGCGGGCCGGGCTCTCGCCGGAGCCCGGGTGCGACGGGGCGGCGTGGCGGACGTCCGCCGCGGCGAAGGGCCGCTCCGGCGGGACGGCGGGCCCCAGCCCGTGCATGGCGATCAGGCCCGCCAGCAGGGCCGGCACGAGCAGCGCGTACAACCGCACCCCGAGGGGCCGTGCCGTCCACCACGCCTGCTGACTCATACCGCATCCTAACCAGCGCCCCGGACCGGACGCCCGGTGCCGTGCCTGATGCCAAGTCAGTAAAGTCGTAGGGGGTCAGCACTGGCCCGAGCCCTGGAGCCGATCCGGCAGAACTAGGAGCCGCCCCGTGTTCTACTACGTGCTCAAGTACGTCCTTCTCGGGCCACTGCTGAGACTGCTGTTCCGGCCCAGGATCGCAGGGCTCGAGCACATCCCCGACGAGGGCGCCGCGATCGTGGCGGGCAACCACCTGTCGTTCTCCGACCACTTCCTGATGCCGGCGATCATCAAGCGGCGCATCACCTTCCTCGCCAAGGCCGAGTACTTCACGGGCCCGGGCCTCAAGGGCCGGCTGACCGCCGCGTTCTTCCGCAGCGCCGGCCAGATCCCGGTGGACCGGTCGGGCAAGGAGGCGGGGAAGGCGGCGATCCGCGAGGGGCTCGGCGTACTGAGCAAGGGCGAGCTTCTGGGGATCTACCCGGAGGGCACCCGCTCGCACGACGGCCGCCTCTACAAGGGCAAGGTCGGGGTGGCCGCGATGGCGCTCCAGGCGGGAGTGCCCGTGATCCCGTGCGCGATGGTCGGCACGTTCGAGATCCAGCCGCCGGGCCAGGTCGTGCCGCGCATCAAGCGCGTCGCCATCCGCTTCGGCGAGCCGCTGGACTTCTCCCGCTACGCCGGCTTGGAGAACGAGAAGGCGGCGCTCCGCGCGGTCACCGACGAGATCATGTACGCCATCCTCGAACTCTCCGGGCAGGAGTACGTCGACCGGTACGCCGCCGAGGTCAAGGCGGAGCAGGCGAAGAAGTTCCCGAGGCTCCTGCGCTGACGGCGGATCAGCGGACGGCGAACCATGGCCCCCCGGCCGTCGCCGCGCGCCTAACGTCCCTGGCATGACCAAGGGAAACGCGTTCGTCATCGGAGCAGCGGGACAGATCGGGCGGGCGGCCGTACGGGCGCTCGCCGAGGACGGGTGGGAGGTGACGGCGGCGTCGCGGGGCGGCGGCCGCGACGCGACGTGGCCGCCGGACGTGCGGACCGTGGCGCTCGACCGGGACGACGACGCCGCGCTGGCCGCCGCCCTCGGCGACGGCTGCGACGTGCTGGTGGACATGGTCGCGATGGAGGAGCGCCACGCGGCGCAGCTGACGGGGCTCGCGGACCGGATCGGTTCCGCGGTCGTCATCTCCAGCGGCGCCGTGTACGAGGACGACAGGGGGCGCAGTTTCGACACCCAGGGGCAGCCCGACGGGTTCCCCCGCTACCCCGTGCCGATCCCGGAGAGCCTGGCCACCGTGGCGCCGGGCGACACGACGTACGGGACCAGGAAGGCCGCGATCGAACGGCGCCTGCTGGCGGCCGCCGACCGGCTGCCGACGACCGTGCTGCGGGCGGGCGCGGTGCACGGACCGTACTGCCGGACGCCGCGCGAGATCCATTTCGTCAAGCGCGTGCTGGACGGGCGGAAGGTGCGGATCCTGGCGCACGGCGGGCGCAGCCGGTTCCACCCCGTGCACGTGTCGAACCTCGGTGAGCTTATCCGGCTGGCGGCGGCGCGGCCGGGAGCACGGGTGCTCAACGGCGGCGACCCCGACGCGCCCACCGTCCTGGAGATCAGTGCGGCGATCGACGCGGTCATGGGCGTGCGGAGTGAGCTGGTGCTCGTGGAGGGGGCGCCGCCCGCCCCGGAGATCGGGGAAACGCCGTGGAGCGGCGCACACCCCGTCGTCTACGACATGTCGGCCGCCGAGCGCGAGCTGGGATACACGCCGGTGACGCGGTACGCCGAGTCGCTGCCCGCGACCGTGGAATGGCTGACGGACGCGCTGCGCGGCCGGGACTGGCGGGAGGCGTTCCCCAAGCTGGCGCAGCGCTACGGCCCGGCAGGCGGCCCGTTCGACTACGCGGCGGAGGACGCCTGGCTGGCCGGCGGCTGACGGGCGGGGGCGGGAAGCGGAGGGGGCGGTGCAAGGGGCGGCCGGAACTCCGGCCGCCCCCGTCCACCCGATCAGGCGGGACGTACCGTCACGGCTTCGGTGTGGCGTGCGGGGCGCACGTCACGTCGCGGCTGTCGGTCTTCCCGGTGAGCAGGTAGGTGTCGACCCGGTCATTGACGCACGGGTTGGCGATCCCGGTGACGCCGTGCGAGCCGGCGCCCTTCTCGGTGATCAGGCGCGAGCCCTTGAAGCGCTTGTGCAGCTCGACGGCGCCCTCGTACGGCGTGGCGGCGTCGCGCTCGGCCTGCACGATCAGGACCGGCGGCAGCCCCTTGCCGGACTTGACGTTCAGCGGGGTCTGCTGCTTCGACGACCACGTGGCGCAGGGCAGGTTCATCCAGGCGTTGGCCCACGTCATGAACGGGTGGTCCTTGTGCAGCCTGGTGTTGTCCCGGTCCCACGTCTTCCAGCTGGTGGGCCACTTGGCGTCGGCGCACTCGACGGCGGTGTAGACGGCGTTGCCGTTCTCGGACGCCGCGTTGCCCGCGGTGTCCGACAGGTCCGGCGCGATCTCGTCGACGAGGGCCTGCGTGTCACCCGCGACGTACTTGCTCCAGACCTCTGCGGTGTGCGCCCAGGCGGAGTCGTAGTACGGCGCGCTCTGGAAGAAGCCGATGAGCTCGGCGGGGCCGACGACGCCGCCGATGGGGCTCTTCTTGGCGGTGGCGCGCAGCTTCAGCCACTGCCGCTCGACCTCCTCGGGGGTGTCCCCGAGGTGGTAGGCGGCGTCATTCTCGGCCACCCACTGCTTCCAGTCGTCCCAGCGCATTTGGAAGGCGACGTCCTGGTCCAGGTTGGCCTGGTACCAGATCTTCTCCTTCGACGGGTTGACCACGCTGTCGACGACCATGCGGCGGACGTGGCCCGGGAACAGCGTTCCGTAGACCGCGCCGAGGTAGGTGCCGTACGAGACGCCGAGGAAGTTCAGCTTCCGCTCACCGAGCGCGGCGCGGACGACGTCCAGGTCGCGTGCGGTGTTCGGGGTGGTCATGTGCGGCAGCAGCCAGCCGCTGCGCTCCTGGCAGCCGTCCGCGTACTCGGCGGCGAGTTTGCGCTGGGCCCGCTTGTCGGCCTCGCTGTCGGGCACCGGGTCGAGCTTCGGCGCCTTGACGAACTCCTGCGGGTCGACGCACGAGATGGGCGAGGAGTGCCCGACGCCGCGGGGGTCGAAGCCCACGAAGTCGTACGCCTTGGCCAGCTTCGTGTAGATCGGGTTCTTCTTGGTGACCCGGGTCGGGAACCTCATGCCCGAGCCGCCGGGGCCGCCGGGGTTGTAGAGGAGCGCGCCCTGGCGGTCCTGCGCGGAGCCGGTGTTGCCGACGCGGTCGACGGCGATCTTGATCTTGCGGCCGTTGGGCTTGGCGTAGTCGACCGGGACGGTGACCCAGCCGCACTGGATGGGCTTGTCGAAGCCCCAGTCGGCCGGGCAGTCGCGCCAGTCGACGCCCGCCTTCGCGGCACGCTGGGCGGCGATCTGAACGCCGCGGGCCTCGGACGTGCTGACGCTGCTGGTGCTGCGGCCCTCGGCGCCGGCGGCCGGCGCGGCTATCGCGCCGGCCATCAAGGTGCCCGCTATGAGAGTGCCGGCGGAGCCGAGCGCTGCTGTACGTCTCAAGTGGTGCCTCCCCCTGTGAGTGTTGTGGCGTACGTGACGACTGTGGTCATGGGTCCGTACGTGTACGGGCGAATCCTGTCGTCTGAAGGGTCCCGGGCAACAGGCTGTACTGGCGTTTCTTTACCAATCCCATAACCGGAGACCCGTGTCCCGCTGAGCGGTGCACTTGGCCGTCACCCAAATGTCTGAAGTGCCCGTTCCAGTACGCGTCGCAGCCTCAAGGCGTCGGTCGCCACCGCCGTGACCAGCACGGCGGGTCCGGCGAGCGGCGTCAGCACCGCGTTGTCACCCAGAAGGGTCGTTTCGGGCGGATGGTGCTCGAAATCCGGTTCCACGACGAGGAGTTGGCCGACGGCCCGGAATCCGCCCAGCACGGCTCCCCCGTCCCACCCGCCGGGCGCCCCCCGACCGTACGCCAGTTCCTGGTCCAGCAGCGGGCGGCCGGCCCGGTGGACGGTGAGACGGGTTGTGAGCGTGCCGGGCTCCTCGCCGTACCGGCCGAGGACCTGCTCCTCGCGCAGCACCAGGCGGGCCGAGGCGGCGAGCTCCACGCGGGTGGTCATGCGCAGGTCGCTGCCGCGCGCCGAGACCAGCGGCTCCGGCAGCCAGCGCAGGCGCGCGCCCGCTCCGGCCGTGAGTCGCACGTCGTAACGGGCGTGCCCGCCGCCGCGGCCGGGCAGGGCCACCGTGGCCGCCGCCGAGTCCACGGCGAGGGCGGCCCCGTCGCGCACGTCGGCCTCGACGGCCAGCCGGTCCCCGCCCAGCGGCGCGCTCATCGCGCCGACGACGGTGACCCGGGCCGAGCCGCCCGTGCCGCGCGTACGGCGCAGGGCCAGCGGGCCGTCGCTCTCCAGCAGGGGCAGCCGGGTGCCGCCGAGGCCGTCGGGCACAGCGGTGATCCTGGCCGTCGCCGCGATGCCCGCCGGCGCCGCGGTGGTCACGCGGACCAGGCGGCGAGCCGCGCGCGGACCCAGTCGGCCACCGGCTTCACCCCGTCGCCGGAGGTCAGCGAGGTGAAGGCGACGGGGAGTTCGCCGCGCTGCGCCGCGGCGTCGCGCGCCATGCGGCCGAGGTCGGAGCCGACGTACGGGGCGAGGTCGGTCTTGTTGACGACCAGCAGGTCGGCCGTCGTGACGCCCGGACCGCCCTTGCGCGGGATGTCGTCGCCGCCCGCCACGTCGATGACGAAGACCTGCGCGTCGACGAGCCCCTTGGAGAAGGTGGCGGTGAGGTTGTCGCCGCCCGACTCGACCAGGATGAGGTCGAGCGGGCCGACCGCGTCCTCCAGGTCCTCCACCGCTTCGAGGTTGGCGGAGATGTCGTCGCGGATGGCGGTGTGCGGACAGGCCCCCGTCTCGACGGCCTGGATGCGCTCGGGCGGCAGAACGGCGTTGCGCAGCAGGAACTCGGCGTCCTCGCGCGTGTAGATGTCGTTGGTGACGACGGCGATGGACAGCTCTTCGCGCAGCGCGCGGCACAGGGCCGCCACTGTCGCGGTCTTGCCCGAGCCGACCGGTCCGCCGAGCCCGATGCGCAGGGCGCGCCGGGTGCCGTCGGGGCGGGACGCGTCGGCGCCGACGGCCTTGGCCCTGTCGTGACTGTGGTCGAGGTGCATGATGTGCGGCTCCTAGGCGGTGTTACGAGGCGAAGAGGCGTACGGGCCAGGCCGCGTGCGCCTCCGCCGTGATGTCGAGCAGCGGCGCGGACGCCGCGGGAAGTGTGCCGGCGCCTTCGGTCAGGGCCCGGTCGGCGGCATGGGCCGCACGCCGCGCGACCTGGTCGAGTTCGGGAGCGAGGCGCGCGAGGACGGCGGTGGCCTCGAAGGGGTCGAGGCCGAGGAGCCGTACGACGGCGGTGGCGGGTCCGCCGACGGCCTCGTACGCGGCGCAGTGTGCGGCGTCGCCGGGTGCGAGACCCGCCGCACGGGCGGTGACGCCGAGGACGACGGGCTGGTGCGCGCCGCGCGGGCACGCGGCGGCGAGCGTGTCGAGCGCGTCGCACGGCCAGGTGGCGCGGGCGGCGCGCATCAGCTGCCGGCCGAGCTTGCGCGCCGTCGCCCGCAGGGCGGGGGACGGCGTGCGGGCGTCGGCGGCCTCGTCCAGTGCGAGCGGGTCCACACCCGCGGCCGCCGCGGCGGCGAGCGCCGCCGAGGTCAGTCCGGTGGTGTGCAGCCGGCCCCGGCAGAAGGCGGCCAGGTCCGCGGCGTCGCGGATCCGGCCCGCCTTGACCGCGGCCTCGGCGCCCCCGGAGTGGGCGTGGCCGCCGGCGGGGAACCGCCCGTCCGCGAGGACGAGGAGGGCGGCCCGCGCCGCCCCCGGGTGCGTACCGTGCGTGGAGGTCTCCATGGTCAGAAGAGGAAGTAACGCTGGGCCATCGGCAGTTCGGCGGCGGGCGCGGGTTCCACCGCGTCGCCGTCGATCGTCACCGTGAAGGTGTCGGGGTCGACCTCGACGCGCGGGAGGGCGTCGTTCTCGCGCATGTCGGCTTTGGTGACGCGGCGGGTGTTCCCGATCGGGACGAACCGCTTGCCGAGACCGAGGCGTTCGGGCAGCCCGTCCTCGATCGCGGCCGGGGCCACGAAGTTGAACGAGTTCGCGGCGGGCGCCCTGCCGAGCGCGCCGAACATCGGCCGGGGCAGCACCGGCTGCGGGGTGGGGATGGAGGCGTTGGCATCGCCCATCTGCGCGTACGCGATCTGGCCGCCCTTGATGACGAGCTGCGGCTTGACGCCGAAGAAGGCCGGGTCCCACAGCACGAGGTCGGCCAGCTTCCCGCTCTCCACGGAGCCGATCTCGCGGTCGAGGCCCTGCGCGACGGCCGGGTTGATCGTGTACTTGGCGACATAGCGACGTGCGCGGTGGTTGTCGGCGCGCCCGTCGCCCGGCAGGGAGCCCCGGCGCCGCTTCATCACGTGCGCGGTCTGCCAGGTGCGCAGCGCGACCTCGCCGACGCGGCCCATCGCCTGCGAGTCGGAGGAGATGATCGAGATGGCGCCGAGGTCGTGCAGGATGTCCTCGGCCGCGATGGTGGAAGGCCGGATGCGGGACTCCGCGAAGGCGAGGTCCTCCGGCACGGCCGGGTTGAGGTGGTGGCAGACCATCAGCATGTCGAGATGTTCCTCGATGGTGTTGACGGTGTGCGGCCGGGTCGGGTTGGTGGAGCTGGGCAGCACGTGCGGCTCGGAGACGACCGTGATGATGTCCGGAGCGTGCCCTCCCCCGGCTCCCTCGGTGTGGTACGCGTGGATGGTGCGGCCGGCGATGGCGGCGAGGGTGTCCCCGACGAATCCGGCCTCGTTCAGCGTGTCGGTGTGGATGGCCAGCTGCGCGCCGGTCTCCTCGCACACGCCGAGACAGGCGTCGATGACGGCGGGGGTGGCCCCCCAGTCCTCGTGGATTTTGAAACCGAGCGCGCCGCCACGCAGTTGGGCGTGCATCGCCTCGCGTGACATCGTGTTGCCCTTGCCCAGCAGGCCGATGTTGACCGGGTAGTGCTCCAGGGCCTCGAACATCCGGGCCAGGTGCCAGCCGCCGGGCGTGACCGTGGTGGCCTTCGTGCCCTCGGCGGGTCCGGTGCCGCCGCCGACGAGCGTGGTGATCCCCGAGGAGAGGGCCTGGTCGACGACGGTCGGCGAGATGAAGTGGACGTGCGCGTCGATGGTGCCGGCCGTGAGGATCTTCCCGTTGCCGGCGATGATCTCGGTCTCGGGGCCGATGACGAGGTCGGGGTGTACGCCGTCCATGGTGTCCGGGTTGCCGGCCTTGCCGATGCCGGTGATCCGCCCCTCCCGCAGGCCGACGTCGGCCTTGACGACGCCCCAGTGGTCGAGGATCACGGCGCCGGTGACGACGGTGTCGGGCGCACCCTCGGCCCGGGTCGTACGGGCCTGGCCCATAGACTCGCGGATGACCTTGCCGCCGCCGAACACCGCCTCGTCGCCGGCGCGTCCGGGCCCGCCGCAGCGATCCTCCTCGATCTCGATCAGCAGGTTCGTGTCGGCGAGCCGGATGCGGTCGCCGGTGGTGGGGCCGAACAGGTCGGCGTACACGGGACGCCGGAGCTCAGGCATCGAGGGCACCTCCGGTCTCCCCGCGCAGGCCGGCGACGACGCGCCGCCCGCCGACGGGGACGAGTTCGACGTCGACGGGGATGCCGGGCTCGAAGCGCACGGCGGTGCCCGCGGCGATGTTCAGCCGCAGGCCGCGGGCGGCGGCGCGGTCGAAGTCGAGACCCGGATTGGCCTCGGCGAAGTGGTAGTGGGAGCCGACCTGGACCGGCCGGTCGGCCGCGTTCAGGACAGTGAGGCGGGTGACGGCGAGGCCCGTGTTCAGGGCGACGGGGTCGTCGGCGTACAGGATCTCTCCGGGGATCATCGGCCGCGTCTCCCCGTCAGGCGATCGGTTCGTGGACGGTGACGAGCTTGGTGCCGTCCGGGAAGGTCGCCTCGACCTGCACGTCGTGGATCATCTCGGGGATGCCCTCCATGACGTCGTCGCGGGTGAGCACCCGGCGGCCCGACGACATGAGTTCGGCGACGCTGCGGCCGTCGCGGGCGCCTTCGAGGATGTGCGAGGTGATGAGGGCGATCGACTCGGGGTGGTTGAGCTTCACGCCGCGCGCGCGGCGCTTCTCCGCCACGTCCGCCGCCACATGGATGAGCAGTCGTTCCTGCTCGTGCGGGGTCAGTTGCACGCGTGCTACCTCCAGTCCTGCCGCCCGGCCACCCGGACGGGGGCAGGCGGATCCAACGCGTCAGCGAGGCGAGGTCGAATGCGGAACCGCTACGTCCACCTCGGGCGCAGCGGGACCATATCCAACTTCAACACTCTGTTGACCTGCGTTTTCTGACCGCGCGGCCAGGCATTGCACGTTAGAGCGCAAGTTTTTCCAACGCGTTAACTGGCCCTTTGCGCGGCCATGGACATTCACCCGCGCGGGCCCACCCGCACCCCTGGGACGGGGCCGGGCCGTATACGCGCAGGGGCGCCCGGTCCGCTCGTCAGCTCTCGGGGGATTCGCCCCGGTGCTCGGCGGCGATGCCGAAGCGGCGCCGTTCGCCGGGAGCGGACGCGGCCGAGCCGATCCGGGAGACGGAACTGATCACCGGCTCGTCGGCGGCCTCCGCCTCCCCCTCCAGTCGTGCCAGGTCAGCGGCGGAAACCAGCGCGACCAGCGGCTTGCCGTGCCGGGTCACGACCACGCGCTCGCCGCCGTAGACGACGCGGTTGATCAGGTCCGCCAGCTCTGCCCGGGCTTGCGTCACCGGAATCTCGTAGGCCATGCTCCCCATAGTACGAGCTGTACGTCCTGTACATTTTTTAACGGACACTCGGAGGCCCCGCCATGCACCGGCACATCCACACCGCCCGCTACGTCCTGCCCGAGTTCACCGAGCGCACCAGCACGGGCAGCCGCACGGTCGATCCGTATTCCAAGCTGCTCGACGAGCGGATCGTCTTCCTGGGTACGGCCGTCGACGACACGGCGGCCAACGACGTGATGGCGCAGTTCATGCACCTCGAACACGCCGCGCCCGACCGGGACGTCTCGCTCTACATCAACTCGCCCGGCGGATCGCACACCGCGATGTCCGCGATCTACGACACGATCCAGTTCGTCGCCTGCGACGTCGAGACGATCTGCCTGGGCCAGGCCGCCTCCTCCGCCGCCCTGCTGCTCGCGGCCGGCACCCCCGGCAAGCGCCTCGCCCTGCCGGGCGCCCGGGTCCTGCTCAGCCAGCCCTCCATCGACGAGCCGGTCTTCGGCCAGCCCTCCGACCTGGAGATCGAGGCGCGGGAGCTGGCGCGCATGCGGGAGCTGCTCACCGGACTCCTCGCGCGGCACACCGGCCAGAGCACCGAGCGCGTCGACGAGGACATCGAGCGCGACACGGTGTTCACGGCCGAAGCGGCGCTGGCGTACGGCTTGGTGGACCACGTCGTACCGAGCCGCAAGTCCTCCCTCGCCTTCTCGGCGCCGCGGTGAACCCCGGCATGCTGCCGCCCGAGCTGCCGCCGCTGCCCGCGCTGACGCGCGCCGAGTGCGAGTTCGTCGACCGCTACCTGGAGATCCTCGATCTGATGGGCCGTATCAACCCGGCGCACGGCCCGGACACCTACGGCGCCCTGCGGGCCGCGCAGGCTCTCGCCGGACAGGCCGCCGGCCTGCGCGAGGCCCTCGCCCTGATGCACGAGCGAGGCGAGAGCCACCTGCACGCCGGCACGCTCACGCGGGCCCTGCGGTTGCTCGACGGAGAGCGGCGGGCAGGCCGCGTCACCCTCCCGCCGGTACCGGCGAGTTGAGGCACGCCCGACCGCCTACCCCATTGGCGTACGAGAAAGGCTCATCCGAACGGGGTAGGAAATACCCGATCAGCGGTACGCCCCAACTTGCGCGACACGCCTACGCGTCGGGCGGAATGACACGCTCCGCCGCTGGTACGAGGGTCGCCGGGCACCCGCGCCGCTCGGCGCGAATCTCCCTGTCCACCCGAACGGGTCATCGGTGAGGAGCCTCACAAAACGCCGTTTCGGCTCGGAAATTCGGTGGTTCATGAGTCAAGATCCCTGGGACGACAAGCCCCCGCCACCGCGGCGGGGCGGTCCGGGCGGACGCCGAGTCCTGCCGCTGTCCCGGATGACTGGTCGACAGGAGTGCATCGGCAGGAGTGGAGGACCCAAGCAGTACGGGGTGACCGGAGACGGTCGTCCCTCGGGGTGAAGCCGCATCACGTGGCCGGGCATCTTCGCCTGTCCGAACCCGACAGGTCATCCTTCACAGGCGGCTGACGAAGGGTTGCGCATGACCGCGCACAAAAATTTTCCGTCCGTGCTGTCCCGGGCGGGAGCCGCTTCGGCTCTCACCCTCGCCGCGATCGGCGGCACGATGCTGGCGCCGGGGGCCGTCCCCGAGGCACACGCCGCATCGCACCTGACGAAGGCGCTCGATGTCGCCGCGTCGAAGAAGGGCGCTCCGTACAAGTACGGGGCGGCGGGTCCGAGCCGCTTCGACTGCTCCGGGCTGACGCTCTATTCGTACAAGAAGGCCGGCAAGAAGCTGCCGCGCACCGCCCAGTCCCAGTACAACAAGACCCGCCACATCTCCGCCTCGAGCCGCAAGCGCGGAGACCTGGTCTTCTTCCACTCGGGGCGGAGCGTCTACCACGTGGGCATCTACGCGGGGAAGGGCAAGATCTGGCACTCCCCCAAGTCCGGCTCCGTGGTCAAGCTGGAGAAGATCTGGTCGAAGAGCGTCTTGTACGGCCGGGTGCGCTGACGTTCCCGGGCCGACTGTCGGTCCACCGTTGAGGAATCGGCTCCCGGCGACGACGAGGTGCTGATCGAACGGGCCAACCCGGCGCACCTGGACCGCTGTTCGTCCGGGTGCCGGAGGACAAGACCGTGAGGAACCGCGTCCACCTCGACATCCAGCCGCACGGCACTCGGGATGCCGAGGTGGAGCGGCTCACCGCCCTCGGCGCGCGCATCGTCAGCGACCGGCGCGCCGAGGACGGCCTGGGCCGGGTCGTCATGGCCGGCCCGAAGGCAACGAGTTCTGTGGGGAACGGAGCGCGGAGCAGCGGGGGCTCGTCCGACGGGCGGGCCTGCGGGCCCGTGCCGGAAACCGCCGGGGCGGTCGCCGGGGCGTCGAGGCGGCCGTTCCGGAAGGGCGTCGGGGCTGTCTTCGTCGGGACGGCTCCCGGATGGCAAGTCCGCCGCTACGGGCTGACGGGCTGCTGCACGGGCACGGTCCACGGCAGCTCGATCCACACGGTCTTGCCACCCTCCCGGGTGGGCTGGACCGATACCCGCCCCCCGCACTCGGCGGTGAGGGACCGGATGATCACTATGCCGCGCCCGTTGTCCTGCTGGACGGCCGCGGGGAGCCGCCTCGGCCAGCGGGGGTGGCTGTCGGTCACGCCGATGCGCAGGTGCTCGTACCGGTCGAGTCGTACGTCGACGGTGAAGGTCGGCGACTGACCGAAGGTGTGCTGCACGGCGTTGGTGGCCAGCTCCGAAACGATCAGCCGTACGGTTTCGGCGGCGTCGGATCCCGGCGTCATGCCCCACTCGCCGAGAATCTGCGCGACGTATCTCCTCGCGGCGGAGACCGAGGCTGGCTCGCTCGGCAGAGTGACGGATGCTTCCTGGTGGTCTGCCATGGCGACGCGTCCCTTTCCCACCGGGGCCGGACTCCGACTCGTAGCGGATGAACTTCGAGGACGGCCTCGGACTGTGCTTCGCGCCAGAGTGCCACTCACGGTGTCGCACCAGGGCGTGATCCCCCGAGATGTGCATATATCTGTCGCTCGAAGCGGTGAAATCTGGCATGTGACCCCCCATGCGTGCTTCCAGCGGCGCATCCTGGCCCGTTGGGAGGAATGGGAGGAGGCGGACATGCGGCACAGTCCCGCGGTGCGTCGGCGCAAGCTCGGAGAGGAACTGCGCAGACTGCGCGACAAGGCGGGGCTCACCAGTCCCCAGGCCGCCCGCCTGGTCGGGTGGCACCAGTCGAAGGTGAGCAGGATCGAGACCGGGCGCAGCACGGTGAAGCCGTCCGACGTGACCCGGCTGCTCGACGTGTACGGAGTGACGGACCCCCGGCTGCGGGAACTGGTCGACGCGTTGACGGGCCCGTCGGCCGACGCGGGCGGGAAGCACTGGTGGCACGCGTACCGCGGACTGCTGCCGCCCCAGTACCGCGACCTCATCAGTCTGGAGTCGCAGGCGAGTTCGGCACGCACGTTGGAGACCGCGGTGGTGCCGGGGCTGCTCCAGACGCCGGACTACGCGCGGGAGGTGACCCGGGCGGCGCTGGCGGGACTGCCGGCGGCGACGGTGGATTCGCTGGTCGAGGTGCGGACGGCCCGGCAGGAGGTGTTGGGCGCCGCGCGACCGCTGGAGCTGAGCGCGGTGCTGGACGAGGCGGCGCTGCGCCGGCCGGTGGGCGGCCGGCACGTCATGAAGCAGCAGTTACGGCGGCTGCTGGAGGCGGGGGAACTGCCGCACGTCCGACTGCAGGTCCTGCCGTACGAGTCCGGAGCGCACGTTGGGCTCACGGGCTCTTTCATTATCTTCTCCTTTCCGAACATGGCTGATCTGGATGTGGTCGTTATCGACCACTTGACGAGTAGCCTCTATCTCGAACGGAAAGAAGACCTCACGGCGTATGACGCCGCGTTCACCGCGCTTCAGGCACAGGCCCTTTCACCCGAGGAATCATCCGCTCTCATCGCCCGTATCGGTGATGCCCGGTAGGGAGGCACCATGTCCGGACCCCTCGCGCACGTCCCGTCCAGCACGTCCCTGCGCGGAGCCCGGTGGCGGCGCAGCAGCCGCAGCACCGGGATGAACAACTGCGTCGAGACGGCCCGCCTCGACGAGGGCCTGTTGGCCGTGCGCGATTCCAAGCACGTCGCACGGCCCGCCCTGCTCTTCACGGCGGACACGTGGACGTCGTTCCTCTGCGCCGTACGCGACGAGGCGCTCGGGGAGGGGAGTCGGCCGTAGAGCGGCCGGCCGTCAGAAGGCGGCGGCGGGAGCGGTCCGCACGACCGTGGCCACCGCCGTCTCGACCTGCGCGTCCGTCAGGTCCGCGCGTGCGGTGAGCCGGAGCCGGGAGATCCCGTCCGGCACCGACGGCGGGCGGAAGCAGCCCACGACCAGGCCGGCCGCCCGGCAGTCGGCCGCCCACCGCACCGCCTCTTCGGGCGACGGCGCCAGGACCGACACCACGGCCGCGTCGGGGCGTACCGCGGACAGTCCCGCGTCCGTCAGTCCCCGGTGCAGCGACGCGGCGACCGTACGGGCCCGCGCGGCCAGTTCCGGTTCGCCGCGCAGCAGTCGGACGCTCGCCAGTGCGGCGCCCGCGGCGGCCGGTGCGAGACCTGTGTCGAAGATGAACGTACGGGCCGTGTTGACCAGGTGGTCAATGACCCCGGCCGGGCCGAGCACCGCTCCGCCCTGGCTGCCGAGCGACTTGGACAGGGTGAGCGTGGCGACGACGCCGTCCGCGCCCGCCAGGCCCGCCGCGGCCGGCGCTCCCGTGCCGCCCGCGCCGAGGACGCCGAGGCCGTGGGCGTCGTCGACGAGCAGCGCCGCGCCGTGCGCACGGCAGGCGGCGGCGAGCGCGGGAAGGGGCGCCGCGTCGCCGTCCACCGAGAAGACCGAGTCGGTGACGGCGAGAGCGCGGCCGCCGTGCGCGTCGAGCGCCTTGCGCACGGCGTCGGGGTCCGCGTGCGGCACGACGGCGGTGGTGGCGCGCGCGAGCCGGCAGCCGTCGACGATCGAGGCGTGGTTGAGCGCGTCCGAGACGATGAGGGAGCCGTGGCCGCTGAGGGCCGTGAGTGCGGCGAGGTTCGCGGCGTAACCGGAAGAGAGGACGAGGGCGGCCTCGAAGCCGCAGAAATCAGCCAATTCCCGCTCAAGTTCGGCATGCAGTTCGGTGCTGCCCGTGACCAGGCGCGATCCGGTGGCCCCAGCGCCCCAGCGGCGGGCCGCCTCCGCAGCGGCGGCGGTGACCTCCGGCCGGTGCGTCAGCCCGAGGTAGTCGTTGCTCGCGAGGTCCAGCAGGGCGGACTCGGCGGGGCGCGGGCGCAGGGTCCTGACGAGCCCGGCCTTCGCGCGTACCGCCGCCTGCTCGTCGATCCAGTCGAACGGTCCCTGGGGCATGGAAGAGTCCCTTTTGTAGGCAGCCCACAGACACTAGCCGGGCCCGGGCGAGGGCAGGGTGTGGCAATACCCACACCTCGCAAGGCCGCTCTTGTGCGGTTCCTCCTTGGCCGCAGGCGGTGCCGTAGGCCAGGATCGGCACCATGGACCTGCTGAACACGCTGGTGGAGAAGGGGCTGCGGCGCGAGCTGCCGACCCGCGAAGAAGCGCTCGCCGTGCTGGCGACCTCCGACGACGAGCTGCTCGATGTGGTGGCCGCGGCCGGAAAGGTACGCCGCCAGTGGTTCGGACGGCGGGTGAAACTCAACTATCTGGTCAACCTCAAGTCCGGCCTGTGCCCGGAGGACTGTTCGTACTGCTCGCAGCGGCTCGGCTCGAAGGCCGAGATCCTGAAGTACACCTGGCTCAAGCCTGACGAGGCGTCCAAGGCGGCGGCCGCCGGCGTCGCGGGCGGGGCGAAGCGGGTCTGCCTGGTCGCGAGCGGGCGCGGACCGACGGACAAGGACGTCGACCGCGTCTCGAAGACGATCGAGGCGATCAAGGACCAGAACGAGGACGTCGAGGTCTGCGCCTGCCTCGGGCTGCTGTCGGACGGCCAGGCCGAGCGGCTGCGGGCGGCCGGCGCCGACGCGTACAACCACAACCTGAACACCTCCGAGGCGACGTACGGGGCGATCACCAGCACCCACACCTACGCCGACCGTGTGGAGACGGTCCAGCAGGCGCAGGCGGCGGGCATGTCCGCGTGCTCGGGCCTCATCGCGGGCATGGGCGAGAGCGACGCGGACCTCGTGGACGTGGTCTTCGCGCTCCGCGAACTCGACCCCGACTCCGTGCCGGTGAACTTCCTGATCCCGTTCGAGGGGACGCCGCTCGCCAAGGAGTGGAACCTGACGCCGCAGCGGGCGCTGCGCATCCTGGCGATGGTGCGGTTCGTCTGCCCGGACGTGGAGGTACGGCTCGCGGGCGGGCGCGAGGTGCACCTGCGGACCATGCAGCCGCTAGCGCTGCACCTGGTCAACTCGATCTTCCTCGGCGACTACCTGACCAGTGAGGGCCAGGCCGGCCAGGCGGACCTGGAGATGATCGCGGACGCCGGCTTCGAGGTGGAGGGGGCGGAGACGACGACGCTTCCGGAGCACCGCGGCGGTGGCGGCTGCGCCTCCGCGTGCGGCGAGCACAACGAGGAGCACAGCGGTGGCGGCTGCGCCTCGGTGTGCGGTGAGCCGGCCGCGGCGGAGGCCCTGGAGATCCCGGCCGCCCGTACGGACCTGGTGTCCGTGCGCCGGCGGGGCGCCGGAACGGACCTCGCACCCAATGCCTGAGCCGCTGTCCCCGGCCGAGCTGCTCCGGCTCGACCGGGAGCACGTCTGGCATCCGTACGGGCCGATGCCGGGCCGTGCGGAGCCGCTGCTGGTGGAGTCCGCGTCCGGGGTACGGCTGCGCCTGGCCCGGCCGGCCCACGGGCAGGACGAGTTGATCGACGGCATGTCGTCCTGGTGGTCGGCGGTCCACGGCTACAACCACCCCGTCCTCAACGAGGCGGCGCGCGGCCAGCTCGACCGGATGAGCCATGTGATGTTCGGCGGGCTCACGCACGAGCCGGCCGTGCGCCTGGCCGCGAAGCTGGTGGAGATCACGCCCGAGCCGCTGCGGCACGTGTTCCTGGCCGACTCCGGTTCGGTGTCGGTCGAGGTCGCGGTCAAGATGTGCCTCCAGTACTGGCGGTCGGTGGGCCGGCCGGGCAAGCAGCGACTGCTGACCTGGCGCGGCGGCTACCACGGGGACACGTGGCAGCCGATGGCGGTGTGCGACCCCCAGGGCGGCATGCACGAGCTGTGGCAGGGACTGCTGCCGCGCCAGATCTTCGCGGACGCGCCGCCGGCGGAGTACGACGAGGCGTACGCCGGTCATCTGCGCGCGCTGATCGCCCGCCACGCGGACGAACTGGCCGCCGTCATCGTGGAACCGGTGGTGCAGGGCGCGGGCGGGATGCGGTTCCACTCCCCCGCGTACCTGCGGGTGCTGCGTGAGGCGTGCGACGAGCACGGAGTCCTGCTGATCTTCGACGAGATCGCGACGGGCTTCGGCCGAACGGGGGCGCTCTTCGCCTCGGAGCACGCGTCGGTCTCGCCCGACGTGCTGTGCCTGGGCAAGGCGCTGACCGGCGGCTACCTGACGATGTCGGCGACGCTGTGCACCTCCGAGGTGGCCGACGGGATCTCGCGCGGCGAACTGCCGGTCCTGGCCCACGGCCCGACCTTCATGGGCAACCCGCTGGCGTCGGCGGTGGCCTGCGCCTCGATCGAGCTGCTGCTCGGCCAGGACTGGCGGAGCGAGGTCAAGCGCATCGAGGCGGGGCTGGGCGAGGGTCTCGCGGAGGTGGCGGAGCTGCCGGGCGTTCGCGACGTACGCGTGCTGGGGGCGATCGGCGTCGTACAGCTGGCGCGCCCGCTCGACGAGAACGCCATGGTCACGGTGACGGAGGCCGCGGTCCGCGAGGGCGTGTGGCTGCGCCCGTTCCGCGATTTGATCTACACGATGCCGCCGTACGTCACCGACGACGCCGACCTGGGCCGCATCTGCGCGGCGGTGCGGGCGGCGGCGACGGCAGGCGCGTAGCCGGGTCGTTCTCCGCCCCGCCTCTTCCAGGGCGACGTACGCCCGGTCCGCGCAGGGGTGGGGCGGAGAAGACCCCGCGCACAGACACGAACCCGTACCCATTACCGCAGGAGCAGAGACCGCATGGCCGTCATCGTCGTCAGTGGCACCGGCACCGAGATCGGCAAGACCGTCGTGACGGCGGCAGTCGCGGCCGTCGCGCGGACCCGGGGCCGTACCGTGGCCGTGCTCAAGCCCGCTCAGACCGGGCTCGCCCCGGGCGAGCCGGGGGACGCGGCCGAGGTCGTGCGGCTCGCGGGCGACGGCGTCACGGGGGTCGAACTGGCCCGGTTCCCCGAGCCGCTGGCGCCGAACACAGCCGCCCGCCGCGCGGGTCTGGCCCCCGTGCGCGCGCACGACGTCGCCGCGGCGGCGGCGGAGCTGGCCGAAAAGCACGACCTCGTACTCGTCGAGGGCGCCGGCGGCCTCCTCGTCCGCTTCGACGACGACGGTGCCACCCTCGCCGACGCCGCGCGTCTCCTCGATGCACCGGTGCTCGTGGTCACCCCCGCCGGCCTCGGCACGCTCAACTCGACGGCGCTGACCGCCGAGGCCCTGCGCGCCCGGGGCATCGACATGCTCGGGGTCGTCATCGGCAGCTGGCCCGGCAGCCCCGGCCTCGCCGAACGCTGCAACGTGACCGATCTGCCCGAGGCGGCCGGCGGGGCTCCCCTGCTCGGCGCCGTCCCGGAGGGCGCGGGCGCCCTCGCGCCCTCCGACTTCCGCAGCGGCGCCCCTGCGTGGCTCGCGCCGGCGCTGGGCGGGACCTGGACCCCGTAACGGCCGTAGGGTCCTCGTCATGCGAGCACGTATCGACGAAATCGTCTTCGACTGCGCGGAACCCGCCGTACTGGTCCGCTTCTGGGCCGCTCTGCTGGGGGGCGAACCGGTCGACCGGAGTCCGGACTGGTCGTACGTCGACCCGCCGGACTGGACCCGCGTCGCCTTCCAGCGCGTACCGGAGGGGAAGGCGGCCAAGAACCGGCTGCATCTCGACCTCGACGCGGGCGACATCGGCGCCGCGACGGCCGAGGCGGAGCGTCTCGGCGCGACAAGAATTGGTCACATCGTCGAGGACACACACGGGTCCTTCCAGGTGCTGCTGGACCCGGAGGGCAACGAGTTCTGCTTCGTGCGAAGCGTGAGCCGCCCGGCGGGGTAAGTATCGCGGTACGTACGCCCACCGGAGGAGGGTCCGCGATGCCCCAACGCCGCAGCAAGGTGCCCCGGGACGCCGTGCACCACCCGCTCTTCGCGCGCTTCTGGGCGCGCTTCAGCGTGGCGGCCGATCTGAGAGGCGGGGTGGCCGCGTACCGCGACGAACTGCTGGCCGGGCTGTCGGGCCGGGTCATCGAGATCGGCGCGGGCAACGGGCTGAACTTCGCGCACTACCCGTCGGCCGTCTCGGAAGTCGTGGCCGTCGAACCGGAGCGCAGCCTGCGCCGGCTGGCGGTGGAGGCGGCGCTGGAATCCGGCGTTCCGGTGGACGTGGTGCCGGGCGCGGCGGAGGCGCTGCCGGTGAAGAGCGAGGCGTTCGACGCGGCGGTCGTCTCCCTGGTGCTGTGCAGCGTACGGGACGTGCCGCGCGCCCTGTCCGAGATCAGGCGCGTCCTGCGGCCCGGCGGTGAGCTGCGCTTCTTCGAGCACGGCCGGGGCGGGGGCCGGGCCATGGTGACGGCCCAGCGAGTGCTGGACCGGACCGTGTGGCCGGTCCTGTTCGGCGGGTGCCACACCGCGCGCGACCCGCTCGCGGGCATCACGGCGGCGGGATTCGACCTCGGCGCGTACCGGCGGCTTTCCGTGCCCGAGAACGGTCCGCGCCTGCCGTCGTCGCCCTGCGTGCTGGGGGTGGCGCACCGGCAGCGGGCCGAGGGCTGAGGTCCGGGCGGAGTGCGGTGGGGTCTGCGCCGGCCGCGCCGGCTGCACGCCGGGAGGAAGAAGAACGGGCGGGCCGGGGTGCTGAGCGCTCGGCCGGGTGTCGCTGTCCTCGCGGCGCTGAAAGCCGGCCGGCCCGGGTGTTGCTCCCGGCCCGGCGCCGGTGTGCGCACGCTGCGGTCAGCGGGGCACCGCTGTGCGCAGGCTGCCGCTGAGCCGGGCGCCGCTGTGCGCACCGGTGAGCCGGGGCGCGGAGGTGCGCCTGCTCAAAGGCTCCACTGCCGCAGCTCGTCCGCGATCACGTGGACGTCCGTCTTGCCCTCCTTCACGAGTCGCGCCAGGTCCCTCACCTGCTCGGGCGAGGTCACGACCTTGAGCCCACAGGCGACGAGATAGCCGTACGCCACGGCCGAGGCGAACATCGCGTTCGAACGCTCCAGCGCCGGCACGTGCAGCAGCAACTGGAGCAGCGCGGCGGCCCGGGCGGCCGGATCGCTGTAGACGGGGATGCCGAATATCTCGGCCTCGTGCCGGGCCACGGCGGCGACGAGCGCGCCCCAGTCGACGACCTGCGGGTCGCCCGGGGTCTTGTGTTCCGCGATCATGAGGAGCCAGGCGAGATCGATCCTCAGACTCAACGCTTGCCTTCGCGCTCCGTGCCGAACTCCTCCGCGAAGACGGATTCGTACTGCTTCATGAAGTCGGACGCGGCCTCGACGAACGTACGGCCCACCTCCCCGGCGTCCTGCCGGACCAGCTCCTCGATGTAGCGGTTCACGCTCATCCCCCGCTGGAGGGCGCGCCGGCGCGCCGCCTCCGCGGTGGACTCGTCCACCCGTACGTTCAGCTGAGTCTTTGCCACACCGCCAAGCTAGCGCGGCAGCGCTAGCACCGGCAAGGGGAGCCTGAACCCGGTCGACGCCCCCGGCCGGCAGATGGTGTGATGCCGGGCATGGACGATCTTCGGATACGGGCCGCGACGCCCGACGACCTCGACGCGGTGCTGGCCTTCTGGAAGGACGCCGCCGAGGGCACGAGCATCAGCGACGACCGTGCGGGGGTGGAGCGGCTCGTCGCCCGCGACCCCGACGCGCTGCTCCTGGCCGAGCTGGCGGCCGACGGCGGCGGGCACGCCGAGCTCGTCGGCACGGTGATCGCGGGCTTCGACGGCTGGCGCTGCCATCTGTACCGCCTGGCCGTGCGTCCGGACCGCCGGCGGCTCGGCATCGGCTCCGCCCTCCTCGCCGCGGCGGAGGAACGTTTCAGGGCGCTGGGCGGGCGGCGCGGCGACGCGATGGTCCTGCGGGAGAACGAGCGGGCGCACCACGCGTGGCGGGCCGCCGGATACGCCCCCGAGCCGCAGTGGCGGCGGTGGGTCAAGCCGCTCGTGGAGTGAACGCGGTCGGGCCGAGCGGCCGGACGGACCTCCGCGGCGACCGGACGGCCCCTTACGATGGGCGGATCATTCGCCCCCTTTGAAAGGTGTGAGCGTCCGCCCATGGGCGAGCCTCCCCGCAGTCGACGTCGCGCGTTCCTTTCCGCCCCGCCCGGCCACGGGACGGGGGTGAACCGATGACCGAAGTCCTTCTGCTCGCCGTGGCCGTGCTGCTCTCGCTCGCCTGCGGCGCCTTCGTCGCGGCGGAGTTCTCGCTGACCACGATCGAGCGCGGAGAACTCGAACGCGCCGTGGAGCGCGGCGAGCGCGGCGCTGCGAGCGCCCTGAAGGCCGTACGCAGCCTTACGTTCCAGCTCTCCGGCGCCCAGCTCGGCATCACCGTGACCAACCTGCTCGTCGGCATGCTCGCCGAGCCCTCCATCGGCAAGCTGATCCGCGGACCGCTCCAGGCCCTCGGCCTGTCCCCCGCGGCCTCGTCGTCAGTGGCGCTGGTCATCGGTACGGCGCTGTCCACCGTCGTCCTGATGGTCGTGGGCGAGCTGGTGCCGAAGAACTGGGCGATCTCCTCGCCGCTGGGCGTGGCGAAGGTCGTGGCCGCCCCGCAGCGGATCTTCAGCCTTGCCTTCCGCCCGCTGATCAGCCACCTCAACGGCTCGGCGAACCGGATCGTACGGCGCTTCGGCATGGAGCCGGCGGAGGAACTGGCGTCGGCCCGCAGCCCGCAGGAACTGGTCGCCCTGGCGCGTCACTCCGCGCGGGAGGGCGCGCTGGAGGCCGACACGGCGGAGCTGTTCGTACGGACGCTGAACCTCGCCGAGCTGAACGCGCAGAACGTGATGACGCCGCGCGTGCAGGTCACCGCGCTTGATGTGCAGGCCACCGCGGAGGACGTCGCGAACGCGACGCGCGCCACCGGACTGTCGCGCTTCCCGGTCTACCGGGGCAGCCTCGACTCGGTCGTCGGCATCGCGCACATCAAGGACGTACTGACCGTGCCCGCCGAGCGCAGGCCGTCGTATCCCGTCTCCTCGCTGCTGCGCGATCCCCTGCTCGTACCGGAGTCGCTGACCGTGGACCGTCTCCTCGACCGGCTGTCTGGCAAGCAGACCATGGCCGTCGTCATCGACGAGTACGGCGGCACGGCAGGCGTCGTGACGCTGGAGGACATCGTCGAGGAGGTCGTCGGCGAGGTGCGCGACGAGCACGATCCGCACGAGACGCCGGACCTCGCCCCGGCGGGTGAGGACGCCGACGGGCGTGAGCTGTGGTCGGCGGACGGCGCGGCGCGGACGGACCAGCTGGAGCGGGTCGGGCTGCGGCTGCACGAAGGCCCGTACGAGACGCTCGCCGGGCTGGTCGCGCACGAACTGGGCCGGATTCCGGTCGTCGGTGACCGCATCGAACTGGCCGGGTGGCGACTGGACGTGGTGGACGCGGCGGGGCGGCGCGCGGCGCGGGTGCTGATGCACGCGCCGCCGCCGGACCACTCGGAGGACGGCGGAGGTTCGGGCGGCCCGAGTGGTTACGGCCATGGGTGCGGAGCCGGAGCCGGGGCCGGGTCCGGTGCACGGTCCGGTCACGGGTCCGGGTCCGAGGAAGAGGAGGCCGGGCGATGACCGCGGTCCAACTGCTCATCGGTCTGCTCACGCTGGTCGTCAACGCCTTCTTCGTCGGCGCGGAGTTCGCCCTGATCTCCGTACGCCGCAGCCAGATCGAGCCGGAGGCGGAGGACGGGAACCGGCGGGCGCGCAGCGTCCTGTGGGGACTCGAGCACGTGGCGGCGCTTCTCGCGGCGGCCCAACTGGGCATCACGCTGTGCACGCTGGTGCTCGGCGTGGTCGCCGAACCGGCCATCGCGCACCTGCTGGAACCGCTCTTCCACGCCGTCGGTGTGCCGGACGGGCTGACGCACCCGATCTCGTTCGTCATCGCGCTGGCCGCGGCGACGTATCTGCACATGCTGTTCGGCGAGATGGTGCCGAAGAACGTCGCACTGGCCGAGCCGGTCAGGATCGCTCTGCTGCTGGGACCGCCGCTGGTGGCGCTCACCCGGGCGCTGCGGCCGGTGATCTTCGCGATCAACGCGTTCGCCAACGGGCTGCTCAAGCTGCTGCGCGTGGAGGTCAAGAGCGAGGTGTCCGCGACGTTCACGGACGACGAACTGGCGCGGCTGGTCACGGACGCCGGCCACGCCGGTCTGCTCGACGACCGGGCGGCCGAGCGGCTGCACGACGCCCTGGAACTGGGCCGGCGCCCGGTCGCGGACGTGGTCATGCCGGTGGAGCGTGTGGTGTTCGCCCAGATGGGGACGACGCCGGAGGATCTGGAGCGGCTGTCGGCCGAGTCGGGCTTCTCCCGCTTCCCGGTGCTGGAGGGCCTGCGGATCCTGGGCTACCTGCACGTCAAGGACGCGCTGGACGCCGCGCCGCGCAACGTGCCGTTCCCGGTATCCGCGCTCCGGCCGATCGCCCGGGTTCGGGCGGTCACGCCGCTCGACGACGTGCTGACGGCGATGCGGCGCAGCCGGACGCACCTGGCCGCGGTACTGGGCGAGGACGGGAATCCGGCGGGCCTCGTCACCATGGAGGACGTGCTCCGCGAGCTCGTGGGGAGGCCGGACCAGAGGCAGCCCTGAACTTCTGGTCCCGCAGGCCCCGGGATACGATCGCTCCGCCATGGAACTGAATGCCACATACACCAGTCTCGTCGCGGTCGGCGACTCGTTCACAGAAGGCATGTCGGACGGCCTGCCCGACGGCTCGTACCGGGGCTGGGCGGATCTGCTCGCGGCACGCCTCGCCGCGAGCACACCCGGTTTCCATTACGCGAACCTAGCCGTACGCGGCAAGCTGATCGGCCAGATCGTCGCCGAGCAGGTGGATGTCGCGGCTGCGATGCGGGCGGATGTCGTGACGCTGGTGGGCGGCCTGAACGACACCCTCCGGCCGAAGGTCGACATGGGCAGGGTGTGCGGACTCCTCGAAGAGGCGGCCGGAAAGCTGGCGCCCTCCTGCAAGCAGCTGGTGCTGATGCGCAGCCCCGGCCGCAACGGCCCGGTGATGCAGCGCTTCCGCCCGCGCATGGAGATGCTGTTCGACTTCATCGACGTGCTCGCCGCGCGGCACGGGGCCCTGGTGGTGGACCTGTACGGCGCCGCGGTGCTCGGCGACCCCCGGCTGTGGCACGTCGACCGGCTGCATCTGACGGCGGAGGGACACCGGCGGGTCGCCGAGGCGGTGTGGCAGGCCCTGGGCTTCGCGGCCGAGGAGGACTGGCAGGCTCCGCTCGCCCCGGGCGTCCTACCGGGGTGGGCGGCGCGGCGCGGGAGCGACCTGCGGTTCGCGCGCGAGCACCTGGTGCCGTGGATCGGGCGGCGCGTCACCGGCCGCTCCTCGGGCGACGGGCGGCCGGCCAAACGCCCCGACCTGCTGCCGTACGACATTCCCCGGCCGTAGCACCTCTCGTAGCAAGCCACAAAGGGGACCGCGGCGCTGGCCTGCACAAACCGCCAGTAGAATCTGGTCACGTGACTGCTGCTCCTGCGAAGCCTCGCATCCCCAATGTCCTGGCCGGCCGCTACGCCTCCGCGCAACTCGCCGTCCTGTGGTCCCCCGAGCAGAAGGTGAGGCTGGAGCGCCAGCTGTGGCTCGCGGTGCTCCGTGCCCAGAAGGACCTCGGCATCGAGGTGCCCGCCGAGGCCGTCTCCGACTACGAGCGCGTACTCGACCAGGTCGACCTCGCGTCGATCGCCGAGCGCGAGAAGGTCACGCGCCACGACGTGAAGGCGCGGATCGAGGAGTTCAACGCGCTCGCGGGGCACGAGCAGGTCCACAAGGGCATGACATCCCGCGACCTGACCGAGAACGTGGAGCAGCTGCAGATCCGGCTCTCGCTGGAACTGATGCGCGACCGCACGGTCGCCGTGCTGGCCCGTCTCGGCAAGCTGTCCGGTGAGTACGCGGAGCTCGTCATGGCGGGCCGCTCGCACAACGTCGCGGCCCAGGCCACGACGCTCGGCAAGCGCTTCGCGACGGCGGCCGACGAGCTGCTGGTGGCGTACGGACGCCTGGAGGAGCTGCTCGGCCGCTACCCCCTGCGCGGCATCAAGGGCCCGGTCGGCACGGCCCAGGACATGCTGGACCTGCTCGGCGGCGACGCCGGGAAGCTGGCGGACCTGGAGCAGCGGATCGCCGTCCACCTCGGCTTCTCGCAGGCCTTCACCTCGGTGGGTCAGGTCTACCCGCGCTCCCTCGACTACGAGGTCGTCACCGCGCTGGTGCAGCTGGCGGGCGCTCCTTCCTCCGTGGCCAAGACCATCCGGCTGATGGCCGGCCACGAGCTGGTGACCGAGGGCTTCAAGCCCGGCCAGGTCGGCTCGTCCGCGATGCCGCACAAGATGAACACCCGCTCCTGCGAGCGTGTGAACGGCCTCATGGTGATCCTGCGCGGCTACGCCTCGATGACGGGCGAGCTGGCGGGCGACCAGTGGAACGAGGGCGACGTGTCCTGCTCGGTGGTGCGCCGTGTCGCCCTGCCCGACGCGTTCTTCGCCTTCGACGGCCTTCTGGAGACCTTCCTCACGGTGCTCGACGAGTTCGGCGCCTTCCCGGCCGTCGTGGCCCGCGAACTCGACCGCTACCTCCCCTTCCTCGCCACGACGAAGGTGCTCATGGCCTCGGTGCGGGCCGGAGTCGGGCGCGAGCTCGCGCACGAGGCCATCAAGGAGAACGCCGTCGCCTCGGCGCTGGCGATGCGTGAGCAGGGCGCCGAGCGCAACGAGCTGCTGGACAAGCTCGCGGCCGATGAGCGCATCCCGCTGGACCGCGCGCAGCTGGACGAGCTGATGGCCGACAAGCTGTCGTTCACCGGGGCGGCGGCGCAGCAGGTCGGTTCCGTGGTCTCCCGCATCGAGGAGATCGTCAAGCAGCACCCCGACGCCGCCGGGTACACCCCCGGGTCGATCCTCTGATCCGCGCGGCATGACACCCGAAGAGCTCCTGGCCGCCCGTGACCGCCGCGTCCCCGATGTGGTCACGGGTGGCCTGCGGGTGCTCTTCTGCGGCATCAACCCCGGGCTGATGTCGGCCGCCACCGGCCACCACTTCGCCCGTCCCGGCAACCGCTTCTGGCCGGTGCTCCACCTCTCGGGCTTCACCCCCCGCCGGCTGAAGCCGTCGGAGCAGGACGAACTCCTCTCCTACGGTCTCGGCATCACCAATGTGGTGGCCAGGGCGAGCGCACGGGCCGACGAGATAAGCGACGAGGAGTTCCGCGAAGGCGGTCGCATTCTGACGGAGAAGGTGGAACTGCTCCGGCCGAAGTGGCTCGCGGTGGTGGGCATCACCGCCTACCGCACGGCGTTCGGCGAGCGGAAGGCGACGGTCGGGCCGCAGGAGCGGACGATCGGCGAGACCCGGGTCTGGGTCCTGCCGAACCCCAGCGGACTGAACGCCCACTGGACCGCACAGACCATGGCCGAGGAGTTCGCCCGGCTGCGGACCGCGTCCGAGGCCGCCCGGGACACGGAAGCCGGGAGCTAGCGGCCCAGCCGCTGCCTGCGGTGCCGGCGCGCCGGGCGACGGCCGCCAGGCATCGGCCGCCAGGCCGAGGAGCTGCGGCGACTCCGGCATCCGCGCCTACGGCGGATCAATGTCGGTGACGACCACCGCCAGCTCGTACGCCGGCCCCTCGTCCTCGAGCGCGAGTCCCACGGCGACCCACCTGCCGTCGGTCCGCCAGATGTGCAGTCTGTCGAACCCCGCGCTCGCCTCGTCCCAGGGCGCCGGTATGTCCTCTCCTCCGATGCTCCGTTCCAGCACGCTCCAGAGGCTGAACACCTGCGGCTCGCCCCACCTCGCGCCCAGCACGGCCACCAGCGCGTCGTGCTCGGCCACGCACTGCTCCCGTGCCTCCAGACAATTCGCGGCGTCCTCGTCCTCCGGCTCGCCCGCGGCGATCAGTTCCGCCGTGTGATAGCCGGGTCCGCTGAAGCCGGTGTCCGACCTGCCGCGCCGAGCCGGAAACTCCCGTGCGCGCAGCACGTCTATGAGGGCGAGATACCGTGCGGTGCTCATGTCGTCAGTAAACCTCCCGGCACTGACAACTGGCCTTCTGTCAGGCGTCGCGACGCCGCAGCGCCCACCATCCGGCGAGCACCGCCGCCACTGCCCAGGCGGCGGTGACCGCCAGACCCGTCCACGGTCCCAGGCTCCCGGGCGGTTCCTGCTGGATCACCAACTGCCCCGCCCGGTCCGGAAGGTAGGTGGCGGCCCCTTCCGCGACGTCCCCGATCACGAACGAGACGATCAGGATGAAGGGTATGAGCAGGCTCAGTACGGCGACTCCGCTGCGGAGCAGCGTGGCCAGGCCGGCCGCGAAGAGAGCCATCAGCGCCAGATAGATGCCGGAGCCGACGCAGGCGCGCAGTGCGCCCGGATCACCGAGCCCTATGGCGTGCTCCCCCATGAAGGCCTGGCCTGCCAGGAACGCTGTGAACCCGGTGCCCGTCCCCACGACCAGCGTCGGGCCGGCCACGAGCGCCATCTTGGCGGCGTAGAAGCGGCGCCGTTCGGGTACGGCGGCGAGCGACGTCCGCAGTGCGCCGTTCACGTACTCCGAGGAGACCACCAGCGTGCCGAACGCTATGGCCGCGATCTGGCCGAAGTTCAAGGCGTAGAAGGCGCCGAAGACAGGGTCGAAGTCCGCCGTGCCGGCCTCCGCCTGTCCCACCGTGGCGCTCACGAGCACGGTGATCGCGACGGTGACGGCGAAGACAGCTCCCAGAGAGCCGGTGAGCGAGCGCATGGACCGGATCTTGAGCCACTCGGAGTGCAGGGCAGCGGTAGTGGGCATGGTCAGGCCTCCTGCGGTGTGGTGGGGGAAGCGGACGCGAACTGCGTCTCGGTGGCCGTGAGATCGAGGTAGGCCTGCTCCAGTGAGGTCTGCTCGTCCGAGAGTTCGAGGATCGTGATGCCTGCCCGGGCCGCTGTCGCGCCGATCGCCCCGGCCTTGGCGCCGTCCACGCTCCAGCGCCCGTCCTCGAGCGGCTCAAGTGCGTGACCCGTGCGGGCGAGTGCGGCGCGCAGCCGGTCCGGCTCGGTGGTCCGCAGCAGGACCCTGGGCCGGCTGCGCGCTTCAAGGAACTCCCGCACGGGTGTGTCGGCCAGCAACCTGCCCCGGCCGAGCACGACCAGGTGGTCGGCGAACGAGGAGGTCTCGTTCATCAAGTGGCTGGAGACGAGCACCGTGCGGCCCTCGCGGGCCAGCCTCTTCAACAGTTCACGGATCCAGACGATGCCCTCCGGGTCGAGACCGTTCGACGGCTCGTCGAGCATCACCACCGGCGGGTCGCCGAGCAGTGCCGCGGCGACGCCGAGGCGCTGGCGCATGCCGAGCGAGAACGTCTTGATCCGTCGCCCCGCGACCGCCGCCAGACCGGCCTCCTCCAGCACTTGGTCGACGCGGCGCACCGCTATGCGGTTGGTCGCCGCGAGAACGCGCAGATGGTCGCGGGCGGTGCGGGACCCGTGCGCCGACTGGGCGTCGAGCAGCGCACCCACCTGGCGCAACGGTTCCTGAATCTCCGCGTATCGCCGCCCTCCGACGGTGGCGGAGCCGGACGTGGGCCGGTCAAGACCGAGCACGAGGCGCATGGTGGTGGACTTGCCGGCGCCGTTGGGGCCGAGGAAGCCGGTGACCCGGCCGGGCCTCACGCTGAACGTGAGACGGTCCACGGCGCGTGTGGTGCCGTACTCCTTGGTGAGCTCTTGGACGTCGATGCTGTTCATGGCTCCAGGCTGGCCTCGGCGGCACCGCCTGGTCCTCCCCCGTCCGAGGGGATCGGCTCCCCCGCGCGGGGGAGCCGTCGCCGCCACCGGCCCTGAAACGATGACGTCATGCGCCACTCCGTATCGCGACTCCTGCGCCCCTTGACCCGGCCGGTCACCTACACCCGCTGGGTGCATCTGTGGATCGCCGTGGTGGTGATCGGCCTGTGGATGTTCATCGACACGTCACACCTGTACGTACCCGTGGTGCTGGTCGGACTGGCCGGCCTGGTCCCCTGGGTCCGGCTGGTGGAAGGCGTTCAGGCCCGGTTGCTGCTCCTGCCTGACGGTGACGGCCAGGATGACGCGGCCATCGTCGCGGCGCCTTCGTCGTCGTGGGCCGACCGCTGGCGCACCGTCGTGTGGCTCGAGGCACGGCTGGTGCTGGGGTGTGTGGTGGCCCTGCTCACCGGCCAGTTGCCGATGACCTCGGTCGACCTCGTCGTCATGGCGGGCGGCGGTGCCGTCGACGAGTCCATATTTCTGGGTTCCATGACGGGGGGCCACTGGTGGTACGCCCTGCTGTCCCCGTTGCCGTTGGTCGTTCTGCTGGCCGTCGTCGTGGGCGCCGGCGAGCTGATCACGTTCATCGCCCGGCGCCTGCTGGGGCCGTCCCCGGCCGACCGGCTCACCATGCTCGAACAGCGCACCGAGCAACTCCTGGAGCGCAACCGCATCGCTCGCGAGCTGCACGACTCGATCGGGCACGCCCTGACCGTGGCCGTGGTGCAGGCGGGCGCCGCCCGCGCCGCGAACAGCGCGGAGTTCACCGAACGCGCTCTGGTGGCCATCGAGGAGACCGGCCGGGCGGCACTGGAGGACCTGGAGCGCGTCCTGCTCGTCCTGCGGGAATCGGGGCGTTCCCCCGGGGCCGGCCCGACTCTCGCCGAGGCCGGCCGGCTGCTGGAGTCCGCTCGGGCGTCCGGCGCGAAGGTGGACGCGGACCTGTCCGGTCCGCTGGAGGGCATCGCCGGACCTGTGTCGCGAGAGGGGTACCGCATCCTCCAGGAATCGCTCACCAACGTGCTGCGGCACAGCGGCCCGGTCCCGGTCCGGGTACGCATAGCGGTTCTCGCGGGCCGCCTCGAACTGGACGTGATCAGCCCGCTCAACGGTTCCGGGCCGACGACGAGCGTCGACGGCAACGGCCTGCGCGGTATACGGGAGCGGGCCGCTCTGCTCGGCGGCGAGGCGCACGCGGGGCCGCACGAGGGCGAGTGGTGGGTGTACGTGAGGCTGCCGCTTGACGGCCTACGCTGAGCGGATGCCGGTTACCGTTCTCCTGGTCGACGACGAGCCCCTTGTCCGCGCGGGTCTGCGCGCCGTCTTGGAGGCGCAGCCCGACATCAGCGTCGTCGGGGAGGCGGCCGACGGGGCCGCGGTGATTCCGCTCGTGCGCCAACTGCGGCCGGACGTCGTGGCGATGGATGTGCGGATGCCGCTGATGGACGGCATCGAGGCGACCCGGGCCGTGCTCCGCACCGTGCAGGCTCCGCCGAAGATCCTGGTCGTCACGACGTTCGAGAACGACGAGTACGTCTACGAGGCGCTGCGCGCCGGGGCGGACGGCTTCCTTCTGAAGCGCTCGCGGCCCGCTGAGATCGTGCACGCCGTCCGCCTCGTCGCCGAGGGCGAGTCGCTGCTCTTTCCCGCCGCGGTCCGCGCCCTGGCCGCCGAATACGGCAGCAGCCCGGCCCGCGAGGCCATGGACCGGGCCGCGCTCACAGAACGAGAGGCCGCAGTGCTGCGGCTGATGGCCCGGGGCCTGTCCAACGCGGAGATCGCCGCGCGCCTCGTCGTGGGGACCGAGACGGTGAAGACGCACGTCAGCGCCGTGCTCGCCAAGCTCGGCGCCCGGGACCGCACCCAAGCCGTGATCGCCGCCTACGAGTCCGGCTTCGTCACGCCCCGGTAGGTGCTCCCGGCGCTGCGCGGTGGCGGTGCGGGAGGCCGACGCGGTGGGACCGCTCTCGCCGCGTTACCGACCAGCGAGTACGATCCGGCAGAACAAGCGCGCGAGCTGGGAGGACACACCGTGGGGCGGTTGACCGGCGGGGACCCCTCTCTGTTGCGGCGCATCAACTCCGCGGTGGTGCTGCACGCACTACGCGGCGCGGATTCGCCCACCCTCACCGATTTGACGCGGGTGACCGGACTGTCCCGGCCCACGGTCGAGGGGGTCGTCGAGGGGCTCATGGAGACCGGGCTCGTCGTCGAGGCCCCGCCCGAGGAGGGCGAGGCGCGGCGGCAGGGGCGGCCGGCCCGGAGGTTTCGGTTCCGCGCCGAGGCCGGGCACCTGATGGGCGTCGAAATCGGTCCGCACCGGATCGCCGCTCTACTGTCGGGCCTGGACGGCCGGGTCATCGGCGCCGGTTCACGCACGGTGTCCGAGACCGCCTCGGCCGACGAGCGGCTCGACCGGGTACGTGCCATGGTGGCGGACGTCCTGCGCCGCACCGGCGTGCCGCGCAGCTCGCTGCGCGCCGTCGGGGTCGGGACCCCGGGCATCGTGGAAGCCGACGGCACCGTACGGCTGGGCACGGCGCTCCCCGACTGGACCGGGCTGCCGCTCGGTGAGCGGTTGCGCCGCTCCTTCCGCTGCCCCGTGCTCGTGGAGAACGACGCCAACGCGGCGGCGGTCGCCGAGCACTGGAAGGGCTCCGCCGTCGACTCGGACGACATCGTGTTCGTCCTGGCAGGGCTCAGCCCCGGTGCGGGTTCACTGATCGGCGGGCGGTTGCACCGCGGGTTCGGCGGCGCGGCAGGTGAGATCGGCGCGTTGCACCTGCTGGGCCGCGAGGTCACACCGGAGATGCTGCTGTCGACGACGGACGAGCCGGTGCTCCCGCTGGACGAGCAAGCCGTCGCCACCGTCTTCCGGCGCGCCAGGCAGGGTGACCGCGCCGCGCGGGAGGCGGTCGAGCGGTTCATCCAGCGGTTGGTGCACGACGTGGCGGCGCTGGTTCTGGCGCTCGATCCGGAACTGGTGGTGATCGGCGGATGGGCAGCTGGCATCGACGGCGTACTGGAGCCGCTGCGCGGCGAGTTGGCACGGTACTGTCTGCGCCCGCCGCAGGTTGCCCTGTCCCTGCTCGGTGAGGCGGCCGTGGCGACCGGTGCGCTGCGCCTCGCGCTCGACCATGTCGAGGAGCAGCTCTTCGCTGTCGAGGGAACGGTGACGGCCCGCCGCTGAGCGCGACGGGCCGGGCGTGCGACGTGCGGTGCCGTAACGGCGGGTCGGGCGTGTGCGACGTGCGGTGCCGTTGCGGTCGGCCCGGCCTGGGAGGAGTTCGTGGCTGCGCCGGGCGTGCCGTACGACCCGCAGTACCGAGCCGGCCGGGCAGTGCGGTACGACCGCACCGTGCCCTGCCTGCCTGCGTGCGGCGGGCCGTACCGTGAGGTGCCGGTTCGTCACACTGTGCCGTCCACGTGCCGCGATGGAATGCCCACCGTGCCGTGCCGTGCCGTACGGCGTACCGCGCCTCGTACGGTGGCCGTTCGAGAAACCGCGCCGTACGACTGGCCACGACGTACGACGGGCTGCGACCCGACGCGCGCTGTACCGCGCCGCTTCGAGGACCCTGCCGCGTTGGAGCCCGCATCGTACGACGGACCGTGCCGTAACACCTGCGCGCCCTGCCGTCCGGCGGCCCGGTCAGGAGGCCTGGCGTTCCTGGCCGTGGTGGCTGATCTCGAGGTCGCCGGAGTCGCCGAACGTGAGCCGGCAGGTGTCCGCCCGGTAGGTGGCCACGGAGACGGCGGCCGTCCGGCCCTCGGCGAAGTAGCGCGTGGTGACGACGAGGACGGGCGCGCCCGGCAGCCGGTCGAGTTCCTTCGCGTCGTCCGCGCGGGCCGAGCCGAGTTCCACGGCGCGGTCCTGGCCGTCCATCGCGAGGCGCTGCAGTTCCCGCAGTACAGCCCGCGCGCGGGCCGGGCCCGAGGGCGCTTCGATGGCGGCGAGGTCCGGTACGGACGACACCGGTACGTAGATCAGTTCGGCGGCGACCGGCTGGCCGTGGCTCACGCGGATCCGGCGCACGGTGTGCACCTCGTCCCCCGTGCCGCCGTCGAGCATGCGGGCCACCGCGGCGGGCGCGGCGGCGCCGACGCAGTCGACGGGCTGCCACGAGTCGCCGGCCGCGCCGGGCCAGCCGTGCTGCGAGGCGCCCACGTCCACGCCGACGCGCGGCGGGGCGACGGTGGTGCCCACGCCGCGACGGCGCTGCAACCGGCCTTCCAGCTCCAACTGTTCGAGCGCCTGACGGAGAGTGGCGCGCGCGACGCCGAAGCGCGCCGCGAGCTCACGCTCGTTGGGCAGGATCTCACCGACCGCGAAATCGGAGTCGAGTGCCTCGCTGAGCACGGTCTTGAGGTGCCAGTACTTCGGCTCAGGCACCGTATCGAGCTGCGTGGTCCCCACCCTGATCCTCCGCAATCGGCCTGGTCCCCGGGCGAGTTTCCGCGCCCTTGTTTATTAAAGGTTCCTGCACTAACTCTGCGACCATAAGTCCGGCGTCTGGCTTGGTCAAGACCAATCGACGCGGTGCGAGCGCCGCCCTTATGGGGCGAGCGTGTTGAGTTTGTCGGGGTTTCGAACGATGTAGACGCACTGAATGAGGCCGTCCACGACATCCACCTGGAAGACGGCGTCGGGCTTTCCACCGGACAGGACGAGCAGGGCGGGCCCGCCGTTGAGCTCCAGAAAGCGGAACTCGCTGTCGGGCACGGGCTGCCGGGCCGCCCCGAACAGGAAGCGGCCCACCTTGTCGGCGCTCTCGATGACCCGCACCGGCGCCTTGGCCTTGCCGCCGCTGTCGGCGACCAGCCTGACGTCCGGCGCGAGCAGCCGGAGCAGCGCGTCGAGGTCCCCTCCCGACGCGGCGGCCAGGAACCGCTGAGTCAGGTCCTGCCGTACCGCGGGGTCCACGTCGAACCGCGGCCTGCGTTCCCCGACGTGCCTCCGGGCGCGTCCCGCGAGCTGCCGCACGGCAGCTTCCGAGCGTTCCAGGGTGGCCGCGATCTCCTGGTACGGGAAGCCGAACGCCTCCCGCAGCACGAACACCGCGCGCTCCAGCGGCGACAGCGACTCCAGAACGACGAGGACCGCGAGCGAGACGGACTCGGCGAGCAGCACGCGCTCCGCGGTGTCCTCGACGGTCGCGCCGAAGTCGGTCTCGAGCGGCTCCGGCAGCCACGGTCCGACGTACGCCTCGCGCCGCGCCTGTACGTGTCGCAACCGGTCGACGGCGAGCCGGGTGGTGATCCGTACCAGGTAGGGCCGTGGTTCCCGTACGTCGTCGCGCGCCTGGGCCGACCAGCGCAGCCACGCCTCCTGCACGACGTCCTCGGCGTCGGCCACCCGGCCGAGCATCCGGTACGCCACTCCGGTCAGCAGGGGGCGGTGCTCTTCGAAGACCTCGGTCAGGGTGTCTGCGGTCACCGTTCCATCCCAGCACATCGAGGAAGACGGCCGAACGCCGGAGCCGAACAACCTCTTGAACTCCAGTCTACTGGGCGGTAGTTATTGCTGACGCATTGTCTAGCGACACCCCCACCCAGGGAGCAGCAGCATGGCCGCACAGGTCTCCTTCAGCGTCGAGTCCCCCACGGGCAGCCACACCCTCTCCGTCGCGTACGAGCGCAGGGGCGCCGGCGAACCGCTCCTGCTGCTGCACGGGATCGGCCATCACTGGCAGGCCTGGGAGCCCGTGATGTCGGCGCTGGCCGCCGAACGCGACGTGATCGCCGTGGACCTTCCCGGGTTCGGCCGCTCGACCGCGCTCCCCCACGGTTTCGCGTACGACCTGGCGACGGTCGTTCCCGTACTGGGTTCCCTGTGCGAGGCACTGGGCGTCGAGCGCCCCCACGTCGCCGGGAACTCCCTCGGCGGCCTGCTGGCCCTGAAACTGGGCCGGGAGAAGCTCGTACGGTCGGTCACGGCGCTGTCACCGGCCGGTTTCTGGACGGAGAGCGAGCGCCGCTACGCCTTCGGCACGCTCCGGGGGATGCGGCTGGGGGCGCGGACGCTGCCGACGCCGGTCGTCGAGCGCCTGGCGCGAACGGCCGCCGGCCGGACGGCGCTCACCAGCACCATCTACGCGCGGCCGGGGTGGCGTACACCGGAGGCCGTCGTCGCGGAGACACTGGCGCTGCGGGATGCGACCGGATTCGCCGAGACGCTCTCGGCCGGCCGCTCCGTGCTGTTCACCGACGACGTGCCGGACATCCCGGTGACGGTCGCCTGGGGCAGCCGCGACCGGTTGCTGCTGCGCCGCCAGGGGGTCAGGGCCAAGCAGGCGATCCCCGGCGCACGGCTGGTCAGGCTGCCCGGTTGCGGGCACGTTCCGATGAACGACGATCCCGCGCTGGTGGCCCGGGTCATCCTCGACACGAGCAGCTGATACGACGCGGAGGCGTCCCCTCGGACAGGCAGACGGAAGCGCCCCGGGTCACGCCCCCGGCGTGACCCACGCGCGCGTACGGCGCGAGGGGCCGGCCATGACGGAGGGTGCCGGCCTGTTCCCCGGAACGACGGCCGGTTGTTCACTTGTGGTTCGTGTGATCGCCGCGGCCGGGGACCAGGCATGGCGTCGCACACCGGAACACACCGTCACTGGAGGCTCCTTGATGCCGTACCGCCGACCGCAGAGCAGCACGGAACGCCCCGGGGAGAGCCGCACGGAACCCAGCACAGAGAGCCGCACGGAAAACCGCGCCGGGACCCCCGCGGAGAGCCGGCCGGAGAACCCGGCGCCGAGCCAGTCCCCCGACCGGCGCACCCTCCTGCGCGGCTCCCTGGCCGCCTCGGCCGCGCTCGCCCTGCCCGCCTTCGCCGGGGGCGCGACGGCGGCGGCAGCCCCGGGCCAGGCGCTCTCCGGGCGCCCGCGCGCCGCCTGGGGCGTGCAGACGGGCGACGTCACGTCGTCTTCGGGTCTGGTGTGGGTACGGTCCGACCGCCCCGCCCGGATGATCGTGGAGACGTCCGCGACGGAGTCCTTCCGTTGCCCGCGCAGATGGCACGGCCCCCTGCTCGGCCCCGGAACGGACTTCACGGGAACGACGGCGCTGCGCGGACTGCCCTCCGGCGAGCAGGTGCACTACCGGGTGATCCTCGCCGATCCCGACGATCCCCGGCGCACCGGGGAGCCGTTCCTGGGAACGTTCCGTACGGCGTCCGCGAAGCGACGCGACGGGGTGCGCTTCCTGTGGTCCGGTGACATCGCGGGGCAGGGCTGGGGCATCAACCCGGACATCGGCGGCTACCGCGTGTACGAGGAGATGCGCCGGCTGGACCCCGACTTCTTCCTGTGCAGCGGAGACACCATCTACGCGGACGGCGTCGTGAAGCCGTCCGTGACGCTGCCGGACGGTCGGATCTGGCGCAACATCACCACGCCGGAGAAGTCGAAGGTCGCCGAGACGCTGGACGAGTTCCGCGGGAACTTCCGCTACAACCTGCTGGACGGGAACGTACGCCGTTTCAACGCGCAGGTCCCCTCGATCGTGCAGTGGGACGACCATGAGGTGCGCAACAACTGGTACCCCGGCCAGATCCTCGACGACGCCCGCTACACCGAGAAGAACGTCGACGTGCTCGCGGCGCGCTCGATGCGGGCGTTCGGCGAGTACTTCCCGGTTTCGACGCTTCCCGCGCGCGGGCGCGGGGAGGGCCGCGAGGACAACGGGCGGATCTACCGGGTGGTCCGGCAGGGCCCTCTGCTCGACGTCTTCGTGCTCGACATGCGCACGTACCGCAACGCCAACTCGCCCGGCCGGCAGCCCGACGACGCGACCGGGATCCTCGGCGCGGAGCAGCTCGCCTGGCTGAAGCGCGAGCTGTCGCGCTCCCGCGCCGTGTGGAAGGTGATCGCGTCCGACATGCCGCTGGGGATCGTCGTCCCGGACGGTGCTGCGAACTTCGAGGCGGTCGCGCAGGGCGACCCGGGAGCGCCGCTGGGCAGGGAGCTCCAGATCGCGGAGCTGCTGCGTCACATCAAGCACGCGCGTATCACCGGCACGGTGTGGCTCACCGCCGACGTGCACTACACGTCGGCCCAGCACTACGACCCCTCCCGTGCGGCGTTCAAGGACTTCGCGCCGTTCTGGGAGTTCGTCTCCGGGCCGCTGGCCGCCGGCGGCTTCCCGGCGGGCCGGCTCGACGCCACATACGGCCCGGACCAGGTCTTCGTACAGGCGCCGACGCGGGCCAACGTGTCGCCCATGGAGTCGCCGCAGTACTTCGGCGAAGTCGAGATCGACGGAGGCAGCGGCGAACTGACGGTGCGCCTGCGCGCCGAGGGAGGCGTGGTGTTGTTCAGCAAGGTGCTTCAGCCGGGCCGGGTGGGACTCTGAAGTGGTTGAAAATGAGCCTTAATTGCCCAGAAGCACACTTAACCCATCAGTCACAAAGCGTTCGCGATCACGCAACACCGCTCGGTCACAGTGGTGCCATGACCGACATGACTGAAGTGACCGGGCCGGCGTCCGCGCGGAACCCCAAGCGGACCCGCCGCACCCACCACTGGCGGCGGGACCTCGTCGAACTCGCCGCGCTGTTCACGGCGGTGGCCGTCGCCGACGCCGTCGCGAACACGATCGTGCACGGTCCGGACGGACCGTACCTCCTGGTGATCTCGGCCGTGGCGCTGGCCGCCACGGCCGGGTTCCACACCTGGTGGGCCCGAAGGCACAGCCATGCACCGCCGCCGGAATCGCGCCGTACGGCCCCGGCCGGCGCGGGCGCGCACCCGACGGCCGCGGACGCGAAGGGCGGACAGGCCGGCGACACCACGGCCGCTCCCGACACCGCGCTGTGGCGGATGCGCACCACCGTCAAGGACGAGCCCGGCAGCCTCGCGCTGCTGTGCACGGCACTGGCGCGCCACGGCGTGGACATCCTGACCCTGCAGACCCACCCCCTCGCCGAAGGCACCGTCGACGAGCTGCTGCTGCGCGCCCCCGCCACCCTCCAGGCCGCCCACCTCAGCCGTGAGACCGCTGCCGCCGGCGGCAGCGACACCTGGCTGGAGCGGGCCGACGCCCACGACCTGGTCGACGCCCCCACCCGGGTGCTCGGCCTCGCCACCCGCACCGCCCTCGACGCCGCCGAACTCCCGCTGGCGCTGCGCCAGCTGCTCGGCCGCTGCACCATCCACTCGCTGCCGGCGACCACCCTCGGCGGGCGGCCCACCGGCGAGAGCGCTCCGGTCGAGGGCATACTCGACGGCACGGTCATGAAGCTGCGCGACCCGTCGGGCGGGGCGATCACCGTCGAGCGCCACTACCTGCCCTTCACCCCCACGGAGTTCGCCCGCGCCCGCGCCCTCGTCGAGCTCGATGCCCGCCTCGGCCCCCGCATCCCCCGCAGCGCGGACGTTCTGACACTTCCCGAGGGCAACGAGATCACCGTCCGCAGGGCCGGACTCGACGACCTCGAAGCCGCCCGGGCCATGCACGACCGCTGCGGCGACCGCACCCTGAGCCTGCGCTACCACGGGCCGGTGGGCGACGCCGATCGCTACCTCGCCCACCTCCTCAGCCCCCGTTACGGCCGCACCCTCGCCGTACAGACGGCCTCCGGCCGCCTCGTCGCCCTCGGCCACCTCCTGTGGGACGGCGACGAGACCGAGGTGGCGCTGCTCGTGGAGGACGCGTGGCAGCGCCGCGGCATCGGCACCGAGCTGCTGGAACGCCTGGTGACGCTCGCCGTCGAGGCGGGCTGCGAAAGCGTGTACGCCGTCACGCAGTCGTCCAACACCGGCATGGTCGCGGCCATGCGGGGGCTCGGCCTGCCCCTCGACTACCAGATCGAGGAGGGCACGCTCGTGGTCACCGCGCGGCTCACCGCGCCGGACCGGCGACCGAGTCCCGCCCGTGCGGGAGCTGAGCCGGCTCCGGCGCAGGCAGTGACACAGGCCGGGCAGCCCCGGCGGCACTGAGCGCCTCGCACAGGTCCCGCCACAGGTCCTCCACGTCCTCGAGCCCGATGGACATCCGCAGCAGCCGGTCGCTGACGCCCGACTCCCGGCGGTCCGTCTCGGCCACGATGCGGTGGCTGATGGAGGCGGGGTGCTGGATGAGCGAGTCGACGCTGCCGAGGCTGACGGCCGGCGTGATCAGGCGTACGCCGCCGATCACCGCGTGCGGATCGCCGTACACCTCGAAGGCCACCATCGCGCCGCCGATCCTCGGGTAGTGCACCCGCGCCACCCGCGGGTCGGCGGCCAGCCGGCGGGCCAGCTCGGCGGCGGTCGCCGACGCGGCCCGCACCCGTACGGGCAGCGTGGAGAGGCCGCGCAGCAGCAGGTATCCGGCGAGCGGGTGCAGTACGCCGCCGGTGGCGAATCGCACCTGGCGCAGGGTGCGGGCGAACTCCTCGTCGCACGCCACGACGCCGCCCAGTACGTCGCCGTGCCCGCCGAGGTACTTCGTGGCGCTGTGCAGGACGAACCGCGCGCCGTGCTCCAGGGGCCGCTGGAGCACGGGCGTCGCGAACGTGTTGTCCACGAGCAGCGGCACCTGCCCGCAGGACGCCGCGACGGCCCGGACGTCGACCTCGGCGAGCGTCGGGTTGGCGGGGGTCTCGACCATCACCAGGCCGGTGTCGGGGCGTACCGCGTCCGCGATCCCGGCCGGGTCGACCCAGGTGACCTCGGTGCCGAGGAGCCCGGCGTTCAGCAGGTGGTCGCTGCATCCGTATAGCGGCCGTACGGCGACGACGTGGCGCAGCCCCGCGCTCGCGCGGGCGAGGAGTACGGCGCTGAGCGCGGCCATGCCGCTGGCGAAGGCGACGGCGCTCTCGGCGCCCTCCAGCCGCGCCAGGGCGTCCTCGAAGCGGGCGGTGGTCGGGTTGTCGAGGCGGGCGTAGACGGGCGGGCCGTCCGGCCGCGCGCCGGTGGTGGCGAAGGCGTCGATCCTGGCCGCCTCCCCCCGGCTGTCGTGCGACGGATAGGTGGTCGACAGGTCGAGCGGCACGGAGTGCACGCCCAGCGCGGCGAGGTCTTCGCGGCCGGCGTGCACGGCTTCGGTGGCCAGGGCCCGGGGTGTGGTCGAGGCGTCGGTGTTCATGACATGACTCTGAACAACTACCGGGAAGTAGGGCGAGAACTCCGTGTTACGTTCGGGCCATGGCCGAATCCGTCGCACTCGACCCGGTTGATCTCCACATTCTGCGCCTGTTGCAGAACGACGCGCGGACCACCTACCGCGACCTGGCCGCTGAAGTCGGGGTCGCGGCCTCCACCTGCCTGGACCGGGTGGCGCGCCTGCGCCGGTCGGGGGTGATCCTCGGCCATCAGCTGCGGCTGGACCCCGCCAAGCTCGGCCGCGGTCTGGAGGCCCTGCTGCTGGTTCAGGTGCGCCCGCACCGGCGCGAGCTCATCGGCCCCTTCGTGGACCGGGTCAGGGCCCTGCCCGAGACCCGGGCGCTCTTCCATCTGACCGGCCCCGACGACTACCTCGTGCACGTGGCGATGGCGGACCCGGCGGATCTCCAGCGGCTGGTGCTGGACGAGTTCACCTCGCGGCGCGAGGTCGCCCGCGTCGAGACGCGGCTGATCTTCCAGGCGTGGGACTGCGGACCGCTGCTGCCGCCCCCGGCGAAGGCGCCGGCCGGCCGCTGAACCGGAACCGGACGCCTCAGGTCACCGGCGCCCGACGGTAGTGACGAAGGGGCCCTCCCCGTACGAGGATGTCCGCATGTCAGTCACTCCGAGCAGCCCGCTCGCCCTCCCCCGCCAGGTCGCCGACGCGTACGTCGACGCCCTCGTCGCCCTCGACCCGATCACCGGTACGTACCTGGGAGTGAGGGAGTGCTCCGCCAGCCTGCCGGACTTCTCTCCCGAGGGGCAGAAGGCGTTCGCCGAGCTGGCCCGTACGACGCTCGCCCTGTTGGACGAGGCGGAGGCCCTGCCGGGCGCGGACAGCGACGCGGAGCGCCGTTGCGGCCGGCTGCTGCGCGAGCGGCTGACCGCCGAACTCGCCGTGCACGAGGCCGACGAGAACCTGCGGACCGTCAGCAACATCCACTCCCCCGCGCACAGCGTGCGCGGCGTCTTCACCGTGACGCCCACCGAGACGGACGACGACTGGGCCGCCGTCGCACAGCGGCTGCGCGCGGTGCCGGGCGCGCTGGAGGGGTACCGGGCGTCGCTGGCGCTCGGTCTGGAGCGGGGACTGCTCGGCGGCCCGCGCGCCACGGAGACGTTCACCGGCCAGCTGACCGAGTGGGCGGGCGACGGGCGCGGCTGGTTCGAGGACTTCGCCGCCGCGGGACCCGGGCCGCTGCGCGCCGAGCTGGACGAGGCGGCCCGCGCCGCCACGGGCGCGGTCGCCGCGCTGCGCGACTGGATGCGGGACGTGTACGGCCCGGCCGTCAAGGGCGCGCCGGACACGGTGGGCCGCGAGCGCTACGCCCGCTGGTCGCGCTACTTCAACGGCACCGACCTCGATCTGGACGAGGCGTACGCGTACGGCTGGGCGGAGTACCACCGCCTGCTCGGCGAGATGCGCACCGAGGCCGAGAAGATCCTGCCGGGCGCGGCCACGCCGTGGGAGGCGCTGTCGTGGCTCGACGAGCACGGCACGCACATCGAAGGGGTCGAGGAGACCCGGGCCTGGCTGCAGAACCTGATGGACGAGGCGATCGAGGCGCTCGACGGCACGCACTTCGAACTCGCCGAGCGCGTACGGAAGGTGGAGTCGCGCATCGCGCCGCCCGGCAGCGCGGCGGCCCCGTACTACACCACCCCCTCGGAGGACTTCTCACGGCCGGGCATCACCTGGCTGCCGACGATGGGCGAGACCCGCTTCCCGGTGTACGACCTGACCTCGACCTGGTACCACGAGGGCGTTCCCGGCCACCACCTCCAGCTGGCGCAGTGGGTGCACGTCGCGGACCGGCTGTCCCGCTACCAGGCGTCCGTGGGCATGGTCAGCGCCAACGCCGAGGGCTGGGCGCTGTACGCGGAGCGGCTGATGGACGAGCTGGGCTTCCTCGGCGATCCCGAGCGCAGGATCGGCTATCTGGACGCCCAGATGATGCGCTCCACACGGATCATCGTGGACATCGGCATGCACCTGGAGCTGGAGATTCCGGCGGACTCCCCCTTCCACCCGGGTGAGCGCTGGACACCGGAGCTCGCCCAGGAGTTCTTCGGGATGCACAGCGGCCGGCCCGCGGACTTCGTGGAGAGCGAGCTGACCCGCTACCTGTCCATGCCGGGCCAGGCGATCGGCTACAAGCTGGGCGAACGCGCCTGGCTCCTGGGCCGGGAGAACGCCCGCAAGGCGCACGGCGAGGCGTTCGACGCGAAGGCGTGGCACATGGCGGCGCTGTCCCAGGGTTCGCTGGGCCTGGACGACCTGGTGGACGAGCTGTCGAAGCTCTGACCCGGCTCACGCGGGGTGGCACGGCGGCCGGGCTCGGGCGGTTCGACGAGCCCGGCCGCCCTCTGGCAGGTGCGAACGGGGAGTGCGTTTCATGGGTACCGGTTATCTCTTCTGCTCCGACCCGCTCGGCGGCCGGCGGCCCGACCCGGTTTTCGCCGCGGAGGCGGCGTGCGCGCGGCTCTCCGGCGGGGAGGTGGCGCTCCTCGACCACGACGCGCTGCTCGCCGGGGACACGGAGGCGGCGCTCGCCCGCGTGCCGCGCGGCTCCGGACCGTACTGGTACCGGGGGTGGATGGTCCCGGTGTCCCGGTACGAGGAGCTGGCCCGCGGCCTGCGCGCGCGTGGCTGCGCCCTGCTCACCCCGGCCGCCGACTTCGGCCGCGCCCACGAACTTCCCGGCTGGTACGGCGCCTTCGCGGACCTCACGCCGCACAGCGTCTGGCGGGCGCTGCCCCCGGGCCGGCCCCCCTCCGCGTCCGAACTCGCCGCGCTCACCGCCCCGCTCGGTCCGGGCGCCGCTGTCGTCAAGGACTTCGTGAAGTCGCGCAAGCACGAGTGGGACGAGGCGTGCTTCGTCCCCGCGCTCGCCGACACGGGGAGGCTCGCCGCCGTCGTACGCCGCCTCTTCGAGCTTCAGGAGGAGGCGCTGGCGGGCGGCCTCGTGGTGCGGGAGTACGAGCCGTTCGTGCCGGGTGGCGAGGCGCGTGTGTGGTGGGTCGACGGTGAGCCGGTCCTCGCTACGGCGCACCCCGACTCCCCCGCCGAACTCCCCGTGCCCGACCTCACCGCCGTGCGCCCCGCCGTGCTGGCGCTCGGATGCCGCTGGGTGACGACCGACCTGGCGTTGCGCGAGGACGGGGTGTGGCGGGTGGTGGAGGCCGGCGACGGGCAGGTCAGCGGTCTGCCGGCCGGTGCGGACCCGGCCCCGCTCTTCGACGCGCTGACCCGCGCCGGGAGCCGTGCGGCAACCGGCGGCGGGAGAACCGATGGGCCCGCTTCTGCCGGATGAGGCTGCCGAGTGCGGTGGTGCCGGACGTCGCGCCGTGGACGGGGAGTGGCGGTCGTGGCGGCCGGGCCGGCCTGGGCGAGCGGCCAGGACGCGAGCGACGGCACAGACTCGCCCGACGTGCTGCTGCGGGCGGCGTGCCCGGTGGCCGAGGCGGGGCCGCGTCGCACGTGGTTTCTGCGGCCCAGGCGTCACGCCGTACGGTGAACCCGGCTGTCAGCAGCCGCAGTCGTCGGATCCGAGGGGGGCGGTCAGCGGGTCGGCGTCGCGCCGCTCGCGGCCCTCCCGGGTCTCGACCTCGAAGCCCTCGCGGATCCAGTACTCGATGCCGCCGAGCATCTCCTTGACCTGGTAGCCGAGCTCGGCCAGGGCGAGGGCGGCGCGGGTGGCGCCGTTGCAGCCGGGCCCCCAGCAGTACGTGACGACCGGAACGGCCTTGTCGAGGAGCCGCTCGGCCTGGGCGGGGATCAGGGCCGTCGGCAGGTGCACGGCGCCGGGCACGTGGCCCTGGTCCCACGATTCGGTGGAGCGGGAGTCGACCACGACGAAGCCGGGGTTCTCGCCGGACGCGAGGACGGAGGCCACGTCGGACACGTCGGCGTGGAACGCGAGGCTTGCGCCGAAGTACGCGGCGGCCGCGGCGGGGGCGGCCGGCGGGACGCGCAGAACGGCGTTCGCACGGGTGGAGGCGGTCGGGGCGGAGGTGAGCGGTGTCGTCGTCATGGACAGAAATCTACGGCGAGTGATCATCGGGCTGAAGTGGGATTCCCCGGCTCCTGCCTTGATCTGCCGGTGGATTCCCTGTTGTCTCGGGGACATGAGCGGATATTCACCGGACGCCACCGACTGGCGCATTCTGGAGGCCCTGCAGCGGGAGGGCCGGGCCACCTTCGCCGAGCTGGCCCGCACCGTTTCCATGTCCGCGAGCGCCGTGACGGAGCGGGTGCGGCGGCTGGAGGAAGCGGGGGTGATATCGGGCTACACGGCCGTCGTCGAGCAGGAGCCGCTGGGAATGCCCATCCTCGCGTTCGTGCGGCTGCGCTATCCGCACGGCAACTACAAGCCGTTCCACGACCTGCTCGCCGTGACGACCGAGGTGCTCGAAGCACATCACGTGACGGGCGACGACTGCTTCGTCATGAAGGTCGCGGCCCGTTCGATGAAGCACCTGGAAGAGGTCTCGGGCCGGTTCGGCACGCTCGGCTCGGTCACCACCAGCGTCGTGTACTCCTCGCCGCTGCCCCGGCGCGCACTCAGCCGCTGACCCCGGCGGTGCGGTGGCGCACCACGGATCCGTGCCGGTCCTTGACGACCTCCAGCTGCGTGGTGACGCGGCGCCGCAGGTCGGCCACGTGGCTGACGATGCCGACGCTGCGGTCGCGGTCGCGCAGGGAGTCGAGTACGTCGAGCACTTCGTCGAGGGTCTGGTCGTCAAGGCTGCCGAAGCCCTCGTCGATGAAGAGGGTGTCGAGCCGCACACCGCCGGCCTCGTCGGTGACCACGTCGGCCAGCCCGAGCGCGAGGGCGAGCGAGGCGAAGAACGTCTCGCCGCCGGAGAGGGTCGCCGTGTCGCGCTCGATGCCCGTCCAGGCGTCGACGACGTGCAGACCGAGACCGGAACGGCCGCGACCGCCGGATCTGGCGTCGGAGTGCACGAGCGTGTAGCGCCCGGACGACATGCGCTGGAGGCGGGCGGTGGCAGCGGCCGCCACCTGCTCCAGGCGGGCCGCGAGGACGTACGACTCCAGCCGCATCTTGCGTTCGTTGTCGGCGGAGGTGCCCGCGGTGAGCGAGGCGAGGCGCGCCACGCGCTCGTACTCCTCGCGCAGCGGGCCGAGGCGTCGCGTCTCGTCGGCGGCCTGCCGCGACAGCGCGGCCAGTGCGTCGCGGCGCTCGCGGGCGGCGTCGAGCGCGGACGAGGCGTCGAGCAGTGCGCGCTCGGCGGCGTCGAACTCCTGCTGGGCCCGTTCCGGCGCGGCCTCGGGGCGGGCGGCGGCCGCCGCGGTCTCCGGTTCGGCCAACCGGTCCGCGACGGCAGCCTGTTCGCGCTGCCACTCGTCGGTCCGGCGCTGGAGGTCGCGATGCTCCGCGTCCGCGAGCAGTGCCTCGGCGGCGGCCCGCGGTGTATCGAACCCGGCCGTGAACGCGGCGTCGGCGAGCCGGTCGTCGGCCTCCTTCAGGCGCTGGGCGGTGGCCTCGACCGCGCGCACCGCCTCGGCGGCCCCGCCGAGCAGCCGGACACGGCGCTCCAGCAGCGCGGCGTGCTCGGCGACACTGCGCGCCTCGCCACGGGCCTGGGCCAACTCGGCTTCAAGAGACGCCAGTTCGCGGTCGAGTGCTTCGCGTTGCGACGTACGGGCGGCGGCCCGGCGCTCGGCCTGTCGCTGCGCGTCGACGCGCAGCGCGTACTCCTGCTCGGCCCGGTCGAGCGCCTCGCGGGCCGCGTGCAGACCTGCGGCGGTGGCGCGCGCCCGGGCGTGCTCCCGGTCCAGCTCCTCGACGAGGGCGGACAGTTCCCCGACGCCCACGTCGCGCGGGCCGCTCGCACCGCCGGCCGCAGCGCGCGCCGAAGGGGCACCCGAAGGTTCCGGCTCGGGACCGGTGGACTGCGCCGGGAGCCCTCGTACGGCGGCGCCGGGCCCACCCACGGGTTCCGCGTCCCAGACCCGCCGAGCGCCGTCACATCCGGCGACTGCCGCGTCACCGCCGCCGGAGCCGGCGGCCGACTCCGGGTGCGGGGCCGCGCCGACGTGCGCGTCGGCGGGGAGCCCGGCCGACGGGGCAAACCTCGGCGTCTGGTGCGGCACCCCGTCGGCGTCGGAGCCCCGAGCCTGCGCACGGGCCGCCGCGTGGCTCTCGCGTACGGCGGCCAGTGCGCGCTCCGCGTCGGCGCGCGTCGCCTCCGCCCGCGTGTGGGCGTCGTACGCCGCTTCCTCCGCCGTACGGTCCACCTGGTCCGCCGCCGCGCGGGCCGGCTTCGGGTGCTCGGTGGAACCGCAGACGGCGCACCGCGCACCGTCGCGCAGGCCGGCCGCCAGCTCGGCGGCGATGCCCAGCAGGCGGCGCTCCTTCAGGTCGAGCCACGTCTCGTGCGCCGTGACGGCCGCTTCGCGAGCCGCCCGCAGCCGGTCCTCGGCGGCCGTGACCTGGTCGGCGAGCGCGTCGCGCCGACGCGCGGCGTCGAGCCGGCGGCGGGCCGGTTCCAGCCGCCCGGCCAGGTGCTCGGCACGGGCCACCGCGTCCTGCGCCGCCTCGATGCGCTCCTGGCACCGGCGGCGGGTCGCGTCCCAGCCGCCGAGCCAGTCGGCGGCGTCCCGCAGCAGCTCCTCGTCGGCCCGGGCCTGACGCTCCAGTGCCGTCCGCTCCCGGACGATCTCCTCGCCGCGCCGCTCCGCCCTGCGCGCGGCTTCCAGGCCGCCGAGTTCCTGCCGCAGCTGCCGCTCCAGCGCGGCGAGCCGCTCGGCCCCGGCGTCGGCCAGGTCCGGCGGCAGTTCGCCCCGCGAGCGCTCGCGGGCCGCGCTCGCCGCGCGGTGCTCCCGCTCGGCGTCGTCGCGCAGCGACAGGGCCGGGGCGACGCGCTCGGCCCGGCGGGCGCGGTCGTGCCGTTCGCGCAGCCGCTCGTACTCCGGACGCCGCGCCTCCAGTACGTCGGAGCGGCGTCGCGCGTCCGCGTACCGCTGCTGGAGGGCGGCCAGTTCGCGCTCGGCGTCCAGCGTGCGCCGCGCTGTGTCCCGGCGGCTGCCGGCCGCCGTCACGGCCGACTCGGCGATGTCGAGGCGCTCGTACGCCCCGCCGCGCGCGATCGCCGCCCACTCCCGTACGGCCGCGGCGAGCCCGGGATCGCCCGGCTGCGCGTCGGGCAGCGGCCAGGCACGCGCGTCCGCGCTGTCGCCGGCCGCCTGCGCCATCCGCTGCGCCACGGCGAGCAGCCGCTCGTCACCCGCGCGTACCCGCTGCTCCGCCGAGCGCCGCAGTTCGGCGAGACGGTCCTCGACGGCGGCGAAGCGGCGGGTGTCGAAGAGACGGCCGAGGAGCTTGCCGCGCGCCTCCGCGTCGGCGCGCAGAAAGCGCGCGAAGTCGCCCTGCGGCAGCAGGACCACCTGGCAGAACTGTTCCCGGCTCATGCCGAGGAGCTGCGTGATCTCCTCGCCGATCTCCTGGTGGGAGCGGCTGAGCGCCTTCCACCCGGTGTCGTGCTCGTGCTCGCGCAGCCAGCTCTGCGCCTTCTCTGTGGTGAAGCCGGCGCCCTTCTTCTTGGGGCGCGGCTGTGCGGGCCGGCGGGTGATCTCCAGACGCCGTCCGCCCACGGTGAGTTCGAGGCGCACCTCGGTCGGCAGGTCGTGCGGGGCGTGGTCGCTGCGCAGCGAGGCCCCGGGGCTCTGCCGCGCGCCGGGCACGGCCCCGTACAGGGCGTAGCAGACGGCGTCCAGCACGGACGTCTTACCCGCGCCGGTCGGCCCGTGCAGCAGGAAGATCCCGGCGGCGCCGAGCGCGTCGAAGTCGACGCGCTGGGTGGCGCCGAAGGGCCCGAAGGCCGTGATGTCCAGGGCGTGCAGCCTCACCGGGCGACCTCGCGGGTCGTGTCGTCCACGCGTACGTCGTCGAACGCGCCGTACAGCACCGTGCGTTCCCGTTCGTCCGGTCCGCTGCCGCCGCGCACATGGGCCACGAAGTCCTCGGCGATCTGCTGGTCGTCGCGTCCCCTGAGCCGCTGGGCGTACGAGGCCCGGGGGTCGTCGGATGTGCGTTCGGGGTCGAAGACCAGGCTGATGGTGTGCGGGAAGCGCGCGCAGAGCCGCGCCATGGGTTCCGCGGGGCGGACGGTGTCGGTGAGCGTCGCCTCGATCCAGGACTCCTCGTGCCGTTCCAGCGCGGGGTCCTCGACGAGCTCGTCCAGCGGGCCGCGGATCCGCGCGACCCGCCTCGGAACGGGGCAGTCCAGCCGCTCCGCCTCGATCTCCCCGCCGGGGCCCAGGTCGATCAGCCACATCGTCTTGCGGTGGTCGGCCTCCGAGAAGGAGTACGCGAGCGGGGAGCCCGAGTAGCGCACCCGGGCGGTGATGGCCTGGGAGCCGTGGAGATGGCCGAGCGCCACGTAGTCGACGCCGTCGAAGACGCCGGCGGGGACGGAGGCCACGCCGCCGATCGTGATGTCGCGCTCGCTGTCGCTCGGTTCGCCGCCCGTGACGAAGGCGTGCGCGAGAACGACCGACCGGGTGCCGGCGGGCCGCCCGGCGAGGTCCTCCCGTACGCGCTCCATCGCCGCGCCGATGACCGCTTCGTGTCCCACCCGGGAGACCTTGAACTCGTCGCGCACGAGAGCGGGCTCCAGGTAGGGAAGGCCGTAGAAGGCGACGTCGCCGTGGGCGTCGCCGAGTACGACGGGTGTCGCACAACCGGCGGGGTCGGTCCGCAGGTGGATCCCGGCCCGGTCGATCAGCCCCGCGCCGACGCCGAGACGGCGGGCCGAGTCGTGGTTGCCGGAGATCATGACCGTCGGCACGCCGGCGGCGGCCAGCCGGTGCAGGGCCCGGTCGAAGAGCTCGACGGCGGCGAGCGGCGGCACCGCCCTGTCGTACACGTCACCCGCCACCAGCACGGCTTCCACGTCCCGCTCGCGCACCGTCGCCACCAGGTGGTCGAGGAAGGCGGCCTGGGCGTCGAGCAAATTCACCCGGTGGAAGGACCGCCCCAGATGCCAGTCCGAGGTGTGCAGAATCCTCAAGTGACGGCTCCGACCCGCATGCGCACTTCCTCCGCCCCCTGAGCCCGCGCCGGCCGTACCGGACCGCCGCGGACCTGAATGTCAGCTCCGACCACGTTAGCGCCGTCCGGCACCTCGCCCACCACGGACCTCGGTTTTGGCCGGGGCGCTCAGGCGTCGCCGTACGCCTCGCCGCCGACCTCGCACCGCGCCGTGCCCGCCGTGGTGTCGGCGAGCCAGGCGCGGAAGGGCTCGACGTCCGCCTCCGGCAGACCGATCTCGATCATGACCGCCTCGGCGTACCGCACGTCGCGCACGGCGCGTCCGGTCGCCCGGAGGTCGTTCTCCAGCTTTCCGGCGCGCTGGTGGTCGACGGTGACGGTGACGAGCCGGAACCGCTGCCGCGTGATCGTGCCGACGGCGTCCAGGGCTTCACCGACCACACCCCCGTAGGCCCTGATGAGCCCGCCCGCGCCGAGCTTCACACCGCCGTAGTAGCGGGTGACGACGGCGACGGCGTACCGGACCTCGCGGCGCATCAGCATCTGGAGCATCGGGACTCCGGCCGTGCCGCCCGGCTCGCCGTCGTCGCTCGCCTTCTGCACGGAGGCGTCCGCGCCGATGACGTACGCGAAGCAGTTGTGCGACGCCGCCGGGTGCTCCTTGCGGACGCGCGCGACGAAGTCCTGCGCCTCCCGTTCGGTCGCCGCGGGCGCGAGCGCGCAGAGGAAGCGCGATCTGTTGATCTCGGCTTCGTGCAAGCCCGCGCGGGCGACGGTCCGGTACTGCTCCTGCATTCGGCCCACCCTATGCGCAGGCCGCGGGGGCGTTACTTCCGGAGCAGCAGGGTCGCGCCCGCGACCACCAGGCCGACGGCCACGGCGGCGGCTCCGTACGCGAGACGGTGTTCGCGCAGGCCGGGCAGGAAGCGGTCGGCGGCGAACCGGCCGGGGCCGGTCAGGGTGAGCGCCGCGGCGGCGGCCGTGAGGAGCACCTCGTACTCCACGCCCGCGGGGGCGAAGAAGCCGCCGCCCCACTTCACGGCCAGCACGTTGACCATGGTGCCCAGGACGGCCGCGCCGGCCAGCGGGGTGAGCAGGCCCAGCGCGAGCCCGAGACCGCCCAGGGTCTCGGTGAGGCCGGCCACGGCGGCCAGCGCCTCACCGGCCGGGTAGCCGCTCGCGGTGAAGAACTGCCCGGTTCCTTCCAGCCCGCCGCCGCCGAACCAGCCGAACAGCTTCTGCGCGCCGTGTGCGGCCATGGTGAGGCCGAGGGCGAGGCGGAGCACGAGGAGGCCGACGTCGTAGCCGTGGAGCGAAGAGGTGCGGCCGGCTGCGGGGCCGCTGACGACGGGTACGCCGAGGGTACTGGTGGGGGGAGTCATGTGAGGGGCTCTCTCCTGTTGCCTGGGTGGGGGACCGGCTTGGCCGCGTTACTTGAAACTTCAAGTCACAGGTCGCGACGATACACATCCGTACAACGTTGAACAACAACGCGCCCGTGAACGGCTCGTGCGTGTTCCGGGGAATGCCACCGCGACACCGCCTGTTGGCCACGGTCAGCGACTCTTTCGACCTCAGGAGGCAGGGCGTGTACGGCGACCCGGCAACGATCCGCAAGATCCTCACGCAGTCCGGCGACACATGGGCGGTCGTGGGCCTCTCCAGCAACCGGGCGCGCGCGGCGTACGGCGTCGCGGAGGTGCTGCAGCGCTACGGCAAGCGCGTCGTGCCGGTGCACCCCAAGGCGGAGACGGTCCACGGCGAGCAGGGGTACGCCTCACTGGCCGACGTCCCGTTCCCCGTCGACGTCGTGGACGTGTTCGTCAACAGCGACCTGGCGGGCGGCGTCGCGGACGAGGCGACGGCGGTCGGCGCGAAGGCGGTGTGGTTCCAGCTCGGGGTGATCGACGAAGTGGCGTACGAGCGCACGCGCGCGGCGGGTTTGGACATGGTCATGGACCGCTGCCCGGCGATCGAGATCCCCCGGCTGGGCTGACGGCCGGGCCTACCGCTTCACTCGGCGGTCTCCGCCTCCAGCTCGGCCAGCGCCACCAGCTGCTCCGGAGTGACACCGTCCGGAATCGGTACGGGCGCGGGCGTCCGCAGCGGCGGCTGCCAGCCCCGCGCGGCGTCCCAGCTGCGCACGACGCGGGCGGGCGCACCGGCCACCACCGCGTGGTCGGGCACCTCGCCCCGGACGACCGCGCCCGCGGCGACGACGACGTTGCGGCCGAGACGGGCGCCCGGGAGTATCACGGCGCCCGTGCCGATCCAGCAGCCGGGGCCTATCTCCACCGGTGCGGTGCGCGGCCACTGCTTGCCGACGGGGACGTTCGGATCGTCGTAACTGTGGTTCGTGGACGTGACGTACACGTAGGGGCCGAAGTAGCAGTCGTTCGCGATGGTCACCGTCGTGTCGGCGATGACGTGGCTGCCGCGGCCGAGGACCACACCGTCGCCGAGCCGCAGGATGGGATCGGGGCCGAGGTCGAGGCCCGGCATCATGCCGGCCGTCAGCGTGACCTGTTCCGCGATGATGCAGTGCTCGCCGAGATGGATCCACTCCTCGCCGAACACGGTCCCCTGCGGGAAGGCGAGCTTCGTACCGGCGCCGATCGCACCGAAGCGCAGCCGCCCCGGGCTCTCGGCGCTGACCGCTCCGGCCCGCTGCACCCAGCGCCAGCCGCCGTGCACGGCGCCGGTGACCATGCGGCGGCGCCAGGCGGCGAACGCGGTCAACGATGAGAACGTGTTTCTGTTCTTCGGCACCCGCTCACGGTAGTCGGCCGCGCGCGGGCGGCCCCTCGCGGCGGCTGTGATGTTCGCCCCACCCGGCATCCCGGGAGCGAAGGGCGTCGCTTACGGTTCCCCCTGGCGCGACCGACAGCACCGAAGCACCGAGGAGCACGCGATGGCAGAGCAGGCTTTGATCACCGGCGTGGGCGGCAAGAAGCCGGACATCGACCCGTCGGCCTTCGCCGCGCCGACGTCCGTCGTCATCGGGGACGTCACCCTGGGCGCGGGCGCCAGCGTCTGGTACCACACCGTGCTGCGCGCCGACTGCGGCCCGATCGTCCTCGGCGCCGACAGCAACATCCAGGACAACTGCACCGTGCACGTCGACCCGGGCTTCCCCGTGACGGTCGGCGACCGCGTGTCGGTCGGGCACAACGCCGTGCTGCACGGCTGCACGGTCGAGGACGACGTACTCGTCGGCATGGGCGCGACGGTGCTCAACGGCGCGCACATCGGCGCCGGCTCGCTGATCGCCGCGCAGGCGCTCGTCCCCCAGGGCATGCGAGTGCCCCCGGGCTCGCTGGTCGCCGGCGTACCCGCCAAGGTGAAGCGGGAGCTGACGGACGAGGAGCGCGAGGGCATCAAGCTGAACGCGGCGATGTACCTGGAGCTGGCGAAGGGGCACCGCGAGGCGCACGCCGGCTAGCCGCGGCGGGGAGCCGTCAGTCGGTGGTGGCCGCCGCCGCGACCTTCTCGGGTGCGGCGGCCCCGGCCTGCGCCTCGGCCTCCGCGGCGGCCTTCTTCGCACGGTTCTTGAGCACGAGCATGGAGGTGAGGCCGAAGAGGACGGCGACCACCAGGCCCAGCCACGAGAAGCGCTTCAGCCACGCCTCGGCGACCACGCCCACCGAGTAGATGACGGCGGTGGTGCCGCCCGCCCACAGGATGCCGCCGAAGACGTTGGCGATCAGGAACTTCCAGTACGGCATGCGCAGAACCCCCGCGAGCGGTCCCGCGAAGATCCGCAGCAGCGCCACGAAGCGGCCGAAGAAGACCGCCCACATACCCCACTTCTCGAACGAGCGCTCCGCCATGGCGATGTTGGACGCGCTGAAGTGCTTGGGGAACCTGCGGCCCAGTTTCGCCAGCAGCGGCCTGCCGCCCTTGCGGCCGATGGCGTACCCGATCGAGTCGCCGATGATCGCGCCGGCCGTGGCGCAGGCGCCGAGGACGTACGGGTCGATGTCGCCGTGCTGCGAGGCGAGCAGGGCCGAGCTGACGAGGACGATCTCACCCGGCAGCGGAATGCCCAGACTCTCCAGCCCGATGACAACCCCCACCAGGAGGTAAATGCTGACCGCGGGGATGGTCTCGAGCCACTCCGTGATGTGCAACGCCGGTTCCTGTCGTCGAAAAGGTGCGGCTGCCCGCCGTGCGCCCCCGTGGCACACGGCGGGCAGCCTACCCGCACCTCGTCGTGGCGTGACGGCGAGCGTGAGGTCGCACCCGTCACACGGGGAGGCGGATCAGCTGTTGGGGCGCAGGGTCCAGACGACCGTCATCTCGCCCGTCACGGCGCCGTCCTCGCGCCGGATGGCGATCTCGACGGGGAACTCGGGGCGCTGCCCGGCGTCGAGCTCCGCCACGACGTCCGCCACCGGACGGCCGAGCGTCGCGGTCGCGGTGACCACGCCCATGGCGAGCTTCTTGTACCCGATCTCGGCCTTGACGGCGAGCGGCACGGCGCGGCTCAGCTGGTCGCCGAACGCGGCGATGACGATGGCGCCGCTCGCCGACTCGGCGAGGGTGAACATGGCGCCGGCGTGCGGGCCGCCCACGTGGTTGTGGTAGTCGGCCTGGTCCGGCAGGCGGACCACGGCGCGTTCCGCGGTGGTCTCCAGGAACTCGAGGTGGAGGGTACGGGCCATGGGAACCGTGGCGACGAGCATCTCGCCGACGGACATCTGATCTGCGCTCATGGGGCGCGATGTTACCCACCAGTAGGCGGGCTTGGCCATCCCTCCGGGGGCGGGCGTCGCGGCGGCGGGCGTACCCCTCTATCGTTACGGGCCATGTGGCCAGGACAGCAGCCGCCCGGGGGCGAGCAGAACCCGCAGGACGCGCACCAGAACCCGTACCGGCAGCCTGGCGGTCAGCAGCCGTATCCGCAGCCGGGGCAGCAGCCGGCGGGGCAGCAGTACCCGGGCCACCCGCAGACCGGGCAGCACCAGCCCGGGTACCCGCCGAGTGGTCAGCAGCCCGGGTACCAGCAGCCGGGGTACCAGCAGCCCAACCCCTACCAGCAGCCGGCCGCGCCGCAGTACGCGCAGCCCGGAATGCCGCCGGGTCCTCCACCGCCGGACGGCAGCCGCAGGAGGAGCACCGTCGTCGCCGTCTCCGTGGCCGCCGCCGTCGTCGCCGCGGCCGTCGTCACCGGCGTGGTGGTCCTCGGTGGGGAGGAGAAGGGTGACACCCCCCGGGCCGGCGGCGGAGGATCGTCCGCGCCGCCGTCCGCCACGCCCGAGGAGCCCTCCGCTCCCGCCTCCGCCACCGAGAATCCGCGCGGCGGGTCGGTCGAGGGGGCCAAGCCGACGATTCCCGGCTGGAAGGTCGTGACCAACCCGAAGTACGGCACCGCCTTCGACGTGCCGCCCGAGTGGGAGGTCAAGTCGCCCGGCCTGACGGTCAGCTTCTCGGACGACAAGGACAAGCCGCTCATCTCGATGTCCTCCCCGGCGTACTTCAAGAGCGGCTGGTGCGGCAAGAACACGATCCTCGGCGCGGCCGGGACCCGTGGTGCGAACGGAGCGAGCAAGACCGGCCCCGAGGCCGAGAACGTGGCCGCCGCGTGGGTCTTCGGCGGGTACGACCAGAAGGAGACCGGCACGGTCAAGGTCTCCGAGGCGGCGCCGTACACCGCGGCCTCCGGGCTCAGGGGCAGCGTCTCCGTGGCCACCGTCACGGGCGTCAAGAAGGCGACCACGTGCGACACCGACGGCAAGTCGATCGCCTTCGCCTTCAAGAACGCGAACGGTGACTTCGCCGTGTGGAGCCTGTTCACCTCCAAGGGCGTCAAGGACGAGCTGCCCGACGCCACCGTCAAGCGGATCCTCGGCACGGTCCGGCTGGCCGGCTGATCCCGGCCGGTGCGCCGCCCGGTTTGGCAAGGGCGGGGGGCGGCAGCGATAGTCCCGAGGTGAGAACTGCCGCCACCGCTCCCCGCCGTGTTCGCCGCCCCGAGTGGGCCGACCGCAACTACGTCCTGCTGACCGTCGCCGCGATCGTGACGAACCTCGGGACCCACGGTGCGCTGATCGCGTCGGCGTTCGCGGTGCTCCAGTCGGGCGGCGACGGCGGTGACGTGGGGTTGGTGGCCGCCGCCCGTACGCTGCCGCTCGTCCTGTTCCTGCTCATAGGCGGCGCGGTGGCCGACCGCCTCCCCCGCCACCGCGTGATGGTCGCGGCCAACGCCGTCAACTGCGTCTCCCAGGCCGCGTTCGCCCTCCTCGTACTGACGGGCGACCCCCAGCTGTGGCAGATGATGCTGCTGACCGGGCTCTGCGGCGCGGGCCAGGCGTTCTTCAACCCGGCGGCCGAGGGCATGCTCCTGTCGAGCGTCAGCGGTGAACAGGCCAACCGCGCGTTCGCGCTCTTCCGGATGGCCGTGCACGGCGCGGCCATCGGGGGCGCGGCGCTCGGCGGCGCGCTGATCGCCGCGGTGGGCCCCGGCTGGGTCCTCGCCGTCGACGCCGCCGCGTTCGCCTTCGCCGGCGCGCTGCGCGCCTTCCTCGACGTGAGCCACATCCTCCCCCGCAAGCCCGGCGGCGGGATGCTGTCCGACCTGCGCGAGGGCTGGCAGGAGGTCGCCGGGCGGCCCTGGCTGTGGGCCGTCGTGGCGCAGTTCTCGGTGGTCGTCGCCGTCGTCGGAGCCGCCGAGGCGGTGTACGGGCCGCTGGTCGCCCGGGACGAACTGGGCGGCGCGGCGCCCTGGGGCCTCGCGCTGGCCGCCTTCGGCGTGGGCACGGTCGGCGGCGCGCTCGTGATGATGCGGTGGAAGCCCCGGCGGCTGCTGCTCGCCGGGACGCTGTGCGTCTTCCCGCTCGCCCTGCCGTCGGCTGCGCTCGCGGTGCCGCTGCCGGTGGCCGGTCTGGCCGCGGTGATGTTCGTCAGCGGCGTCGCGATCGAGGTGTTCGGCGTCTCCTGGATGACGGCGCTGCACCAGGAGATCCCGGAGGACAAGTTCTCGCGGGTGTCGGCGTACGACTGGTTCGGGTCGGTCGCGATGCTGCCGGTCGCGACGGCGCTGGCGGGCCCGGTCGAGAACCTCGTGGGGCGCAGGGAGGCGCTGTGGGGGTGCGCGGCGCTGGTGGTGCTCGTGACGGCGGCGGTGCTGTTCGTGCCGGATGTACGGCGGTTGACGCGCCGTACGCGGGAAGTGGCCCGGACGGACGGGGCCCTGGCCGTGTCAACCGACGTGGAAGGCGCCCCCGGGCGGCTCGGGTGACTCCACCGCGTCCTCGTCGCGCACGGTCGCCGCGCCACCGGTGAACCGCGCCAGGGAGGGGCCGCTCTCCACGCGCGCCGGGAACACGTCGGCGGCCGCCCTGCGGGCCAGGGCCGGCGTGTCGATGGAGCCGTGCGAGGCGATGAGCACCGCGTTGCCGAAGCGGCGGCCGCGCAGCACGCCCGGTTCCGCGATCAGGGCCACCTCCGCGAAGACGGCGGCGAAGTTGGCCAGTTGGGAGCGGAGGAAGGCGAACGGCGCGCCGTCCGCGAGGTTGGCGGCGTACGTCCCGCCGGGGCGCAGCACGCGTTCGGCCAGGCGCGCGTACTCCACGGACGTCAGATGCGCCGGCACCCGTGAACCGCCGAAGACGTCGGCGACGAGTACATCGGCGGACGCGGCCGGCGCGCTCTCGAGCCATTGGCGCGCGTCGGCGCCGTGCACCCGCACGCCGGAGCCGTCGGGCAGCGGCAGATGCTCGGCGACCAGCGCCATCAGACCCCGGTCGGCCTCCACCACGTCCTGGCGCGAACCGGGCCGGGTGGCGGCGGTGTAGCGGGGCAGCGAGAGGCCGCCGCCGCCGAGGTGCAGTACGTCGAGGGGCGCGCCCTCGTCCGCCGCGCAGTCGACGACGTGGGCGAGCCGGCGCGCGTACTCGAACTCCAGGTGGGTGGGCTCGTCCAGGTCGACGTACGACTGGGGCGCGCCGTCGACCGTGAGCAGCCAGGCCCGCGGCCGGTCCACGTCGGGCATCAGCTTGGCGGTGCCCCCGTCCACGTCCCGGATCACCGGTATCGGCTCGTCCACCCCACGCGCGTCCACCCCACCATTGTGCGCCGCCCGGCACCCCGCCCCGACCGCGACGGCGCGGGCGCCGCGCCCCCGCCGGAGCGCCGCTCCCCGCCGTACCCGCGCCGCCGGGCAGAGCCCAAGGCCGCCCGTCGCGCGGGTCCGGCGCACGACGGCACGGTCGAGGGGCGGCCGGGGCGGGGAGCCGCCCCGGCCGCCGGGTGGGTCGTCCGGGTCAGGCGAGCAGGTCCGTCACCGTCCCCGCGCCCACCGTGCGCCCGCCTTCGCGGATCGCGAAGCCGAGCCCGGGCTCCAGCGGCACCGCGCGGCCCAGCTCGACGGTCACCGTGACCGTGTCACCGGGGCGGGCGACAGCGGTCGCGCCGAGGTCGATGTCGCCGACGACGTCCGCCGTCCGGATGTAGAACTGCGGCCGGTACCCGGTCGTGACGGGCGTCGTACGACCGCCCTCACGCGCCGACAGCACGTACACCTGCGCGGTGAAGCGACGGGTGGGCGTGACGCTGTCCGGCGCCGCCATCACGTGACCGCGGCGCACCGCGTCGCGCGGCATGCCGCGCAGCAGCAGCGCGACGTTGTCGCCGGCCTCGGCGGACTCCATCGGCTTGCCGAAGGTCTCGAGGCCGGTGACCGTACTGGCCTGCGGACCGGTGTCCGCGCCCAGCACCTCGACCCGGTCGCCGACCCTGATCGTGCCGCGCTCGACGGCGCCGGTGACGACGGTGCCGCGCCCGGTGATGGTCAGCACGTTCTCCACCGGCATCAGGAACGGCGCGTCCGTGTACCGCTCCGGGACGGGCACGTAGGTGTCCACCGCGTCCAGCAGCGCCTCGATCGCCGCCGTCCACCGCGGGTCGCCCTCCAGCGCCCGGAGGCCCGAGACCCGCACGACCGGTACCGCGTCACCGCCGTAGCCGTGCGCGGAGAGCAGTTCGCGCACCTCCAGCTCGACCAGGTCGGTCAGCACGGCGTCCTCGCCGTCGTCGACGGCGTCGGCCTTGTTGAGCGCGACGACGATGTGGTCGACACCGACCTGGCGGGCGAGCAGGACGTGCTCGGCGGTCTGCGGCATGATCCCGTCGAGCGCGGACACGACGAGGATCGCCCCGTCGAGTTGCGCGGCGCCGGTGACCATGTTCTTGACGTAGTCGGCGTGGCCGGGCATGTCGACGTGCGCGTAGTGCCGGGTGCCGGTCTCGTACTCGACGTGCGCGACGTTGATGGTGATGCCGCGCAGCGCCTCCTCGGGGGCTCGGTCGATGCGGTCGAACGGCACGAAGGTGCCGGTCCCGCGCTCGCTCAGGACCTTGGTGATGGCGGCGGTCAGGGTGGTCTTGCCGTGGTCGACGTGGCCCATGGTGCCGATGTTGAGGTGGGGCTTGGTGCGCACGTATGCCGTCTTGGGCATGGTGACTTCCTCGGAAGCTCGAAGCGTGATGGGGACCCCTGGGCCTCGCCGACCCTCCCCCTGTGGGGTCCGCCGGACGATCCGGGAAGGGTCAGCTTCGGGCGCCGTCGAGGGGCGCTGCGGCAGTCGCGACTGCGGCGACTGCGACGGATGCCGCGACTGCGGTGGCTGCCGCGACTGCGGCGAGCGTGGACAGGGCAGCCTTCGGCGCGGCCGCGACTGCGGTCCGTGCTGCGAGGAAGGCGTGCCCGTTCATGCGCTGATCTTCGCCGACGCCCGCCGGCGCGTCGAACGATTTATCCGCTCGAGCGGCTCGTGCGGTGCGCGTTACGGCGATCACATGTGCTTGTCGGTTAGTCTCCCCGGATGCTCGACACCGCCGCCCCGCCCGTGGGGTTCGCCGTCCGCTGCACCAGGACGCTGCTCTCCCCGTGGTCCCGGCTCTCGTTCCTCCTGCTGATGCTGGCGGCGGCGGTGACGACCGTGCTGGTCTTCGAGCCGCAGCGGCTGCTGAGCGCGGGCTGGCCGCCGCACCTGAGCGGCGCGGCGGCCGTGGTGCTCTTCGCCGCCGCGTACGGGCTGTGCACGGCGGCGTTCGTACCGCGTCCGATCCTGAACCTGGCCGCGGGCGCCCTCTTCGGTTCGCAGGTGGGCCTCGCCGCCGCCGTGGCGGGCACGGTGGTCGGCGCCGGGATCGCCTTCGGTCTCGGCCGCATGCTGGGGCAGGACGCGTTGCGCCCGCTGCTGCGCGGCCGGGCGCTGCTCGCGGCGGACGGCCAGCTGAGCCGGCACGGGTTCCGCACGATGCTGGCGATCAGGCTGTTCCCGGGTGTGCCGTTCGCGGCCGCCAACTACTGCGCCGCGATCTCCCGCATGGGGTGGCTGCCGTTCCTGCTGGCCACTGGCATCGGTTCGGTCCCGAACACGGCGGCGTACGTCATCGCGGGAAGCAGCGCCTCGTCGCCGACCTCCCCCGCGTTCCTGATCGCCATGGGTTTCATTGCGGTGTCGGGCCTCGCCGCCGCCGTGGTCGCGTGGCGCAAGCGACACCGCCTGCGCGGCGAGCGGCCCGGCGCCTGAAGCGCGGCCGGGAGCTCCCCGCGGGGAGCGGCCCGCACAGGCCCCGGCTGGACTCCGGTAGGGCCCGTTCCCCTCTGATTCGACTGCGCAGCCGGGGGCTTGCGGCAGCGCCGACATCTTCGGGCGATACGCTGCCCACCGACTGACCGCACTTGCCTGCACGCTGCACGCCGCTGCACGAATACATCGGGACGGCCTTAGCCCCATGAGTTGGTTCGAATCATTCATCCTCGGACTCGTCCAGGGGCTCACCGAGTTTCTGCCGATCTCGTCGAGCGCCCACCTGCGGCTGACGGCGGCCTTCGCCGGCTGGCACGACCCGGGTGCGGCCTTCACGGCGATCACCCAGATCGGCACCGAGGCGGCCGTCCTCATCTACTTCCGCAAGGACATCGCGCGGATCGTCTCCGCCTGGTGCAGGTCGCTCGTCGACCGGTCGATGCGCAGTGACCACGACGCCCAGATGGGCTGGCTCGTCATCGTCGGCTCCATTCCCATCGGCGTGCTCGGTGTCACCTTCAAGGACCAGATCGAGGGTCCGTTCCGCGACCTGCGCCTGATCGCCACCACGCTGATCGTCATGGGCATCGTCCTGGGCATCGCCGACCGCCTCGCGGCCCGCGACGAGGCTGGCGGCAAGCACCGCGCGATCCGGGAGCGCAAGACGCTCAAGGAACTCGGCGTGCGGGACGGCCTGATCTTCGGCGTCTGCCAGGCCATGGCCCTGATCCCGGGCGTCTCCCGCTCCGGTGCGACGATCAGCGGCGGGCTTCTGATGGGCTACACCCGCGAGGCGGCGGCGCGCTATTCGTTCCTGCTCGCCATTCCCGCCGTGCTGGCGTCGGGGGTCTTCGAGCTCAAGGACGCGGGCGAGGGCGGACACGTCTCGTGGGGCCCGACGATCTTCGCGACGCTCATCGCCTTCGTCGTCGGGTACGCGGTGATCGCCTGGTTCATGAAGTTCATCACGACCAAGAGCTTCATGCCGTTCGTGATCTACCGGGTCGTCCTGGGCATCGCCCTGTTCATCCTGGTCGGCACGGACACGCTGAGCCCCCACGCGGGCGAGTCGGCGGGCTGACCGGCACGCCTCACCAGTGCGAAGGGCGAGTCAGCGCGGGCGGCAGCCCGGTGCCGGCGTCGCCCTTCGCCGCGTTCAGCTGCGACTGGGTGAGGAAGAAGCTGCCCGTGAGGTCGGCTCCCGACAGGTCGGCGTCGCGCAGGTCCGCGCCGATCAGGTCGGCCACCCTGAGATCGGCGCCCCTGAGGTCGGCGCCGATCAGGTACGCGCCCCGGAGGTCGGCGCCCCTGAGGTCGGCACCCCTGAGGTTCGCGCCGATGAGGTCCGCGCCCCGGCGGTTCTTCTTCGCCTTCGCCCCTCCCCTCCTGCCGCCCTTCCCGCCCTTCCCGGCGGAGCCGCCCGCCCCGCCCGTGGCGCCGGCCCGCACGAGCTCGCTCGTACGCAGCAGGAGCACGTTGACCTCCTGCCGGTACGCGGCCACGTTCAGGGCGAGGATCTCCTCGGGGCTGCCCTGGGAGAGGCGCTCGACCCTGGCCAGCGCCCCGCGCAGGTCGTCGTGGAGCGGGCGGGCCGGCTCCAGCGCGAGCGCCTCGGTGAGGTACCAGAGCAGTTCGTGGAGCTGCCGTACGACGGGGAGCAGTGCGAACATCTGCCGCGCCGTGTCCGGGGCCCGGCGCCAGTCCTGCCCGGCGTACGTGACCTGCGATATCCGCTGGCCCGCGCCGAAGCAGTCGTACACCGTGCAGCCCTGGAAGCCCTCGGGCCGCAGACGCGCGTGGACGCCGCAGCGGAAGTCCGGCCGGAGGTTGTGGCAGGGGTCACCGGCTTCCTTGTCGACCGCGAAGTCGGCGGAGGCCGTGAAGGCGAGTGCGACGCAGCACAGTGCGAAGCAGTTCTCGCAGTCGGCGCGCAGCTCGGGGGCGCCACGGCCGGGGACGGATTGCACGTGGACGCGCTGCTCGGACAAGGTGTGCGATCTCCTGGTGACTGCGGGTAACCGGCTGGACGCCGTCGCCGGCGCAAGACGATCAACTGTAGTGCGAGGAACGACACTGCCGATCGGGTGCTCACTGTCAGTGCTTGGACGTAGTCTTATCTCATGTACCGCACACCCCCGCCGGTTGGATCCGTGCGCCCCCTGACCGAGGCGAACGAGGCGATTCGCGCTCTGGTGGAGTCGCGCGCCGACGAGGCATGGCCCGCGGACGAGTACGAGACGCTGCTCCTGCAGTGGGCCGCGGCCGTACGCGGCGAGGTCGTCGAAGCGGCCTGACCGGCACAGTCGGCCGGAGATGGACACCGTGGTGGTCTGGGCCCTGTGCACGTACCGGCCGCACACCACCCCTTCGCAGGCCTGGCCTTCGCGGCCGCGCGCTCCCGTGCCGCACGGGGGCGCCCTCTCGCGTGCGCGGCTCTTGGCGCGGGCCACCCGCTGCCGGAGACTGGGCCGATGACGCAGCGGGAAGAACTCGCCACCATCATCGACCGGCTCGCCGTCGACGCGGTCGTCACCGACTACGCGGCGGCCGTGGACGACGCCGACTGGGCCGCGTACCGCGCCCTGTTCACCCCGGGCGGCCGGGCCGACTACCGCACCGCCGGCGGCATCGAGGGACCGGCGGCCGAGCTCGCCGACTGGTTGGCGGACACGATGCGCCTCTTCCCCGTGCGCCAGCACCTCATCGTCAACAGGCGGCTGCGGCTGGATCATCTGGACGGCGCCGCCGGGGACCGCGCGGCGCTCCGGGCCGACTACGTGAACCCGATGCGGCTGGAGACCACGCCCGCCGACGGCGCGGCCCGCGACAGCTCACGACCGTCGACCGAGCCCAACTTCATGTCCGGCGGCCGCTACGCGTTCGGTCTCCTGCGCACGGAGGACGGCTGGCGGCTCAGCTCGGTGGTCGTACGGGAGAAGTGGCGGCGCACGGCCCTCTGACGTGCGGGAACCTGTTAGGCCCGGCCCGTCGCGGGCACACTGTCCGCGATCGTCGCGCTGCCCCACACTGGAGGCAGGCACCGCTCCCGGGCTCCTCGGGGGCGCAGCGGCGGGACGAGGAGGCGCACGTATGCGGATTCCGGCCGGCCGGTGGGACCGGTTGTCGTCACCCTGGTGGCGCGGCGCCGTCGCGGTGGTGCTCGGAGCCCTGCCCGCGCTCTCCTTCCCCGCGCCCTCCCTCTGGTGGTTCGCGTACGTCGCCCTCGTGCCGTGGATGCTGCTGATCCGCTCGGCGCCGACGGGCCGGCGGGCGGCACTGGACGGCTGGCTGGGAGCCACCGGATTCATGATCGCCGTACATCACTGGCTGATGCCGAGCCTCCATGTGTTCATCGTGGTCCTGGCGGCGCTGCTGGCCCTTCTGTGGCTCCCCTGGGGCTGGCTGGTCGGGTCGATGCTGGGCGGGGCCCCGTCGGCCCGTCGTACGACGGCCGCGCTCGCCGTCGTGCCGTCCGGCTGGCTGATGGCTGAACTGGTCCGATCCTGGCAGGGGTTGGGCGGCCCGTGGGGGCTGCTCGGTTCGAGCCAGTGGGAGGTCGCCCCGGCGCTGCGGGTGGCGTCGGTCGGCGGTGTCTGGCTGGTGAGCCTGCTGGTGGTGGCCGTGAACACCGGCGTCGTGGTGCTGGTGGCCGTGCCCGCGGCCCGCAGGCCCGTGGTCGCGGCGCTGGCGGCCTGCGCCGTCGCGGCGGGCGCCGTCTGGGCATGGGCGCCGCGCCCCGAGCAGACCGGCCGGGTGCGCGTGGCCGTCGTACAACCGGGCGTCGTCAGCGGCCCGGAGCGGCGTTTCGCGGTGAGCGAGGCGCTCACCCGCGAGCTCGCGGGGCAGGACCCGGATCTGGTGGTGTGGGGCGAGAGCAGCGTCGCGGCGGATCTGACCGCACGGCCCGACCTCGCGGCCCGTCTCGCCGACCTGGCCCGCCTGGTGGACGCCGACGTACTGGTCAATGTGGACGCGCGGCGCTCCGACCGGCCCGGCATCTTCAAGAGTTCGGTGCTGGTCGGCGCGAACGGCGTCGACGGGCAGCGCTACGACAAGATGCGTCTGGTCCCCTTCGGTGAGTACGTCCCCGCGCGGTCGGTGCTCGGCTGGGCCACCTCCGTGGGCAAGGCCGCGGGCGAGGACCGCCGGCGCGGCACGAGCCCCGTGGTGATGACGCTCGCCGGTGGCGCGCCCGGCGGGCTGCGCGTCGGTCCTCTGGTGTGCTTCGAGTCGGCGTTCCCGGACATGAGCCGGGAGTTGGTCCGGCGGGGCGCGCAGATGCTGGTCACCCAGTCGGCGACGTCGACGTTCCAGAACAGCTGGGCTCCCGAGCAGCACGCCTCGCTCGCGGCGCTGCGGGCCGCCGAGACCGGCCGTCCGGTGGTGCACGCGACGCTCACCGGCGTCAGCGCGGTGTACGCGCCCGGCGGCGAGCGCGTCGGCCCGCCGCTGGGGACCCAGGAGAGCACTTCGGCGGTGTACGACGTTCCGCTGGCCGAGGGTTCGACGGTGTACGTCCGGGCGGGCGACTGGGCCGTGTACGGCGCGCTCGCCGCGCTGGCCCTGCTGGGCGCGGTGACGGGCGTACGGGCCCTCAGGCGGCCCGCTGCTCCTCGACCGCCAGGACCACCCGCTCGCACAACTCGTGCGTCAGCAGGGCGTCCTGGGCACTGAGCCGCTTTCCGGCCCGTACGGCGTCCAGGAATGTGTCGACGGACTGCTCGATGCCCCGCTGGCGGGCCACCGGCACCCAGTCGCCGCGCCGCCGGACGGTCGGCTGCCCCTTGTGGTCGACGACGTCGGCGAGGTTGAGCACCTGGCGCTTGGCGTCCTGGCCGGAGACCTCGAGGATCTCCTCGGTGGAACCGTTCATGCGGTTCATGGTGCCGATGGCCGTGAAGCCGTCGCCCGACAGCTGAAGGACGACGTGGTGGACCAGCCCCGCCACCGTCTTCGCCCGTACGTCGACGTGGTCGACCGTGCCGGGGACGAGGAAGCGCAGGGTGTCGACGACGTGGATGAAGTCGTCGAGGACGAGGGTGCGCGGGTCCTCGGGAAGGCCGACACGGTTCTTCTGCATGATGATCAGGTCGCGCGGGTGCTCGGCGCACTGCGCGTACGGGGGAGCGAGCCGCCGGTTGAAGCCGACGGCGAGGCTGACCCCACGGTCCTCGGCGAGCCGTACGAGCCGCTCCGACTCGGCCAGTTCGTACGCGAGCGGCTTGTCGACGTACGTCGGGACGCCCGCCTCCAGGAGCCGGGTGACGATCTGCGGGTGCACGGCGGTGGGCGCGTGCACGAAGGCGGCGTCCAGGCCCTGCGCGAGCAGCGCGTCGAGGCCCGTGTGGCACTGCTCCGCGGGGATCCGGTACATGGCGGCGACCCGCGCGAGGGTGGCCGGCGTGCGCGTCTGCAGGTGCGGTTCGAGGCCCGGGCGGGTGGTCAGTACGGGCAGGTACGCCTTCTGCGCGATGTCTCCGAGCCCGATGACGCCGACCTTCACGGAGGGTCTCCCTAACGCTGTGCCTGATCGCGGACCTGGCGGTCCCCTGCCCCGGCAGCATACGTGCGCTGCGGCGGCTGCCAGTTCGCGATGCCGTCGAAGGTGCGCAGGGCGAGGCCGGGGCCGAATCCGGCGAGGCGCACCAGGGTGTCGCGCACGGCCACGGCGGGGGCGCTGCGCAACGACACAAGGCGCGCGACCGTCGCGGACTTGCGGACGATGCCGGTGGTGCGCGGCAGCCGGTCGGCGGAGTACGCCGCGAGTCCGGTCCCGACGGCCGCCGCGTCCGGGAGGTGGTGGGCCAGTACGACGCCGTCCTCGATGGCCTGGTTCCCGCCCTGGCCGAGGGTGGGGCACATGGCGTGCGCGGCGTCGCCGACCAGCACGGTCCGGCCGCGGTGGAAGGCGGGCAGCGGGTCGATCAGATGGTGCACGTCGTGACGCAGGACCTGGTCGGGGCCGGCCGCTTCGATGATCCGGGGGACGGGGTCGTGCCAGTCGCCGAACCTGCGCAGGAGCTCGGCCCTCTCGCCGCCGGGCGCGCGTTCTCCGGCGGGGGCGACGGCGGCGCCGTACGCGTACACCCGCCCGTCCTTCAGCGGCTGACTGCCCCACAGGGCCCCGCGGCCCCAGGTCTCGTGCGGCGGGAAGGCGGGGACGGCGCCGGCGGGGACGACCACGCGCCAGGTGGTTATCCCGGAGTAGCGGGGGCCGGCGTGGTCCGGGAAGAGGGCGCGTCGCGTCGCGGAGCCGATGCCGTCGGCGCCGACGACGAGATCCGCCTCGACGTCCCCGTCGGGGGTGGCGACCACGGCGGGGCGGCCGCCGGCGACCCCGGGGTCGGCCGGCGTCGCGGGGCACCCGGTGCGGATCGCGCCGTCGGGGAGCCGGGCGGTGATGCGGTCGACGAGGGTGGCGCGGTGGAGGAGGACGAGCGGGCCGCCGAAGCGCTCGGCGGCGGCGGTGCTGTCCGTACGGGAGAGCCAGCGGCCCGTGGGGGAACGCATGCCCCCGTCGCCCTGCCAGGCGGCCAGCGCGCGGATCTCCTCACCGACTCCGACGACGTCGAGGGCGCGGTGCCCGTTGGGGGCGAGAGCGATCCCCGCGCCGACGGGTTCCACGGAGGCGGCGCGCTCCAGGACGGTGACGTGCCAGCCGCGCTGGTGGAGGGCGACGGCGGCGGTCAGTCCGCCGATTCCGCTCCCCACGATCACGGCGCGGGGCTGGGCCTTGGAACTCATGGGCATGACTACTCCTCGGCAACTACACCTGTAGTAACCCCATGACCGTACTACAGATGTAGTGCGCACGGTAGGTTGGTTCTCATGACCGCACGCGCCGCCGCGGGCCGCTCCCGCCCCGAACTGATCGCCGACGCCGCCCTGGCCCTGCTCGTGGAGCGCGGCATGCGCGGGCTGACCCACCGGGCGGTCGACGAACGCGCCGGGCTTCCGCAGGGCTCCACCTCCAACTACGCCCGCACCCGGCAGGCGCTGCTGGAGGCGACGGTCCGCCGGCTGGCCGAGCGCGAGGCGCGGGTGCTCGCCGTGGACGAGATGCCGGCCCCGGCGGGCGGGCTCGACGCCGTCGTGGACGCGCTCGCTACGGCCCTGCACCGCCATCTGGCGCACCACCGCGAGCTGCTCGTCGCGCGGTACGAACTGGGCCTGGAGGCGACCCGCCGCCCCGAACTGCGCGAGTTCTACGACGCGACGGGCCGGCGCCGCTTCCGGGAACCCCTCAACGCGCTGATGACGGCGGCGGGTTCGCGGGAGCCCGAGCGGCACGCGCTGTCACTGGTGGCGTGGTGCGAGGGGCTGATGTTCTCCTGCGCCGCCGGTTCGTACCACGCGGCGGTCCCCAGCGAGGAGGAGCTGCGCAAGGGGTTCGGCGAGCTGCTGCGCGGGATGCTCGGCTCCCCGGCCCCCGGGGGCCGGGGAGCGGTCGGCGCGTAAAGGGCTGGCGGCGAGTGGATCAGTGCGTGACCATGACCGCCATGACGCATCCTGACGTTCGCACCGATCCCTCCACCACCGCCGGCGAGCGCGAAATGCTCGAAAGCTGGCTGGACTTCCACCGCGAGACGCTGGCGCTCAAGTGCGCGGGCCTGAACGAGGAACAGCTGCGGGAGACTTCCGCGCCGCCGTCGTCCCTGTCGCTGCTGGGACTCGTACGGCACATGACGGAGGTCGAGCGGGGCTGGTTCCACCGGGTGCTGGGCGGCGAGGACGCCCCGCGCCTCTACTACAGCGACGGGAACCCGGACGGGGACTTCCGGGTGACGGAACAGGACACCTGGGCCGAGGCGCACACCGCCTGGCGCGACGCGATCGGCCGGGCACGCGAACTGGCCGCACAGCACTCACTCGACGATCTCGGCAAGGGCGAGCACCGCAGCGGGAAGTCGTACAACCTCCGCTGGATCTACGTCCACATGATCGAGGAGTACGCCCGTCACAACGGCCACGCGGACCTGCTGCGCGAACGCATCGACGGCACGACGGGCGACTAGGGCACCGGACCGGGGCATCACTCGTGCGGGCCAATATCCCGTGCGGGTTCGCGAAATCCGCCCCGCGCCCACCAGAGTTGAGCGGGTGCACCGAACGAGAACCACCGTGAAGATCCTCGTGGGAGTGGCGGTCACGGCCGTCTCCGCCACCGTCAGCGGCTGCGTGGCGGTCGAGCCCCCGCCCGCCCCCGCCGCCGTACCCACCCCCGATGCTCCGCCGCTCCCCCGGGGCCGGGCGGTGGAGCCGCAGATCGTGCAGGCTCCCGCCCGCGAGGCCCTGGACGCCGCGCTGCACCCGCCGAAGGAGGCGGCGGCCGGGGCCGAGCGGCGGGAGACCCCGGCGGTACGCCGGGACGCGCGGCCCGCACCGCCCCGCCGCCCGGCCCGGCTGCCGGCGACGGACCCGGCCCCCGCCCGGCCCGTGCCCGCCGCCCCCGCGCCGCCGAAGGCAGCCGTGCCGGTGCCGCGCGTCCTGCCGTCCCTGCCGGTGCCCGCCCCGGGCGGCGGGGCGGACGTGTGCGCGCTCGGCGAGGGGTACGGCGGCTGGCAGCACGACAGCGCGCAGGCCCGCATCTGCCGCGATACGTACGGACGGTGACGCACAGGGCGGTCGGCCCGCGCCCGCCGTCCGGCGTGCCTCCCCGGCCGTCACCCGTGTCCGCGGCCCCGAGCCCGTCACCCCCGCGTGCTCACCCCCTGTCCGTCACCCCGAGTCCGTCACCCTCGCGTGCTCACCCCCTGTCCGTCACCCCGAGTCCGTCACCCTCGCGTGCTCACCCCCTGTCCGTCACCCCGGGTCCGTCATCCCGCGTCCGCCAGCCTCCGCTCCAGCCGGTCGATGGCCGCCCGCACACTGTCCCCGTACCCGTCGTTCCCCAGCGCGTCCGACGCTGCCCGCGCCCGCCCCAGGTGGGTGCGCGCGGCGTCCGGGCGGTGCAGCTTCAGGTAGTCGGCGGCGAGGTTGAGGTGCAGCGAGGGGTAGAACCCGCGTACCGCGACCGACGCGTCGTGCCGGGCCACCCGCTCGTCGGTGAGCCCGTCGGCGGCCGCCAGCGCTCTGAGGTCCCACGCCAGCTCGTCCCCGGCGTCGTCCTGCGTGTCCGCCATGTAGTGGGCGAGCGTGCAGCGGTGGAACGCGTCACCGTCCTCACCGATCTCCGTCCACAGCTCGCCGAGGCGGTTGCGCGCCTCCTCGCGGTCCCCGGCGTGGAGAAGCATGATCGCCTGTCCGATCCGCGTCATCGTGACGTCCTCGGACGCCTCCTGCTGCTCCATCGCCGTTTCTCCTCGCCCGCCGCACCTGCGCGTGAAAGCCAATACCGACGATCACGACGCTAGACCCAGGCACTGACAATCGGGCTCAGGCTCGGGCGGCGCCCCGGTAGCGCTGCGCCAGGCCGGTGACCGTACGGGCGAGCTCCGCCCGCAGTTCCGGCGGCCCCAGGACCTCGACCTCCAGGCCGAGCCGCAGCAGGTCCCCCAGCGCCACGGGTGGCGCCTCCACGCGCAGTACCGTCTCGACCCACCCCTCCGCGTCCGGCGGCCCCGCAGCCCGCACCGCCTGCGAACCCGCCGCCCCGCACTGCACAGGCAGCAGCGTGAGGCCGCGCGGCGACACGCGCAGCCGCGCCTCGCCCCGCAGCACCCCGGCCTCCATCCGGCGGGCGCTCTCCTGCCAGTACGCCGCCAGGTCGAACCCGGCGGGGCGCGCGAAGCTCTCCTCCAGCGCCTGTGCGGCGAGCATCCGCGACACCCGGTACGTGCGCACCGACTCCCCGGCGTCCGCCACGAGGTACCAGTTGCCGCCCTTCAGCACGAGGCCCAGCGGCCCGAGGTCCCGGTGCACGTCACCGCGCCAACGCCGGTAGTGGACGCGCAGAAGCCGCTCCCGCCAGACCGCTCCGGCGACCTCGGCGAGGTACGGCGCGGGATCCGCGTCGCGGAACCACGCGGGGGCGTCCAGGTGGAACCGCTCCTGCACACGCCGGGTGCGCTCCCCCAGACCGTCCGGCAGCGCCGCCTCCAGCTTGAGCCGGGCCGTCGTCAGGTCGGCGGCAAGACCCAGTTCGGCCGCGGCGTCCGGCATGCCCGCGAAGTGCAGCGACCCCGCCTCGTCGACCGTCAGGCCGGTCAGCCGGGTGCGATAGCCGTCCATCAGCCGGTAACCACCGGCCGGGCCCCGGTCGGCGTACACCGGCACGCCGGACGCGCTGAGCGCCTCGACGTCCCGGTAGACGGTGCGGACGGAGACGCCCAGCTCACGGGCGAGTTCGGGAGCGGTCGTGCGACCGCGGTTCTGCAGCAGGAGAAGGAGGGAGAGCAGTCGGTCGGCGCGCATGGGCCAAGTCTGCGGCCACCTCCGCCGTACCTGACAGGAGGTGTCAGGTACGGAAGCAATGCTGGTCCCAGGGAGCGCGAGAGGGTCGCGCCGGCTCTTGAGAGGAACCTCCATGCCCGCACAGGCCACCGGAAGCTTCACCTTCACCCACTGGGACGAGACCCCGGCCGCCGGGACGGAACCGGGCCCCAGGCTGGCCCGGGCGTCCGTCACCAATGTCTTCACCGGCGTCATCGAGGCGGCCCCGACCACGTGCGAGTACTCCATCGCCTACGCGAGCGCGAAGACCGGGACGTTCGTCGGCCACCAGCTCTTCAGCGGCTCCGTAAACGGCCGTGCGGGAACGTTCGCCGTCGAGGAACGGGGCACCTTCGGCGAGGACGGCACGGTCCACTGCGCCTTCGAGGTGGTGACCGGCTCCGGCACGGGCGAGCTGGCCGGGCTGAGCGGGACGGGCGGTTACACCGCGCGGCACGGCGAGCCGGCCGTCCCGTACACCTTCGCCTACGACCTGGGCTGATCAGCCCAGATTCGGCACGGTCCAGTCGATGGGCCGGTGGCCCTGGGCCTCCACCGCCTCGTTGATCTGCGTGAACGGCCGGGACCCGAAGAACTTCTTCGCCGAGAGGGGCGAGGGGTGCGCGCCCTTGACGACCACGTGGCGCTCCTGGTCGATCAGCGGCAGCTTCTTCTGCGCGTAGTTGCCCCAGAGCACGAAGACCGCCGGGTCGGGCCGCGAGGCCACGGCGCGGATCACCGCGTCCGTGAACGTCTCCCACCCCTTGCCCTTGTGGGAGTTGGCCTCGCCGGCCCGCACCGTCAGCACGGCGTTGAGCAGCAGGACGCCCTGCTCGGCCCACGGCATGAGGTAGCCGTTGTCCGGGATCGGGGTGCCCAGCTCCGCGTTCATCTCCTTGTAGATGTTCCGCAGGGACGGAGGCACCTTGACACCCGGTCGCACCGAGAAGCACAGGCCGTGGCCCTGGCCTTCGCCGTGGTAGGGGTCCTGGCCGAGGACCAGGACCTTCACCCGGTCGTACGGCGTGGCCTCCAGGGCGGCGAAGACCTCCTCGCGCGGCGGGTAGACCGGCCCGTTCGCCCGCTCCTTCTCGACGAATTCGGTGAGCTGCTGGAAATAGGGCTTCTGCAGCTCGTCCCCGAGGACGCCGCGCCAGGAGTCGGGCAGCATGTCGGTGTCGGTCACGTCAACAACCTCCGGTAAACGATCAGTTCTTCGTCAAAGAACCTACCTGGGGCCACTGACAACGGACTCCTACCAGCTGGTCTTCTTGTGCAGCTGCCAGACCTGCATGATCGTCTGCGGGTCCAGCGCCCGTTCGGCGCCCGCGATCTCGTCGGAGGCGGCGACGTACAGCTTGCCCTGCCACAGCGGCAGCAGGCGTACGTCCTCCAGCAGGATCTCCTGGGCACGGCCGAACTGGTCGCCGACCGCGGCGCGGTCGCTCTCCTGGCGCGTCTTGGGCAGCAGGCTGGCCGTGATCTCCGGGGTGTCGTACGGCGTGCCGACGGCGTTGTTCTCGCCGACGAAGGGCGCGACGAAGTTGTCCGGGTCCGGGAAGTCGGGAGACCAGCCACGGCCGAAGACCGGGTACTCGCCCTTCTGGTAGCCCTTGTAGAAGGCGTTCCACGGGCGGTGCTTCAGCGTGATCTTGAAGAGCCCCGACTCGTCCAGCTGCCGCTTGAGCTCGGCGAACTCCAGAGCGGTGGAGGAGCCGTACCGGTCGGAGGTGTACCAGAAGGTCAGCGGGACCGGCTCGGTGATGCCCGCCTCGGCGAGGATGTTCTTCGCCTTCGGCACGCTCGGCTCGCCGTAGGTGTCGAAGAAGCTCGTCGCATGGCCGGCGACCCCGCTCGGGATCATGGAGTACAGCGGCTCCGCGGTGCCCTTGTAGACCTTGTCTACGAGGGCGCCGCGGTCCACCACCTGGGCGATGGCCCGGCGGACGGCGGGCTTGCGCGCGTTCGGGTCCTTGGGGTTGAAGACCAGGTAGCGGATCTCGGCGCCCGTCGCCTCGACGACCTGGAGCTGCTTCTCCTTCGGCTGGTCCTCGAGGTCGATGACCTGCTCGGCGGTCAGACCGCGGAACGTCGCGTCGATCTCCTTCTTCTTCAGGGCCGCGACCATCACCGCGGAGTCCTGGTAGTAGTGGATCGTGACGGCGTCGTTCTTGAGGTCGGCGAACCCGTCGTACTTCGGGTTCTTCACGAGCTCGGCCATCTTGTCGCGCTGGTACGACGCGAGGGTGTAGGGCCCCGAACCCGTCAGCTGGTTGCCCGTGCGGAGCTTGTCCTTCGGGTAGTCCGCGGGGCTGACCATCGACATCGCCGGCGTCGCGAGGACGAAGGGGAAGGTGGCGTCCGGCTTGTTCAGACGGAAGGTGATCTCCCGGTCGCCGCTCGTCTCCACCTTGTCGAGGCTGGAGAGAAGCCCGCTCGGGCCACCCTTCTGCCCGATGGTGAGGATCCGCTCGATCGAGTACTTGGCCGCCTCGGCGTCCAGCGCCGTACCGTCGGAGAACGTGAGGCCCTCGCGGAGCGTGCAGGTGTAGACCTTGTTCGAGGTGTCCGCGAAGCCGCACTTCTCCGCGGCGTCCGGCTCGGGGGTGGTGCTCCCCGTGGGGTAGCTCACCAACGTCTGGAAGACGTTTCTGTACAGCTCCCACGAACCGTCCCACGCACCGGCAGGGTCGAGTGTGCTGGGCGTGCTCGTCGTACCGACGGAGAGCTTCTGCTCGGTGTCGGACTGATCACTGGACAGCATCCCGCATCCGCTCAGCAGGGATATGGACGCAAGGGCTGCAGCGGACTGCAGACATCTGGTCCGGTTGAACACGTGCACGCTCCTCGATCAGCCATGGGTCGGCAGACCATACCGCAGCGCCCTGTCCGGTCAACGGGCAGACCCGGCAGGGCGCTTGGGCATAATCCACAGTAAAACCGGGTAAAGCGACTCAGCCGACGCCGGCGTTCAGGAAGATACCGCCGTCGACGACCAATGTCTGCCCCGTGATCCAGTCCGATTGGTCCGAAGTGAGGAAGGCGGCCGCTCCCCCGATGTCCTGGGGAACACCGAGCCGGCCCAGCGGGTACGCCGCGGCGGCCTCGGCCTCACGGCCCTCGTAGAGAGCCTCGGCGAACTTGGTCTTCACCACGGCGGGCGCGATCGCGTTCACCCGGACCCCCGGCGCGAACTCGTGCGCCAGCTGGAGGGTCAGGTTGACCATCGCCGCCTTGCTCATGCCGTACGCACCGATGAAGGGCGAGGCGGAGATGCCGGCGACCGATGCGATGTTGACGATCGCCCCGCCGTTCTCCTTCTGCCACGCCTTCCAGGTCTGCTGCGCGAACCCGAGCGCGGAGATCACGTTCGTCTCGTACGTCTTGCGGGCGACCCCGAGGTCCAGCTCCGCGATCGGCCCGAAGACCGGATTCGTCCCCGCGTTGTTGATCAGGAAGTCGACGCGGCCGAACGCCTCCATGGCGCGCTCCACGGCGACCGCCTGGTGGGCCTCGTCGTGAGCCTTGCCCGCGACGCCGATGACCCGGTCCGCGCCGAGCCGCTCGACGGCCTCCTTGAGCGCGTCCTCGTTGCGCCCGGTGATGCACACCCGGTCGCCGCGGGCGACGAGCGCCTCGGCGACGCCGTACCCGATGCCACGGCTCGCGCCCGTGATGAGCGCGACCTTCCCGCTGTCCCGTGCCTCTGCCTCAGCAGCCATGTTCCTCAGTCCCTCGATCCCTGGTCGGTGAGCGCGTCAGTTGAGCGGGCCGCCGGCGACGTACATGACCTGGCCGGAGACGAACCCGGCGTCCTCGCCCGTGAAGAAGGCGATGGCGTTGGCGATGTCGTCCGGCGTGCCGACGCGCTGCACGGGGATCTGGGTGGCGGCCGCGGCCTGGAACTCCTCGAAGCCCATGCCGACGCGGGCGGCGGTCTGCGCGGTCATCTCGGTGACGATGAAGCCGGGCGCGACGGCGTTGGCCGTGATGCCGAACTTGCCGAGCTCCTTGGCGAGGGTCTTGGTGAAGCCCTGGAGGCCCGCCTTGACGGCGGAGTAGTTCGCCTGGCCCCGGTTGCCGAGCGCCGAGCTGCTGGAGAGGCTGACGATGCGGCCGAACGTGGCGTCCACCATGTGCTTCTGGCAGGCCTTGGCCATCAGGAACGCGCCCTTGAGGTGCACGTTCATCACGATGTCCCAGTCGGACTCGCTCATCTTGAAGAGCAGGTTGTCGCGCAGGACGCCCGCGTTGTTCACGAGGATCGTCGGCGCACCGAGCTCCGCGGCGACGCGCGCCACTGCTGCCTCGACCTGAGCGCTGTCGGATACGTCGCAGCCGACGGCGAGGGCGGTGCCGCCCGCCGCCGTGATCTTTTCGACGGTGTCCTTGCACGCGGCCTCGTCGAGGTCGAGTACGGCGACGGCGCGGCCCTCTGCGGCCAGACGCACGGCGGTGGCGGCGCCAATGCCGCGCGCCGCCCCGGTCACGATCGCGACACGCTGCTCGGTGGTGGACATGCTGGTTCTCCTCGCCCTTGGGTGCGGCCGCCGCGTCACCGGGAGTGAGTTCCCGATCACTGAGCAACCGCTTAGTAGCTTCAGCAGACGTGACGCTAGAAGCCCTGGCACGCGGTGTCAACGGCCCACGGATCCACCCGGCGTATCCGTAGCGGAGATCACCGCACCAGCAGGTCGAGCAGACGCTCGACCTCGGCCTCCGGATCCGCCGTCAGGCCGGTGTGCACCGGCCCCGGCTGCACGACGGTGCTACGCGGCGCGATCAGCCAGCGGAACCGCCGTCCGGGGTCGTCGCCGGCCGCCTGCCCCGCCGCCGCCCCGCCGCCGCAGACGCCCTCCACGGCGCGCAGGGCGGCCCGTACGCCCGTCACGTCGGCGCCGGGGTCCAGGGCCCGCAGCTTGGCCTCGTCGAGGTGCGTCCGGGCGGCCACGAAGGACTTGGCCCGGCAGTAGACGAGCACGCCGGCGTTGAACATCTCGCCCCGCTCCATCCGCGGCACGACGCGCACCAGCGCGTACTCGAAGACATCGCGCCCGGTGCTCATGCGCCGCCGTCCTTCGTGTCCTGTCCGGCCGGCCTCGGCCGCGGCGTCAGGCGGTCCGCCAGCCAGCCGGGGGCCTGCGACGGCTTGTCCTCGGTCGGCGCGCTGATGGTGATGCGCTCGTGGATCGTCGCGGCGCGCGGCAGCAGGGCGTCGACGTAGGCGCGGCGCAGCGCGTCGGTGCTCTCGAAGCCGGGCTCGTCGACGAGCCACTCGACGGGGATCTCGGCGGCGACCTCGGTCAGCAGCTCCTCGGTGACCAGCGGCGCGAGCTCGGCGGCCGCGCCCGCGGTGTCCGGCCCGAAGGGCGCGAGCACGTGGTCCGAGGCGTTGTACGGCTTCGCGGACGCGTTCGCGGCGGTCGGCCAGTTGTGCTGCCAGATCATGGTGGCTCCGTGGTCGATGAGCCACAGGTCGCCGTGCCAGACGAGCAGGTTGGGGTTGCGCCAGGAACGGTCGACGTTGTTGATCAGTGCGTCGAACCACACCACCCGGCCGGCCTCGGCCGGGTCCACCTCGTAGGCGAGTGGGTCGAAGCCGATCGAGCCGGGGAGGTAGTCCATGCCGAGGTTCAGTCCGCCGCTCGCCTTGAGCAGTTCCTGCACCTCCTGGTCGGGCTCCGCCAGGCCGATCACCGGATCGAGCTGGATGGTGACCAGTTCGGGGACGCGCAGCCCGAGCCGGCGGGCCAGTTCGCCGCAGACGACCTCGGCGACCAGGGTCTTGCGGCCCTGCCCCGCACCGGTGAACTTCATGACGTACGTACCGAGATCGTCGGCCTCGACGATCCCCGGGAGCGAGCCGCCCTCACGCAGGGGCGTGACGTAGCGGGTCGCTGTGACTTCGGAGAGCATTTCCCCAGATTACTGCCGTCTTGACGGCCTTTCGCTCACAGATTCGCGCGGCTGGATGCCCCGCCCGACGCGCCGCCGGTGCGAGACTCGCCGAAGAAATCGCCCGGCCGGTGAACACCGCCGCCCGGCCCCCCGTACAACACCGCACAGCCAGTGACCGAAGGGGAGTACGCGCATGACGGGCACCACGGGATCTCACGAGACAGGGCGGCTGTTCGGCCGCCGTACGGTCGTCGCCGCAGTGGGCGCCGCCGGGGTCGCCGCCGCGCTGACGGCGTGCGGCGGTTCGGACGGCGACAGCCCGTCCGGCACCGTGGCCGACAAGCCCGTCGGCGGCGAGGGCGCGGCGGGCGGAGGCGGCCAGGACGCCGGTGCCGTGCTGGCCAGGACGGCCGACATCCCGGAGGGCGGCGGCAAGGTCTTCGCCGACCAGGGCGTGGTCGTCACCCAGCCCACCGCGGGACAGTTCAAGGCGTTCTCGTCGAAGTGCACGCACCAGGGGTGCGCGGTCAAGGACGTGGCCGACGGGATGATCAACTGCCCGTGCCACGGGAGCATGTTCGACGCGACGGACGGCAGCGTGAAGGGCGGCCCCGCGAAGCAGCCGCTGCCCGCCGCGGCCATCAAGGTCGAGGGCGACTCGATCACCCTTGCCTGAGCCCCGGCCCGCCGCCCTCCCGGCGCGGTCGCTTCCAGCATGCGAGCACGTCGTCGGTCGTCGTGATCGTGGCGACGAGGGCGAGCGTGTTGCGGATCATCGCGGGGGTGTAGTCGGCGGGCACTCCCGCGATGGCGTCCGCGGGCACGACGGCGGTGTAACCGAGGTTGACCGCGTCGAAGACGGCGTTGGGAATCGCCACGTTCGCCGAGACTCCCGTGACGACGAGGCTCGTGCAGCCGAGGTTGCGCAGGAGCGCGTCGACGCCCGTTCCCGAGAGCGGCGAAAGGCCGTGCAGCCGCCGTACGACGAGGTCCTCGTCCGCGACGTCGAGCGGCTCCGCGACGCGCACCGCGGCCGTTCCCGAGAACTGCTGTACGGGCAGCCGCCGCGCGGCACGGAACAGGCGCGCGTTCGCACTGGAGCCGCGCCCGTCGGGACGCCGTTCCGCCACGGCGTGCAGCACCTGCACGCCGGCCTCGTGGGCGGCGTCGACCAGCCGCGCGACGCGGAGCAGCGCCCCTGAGGAGCGGGCCTCCCGGGCGAGTTCGGGCAGTGCGCCGTCCGGTCCGACGACGCCCTGCTGGCATTCCACGGTGAGCAGGACCGTGGTTGCCGGATCGAGCTGCTCCGCGAGCTGTTCGTACGACGGCACGGCTCCCCCTCGGGTCTGGGCGCGCGAGGCTAACGGGCATTGCGTGATGAGGGAAGAGACCCCATGATTTCTGACACCTGGTCAGAAACCATGAAGGGACGCCGATGAGCGCCACACAGCGCAGAGGCCGCCGCATCATGATGACGGACGCCGAACGGGACGCGTTCCTCACCGAACAGCGCACCTGCCGGGTGGCGACCGTCTCGGCGGACGGCAGCCCGCACGTCGGCGCGCTGTGGTTCGTCTGGGACGGGGAGTCCCTGTGGCTCTACTCCATCACCCGCAGCCGCCGGTGGGCACAGCTGCGCAAGGACGCCCGGCTGGCCGTGGTCGTCGACGACGGCGTGGAGTACGGCGAACTGCGCGGCATCGAACTGTCGGGCACCGCCGTCTTCGTCGGCGAGGCGCCGCGCACGGGCGAGCCCTGCCCGGAACTCGACGTACCGGAGCGCCTCTTCCCGCGGAAGTACTTCGGCATGACGCAGATGCCGCACGACGGCCGGCACGCCTGGCTGCGGCTGATGCCGGACGCGGTGACGTCCTGGGACTTCCGCAAGCTCGGCGGCGCCTGAGCCCCGGCCTGCGGCGCCGCCGAGCCCCGCGGCTGCCCGATCCCTTCAGCTGACGACGGCCGCGCCCGCCGTGCACAGCGCGTCGACCGCCGCGCGGATGGAAGGCCGCCGGTCGGCGTCGGCGCGCCAGACGGCGTAGACGTGCCGCCGCATCGCGTGCCGCACCGGTACGACGCGGACCCGGTCCGGCACCGGGCCGCGCCCCAGCCGGGGCGCCACGCACACGCCGAGGCCCTCGGCGATCAGCGCGAGCTGGGTGGCGTGCTCCTCCGCGACGTGCGCGATCCGGGGCTCGACGCCCTTGCCCCGCAGCGTGAACATCAGCCACTCGTGGCAGAACTCGCCCTCGGCCCAGGTCACCCAGTCGTCGTCGGCGAAATCCTCCAGCTCCACGGAGGCACGGTCGGCGAGCGGGTGGTCGACGTGCATCGCGACATCGGCGGGGTCGTGCAGCAGCTCCTGCTTGGCCAGCCCTTCGGGCACGGAGAGCGGCCTGTTGTACCAGTCGAGCACGACGGCGAGGTCGAAGTCGCCCCGCACGACCCCGCGTACGGATTCGTCCGGCTCCACCTCCCGCATCTGCACCCGCAGGTGCGGGTGTTCGACGCGGAGCGCGGCGAGCGCGGCGGGGAGCAGCCCGCGGGCGGCGGTGGGGAAGGCGGCGACCGTGAGGTCGCCGACGACGCGGCCGCGCTGCGCCTCGATGTCGGACTGCGCGAGTTCGACCTGCGAGAGGATGCGCGCTGCGTGGTCGGCGAGCAGCCGCCCGGCGTCGGTGAGGCGCACACCGCGGCCGTTCTTGGCGAGCAGGGGCTGACCGACCTCGCGCTCCAGCTTGGCCATCTGCTGGGAGACGGCGGAGGTCGTCACGTGCAGGCCGTCGGCCGCGCCGCTGACGGAACCGTGCCGGGCGAGGGCGTCGAGCGTACGCAGGCGCTCCAGATTCAACATGTAAGCGATACTAAGCGAAACGATCCACAAAATCTCGCTTGTGCTACGACGTGTGGCACGCGAGGGTACACACCATGAGCTTCGTCGCCCCACTCCGCCGCGCCGCACAGCCCGCCCCGGCACAACCCGCCGGCCCCGCCCCGCAGGACAGCCCTCCCGCGCCCGACCGACGCCCCGCCCTCGACTGGCGCATCCGTTTCGGCGTGCTCGCACTGATCTGGGGCTTCAGCTTCCTGCTCATCAAGGTCGGAACACAGGCGTACGCGCCCTTCCAGGTCACCCTCGGGAGGCTGCTCTTCGGTACGGCCGTGCTCGCCGCGGCGATGGCCGTGAAGCGGGTGGGGCTGCCGCGCGGCGCCCGGACGTGGGGTCATCTCACCGTCGCCGCGTTCTTCCTCAACGCCCTGCCGTTCACGCTCTTCGCGTACTCCGAGCTGACGATCCCCTCGACGCTCGCCGGCATCTGCAACGCCACCTCGCCGCTGTGGGGCATGGCGCTCTCGCTCGTGACCTTCTCGGAGGACCGCCCGACCCGCCGCCGCGTGGCGGGGCTCGGGTTGGGGTTCATCGGCGTCCTGACGGTCCTCGGCGCGTGGCAGGGCTTCTCGGGCCTGGACTTCGGCGGTACGGCGATGGCGCTGCTGGCCTCGCTCAGCTATCCGGTGGGCTGGATCTACCTGCGCCGCACGCTCGGCGGCACCGGCAACTCGGCCCTGTCCATGACGGGCGCCCAGCTCCTGCTCGGCACCGCCCAGCTCGCCGTGGTGACACCCCTTTTCACGACCATGCCGACGTCGTTCCCGGTCGTTCCCCTGCTCGCGGTGGTGGCGCTGGGCGCGCTCGGCACGGGCTTCGCGATGCTGCTCCAGTACGGCCTGGTGGCCGAGATCGGCCCGACGACCGCCCAGATGGTCACGTACTTCATCCCGGTGATCGCCACGGTCGCAGGCGTCACCCTGCTCGGTGAACACCTCAGCTGGAACACCCCGGTGGGCGCGCTCATCGTCCTCGCGGGCGCGGCCCTGACCCAGAGCCGCCCCCGAACCCGAGAGGCGACTGCGACTCCGGCGGGCGACTGAACCAGCTCCCCAGGGGCGGCCGCCCCCACACCAGGCCGGTTTGCGGGGCGACCCAGTGAGCGGTGACTACCCGACCGGCTCCCACAACCGTTGAAACGGGGCCCGGCGCGACGACCGGCGCCGCCTGGGCCCCACCACCCCGCCCCGGTGCGGCGGCCGGCAGCGGCGAACCAATCGGAGGGCAACCGGCCGGACCACCGACCGGAGGGCAACCGACCGAACCATCCGGACCGGTCCGCACAAGCGGGCCCGGCCCACGAACGGTTCGTCGCGGCGGTGGCAGCACCACCCCGACGCCGTGCGGCGGCCGGACGCCACGACCCGTCCGCCGCCGTGGCCGCAGTCCGGGGGAGGCGAGGGCGTCCGCAGCGCCCGGCCTGACGCCCCTGCCTGAGGCGACCCACCGAACCCTCGGCCGCCCAGGCCCCGGCTGTCGCGGTCGCCCCGGCCCTCACGCCCAGGCCCAGGGGGGGGGCGCGCCCCCGTACGTCACCCGTAACGCCGCCCACCCGACGGCGGGCCCGCCGCGGCGGCGACGGCGTCGGCGAGGGGGCCGACGTCCGCCGGCGCCATCGCCGACACCGTCAGCCGCACACCCGGCGGCGCGGCCATCCGGAACCGAGCCCCCGGCGCGACGGCCCACCCCGCGTGCAGCAGCCGTGCCACCACCCCCGTCTCGTCCGCGACCGGCACCCAGACGTTCAGCCCGCTGCGTCCGTGCGCCTCGATCCCCCGCTCCCGCAGCGCACGCATCAGCGCGTCGCGCCGCTCGCCGTACTCGCGCGAGACGGTCCGTACGTCCACGGCGCCGGCCTGCCACAGCTCGACGACCGCCCGCTGCACCAGCCGGCTCACCCAGCCGGGGCCGAGCCGCTGACGCCCCACGACGCGGTCGACCGTGACCGCGTCGCCGGTCATCATCGCGAGCCGCAGGTCGGGCCCGTACGCCTTCGCGACGGACCGCACGAACACCCATTGATCAGTCACGCCCGCGAGCGGACGCACCGGGAGATCGACGATCGCGTGCCCGTGGTCGTCCTCGATGAGCAGAACCTCCGGGAACATCGTCAGGACCCCGCGGAGCTCCTGGGCGCGCGCGACGCCGACGGCCGCGCCGGTCGGGTTCTGCGCCCGGTTGGTGATCACGAGGGCCCGGGCTCCACCCCGCAGCGCCCGTTCGACCTCACCGGGCAGCGGCCCGTTGTCGTCGAGCCCGACCGGTACGGCCGTCAGCCCGAGCGCCGGGATGAGGTCGAGCAGGCTGGCCCACCCCGGGTCCTCGACCGCCACCGCGTCACCCGGTTTCAGCCGGGCGGCCAGCACGCGCTCGATCGCGTCCAGCGACCCGGACGTGACGACCACGGAGCCGCTCGGCACCTGGTCCGCGTCGAACGCCGCCCGCGCGAGCCGGGTGAAGTCCGGATCCACCGGATCCTGCCCGTACAGCACGGGCCGGTCCGCGTTGTGCCGCACGGCGGCGGCGAACGCGTCGTGCAGCGACGGCAGCAGCGCCGGGTCGGGATTGCCCTCGCTCAAGTCCCGTACCCCGGGCGGTACGTCGACCCTGATCGACTCCCGCGCCGTACTGGCCGGCCGGGGGCGCACCCGACTGCCCCGACGGCCCGAGGTCTCGATCACCCCCCGGTCGCGCAGCGTCCGGTACGCGGCCGCGACCGTATTCGGATTGACCCCCAGCTCTCCAGCCAACTCCCGCATGGACGGCAGCAGTTCACCCGGGGCCAGCTCCCCGGACCCCACCGCACGCTCCACACTCGCGGCAATTTCCGACGCACGTCGCCCACTGATCCGATACTGTCGCCCTAGCACAAACAAAAGTATGCACTAGTACAATGGAGAACGCAATGACGGACACCACCTCCTACGCGCCGTCCGAGCGCACCGTCCCCACCCGCTCCCGGGAACGCGCCTCGTACGACCGCGACCTGGTGCACGCGATACTCGACGAGGGTTACGTCTGCCACCTCGGCTTCGTCCGTGACGGCGCGCCCGTTGTCCTGCCGACGCTCTACGCCCGCGTCGGCGACCGCCTCTACGTGCACGGTTCGACGGGCTCCCGCCCCCTGCGCATGGCAGGCCAGAGCGACCCCGGGCTCGCCGTCTGCCTGACCGTCACCCACGTGGACGGCCTGGTGCTGGCCCGCTCCGCCTTCCACCACTCGATCAACTACCGCTCCGTGGTGGTTCACGGCGTCGCCCGCGAGGTGACCGACGGGGAGGAGCGCCGCGCCGCGCTCGACGCGCTGGTCGACCACGTCGTTCCCGGCCGCTCCGGCGACTCTCGCCCGGCCAACGCCAAGGAACTCGCGGCGACCGCCGTGATCCGCCTCGACCTGGAGGAGGTCTCCGCGAAGGTCCGCACCGGCGGTCCCAACGACGAGCCCGAGGACGCTGCACTCCCCCACTGGACGGGCGTCGTCCCCCTGATCCGCGGCTACGGCGCACCGATCCCGGCAACGGACCTGGACCCGGCCGTCGCCCTCCCCGACTACCTCGCCGCGCTCTGAGCAGGGTCCGCCGGACCCGGGGGGGGGGGGGGGGGGGGGGGCCCGGCCCCCCCCCCCCCCCCCCCCCCCCCCCCAAAAAAAAAACAAGGGAAACACCGGAGGCGGGCGCGGGGGGGGGGAAGGGATGCGAACC
>NZ_JBWKLQ010000003.1:3772-23997 GCF_056429965.1 Streptomyces sp. NPDC046122 | reverse complement strand
AGGATAGGGAGGGGGCCTGCCTTTCTTTCTCCTCCTCCTACTTCTCGGCGGCGGGAGGGGAGGGGGTGGGGCGGGAGGGGGGGGGGCGTGGCCCCCCCCCCCCCCCCCCCGCCCCCGCCCCGGCCCCTTCAGCCGAGCGTCGCCACCGCCCGCCGGCTCAGGGCCGCCGTACGCGCCTCCGCGAGCGCGAGCCCCGCAACGGCCGCGAGCAGCAGCAGCGTCCCCACCACGGTGGCCGTCGTCAGGCGCTCACCCAGCAGCACGACGGCGATGACGGCCGCGCTCACCGGTTCGAGCAGCGTGATGACCGACACCGTCGCGGAGCGGACCACGGCCGCCCCGGCGAAGTAGAGCGCGTACGCGAGCGCCGTCGGCACCGCGGCGACGTACACCAGCAGCCACATCACCCGCACCGGCTCGGCGGTGTGCGGCAGCAGACCCTCCGCGGCGGCGAACGGCAGCAGGCACATGGAACAGATCGCGAACGCCCACGCCGTCGTGTGGAACGGATCGGCTCCGCCCCCGGCGCGCCCGAGCCGCCGCGTGAGCAGCGTCATCGCCGCGTACCCGCCCGCCGAGAGCAGCGCGTAGAAGACACCGAGGGGGCGTACGGCGGTACCGCCGCTGCCCAGCACCATCACGCCGAGTCCGACGACCGCACCGGTCACAGTGAGGACCCCGGCACGCCCCAGCCGCTCCCCCATGGTCAGCCGCGCGCCGAGCGCGATCAGCACCGGGCCCGCGCCCATGGTGACGACGGTCCCGACCGCGAGGCCGGTGGCCTGGACGGCCGCGAAGTACGCGCTCTGGAAGACGGTGAGCCCGAGGCCGGTGACGACGACCCGCTTCACCCGCCGACCGCGGGGCTCGGCGGGCGCGGCGACCGAGGTGCCGCGCCGCCGGAACAGCGCACGCGCGGCCACCAGCAGAACCAGCCCCCCGGCGCACCGCCAGAAGGACAGGGCGAGCGGTCCGAGGTCGCTCGCGAGGAAGGTGAGGGAGGCGGCCGCTCCCGCGGTGCCCCACGCCGTTCCCGCGACGATCAGATAGACGAGCCCGCGCCCGACGCGCGGACCGGAGGAGGGCAGCCCCGGGGCGGGCGGCAGACCCGAGAGGACAGGAGCGTTGGAGGCAGGCCCCGAGGACGGCGAACCGGACGAGGCCGGACCCGAAACGGACAGCCCAGAGGTAGGACAGGAAGCTTTCGACACGTGACTTCTCCGCGTGAAGACGGGACAGATGGTGGTCGCTCGACTCCGCACGCGGGCAGCGACGAACCGCTCGGGGACTGCCCGAGCCCGGTCTTCGTCTTCGGCTTGTGCCGCCCGCGTTACGCGGCGGGAGGCGGAAGCACAGTCAAAAGCATGATCAGCACCCTACGGGGCGGTCCGGCCCACGGACAACTCCTCGTCCGACGAGGCCTCCGCCCCACCGGCCGCGACCACAGGCGCCCCGCCCGCCACCGGCCCGCCCGGAGCCTTGGGCGCCGACGACTGGGCGATGAACGCCCCGATCAGCACGACCGCCCCGCCGACGATCTGCGGTGCGGACAGGTGCTCCCGCAGCAGCACCCACGCCAGTACGGTCGCGATGACCGCCTCCAGGCAGGCCACCACACCGGCCACCTGCGGCGACAGCCTGCGCACCGACACGACGCCCGTGACGTACGCGACGACGGTGGCGATCAGCACGATCCAGCCGAGCAGCAGCGCCGCCGGTACGTCTGATCCACCCATGTCCGCGTCGCCCGCGAGCAGCGACCAGTCCATGCCCCAGGGGCGCGCGACCACGGTCAGCACCGCAGCGCCGACGAGCAGTCCGTACGCGATGACGCCGAGCGGATCGGCCGAGTCCTCACCCGCGCCGCCCTGGTCGGACAAGACGAAGTAACCGACCTGGCAGCACGCCGCCCCCAGCGCGAACAGCAGGCCCAGCGCGTCGAAGCTCAGCCCCGCCCACACCTCGACGACGCAGGCCAGTCCCCCGACGGCCAGCACCACACCGACCGCGGCGGCGCGCGTCACCGGCCTGCGCTGCACGAACCGGACCCAGCCGAGGACCAGCGCGGGGGCTAGGTATTCGATGAGCAGCGCGACGCCGACCGGTATCCGGGACAGCGAGGCGAAGTAGAACGCCTGCACACCGGCGACCGCGAGCAGACCGAAACCGGCCAGCAGGGCTGGTTTGCGCCGCAGCAGGTCACGGTGACGCCAGGCCACGGGGAGCATGACGAGAGCCGCGCCCGCCACCCGCAGCCACACCACGTGCAGCGGGTCGAGCCCGGCTTCGATCAGCGGCTTGGCCGCGACACCTGAACCACCGAATGCGAACGCCGAGGCCAGGGCTAGTCCCAGGCCGGCGCTCCTTCCCTGAGACGCTTGCATCGGCACATCATGCCAGCCGGCGTCAGGGGCTTCATCCCCGTTACGCCTGTCGAGACGGTGCGTGCAGGCGCCCCGCCAGCAGCTCCGTGTCCACCCCGCCGCGCCGCAGCACTTCGACCGCCCGGCAGTCGGGATCCGCTGCCAGCAGGGCGAGCAGGTCGAGCCCGCGGGCCCGCCGGCCGCCGCGCGCGGCTGCACGCTTCGCCGCGCCCTCCATGGCCGCGGCAGCGGAGGGCGACCAGCCGGCCACGACGGCCGGGCCCTGCTCGGCGGGCCCGCCGTCCGGCTCGGGCGTTCCCGGCCCGGACGCCTCGACCGCCCCCTGCCAGCGCAGCCCGTACCCGATGCTGCGCTGCACCAGATAGCCGAGCACCCTGGCGACCTGCGCAGGACCGCCGTCGAACGCCGCCCCGACCTCCGGGTCCGCCTCCAGCACCGAATGCAGCAGATGCGCGGTGTCGATCTGCCGGTCGCCGTCCCGCAGCGCCCTCCTGCGCGCACCCGCGACCACCGCGGCGAGCTCCGCGGTGAGCCCGGCTTCGAGGTCGGCACGCGGTGACGCGGGTTGGCGGGGAACCCGCGGAGTAGGGCTTTGCACGCCTCCCACCCCATCAGCCGCCGGCGGCCGGAGCATCCCCGCCGGGGAGCATTCGCGCATCCCACCGAAGATGGGCAACCCCGACCATGCTCTCCTCCTTACGGATGAGAACAGCGATACCGGAACAAGGGCCGGATCTGACGGTCCATCAGCATTGAATGTTCACCCCGTCCCGGCTACGTTCCGCGCTCACAGCCGAGGTGAGCCCGGACAGCCCGCCGAGGGCAGCCGACACAAAGGGGTGGTCGCATGGCCGAAGCGAGCGCGGAGGCCCGCATCGCGGCGCCGGCCGAGAAGATCTGGGCGCAGCTCACGGACTTCACCTCGTACGCCGAGTGGAACGCGACCCACACCGGCTTCCCCGGGGGCGGCCCGGCGGTGCTGGAGGTCTCGGCGACGTACGACGAGAACATGAGGCTCATGGGCTTTCCCGCCGAGGTCGCGTGGACGGTCGAGGAACTCGAACCGCCCCGCCTGCTGGCGACAAGGGGCAAGGGCCCGATGGGCGTCACCCTCGCCATGCGCTACTCGCTCACACCCGACGGTGACGGCACCCGGGTGCGCATCGACGGGGAGTTCACCGGCGCCGCCGTCTCCCTGATGGCGGGCAAGCTGAAGGACTCGGCGGGCGCCGCCCTGACCGAGTCACTGCGCAGGCTCGACACCCTGGTCACCTGAGGACCCGGGTCCTCGTCAGTCCTCGTCGGCGAGGATCAGATAGAGCTTCTTGCGGGACTCGTTGATGACGGCGAGAGCCTTCTGCCGCTGCTCGGCGGAGCCGGTCTTCCAGACCTGACCGAACGCCTCCATCAGACCGAACCCGGCCTGGCGGACCTCGTTCATCGCCTCCCAGTCGACGCCGCGTCCCGCTTCCTCCCACGGAGCCTGCGGCCCCGCCCCGGCTTCAGTGCGCCCGGCGTCGGTGAGCGTGAACAGCTTCTTGCCGCCCTCGCTCTCACTGACGATCAGCCCTTCGTCCTCCAGCAGCTGGAGCGTCGGGTAGACCGAGCCGGGGCTGGGCCGCCAGGCCCCACCGCTGCGCTCGCCGATCTCCTGGATCATCTCGTAGCCGTGCATGGGCCGGTCGGCCAGCAGCGCCAGGATCGACGCGCGCACGTCGCCGCGCCTCGCCCTGCCCCTGGGCCCGCCCCTGCCCCGGCCACCGCCGCCCCACGGCCCGCCGAACGGCGGCCCGAAGGGACCGAAGGCGGCGCGCCGCCCCTCGAACCCACCCCGGCCGTGATGGCCGGGCCCGCAGTCTCCATGTCCATGTGAACGCATCTCCGCGCCCCCTCCATCGTTTGATCCGTCGTGATACTTCAACGATATATCGGATGACTCGGTCGACAAGCGTTCCCCTGCGTCGAATGGGGCCAGCCATCCGAAATTGGCCTTGGCCTGCGGGTTCGCCGTCCCCGTACGTTCCTGTCCATGCGGATTCGTATCGTCGACGCCTTCACCGACCGGCCCTTCGCCGGCAACCCGGCCGGAGTACTGCTCCTGGACTCCGACGCCTTCCCGGACGACACCTGGCTCCAGCAGGTGGCCGCCGAGGTCAACCTGTCGGAGACCGCCTTCGCGCACCCCCTCCCCCCGGGCGGCGACGCGGACTGGGCGCTGCGATGGTTCACCCCCGCGGCCGAGGTCGCCATGTGCGGCCACGCCACCCTGGCGACAGCCCACGTCCTGCGCTCGGCCGGCGCCGCGACGGGCACCGTGCGCTTCTCGGCGCTCTGCGGAATCCTCACCGCCACCGCACAAGGCGACGGCGCCTTCGCCCTGGACTTCCCGACCGCACCGCTCGCCGAGGTCCCGGTCCCCGACGGCGTAGCACGGGCCCTGGGCGCGGACGTCCTCTCGGCCCACGACACGGGGCCGCACGTCGGCGACCTGCTGGTCGAGCTGGCGGACGAACGAACCCTCCGCGCGCTCACGCCCGACCACCCCGCCCTGGTGGCCCACTCCGAGCGCGGCGTCATCGCCACGGCCGCGGCCGAGGACCCCTCCGGGGGGTACGACTACGTCTCGCGCTGCTTCTTCCCGCAGATCGGCATCGACGAAGACCCGGTGACCGGCAGCGCGCACACGGCCCTGGCCCCGTTCTGGTCGGCGCGCCTCGGCCGCGACGACCTGACCGGCCTCCAGGCGTCCGCCCGCTCCGGGCTCGTCGCCACCTCGCTGCGCGGCGACCGCACCCGGCTGACCGGCAGCGCCGTCACCGTCATCGACGGCGAACTGCTCGTCTGACAGCGGGCCGCCCGACAGCGCGAAGCCTCCGGCGCGAAACGAAGAGGGGCGTACGGACCGCCCGTACGCCCCTCCTGAACTACTTCGGCGTGGGCAGCCAGCCCACCTTGCCCGCCAGCAGCGCGTAGCCCACGAACGCCCCCACGTCGAGCAGCGTGTGCGCCACCACCAGCGGCCCGACCCGCCCCCATCGCCGGTACAACAGCACGAAGACGGCCCCCATCACCATGTTCCCGATGAAGCCGCCGATCCCCTGGTACAGGTGGTACGAGCCGCGCAGCACCGAACTCGCCGCCAGCGAGGCTTTCGGAGACCACCCCAACTGGTCGAGCCTGCGCAGCAGATACCCCACGACGACGACCTCCTCCAGTACGGAGTTCTGCATCGCGGAGAGGATCAGCACCGGGAACTTCCACCACACGGGCGGCAGCGATTCCGGCACCACCGTGAGGTTGAACCCGGTCTCGACGGCGACCAGGTAGAAGGCCAGCCCGGCGCTGCCGATGCCCGCGGCGATCAGCGTCCCCCGCCCCAGGTCCGGCCACGGCCGCGTACGGTCGAACCCGATCGCGCGAAGACCCGCGCCCTCCCGCATCAGCAAGTAGGCGACCAGGGCGACGGGGGCCAGCGCCGTCGTGATGCCGAACAGCTGCCAGACGAGATCGAGCCAGGGCCGCTCGGGCGCGGCCGACGCGTTGAGATTCGCCGCCTGGTCCCTGAGCCCGCCCGGCTTCGTGACGGCTCCGACGAACCTGATCAGGGACGCCACCCCGCTCGCCCCCAGCGACAGCGCCAGGACGATCAGTATCTCCACCCGCAGAATCTGTCGCGTCACGCCCTCGTCAGAGGGAAATTCGGCCACCCGCCCCGCCTCTGCCCGCACACCAGCCTCCAGTTCAGCGATCCAGCGTCGTCCCCGCCCCGCCCCGCCCCGCCGGGGTCTCGACCGCGGATACGAAGATCGCGCGCGACAGGCCGGAGGGACAGCGCCGGTTCAGCAGCCGGCCACCCTCGCTTGTTCACGACACGATCCGAGGAGGGGCCGCACTGCCGTGGGAGATCACAGCTTGCCCGACGACGGAGCGACCGGCCGCACCAGGTCCGCACCACGCGCCTGTCCCGCAGCACACTGCACACGCGTACGTCCGCCCCACGCGCCCCCTCACGCAGCACCCTGCACACGTGCACGTCGCCCCACACGCCCCCCCACGAAGCGTCCTGCGCACTGCATCGGGCCCTGAAGGCGGCTACGGAAGCAAGCCGCCGTCACCCCGTCGAGCCGCCGCCGTACACGCGCCCGGGGTCACGCCCGTCCCGGGAACCCCACCGCCCACGTGTGCACCGGATCACCCTGGTGCATCAGCTCGCTGTAACGGCGGGTGGTGGCCGCCAGCGCGGCCTCGCGCTCCAGGCCGGCCTCCAGAGCCCTGTGGTACGTGTCGACCTGCCAGGAGGCCCCGTTCACGCGCCGCCTGCACCGCTGCTCGATGACCCCGAGGTAGTAGTCGCGGTCCGCCGGCTCGATCCCCCACGCGTCGAGCCCCGCCGCCGCCAGCGGCAGCAGCTCGTCCCGTACGAGCTTGACGGCCGGCACCCGCGTCGTCCCGCCGGCGCGTCCCGGCCTGGGCCAGATCATCTCCGCGTCGATGCCGAGCCTGCATGCGGTCTCGAAGTTCTCCTCCGCGTCCTGGAAGGACAGCCGCTTCCACACCGGCCGCGCGTCCTCGGCCAGAGCCCGTACGAGCCCGTAGTAGAAGGCGGCGTTGGCGATCACGTCGGTCACGGTCGGCCCGGCGGGCAGCACCCGGTTCTCCACCCGCAGATGCGGCACGCCGTCGGCCAGCCCGTACACGGGCCGGTTCCAGCGGTAGATCGTCCCGTTGTGCAGCACGAGTTCCTGGAGGCGGGGCACCCCGCCGTCGTCGAGCACCAGGAGCGGGTCCTCGTCGTCGCAGATCGGCAGGAGCGATGGAAAGTACCGCAGGTTCTCCTCGAAGAGCTCGTACGCCGAGTCCACCCACCGTTCCCCGAACCACGTCCGGGGCCGTACGCCCTGACTCTGCAGCTCCGGCGGGCGGGTGTCGGTGGCCTGGAGGAACAGGGGCGGCCGGGACTCGCGCCACAGCTCGCGGCCGAAGAGGAACGGCGAGTTGGCGCCCAGCGCGATCTGCACCCCCGCGACCGCCTGCGCCGCGTTCCACACGTCCGCGAACCGGTCCGGCGTGACCTGGAGGTGCAACTGCACGGACGTACAGGCCGCTTCGGGCGCGATCGACGCGAAGGTGCAGGTCAGGCGCTCCACGCCGGTGATGTCGACCGTGAAGTCCTCACCGCGCGCGGTGACGATCTGATCGTTGAGCAGCTGGTAGCGGTCGACGTCGGAGAGGTTCGCCGAGACCAGGTCCTGACGTCCGAGCGTCGGAAGAATCCCGATCATCACGATGCCCGCGTCGACCTCCCGGGCTTTCCGGTGGGCGTATCCGAGGCCCGTGCGGAGCTCTTCGGCGAGCTGATCGAATACACGGCCTCCCAGCCGGTGCGGAACAATATTCACTTCCAGATTGAACATCCCGAGTTCGGTCTGGAAATCACTGCTGGCGATCCGCTCCAGGACCTCCGCGTTCATCATCTTCGGCATACCGTCGGTGCCGGCGAGATTGAGCTCGATCTCCAGGCCCATGAAGTTCTTGGGACGGTCGAAGCTCTTCTCCGCCAGCAGTCGCCCCAGTCCCTCCAGGCACTGCTGGAGTTTCCTCCGGTACCTCTGCCGGTCCGACAGGTCGAACCCGCCTGCCACGACCTTCTCCCCCATCGAAGCATCCCTCCTCGAGTGGGCGGCTCACAGCATCGGGCACCCATGTCACGGTCGATGATGCCCAGGCGGGCTGATCAGTAACGCCCCGCGGCCATCAATCGGCGGGTACCCTCATTCTGGAACTTCATCGGGCACATTCACTCGGCATGCGGCAGTGAGCAGATACCAGCCCGGGCGGCTGGTACAAAAGCCGATGTGTTTCGGCCTACCGCTGGGGCCGGGACTTTCCAGGCCACGGGTCTGACACTCCCCATGAATGGGTAGATTCTCCGCAGCATTAGGGTCCTGATACCGCCTTGCCCGCAATGCCGACGACGGCTAGCGGAAACATCATGTGAACACGGCTCGTATAAACTCCGCAGACGAGGCAGAGAGTCGGCGCCCGGTCCATCGCCCCACGGCCCCCCTCTGACCCCGGAACGCAGACAGCGCCGTCCGCACCGCCCACGCACACCCACGCATCACCGTGTCTCCAAGTGAGAGGCGACCCACCATGCCGCTGCTTGTTCCCCCGGCTCCCGCGCCCGCCCTGCGCAGCGTCCTCGCGGCACTCGGTTCTCCCACCGCCGTTCGCGAGGCCCGTCCCCCGGCCCTCCGCGCGGCTCAGGGACCGCTCAGCCCCGAGTTCCCGCTTCCCTTCCACGTACTCGACGGAATCATCCCGTCAGGCAGGCCGCCGCGCACCCGGCTGACCGGCTGGCGGTTCCTCATCCGCAGCGGCGACCGTACGGTGGCCGCCGCCGACACCGTGCTCACCGCCGACGGCTGGGCCTTCTCCCACTTCTGCGAAGGCCCGTACCTCGCCTCCAGCCAGCTCGCCCTGCGCCAGGCCGAGGCGATGACCGGGCGCTACCAGCCCCGATTGCTGTCCGTACCGGAGCTCTACATGCTCACGTTGTGGCTGCACGACGGCCCGGCGGCCGACGCCGACGAGCCGGAGGCCATGCCACTGCCGACCGACCTGCTGGTACCTCTCGCGCCCGCACCGCCGGGCATCGCCTCTCACCGGCCGCACCGGGCCGCCGATCTTCTGCCGCTGCTCACCCATCGCCTCACGCCGCCCACCGTCCCCCTGCTGAGCCAGCCCGCCTGACACCGGCCGTCCTGGCGCGGCGCCGTCCGGTCCTCTGCTGCGTCGACGCCCGCTGTGCCCCGTGCCCGCCCGGTCACGGGGCACAGTGGCGTCCGGACCCCCGCACCCCCCAACCGGACTAGCCCGTATCGGCCACCCCGAACCACCCGAAGAGACACCCCGGTTGAGCTGAACCGTCCGCACGAGTGACGCGTCATTAATCAGTAAGGAGAGCTGCCGTGAAATCCCTGCGGAAAGACGCCCGTGGGGCAACACTGGGACCGGACCGACTGATACGGGGGGCGGCCATGAACACCGCATCGAGCCGCAGGACACTCACCACATCGCAGCGAAAGAACCCTTCCATGTGCCAGCACCAGCCACCCTGCCCGACCGCCGACTCCGCCGACCGGGAGGCCGCCCACCTGGTGGCGCACCACCCGGAACAGGGCTGGAGCCTGCTGTGCAACGGAGTCCTCGTCTTCGAGGACACCGGTGAGCTGCTGCCGGACGGCCAGATCATCGCTCCGCACCGGCCACTCGACGTCGTCAAGGCCGCCTGACCGGCCGGCAGGCAGGCTTCACCGGTACGACGAGGGGCCGGCCCGGAGGAATCCTCCGAACCGGCCCCGACCCCTGACCGCGCCCTGAGGCGCATACGGCGTACGTCAGTTGTCGTACTCGTCCAGCGGCGGGCACGAGCACACGAGATTGCGGTCACCGAACGCCCCGTCGATCCGGCGCACCGGCGGCCAGTACTTGTCCGCGGCCGAGACCCCGGCCGGGAACACCGCCACCTCGCGGCTGTACGCGTGCTCCCAGTCGCCGCCCAGCGCGGCCGCGGTGTGCGGCGCGTTGCGCAGCGGGTTGTCCTCCGCGGGCCACTCGCCCGACGCGACCTTCTCGATCTCCGCACGAATCGCGATCATCGTGTCGCAGAACCTGTCGATCTCGGTCAGGTCCTCGCTCTCGGTCGGCTCGATCATCAGCGTGCCGGCCACCGGGAACGACATGGTGGGCGCGTGGAAGCCGTAGTCGATCAGACGCTTGGCGATGTCGTCCACGCTGACGCCGGTCGCCTTCGACAGCGGCCGCAGGTCGACGATCGCCTCGTGCGCCACCAGGCCGTTGGGGCCGGTGTACAGCACCGGGTAGTGCGGCTCCAGGCGCTTGGCGATGTAGTTCGCGGCCAGTACGGCGACCTGTGTCGCCTTCTTGAGTCCTTCCCCGCCCATCAGTCGGACGTACGCCCAGGAGATCGGCAGGATGCCCGCGGAGCCCCACGGAGCGGCCGAAATGGGCCCGACGCCCGTCTCCGGACCGGCGGTCGGCTGGAGCGGGTGGTTCGGAAGGTACGGCGCGAGGTGCGCGCGGACGCCGACCGGGCCGACACCGGGGCCGCCGCCGCCGTGCGGGATGCAGAAGGTCTTGTGCAGGTTGAGGTGGGAGACGTCGCCGCCGAACTTGCCCGGCTTCGCCAGCCCCACCAGCGCGTTGAGGTTGGCGCCGTCGACGTACACCTGGCCGCCGGCCTCGTGCACGGTCGCGCAGATGTCGGCGACGTGCTCCTCGAACACCCCGTGCGTGGACGGGTAAGTGATCATCAGCACCGACAGCTCGTCACGGTACTGCTCGATCTTGGCGTGCAGGTCCTCGACGTCGACCTCGCCGTCCTCGCGCGTCTTGACGACGACGACCTTCATGCCGGCCATGACCGCGCTCGCGGCGTTCGTGCCGTGCGCGGACGACGGGATCAGGCACACCGTGCGCTGGTCGTCGCCGTTCGCGCGGTGGTACGCCCGTACCGCCAGCAGGCCCGCGAGCTCGCCCTGCGAACCGGCGTTGGGCTGGATCGACACCGCGTCGTAGCCGGTGACCTCCGCGAGGCGCTCCTCCAGCTCGTGGATCAGCGTCAGGTAGCCCTCGGCCTGCTCGACGGGCGCGAAGGGGTGGACGGCGCCGAACTCCGGCCAGGTGACCGGCTCCATCTCGGTGGTCGCGTTCAGCTTCATCGTGCACGAACCGAGCGGGATCATGCCCCGGTCCAGCGCGTAGTCACGGTCGGCGAGCTTGCGCAGGTAGCGCAGCATGGCGGTCTCGGAGCGGTGCTGGTGGAAGACGGGGTGCGTGAGCACCGCGTCGCTCCGCAGCATTCCCTCGGGCAGCGTGTCGGCCGCCCGCTCGTCGAGCGCCTCGATGTCGGCGTCGACGCCGAAGGCGGCCCAGACCGCGGCGATCTGCGCGCGGCCCGTCGTCTCGTCGCAAGCCATGGAGACGTGGTCGGCGTCGGCCAGGTGCAGGTTGACCCCGCCCTCACGGGCCGCGGCGACGACGTCGGCCGCCCTGCCCGGGACGCGCGCGGTCAGCGTGTCGAAGTACGCGCCGTGCACGATCTCGACGCCGCCGGCGCGCAGGCCCTCGGCGAGGAGCGTCGCGTAGCGGTGGGTGCGGCGCGCGATGCCGCGCAGGCCGTCGGGGCCGTGGTAGACGGCGTACATGCCGGCCATGACCGCGAGCAGGACCTGCGCGGTGCAGATGTTACTGGTGGCCTTCTCGCGGCGGATGTGCTGCTCACGCGTCTGGAGCGCCAGCCGGTACGCCTTGTTGCCGTCGGCGTCGACGGAGACGCCGACGAGCCGCCCGGGCAGGCTGCGCGCGAACTTCTCCCGTACGGCCATGAACCCGGCGTGGGGGCCGCCGAAGCCCATCGGTACGCCGAAGCGCTGCGTGGTGCCCACCGCGATGTCCGCGCCGAGCTCGCCGGGCGAGGTCAGCAGGGTCAGCGCCAGCAGGTCGGCGGCGACGGTCACGATCGCCCCCAGCTCGTGCGCCTGCTCGATGACGGGCTTGATGTCGCGTACGGCGCCGGAGGCGCCCGGGTACTGGAGCAGCACGCCGAAGACGCCGCGCTCGGCGGCCTCGGCCGGGATGCCGTCCGACAGGTCGGCGACGACGACCTCGACACCGGTCGGCTCGGCGCGCGTCTGAATGACGGCGACCGTCTGCGGCAGCGTGTCGGAGTCGATCAGGAAGACGCCGTTCTTGACCTTGCCGACGCGGCGCGCGAGCGACATCGCCTCGGCGGCGGCCGTGCCCTCGTCGAGCAGGGACGCGCCCGAGGTGGGCAGCCCGGTCAGGTCCGCGACCATGGTCTGGAAGTTCAGCAGCGCTTCGAGACGGCCCTGCGAGATCTCCGGCTGGTAGGGCGTGTACGCCGTGTACCAGGCCGGGTTCTCCATGACGTTGCGCAGGATCACCGGCGGCGTGAAGGTGCCGTAGTACCCGAGGCCGATCATCGGGGCGAGCACCTGGTTGCGGTCTGCGAGCGTGCGCAGCTCCGCCAGTACCTCGGCCTCGGTGCGCGCGTCGGGCAGCCCAAGCGCCTCGGCGCTCTTGATGACCTCCGGCACCGCGGCCGCGGTCAGCTCGTCGAGCGAGCCGTACCCGACCTGGGCGAGCATCTTGGCCTGAGCCTCGGCATCGGGCCCGATGTGGCGCTGCTCGAAGGGGATGCCACGCTCGAGCTGTGAGAGCGGAATGCGGTTTGCGGTCATCTGCGGAAGGCCTCCTGGTCTGACGCGACCTGCGAGGGGCACCACGGCACGGGTACCCGGACGGCCTCCCCCTCTGTCATCTCAACCTGAGAGCTTCACCGGAAGACCGTGCGGACGTCGCTGACGTCGAGGGTCGTTCCGGCTTTCACCGTCGGTGAGGAAGGGATCCGTGACAGGTGCTGTGCCGTGTTCCCGGCACATGCCCGTACGGCGCCCGCCCTGCTTTCCAGAGTGACCTCGTCCGTGCGGTACGGGGGCCTGAGAGATTCCGGGGAGGATTTGCTCCTTCGGCGCCTCCGGCACGTTCACCGGAGACTCTCCCGCACGGGGTCAGCAGCCACTGGCCAGCCTACCAGCGAGGCCCGTCGAGGATCCCTCGAGTGGCCGAGTCCACAGTTGTGCCCTTTCGTAGGCATTACGGGGCTACGAGCAGCTGCCAGCAGTTGGAGGGACCGTGCAGACCGACATCGATCCGCGCAGCCTGATCGGACGCAAGGCGTTCGACCGCAACGGCGACAAGATCGGAACGGTGGACGAGGTGTACCTCGACGACGCCACGGGCGTACCCGAATGGGCCGCCGTACGCACCGGCCTCTTCAGCCGGGACGCCTTCGTCCCCCTGGAACCCAGCAAGGTCGTCGACGACACCCTCCGCGTGCCGTACGACCGCGCCCTGATCAAGGAAGCACCCGACTTCGGCGTCGGCCGGCACCTCTCCCCCGCTCAGGAGCTGCAGCTCTACCACCACTACGGGCTCGACGTCTCCTCCCCGGCCCCCGACCGGGACTTCGGGCGGCTGGCCGGCGACGACCCCTCCTGATCCCCCGCCGCCCGCACGAGCGGCAGCGGGTCCGACGGGGCCAGGTGCGGATCGTCCACCCCGAAGGTCCGCACCCGCCCCGGCGCCGACGTCGGCTCCTCGAACCGCACCGTCACCCGCCCCACCCCGCTGCCCTGCACCCACCCCGCCCCGTACTCCGTATGCCGTACGTCCTGGCCCGCCAGCCAGCGCCGCCGGGGCGGCTCCTCCGCGGGTGGAACCGCCGGCTCTTCGCCGGGGGCCGTCGCGGCGGGCGCCTTCGCCGCGCCCGCTTCGGCCGCCGCCTCCGCCGACTCGCCCGCCGCCTGCGCGAAGAGGTCCTCCTGGGTGAAGTCGGCGAGCCCGGTGACCCCCACGCCCAGCAGCCGCACCCCACCAGTGGTGTCCACCGACTCCAGGAGTCTGCCCGCCGCCTCCCGCACCACCGTCGGATCGTCCGTCGGCCCGCGCAGCGTCTCGGAACGCGTCAGCGTCGAGAAGTCGTACCGGCGCACCTTGAGGACCACGGTCCTGCCCGAGCGCCCGGCCGCGCGCAGTCGCTCGACGCACCGGTCGGACAGCCGCACCACCTCGTTCCTGACCCGGACCCGGTCGTGCAGATCGACCTCGAAGGTGTCCTCGACCGACACCGACTTCGCGTCCCTCTCGGCCACCACGGGCCGCTCGTCGTGCCCGACGGCCATCCGGTGGAGCGAGACCCCGTGCGCCTTCCCCAGCAGCCGTACGAGCTCGTCCTCGCCCGCCTCCGCCAGGTGGGACACGGTGGTCATGCCCGCGCGCCGCAGATGTTCGCCGGTGGCCGGCCCGACCCCGGGCAGGACCCGCACCGGCATCGGCGCCAGCAGCTCCCGCTCGGTGCCCGGCTCGATGAGCACCAGGCCGTCCGGCTTGGCCTGTTCCGACGCGATCTTGGCGAGCATCTTGGACCCCGCGAGGCCCACGGAAGCGGTCAGCCCCGTGACCGCCTTGATGTCCGCCCGCAGCAGCTCTCCCGCCCTGCGGGCCGAGGCCGCGTCGTCGGCCACCCCGCCCGCCTCCAGATCGACGAAGGCCTCGTCCAGGCTGAGCGGCTCCACGAGCGGCGAGAGCCGGCCGAGGAGCTCCATGACCTGCTCGCTCACCGACCGGTAGAGGGAGAAGCGCGGCATCAGATAGGCGGCGTTCGGGCACAGCCGGCGCGCCTGCGCCACGGGCATCGCGGAGTGCACCCCGAAACGCCTGGCCTCGTACGAAGCGGTCGCGACGACCCCGCGGGTGCCGATACCGCCCACCACCACCGGCTTTCCGCGCAGGCTGGGTTTCGACGCCTGCTCCGCGGCGGCGTAGAAGGCATCCATGTCCAGATGCAGGATGGTGGGCGCGGGTCTCACACCACCGATGCTGCCGTACGGCACTGACAATCGGCTGGCGGCGGCGCGGCCCCGGGGCGGACCGCCCGGTCAGCCGGCCTTGTTGCGGCGCCGCGCGAGCTCGTCGGTGGGGCTGTGCCCGACCAGGGTCTCGCCCGTGTCGACCCGCTCCCCGTGCAGCTGGGACAGCGCGCTCTCCACGTCGCGCCACACCACGCCGACGGCGATGCCGAAGACGCCCTGGCCCCCCTGGAGCAGTTCGACGACCTCGTCCGGCGAGGAGCACTCGTACACGGTCGCGCCGTCGCTCATGAGCGTCATGCGCTCCAGGTCCTGGAAACCGCGGTCGCGCAGATGCCGGACGGCGGCCCGGATGTTCTGCAGGGCCACACCCGTGTCCAGGAAGCGCTTGACGATCTTGAGGACGACGACGTCGCGGAAGCTGTAGAGGCGCTGCGTTCCGGAACCGTAGGCCGGCCGCACACTCGGCTCCACCAGCCCCGTACGCGCCCAGTAGTCGAGCTGCCGGTACGTGATCCCGGCCGCCGCGCACGCGGTGGGCCCCCGGTACCCGATGCTCTCCGTGCCCTCGTCCGCCATCGGCCCGCCCATGGCCGAGGTCATGCCCTGCCGCCCCGCCAGAGGGTCGACCGCACTGCCGTGAAGCGGATACGGCCCGCCCGCCACCGTACCGTCGCCGCTGCTTCTCACGCCGACCTCCGTCCTTGACCTGCCCTGTCGACGGTAGGCAGTCACCCGGGGTGCGTCAACGATCGCCACACTCGGCACGCCGAGTGATAATCACCCTGAGAGTGGTTTCCCGTGCCTCACTTCGGGGAAAGGCTACTCGAATGCGCGGACAGTCCCTGGCGCGCGGCTCACTGACTGTTGGTCCCGAAGTCCTCGGGAGAGATCTGGTCGAGGAACTCGCGGAACTTCTCCACCTCGTCCTCCTGCTCGTCGGGAATCGCGATTCCCGCGTCGTCCAGCACCCCGTCACTGCCGTAGATCGGCGTTCCGGTGCGCAGCGCCAGCGCTATGGCGTCGGACGGTCTGGCACTCACTTCGACTCCGCTGGCAAAGACCAGCTCGGCGTAGAAGACCCCTTCCCGCAGGTCGGTGATGCGGACTTCGGTGAGCTCCTGGCCGACCGCTTCCAGAACATCCTTGAAGAGGTCGTGGGTCAGCGGCCTGGCAGGGGCCATCCCCTGCTGGGCGAAGGCGATCGCGGTCGCCTCTCCCGGCCCGATCCAGATGGGGAGGTACCGATCGCCTCCCACTTCACGCAGGAGCACGATCGGCTGGTTCGAGGGCATTTCTACCCGGACACCTACGACGTCGAGCTCGTTCACACAGCAACCCTAGGACGTGCTTGGCAGGTTTGGGTAGTCGGGATCCTCCGAGCTCAGTGCAGCCGCACGCCGAGCGCCGCCTGAATCAGGGCCGAATGGAGTTTCACGGACAGCTCCGCGAGTTCCTTGGCAGTGGCCTCCGCATGGGTCCTGGTCTGCGGATTCCGGTGCCGGCGCAGTGGTGCGACCACCTGTTCGACGAGGGTGGCCTCGCGGTCCGCCGCCGCTTTCACCGCGCGCAGGTGCCGAGGTTCGAGACCGAACCGTCCGAATTCGGCGACGAGCTTGGCCACCGTGACGACCTCGGCGTCGTAGCCGCCGCCCGGCAGGGGCGAGACGAGCCCGTACGACTCCCAGAGCTCGAGCTCCTCCTCGCCGACCCCGGCCGCCGCCAGAAGCTCCTTACGGCCGATCCTGGCCGCGGTCGGACGGTCCGCACCGGTGCCGGGCGCCCCGTCCGGCTGCTCGCCCTGTCCGCCGGCCACCGGCAGCCGCACCTGCTCACCCCTCTCCAGGGCGTCGAGGTGCTCACGGATGACCTTGAGCGGCAGGTAGTGGTCGCGCTGCATGCGCAGCACCTGGGCCAGCCGCTCGACATGACCGGGACTGAACTTGCGGTATCCGGAAGCGGTCCGCTGCGGCTCGACGAGCCCCTCGGTCTCCAGGAACCGGATCTTGGAGATGGTGACCTCGGGAAACTCGTCACGCAGCAGGTTCAGCACGGTGCCGATACTCACCAGCCGGTCGCCCGCGGTGGCGGTGCCGCTTCCGGCACCGCCCGTCGGTGTTCGCTGCATGGACCTTCCCGTACGGGTCAGATGGCCCGCTGGCTCGCGTAGAAGACCAGCCGGTACTTACCGATCTGCACCTCGTCACCGTTCGCCAGCGGGACCGAGTCGATCCGCTCACGGTTGACGTAGGTGCCGTTGAGACTGCCGACATCCGAGACGGTGAAACCGCCGTCCGCACCCCTGCGGAACTCCACATGGCGACGCGAGACGGTCACGTCGTCGAGGAAGATGTCGCTCTGCGGGTGCCTGCCGGCCGTGGTCAGCTCGCCGTCCAGGAGGAAGCGGCTGCCCGAGTTGGGACCGCGCCGCACCACGAGCAGCGCCGCACCCAGCGGAAGGGCGTCGACGGCCGCCTGGGCCTCCGGCGAGAGCGAGGGAGCGGCGGTCTGCCCCGTCGCCTCCGCCTCGTACGCCTCGAGCCCGGAGATGGAGATCGTCGAGGTCGTCTCGGACGGACGCTCCGCGGCCGCACCGGCCCGCAGCGGCGCTCCGCAGTTGGAGCAGAAACGACTGGCCTCGGCATTGCGGTGCCCGCACCTCGTACAAACCGGCAAGGCCGACATGGACGGATCCTCCTGCCGCGGCTGCCCCTGCGGGGCATGGGCTGATTCCCCGAAACCTATGCGGCCGGGACCGGCGGGGTCAACAGCCGACGCGCCCGGTCCGCCCGAAATGTCGCCGCCCGGACCGGCGACCTCGTCGCGGAAGAGCGGGCGCTCGCCACCCTGCTCCTCGGCTTCTCCACCACGCGGCGCGCGGTGACGGGCAGTGCCGTTCGCACCGTCCTCGCGTGCACTCTTGCCGAACAACTTCGCAAACAACTTCACGGGCGATTCCCCTTGACTGAAACAGACCCGCCCGTGGGGCAGGACGAACCCTGAATGAACACACCTGCCGAACCGGACATCTTCACAACGTCCGTATCCACCAAACAGTTTCCACCACGCACCACAGCTTCTGTGCGTCGACCCCCCGCAACCTCATGCCCTTGTCCCCGTGCCCCCATGCGCCCCCGCCTCACCGCGACGACGACTGAGCGTAGTCAGGCTGCTTCGCCGGTCGCAAGGCGTCCACAACGATCTTCTGCGACCGCGTCACCGTGACCACGGCCCGCTCCTCCTCCAGCGTCTGGACCACGCCGCCGGGGATGTTGAGCGCCGGCTCCAGATCCTGCGGCTTGCCGATCACCTCGAAGCGGTAGGGCGCGGAAACCTTCTTCCCGTCCACCTGCACACCGCCTCCGCTGTCGAGGAAGTACGTGCCCGCGACGACCCTGACGTCGTTGATCTGGATCGCCTCGGCGCCCGCGGCCCGCAGCTCCTGGATGGCGTCCAGCAGCATGTCCGCCTCCACCGTGGAGTGCGGATCCGTGATCGTCAGCGTGATTCCGGGACCCTGGGCGGCCACCGTGCCGGCCAGCACGCCGAGCTGACGCTCCTTCTCCAGCGTCTGCTTGCGCGCCTCTTCCGCCTGGTCCGAACTGTTCTCCAGCTCGGTCTTCTGGTCGTCGAGCTTCTGCTTCTCGTCCTCGAGCCGCTGCGTACGGTCGTCCAGCTCGTCGAGGATACGCACGAGGTCCTCCTGCCGCGCTCCCCGCAGCGCGCTGTCGTCGCTGTTCGACCGGACCTGGATGGCGAGTCCCAGCCCGAGCACGAACAGCAGCAGAGCCACGATCAACTGCGCCCGCGTCACGCGCGGCGGCCAGAGCCCCGCGAGCAGTCTCTGACGCCCCGTCGCCGGCCGCTGGGCGGCCCACTCCTGAGCGGCGGTCCCCGCTTCTTCCTCGTCGCGCCGAGGGGTGCCTTCTGTACTCATCCGCCTCACGCCCGGAACACGTGACGGCGAATCGCCGCCGCGTTGGAGAAGATCCGGATGCCGAACACCACGACCACGCCCGTGGACAGTTGCGCGCCGACGCCCAACTTGTCGCCCAGGAACACGATCAGGGCCGCCACCACGACGTTGGAAAGGAAGGAGACGACGAAGACCTTGTCGACGAAGATGCCGTCGAGCATGGCCCGCAGGCCGCCGAAGACCGCGTCGAGCGCCGCCACGACGGCGATCGGCAGATACGGTTCGACCACCGCCGGCACCTCGGGCCGGACCAACAGTCCGACCACGACTCCCACGACGAGGCCCAGTACGGCGATCACGATGTGCCCTTCCCTGTGTCGGCCGCGGGCTTCCCCGCACCCGCGACCAGCGGCTCTGCTGTACGTACGATCAGGCTCGGCGCGGCGGGCAGCCGGACCTGCTCCTGAGCGGAAATGCTGGTCCTGATGCCGTAGCTCTCCTGCAGGACATGCAGGTACTGGCCGTCGGCGCTGTCCTGGAAAGCGGTACTCAGCCGCTGCCCGTCCCCCACCGCCAGCACGGTGTACGGCGGCACCAGCGGCCGGTTGTCGACCAGTATGGCGTCGCCGGCCGCACGGATCGCGGAGAGCGACGTGAGCCGCTGACCGTTGATGGCCACCGCTTCCGCGCCCGAGGACCACAGGCCGTTGACCACGCGCTGCATGTCCCGGTCCCGCAGCCGGCCGGTGTCGGAGAAGCTGGTGCTCTCCCGCGGCCCGCCGCCGCCCTCCTCGGTGTCCTTGGCGTCGTCGACGACGAGCTTCACACCGCGCCCCTGCACCGCCGTCGCACCAGACAGCAGCGCCACGAGGCCCCCCTGGTCTCCGCCGTGTTCCTGCAGCGCCTTGCGCTGCCGCTCGCCCACCTCGGCGCGGAGCCTGTCGACGTTCCGCTCCAGGTCGTCCGCGGCGGACGTCTCCGCCTCCACCCGGTCGATGAGCTCTTCCCGCTCCTTGGCGATCACCGGCGCCTCTATGCGCGCCTGCGCGGCGCCCACCGTGACGACCAGGGCGGCCAGCACCAGGCCGGCCGCCAGTCCGAGCTTCGCGCACAGCGAGCGCGGCATGCCCGCGCTGCCGTCGGCCTGCCTGCGAGCAGTCGCCTCGGCGTACCCGTCGTCAAGGCTGTGGTCCATCACATTGGTCAGCAGCGACATGGACGCGTCGGGGCGCCGAGGTGGCGGAGACGTACTCCGATCAGGGGACTGCTGCGACATGCCGCACATCGTCGCACGCCACGGCGGCTACCGCCGAATGGCCCCACCGGTGTGGGGGGGGGGGTGGTGCCCCGCCGTCCGGGGCGCCGCTCCGGCGTCCGAGAACCACGCGTTTCCCGAACGACAACCAACCCTCGAAGAGGGGCTGGGGCGAATCGGTGTTCGGGCCTTTC
>NZ_JBWKLQ010000003.1:0-3762 GCF_056429965.1 Streptomyces sp. NPDC046122 | reverse complement strand
TACACCGCACTGATTATTCTACACCCCCCCCCCCCCCCCCCCACCCCCCCCACCCCCCCCCCCCCCCCCCCCCCCTCCGCCCCCCCCCCCCCCCCCCCCCCCCCCCCCCCCCCACGCCGCTCCGACGTCAGCGACCCGCGCTGTCCACGACCGCCGACCACTCGTCGAGGAGCGCCTGGGCCGAGTCGTCGTCGGGTCCTTCCGCCCACAGATGGGTGACGGCCTCCGCGGGGGCGGGGAGCACCATGACCCACCGGCCGTCTGCCTCGACCACCCGCACGCCGTCGGTGGTGTCCACGAACCGGTCCCCGGCCGCCTCGACCACGCGGCGCATCACGAGTCCCTTCACGGCCCACGGCGTAGCCAGATCCCGCTTGAGGACATGGGCTCGCGGTATCCGCGCGTCGATCTGGCTCAGGGTGAGCTGCGTCCTGGCCACCAGACCGATCAGCCGTACGAAGGCCGCGGCGCCGTCGAAGACGCTGCTGAACTCGGGAATGATGAAGCCGCCGCGCCCGTCGCCACCGAAGATGGTGGACTCCTCGCGGCCGACCCGGGTCAGGTCGTCCGGCGAGGTGGTCGTCCACTCCACCTGCGTTCCGTGGTACGCCGCCACCTGCTCGGCGATCCTGGTCGTGGTCACCGGCAGCGCGACCCGGCCACTGCGGCGTTCCGCCGCCACCAGGTCGAGCATCACCAGCAGTGCCCGGTCGTCCTCGATGATCCGTCCGCGCTCGTCCACGAGCGACAGCCGCTCGCCCACCGGGTCGAACCGCACGCCGAAGGCAGCCCGCGCCGACGCGACGATCTCACCGAGCCGTACGAGACCGGACCGCCGGGAGTCGCTCGTCTCCGTGGGCCTGGACTCGTCAAGACCCGGGTTGATGGTCAGCGCGTCGACCCCGAGCCGCCCGAGAAGGCTGGGCAGCACGAGACCGGCGCTTCCGTTGGACGCGTCGACGACGACCTTGAGCCCGGCGTCCGCGATACCCGAGACATCCAGGTTCCGCAGCAGCGACCCGGTGTACGAGTCGAAGACGCTGGCCGGGAAGTGCAGGTCGCCGATCTCGCCGGGGAAGGCCCGCCGGTACTCCTGGCGCGCGAACACCCGGTCCAGCTTGCGCTGCCCCGCCTGCGACAGGTCGGCGCCGCGCTCGTCGAAGAACATGATGTCGACGGAGTCCGGCACACCGGGAGTCGTACGGATCATGATGCCGCCGGCGCTGCCTCGCGCCGTCTGCTGACGTGCGACGGGCAGCGGCACGTTCTCGAGGTCGCGTACGTCGATGGCGCTCGCCTGCAGTGCGGAGATGACCGCCCGCTTCAGCGCACGCGCGCCACGGGAGTGGTCACGCGCGGTGGTGACCGTCGCTCCCTTCTTGAGGGTGGTGGCATAGGCGCCCGCGAGGCGCACCGCCAGCTCGGGAGTGATCTCGACGTTCAGGATCCCGGAGACGCCCCGCGCGCCGAAGAGGTGCGCCTGGCCCCGTGACTCCCAGATCACCGAGGTGTTGACGAACGCACCCGCCTCGACGGTCTTGAACGGATAGACCCGCACATTGCCCTGAACAATCGATTCCTCACCGACGAGGCACTCGTCCCCGATGACGGCGCCGTCCTCGATCCGCGCGGCCCGCATGATGTCGGTGTTCTTGCCGATCACGCAGCCGCGCAGGTTACTGTGCTGGCCGATGTAGACGTTGTCGTGCACGACGGCCCGGTGGAGGAACGCCCCGCTCTTCACGACGACGTTGGACCCGATCACGGTGTGCTCACGCAGCTCCACGCCGGCTTCGACCTTGGCGTAGTCACCGATGTAGAGGGGCCCGCGCAGCACGGCGTCGGGATGCACCTCGGCGCCTTCCGCGACCCACACCCCCGGAGAGATCTCGAAGCCGTCGAGATCGACGTCGACCTTGCCCTCAAGCACGTCGGCCTGCGCCTTGACGTAGCTCTCGTGCGTGCCGACATCCTCCCAGTAGCCCTCGGCGATGTAGCCGTAGATCGGCTTGCCTTCCTTCATCAGCTGAGGGAAGACGTCACCGGACCAGTCCACGGATGTGTCCGCTTGCACATAGTCGAACACCTCGGGCTCCATGACATAGATGCCCGTGTTCACGGTGTCGGAGAAGACCTGCCCCCATGTGGGCTTCTCCAGGAACCGCTCGACCTTTCCCGCCTCGTCCACAATCGTGATGCCGAACTCCAGGGGGTTCGGCACACGGGTCAGGCACACCGTGACGAGTGCGCCCTTCTCCTTGTGGAATCTGATCAGATCAGTGAGGTCGAAGTCGGTGAGGGCATCGCCGGAGATGACGAGGAAGGCATCGTCCTTCAGCGCTTCCTCGGCGTTCTTCACGCTGCCCGCGGTGCCGAGTGGCTTCTCCTCATTGGCATAGGTGAGCTCCATTCCCAGCTCTTCGCCGTCACCGAAATAGTTCTTGACGAGCGAGGCCAGAAACTGCACGGTTACGACGGTTTCACTGAGCCCATGCCGCTTGAGCAGCCGCAGCACATGCTCCATGATCGGCCGGTTGGCGACCGGCAGGAGCGGCTTGGGCATGCTCGAGGTCATGGGGCGAAGGCGTGTGCCCTCGCCGCCAGCCATCACGACGGCCTTCATGTCGGGAAAGTCCTCCTCCAAGAGACGACGGTCTAGCCGACTTCACCCGTCCGGGACTGACGCGAGAGGCATCATGCGCAGCAATCCGGCGCTGGAACAGCCAGCGCCGGAATCGACAGGCTCAATCGGCCGCGGTCTCCGCCTTGACCAGCCGGCGGACCTGGACCACGTAAAGGATTCCTGCCCACCAATACAGAGTTGTACCCCATCCGGCGAACGCCCATCCGAAAATCGCAGCCAGTGACGGCAACCACCCAGTTCCGTCACTGAGAAGCAGCAACGGGAAGGCGTACATCAGGTTGAACGTGGCAGCCTTCCCGAGGAAGTTCACCTGCGGCGGCGGATAACCGTGCTTGCGGAGGATGCCCACCATCATCAGCAGCATCAGCTCGCGCGCCAGAAGGGCAGCGGTGAGCCACAGAGGCAGGATCTCGCGCCAGGTGAGGCCGAGCAACGTGGAGAGGATGTACAGCCGGTCGGCAGCCGGATCGAGCAGTCGCCCGAGCTTGCTGATCTGATTCCAGCGGCGGGCGAGCTTTCCGTCGAGATAGTCGCTGATGCCGCTGAGCATCAACACCAGCAATGCCCAGCCGTCGCTCTTGGGCCCACCGAAGACGGGCAGGAGAATCAGCCACAGGAACAGTGGCACGCCGGCGAGGCGAGCCATGCTGAGGATGTTCGGGATGGTGAGCACCCGGTCCGTCTGAACGCGGGTCTCCTGAACCTCCACCCGGGGGCCTCCTGTGGGAACGTGCCGATGATGCGCCCCCGACCCTACCCTCAGCGACCGGTGCCGGGCACACAGGGGGTCCGGAGCGGCCCAGGAACGCAGAAAAGCCCCGCACCATAAAGGTGCGGGGCTTTCCCACAATGATTGTTCGGCGGCGTCCTACTCTCCCACAGGGTCCCCCCTGCAGTACCATCGGCGCTGAAAGGCTTAGCTTCCGGGTTCGGAATGTAACCGGGCGTTTCCCTAACGCTATGACCACCGAAACACTATGAAGATATCGAACCGGTAATGGCACAGTTCGTTACTTCAGAACTAACACAGTGGACGCGAGCAACTGAGGACAAGCCCTCGGCCTATTAGTACCAGTCAGCTCCACCCGTTACCGGGCTTCCACATCTGGCCTATCAAC
>NZ_JBWKLQ010000002.1:840474-975324 GCF_056429965.1 Streptomyces sp. NPDC046122 | reverse complement strand
TGTGCTCCCATGCCGGCCCACTGGTGTCCCTGGCCGGGGAAGACGAACGCGACCTTGCCGTCCACGTCCGCCGTCCCGGTGATCAGCTCGGCGGCGGACTCACCCGCCGCCAGCGCCCGCAGGGCGGCCGTCGCGGCCGAGGCGTCGGCCGTCCCGGCCACCACCACGGCCCGCTCGCCGAGCGGCGCACGGGTGAACGCCAGCGCGTGTCCGAGGGCGACCGGGTCGGCGTCCTCCGCCACGCCCAGCACCTGCTCGGCCTGGGCGCGCAGCGCGTCCGACGTCCTGGCGGACACCGGCCACGGTACGACGGCCGGTGCGGCGTCCGGCGCGGCGGACGACTCCTCGGCGACCGCGGCCGGTGCCTGCTCGATGATGACGTGGGCGTTGGTGCCGCTGACGCCGAAGGACGAGACGGCGGCCCGGCGCGGGCGGCCCAGCTCGGGCCACGGGCGGGCCTCGGTGAGGAGCTCCACGGCGCCCTCGGACCAGTCCACCTTCGTTGACGGCCGGTCCACGTGCAGGGTCTTCGGCAGCACCCCGTGACGGATCGCCTCGACCATCTTGATGACACCGGCGACGCCGGCGGCGGACTGGGCGTGCCCGATGTTGGACTTCAACGAGCCCAGCCAGAGCGGCTGTTCGGTGTCCCGCTCCCTGCCGTACGTCGCGAGGAGCGCCTGTGCCTCGATCGGGTCGCCCAACATCGTGCCGGTTCCGTGGCCCTCGACCGCGTCCACGTCGGGGGACAGCAGATGGGCGTTGGCCAGCGCCTGCCGGATGACGCGCTGCTGCGAGGGGCCGCTCGGTGCGGTGAGGCCGTTGGACGCGCCGTCCTGGTTGACGGCGGAGCCGCGTACGACCGCGAGCACGGGGTGGCCGAGCCGTTCGGCGTCCGACAGGCGTTCGACGAGCAGGACGCCGACGCCCTCCGCCCAGCCGGTGCCGTCCGCCGCGTCCGCGTACGCCTTGCAGCGGCCGTCGGCGGCGAGGGCGCGCTGACGGGAGAACTCCACGAACGAGGTGGGCCGCGCCATCAGCGCCACACCGCCCGCGAGCGCCATGGTGCACTCGCCGTTGCGCAGTGACTGGGCCGCCAGGTGCAGGGCGACCAGTGAGGAGGAACAGGCGGTGTCGACGGTGAGCGCCGGGCCTTCGAGACCGAACGTGTAAGAGACCCGGCCGGAGGCGACGCTGCCCGCCGTGCCGGTGCCCCGGTAGCCCTCGGACTCCGCCGGTGCGGACACCACCTGGGACCCGTAGTCGTGGTACATCACGCCCGAGAACACGCCCACCGACTGGCCGCGCAGTCGCGCCGGGTCGATGCCGGCCCGCTCGAACGCCTCCCACGAGGTCTCCAGGAGCAGCCGCTGCTGCGGGTCCATCGCGATGGCCTCGCGCGGCGAGATGCCGAAGAACTCGGCGTCGAAATCGGCCTGGTCGTAGAGGAAGCCGCCCTCGCGGACGTACGAGGAACCGGGCCTGGCGCCCTCCGGGTCGTACAGCTCCTCCAGGTTCCAGTCGCGGTCCTCGGGGAAGCCGGACACCGCGTCCGTGCCCTGTTCGACCAGGCGCCAAAGGTCCGCGGGCGAGGCGACGCCGCCGGGCAGCCGGCAGGCCATGCCCACGATGGCGATCGGCTCGTCGGAGCCCGCCACCTCGGGCCGCACCTCCTCGGCCTCGGTCGCGGCGCCGGTCAGCAGGGTGTGCAGCAGGCGGGCGACGGCCTGGGGGGTCGGGTGGTCGAAGGCGAGCGTGGCGGGCAGCTTGAGGCCCGTCGTCTCCGTGAGGCGGTTGCGCAGTGTCACCGCGTGCAGCGAGGTGAACCCGAGGTCCTTGAAGGCGCGCTCCGGGCCGACCTGTGCGATGCCGCCCAGGTCGCGGACCCGGGCGGCCTCCGTGCGCACCGTTTCGAGGAGGATGCGCAGCTGCTCCGCGTCGGCCAGCGGGGCCAGCCGCTCGCGCAGGGCGGCGGCGACCTTGGTGTCGGCGGAGGCGGGTGTGGCCGAGGTGTCGATGAGGCCGCTGAGCAGCGGAGACACGCCGCCCGTCGCGATGGCCGCCGTGTCCATGGCCATCGGGAGGCTGTGGGCCGGGCCGGCGAGCTGGGCCGCGTCGAACATCGCGAGTCCGTCCGCGGTGCTGAGGGTGCCGACGCCCGCGGCCGTCTCTCGCGACCGGTCGATGGCCGCCGTCGGCTCCCACGGGCCCCAGCCCAGGGACAGCGCCGGCAGATCGCGGTCGGCCCGGTGCTGGGCCAGCGCGTCCAGGAAGGCGGTGTACGCGGACCGGTCGCCCTCACCGGGCGCCCCGAGGAGGGTGTCGGCCGACGAGCACACCACGAACGCGGCCAGGTCGTGGCCCCGGGTCAGCTCGTGCAGATGCAGCAGGGCGCCGACCGCCGACTCCAGGGCGCGGTCGGGGCGGTGGGTGAGCGCGGTCTGCCAGCCGTGCGCGTGCACGACGGCGGTCAGCGGGCGCTCGGCCCGTTCCAGTACGGCGGCGAGCGCGGCCCGGTCGGCCGGGTCGCAGGCGGCGGTGGTCACCTTGGCGCCCAGTGCGGCCAGTTCGCCGCGCAGCGCGACGAGGGCCTCGTCGTCGGCGTCGTACGAGCCGATGAGGAGCAGTCGCCGGGCCCGGTGCCCGGCGACCAGGTGGCGGGCGAGCGCGGCGCCCTGCGCGCTGTCGGCGCCGGTGACGACGACGGTGCGCTCCGGGTCGAGGGCGGGCCCGACCCGCGGCTCCGTGCTCGCCGCGACGCGGGCGAGGCGGGGGAGCAGCGGCACTCCGGTACGGATGGCGAACTGCGGCTCGCCGGACGCGAGCGCCGCGGGCAGCGCCTCCAGGGACGCGGGGGCCTCGTCGAGGTCGACCAGGACGAGGCGTCCCGGGTGGTCGGCCTGGAGCGCGCGGAGCAGACCCCACACCGGGGCGTGCGCGATGTTGTGGAGCGTCTCGTGAGGGCCTGCGACGACAGCGCCACGGGTGGCGACGGCGACACGGGTGCCGTCGAGGCGTTCGTCGGCGAGCCAGCCGGCGAGCCGGTCGGCCAGTTCACGCACCGTACGGGCCACGGCGCCCGCGAAGTCGGCGGCCGCCGCGGCCTTGGGCACGTCGAGGCCGAGCACCACGGTCCCGGGGGCGGACTGCCCCGCTCCGAGGGCCGCGAGCCGGGCGTCGAGCCCGGCGGCGAGCGCCGCCGCGTCGGGACCGGAGACCGTCCACGGCTCGGGGGAGGCACCGGCCGCGGGCAGGGTGAGCGGAACCCAGTCGAGGCGCAGCAGCGACTCGTAGTGGCTGCTGTTCGCCGCGCGCAGCCGCATGGGACCGTCGAGCAGCCGGTGCCGGGTGATCTTGCCGGACTGGGTGCGGGGGATGCGGGCCGTCTCGTACAGCTCCTCGGGCACCTTGTAGTACGCGAGCCGCTCGCGGCAGGCGGCGTACAGGAGCTCCGTGTCGATGTCCTCGGGGCCCGGCACCAGGAAGGCGACCGGCACCTCGCCGAGCACGTCGTGCGGCTTGCCGACGACGGCGACGTCGGCGACGCCGGGCACGGAGCGGAGCACTTCCTCGATCTCGCCCGGGTGGATGTTCTCGCCGCCGCGGATGATGAGTTCCTTCAGACGCCCGGTGACGGCGAAGTAACCGGCCTCGTCGCGGCGCGCCAGGTCCCCGGTGCGGTACCAGCCGTCCCGCAGCGCCTCGGCCGTGGCCTGCGGGTCGTTGTGGTAACCGGCCATCACGTTCGGGCCGTTGACCCAGACCTCGCCCTCCTCGCCGGTGGCCACGTCGGCCCCGGACTGCGGGTCCACCAGGCGTACGTTGACGCCGGGCACCGGCAGTCCGCAGGAGCCCTCGACGCGGGCCCCGGTCGGCCAGGTCATGGTGATGGAACCGCAGGTCTCGGTGGAGCCGTACGCGTCGAGCAGCGGGGCGCCGTACGCCTTCTCGAAGGCGGTGTGCAGCGCGGCGGTGGTGACCGCGCCGCCCACCAGGCACACGCGCAGCCTCGGCGGCGTGAAGTCCGGGTGGGCCGCGGCCCGCACCAGCTGGTGGTAGAGCGTCGGCACGCCGGCGAGGAACGTCGAGTCCTCCTCGCGCACGGCGGCGAGGACGTCCTGGGCGGCGAACCCGTCGACGAGCCGCACGGACGCGCCCACCGCGGTGACCGCGACGACGCACACGATGTGCGACAGGCTGTGGAAGAGCGGCAGCGGCCACAGGACGCGGTCGTCGGCCGACAGCTCCGGAATGGGCACGTAGCTGGCGGCCACCGACCACAGCGCGTTGCGCTGGGTCGAGAGCACGCCCTTGGGCTTGCCCGTGGTGCCCGACGTGTAGAGCATCCACGCGACCTCGTCGAGGCCGAGGTCGTCGCGCGCGGGGGCGGGCGGCTCGGTGGTGGCGAGGACCTCGAAGGACAGGGTGCCCGCCGGGCGTTCGGCGCCGGTGACCACGACGCGGACCGACCGGTCCGTGCCGAGCACCCGCCGCACCTGGTCCAGGTGGGCCGCGTCCGTGATCACCACGCGGGCGCCGCTGTCGCTGAGCAGGTGGGTCAGCTCGGAGTCCGTGGAGCGCGGGTTGAGCGGTACGCCGATCGCCGCCGCCCGTACCACGGCGAGATAACTCTCCACGGTCTCGATGCAGTTGCCGAGGAGGAACGCGGCCCGGTCGCCCGGCTGGAGCCGGAGGGCCGCCAGGTGCCCGGCGATCCGCCCGGTACGCGCCGCCAGCTGCGACCAGCTGACGGCGCGGCGGGCATCGCGATAGGCGATCTTGTTCCCGAAGCGGTTCGCGTGCGCGGTGAGCAACTCCGGCAACGGTCGGATCAGCTCGGTTCGCAGCATGTTCCCCACACCCCTCGATAACACGGCAACAATGAATTACGTCTTTGAGAATCTGTTGTCCTGAAGCCTGCTCTACAGGACAACATTCTCGTTGTTGCCGCCGCGCCCGTAACCCCAGTCGACCCCCCTATCAGGGCCCTGACTTCGGGTGCGGAGAAGGTAGGTTGTGCCGCCCAATAGTGGGAGTTATCAGCCGGGCCTAGCATTCAATCGCGCCCGCGTCGTCAGAGCAATAGTCCGGGCATCCCCGCTGGTGACGAACTGAGGTAACCCGATATGACGCACCGTTGGATCCACGCACGCGTGTCCGCCCCCCACGGGACGGGCAGCGCCGGCATCACCCGCCCCGAACCGCCGGAAAGCCTGCTTGAGCTGGTACGCGACCTGCGTGCCGCCGACGGGGGCAGCCGGTGGTTCCTCCACTGGACCGAGCTGGGCAAGAACCCCGAGATCGGGCTGTGGGCCAGTTCCTCGGAGCCGGTTCTCCACGAAGTGAAATCCCGATTGCTCAAGGAAGTGTCCCCGTACGGAAATCCGCCGGTCGTCGAGGAATTGCGGGAAGCCGTTCCGCATCACCCGCTGGCCTGCGACATCGAATTCCACGACGACGTCGCCATGGCGTCCAGTGAACTCGCACTCGCCGTCGCGCGGGAACCGGTCGCGCCGTACAACGCGCAGCTCGCCTTCACCATCTGGCATCTTCGGCACGTCGTGGCGCTGATTCCGGAAGCGGCCCGCAAGGGATTCCTCTTCCAGTGCTGGCAGCACTGGACGGAGGGCCTCACGCCGGCGCAGCGCACCGAGCTGAGAGACCGCGGCGGTCCAGCGGCGGGCGCCCTCGCCGAGGGGCTGCCCGCCATGGGGAACGAGACGGCCCGGCGCTGGGACGACTACCTGCGCACCCTGCGCCGTACGGCCAACTCGTGGGCGGCCGAGGGCGCGCCGGTCAACTACCTGCTCTTCGACCACGCGCACCTCACCCACCGCAGGCTGCGCATCCCCGCCGTCACGGAGGCGATGGCCGCCCGTACCGTCCGCGCGGTGCTCGACTCCTCCGGCGCCGACGTCCAGCCGATCGCGGTGCCCTCGGCCGGGCTCCAGACCGCGTGACCGCCCCTCTTCACCGGCCCCGTAACGACCGCAGCGGCCGCCACCGCAGGACCGCCGAAAGGACACCCCGATGAGCCAACTGCTCGTGCCCCGCCACCAGGTGGAAGTGGGCCTCGGCGACCGCGCGTACACCGTGCACATCGGTGCCGGCGTACGCGACCGGCTCCCCGACATCGTCCGGGACACCGGCGCGCGCCGCGCCGCCGTCGTCTCGGCGCGCCCCGCCGGCCTGCTGCCGCCGCTCGGCATCGACACCCTGTGGCTGGAGGCGCAGGACGGCGAGACGAACAAGAACCTCGCCACCGTCGCCGAACTGTGCAGCCGGTTCGCGGAGTTCGGCCTCCACCACGGCGACGTGGTGATCTCCTGCGGCGGCGGCACCACCACCGACGCCGTGGGCCTCGCCGCCGCCCTCTACCACCGGGGCATGCCGGTGATCCACCTGCCGACGACCCTCCTCGCCCAGGTGGACGCCAGCATCGGCGGCAAGACCGGAGTGAACCTGCCCGAGGGCAAGAACCTCGTCGGGGCGTACTGGCAGCCCCGCGCTGTCCTGTGCGACACCGACTTCCTCGGCACCCTGCCCGAGCGGGAGTGGACCAACGGGTACGGCGAACTCGCCCGCTGCCACTTCATCGGCGCCGAGGGACTGTACGACCTGCCGCTCGCCGAGCGCATCGCCGCGAGCGTCCGGCTGAAGGCGTCCGTCGTGGCCAAGGACGAACGCGACCAGGGCGTGCGCCACCTGCTCAACTACGGCCACACCCTCGGTCACGCCCTGGAACGCGCCACCGGTTACCGGCTGCGGCACGGCGAGGCGGTGGCGATCGGCACCGTCTTCGCCGGCCGGCTCGCCGGCGCCCTGGGCCGGATCGACGCCGCCCGCGTGGAGGAGCACCGGTCGGTCGTGGCCCGGTACGGACTGCCGCTCGGCCTGCCCCCGGGCGTCGGACACGACGAGCTGGTGCGGTACATGCGGCGCGACAAGAAGGCCGACGGCGGCCTCGCCTTCGTCCTGGACGGCCCGGCGGGTGCCGAACTCGTACGCGACGTCCCGGAAGCCGTCGTCCTGCGCACCCTGGAGGCGATGCCCGTCGACGACCGGCCGTACGACTGACGCCGGTGCGGCCGCACCGCATGCGAAACGGCCCGGACGCGGCATCGTCCGGGCCGTTTCGCATGTGCGGGGGGAGAGGGCGGAGCGGTTACGACGCCACGCCGCCGGCGACCGTCTGCCCGGACGCCGCGCAGAACGACACCACCTCCGCGGGGCGGTTCAAGATGGCCACGGGACCGGCCGCGAGCAGCGCCTCCTCGTCCACCCCCGCCCACAGGGCGGCCACCGCGGCCACCCCGGCGCCGTGGGCGCTCTGCAGGTCCGTCACCGCGTCCCCGATCATCACCGTCTCCTCGGGGCGCGCGCCGAGCACGGACACGGCGAGCCGCACCATGTCCGGGGCGGGCTTGGGGTGCGCCACCTCGTCGGACCCGATGATCGTCTCGAACATGGAGGCGAGCCCCAGCTGCGCGAGGAGCGCCCTCGCCCGGTCGCCCGCCTTGCCGGTGGCGACCGCGAGCGGTATCCCCCGTCCGCGCAGCTCGCGCAGCATCTCGGGCACCCCGTCGAAGACCGGCACCTGCGACGCGAGCCGGTAGCTCTCGCGGACGAACGGCGCCTCCATCTCCAGCGGCAGCCCCATGATCTTCATGATGTCCGGGAAGTACCGGCCGAGATGCCGGTTGTACTCCGCGAACGGTGCCTCCCCGGCGCCGACGACCTCCCGGTACGCGACGCTGAACGCCTCCCGCATCACCTCGTAACTGTCGACGAGCACCCCGTCGAGGTCGAAGACGACCGCCCGGAAGCCGGTCCCGGGTATCGGCACCGGATACGCGGAAGGCCTGAGGGTGTCAGGCATGGTGATCCTCCGTGTTCAGTAGGGTCGAGTGGGGCACCGGGCGGGCCGCTCTTGTGGAGCGCGCTCCGATCCGGGCCCTGCGGGCCGAGCGGTAGATGCGCTCGATCACCGCGATGGTGCGGCGGACCTCGTCGACGGTCCGCCCCTGTGACGCCGGGTCCGCGAGGAGCCCCGGCAGCTCGTCGAGCTGCTGGAGGTACTCCGCCCCGATCTCCTCCTCCGGCAGCGGCACCTGGGTCTCGACGCCGTCCCGCACCCGGACCAGCGAAGAGCCCTTGCGCCGGTTCGGGCTGAAGCCGAAGGTGCACGTCAGGGTGGCGCTGCCGGCACTGCCGTCGACCCGGATGCGGGTCACGTCGTACGGCTCGTGGGACGCCCAGCTCGCCCGTATGGCCACGGACACACCGTCCTCGGTCACCAGGAAGCCGCGCGCGGTGTCCTCGACGTCGCCGTCGGAACCCGCGTCCCTCGGGGCGTCCTCGCGCCAGGCCGCCTGCGAGGAGCGGTCGTTGACGAAGTCGTCCGACACCGTCCCCACGGCCTGGTCGAACCCCACGGGACCCAGGATCGGGCCGACCGTGTCGAGCAGGTGCCAGCCCAGGTCGACCAGCGCCCCGCCGCCCGCGAACTGCCGCTGGGTGAACCAGCCGCCGGCGTCCGGCACGCCACGGGCCCGCACCCACGACAGCTCCACGTGCCGCAGCTCCCCCAGGTCCTGGCGTACGACCCGCCGCAGCGCCGTCACGTCGGCGCGGTAGCGGGCCGCGCTGCCCGCGAGCAGCACGGTGCCGCCCGCCCGCTCGGCGGCGGCGAGCTGCTCCGCCTCCGCCGAGTTGAGGCACACCGGCTTCTCCAGGAAGACGGGGATGCCCATCCGCAGCAGCCGGCACGCGACCGTGCTGTGCAGATGGTTGGGCACCGCCACGACGGCCAGGTCCGTGCCGCCGCGGTTCAGCTCGGAGACGTCGTCCAGCAGCCGCGTACCCGCCCTGTCCTGGGGGATCTCGGCCCGTGCGGCCGGATTCGGATCCACCACGGAGGCCACGGCGAACGAGGGGTGCTGCCGCAGCCGGGGAAGCCAGATGGACTTGGCGGCCCATCCGAGGCCCACCACGCTGGTGCGGACCGGAGGGCCGTCCGGTCCCCGCACGCCCACCGGGCCGTTCACGTCCGTGCGACCACGTCGGCGACGACCTCGGCGACGGCGTGCATCTGCTCCTCCGTGCCCAGCAGGGTGCGGTGGTGCAGCCAGACGCAGTCCGCATTGATGGCCTCGGTGTTGGGGCACCTGCGGGCCACCTCGTCGACGGTCTCGTCGGGCGCCGCGTTCTCCCAGAAGCCGTCCGAGCGGTAGATCGCGCGGAACGCCACGAAGGCCGGCACGCCCCGCGCCACGAGCTCCTCCACCAGCGCGTTGCGCTTCTCCTCCGCGATGCCCGGCAGGCGGAACATCTGCATGTAGTGCGGATTGGCGGTGACCCGCTCGTCCCGCGACTGCGGGACCACGCCCGGGATCTCGGCGAGCAGTCCGGCGAGCAGCGGCGCACGCTGCTCGCGCAGCGCGATCTGCTCGTCGAGGCGGCCCAGCTGCGCCCTGAGCACGGCGGCGGAGAACTCGTTGAGCCGGAAGTTGGACCCCGAGGTCTCGTGGAAGTACTTCTTGTCGGTGCGCGACCTGCCGCAGCTGTGCCGCAGGAACGCCTCCTGGTACGTCGCCTCGTCCGGGAAGGTGACGGCGCCGCCCTCGCCGGCCGTCATCAGCTTGCCGTTCTGGAAGCTGAACGCCGCCACCGAGCCCAGCTCGCCCGCCTTGCGGCCGAGCCACTCCGCGCCGTGGGCGTGCGCCGCGTCCTGGATCAGCGGCACACCGGTGTCGGCGGACAGCTTGGCCAGGGCGTCCATGTCCGCGAAGTGCCCCGCCATGTGCACCGGCATGATGGCGCGGGTGCGCGAGGTGACCGCCGCGGCGGCGGCCGCCGGGTCGAGGCAGTACGTGTCCGGGTCGACGTCCACCGGGACGGCGACGGCGCCCAGGCGCTGGGCGGCCTGGGACGAGGAGATGAAGGTGAAGGCCGGGACGATGACCTCGGTGCCGTGGCCCACCCCGAGCACCTGGAGGGCGAGTTCGAGCGCGTGGGTCCCGTTCGTCACCGCCAGGGCATAGGGAGCGCCGTGGCGCTCCGCGAACTCGCGCTCGAACGAGTCGACCTCGCTGCCTCCCATGCGCCACCACTGGCCCTGTTCGAGGGCGCGGATCAGACCGGTGCGTTCCTCGTCTCCGTACTGCGGCCACTGCGGGAGATCCGCGAGCAGTTGCTGCGCACGATCATTCATGACGGTCCATTCTCTTGGGGATGAATGCGGCCCGGAGAGTCTGGAAATGTTCCGAGAGGGCCCGGTACTGTTCCGGCGGACCGCTCGGACAGAGGCGCATTCTCTTCCGGGGAATATCACGCTAGCGCGCGGACCACATCCGTTCCCATCCCCTACGGGCCCCACTATCACCCCCCTTACTTCGGGGTGCGGGGGCCTGCAATTACCCCCGCCTATTGCGCAGCTGATACAACCTTCAGGGGGAAACCCTGAAGTCTGCCAAGTTCGCGAAGTTCGCCAAGTCCGCGAATCCTGAACCGAGTGCGAGGTGAGTCATGAGCGCGATACTCCTGCTGAACGGTCCCAACCTCGGAATTCTCGGGCAACGTGAGCCCGAGGTGTACGGCACCGACAGCCTGGCCGACATAGCGCAGGCCGTGCGGGAGGAGGTCGCCGGACCCGACTGGAAGGTCGTGTCGATCCAGCATGACTCCGAGGGCGACCTGGTCCGGGCCGTCCACGACAACTACGACACCGTCGGCGCCATCGTGAACCCCGGCGCGCTGATGGTCGCCGGCTGGAGCCTGCGCGACGCGCTGGCCAACTACCCGAGGCCCTGGGTCGAGGTGCACCTGTCGAACGTGTGGGCCCGCGAGCAGTGGCGCCACGAGTCCGTCCTGGCCCCGCTGGCCTCCGGCGTGGTCGTCGGCCTCGGCGCCCTCGGCTACCGGCTGGGCGCCCGCGCCCTCCTCGCCCTCGCCGCGCGGGAGAACGCGTGAAGACCGCGGTCACCTGCTCCCAGCAGTGGATACGGCGCTACCACCCCAAGCCGGACCGCCGGATGACCCTCGTCGCCCTGCCGCACGCCGGCGGCGCGGCCAGCTACTTCCACCCCCTGTCCGCCGCGCTCGGTCCCCACATCGAGACGCTCGCCGTGCAGTACCCGGGCCGTCACGACCGCAGGCACGAGCCGCCGGTGGAGGACATCGGAGCCCTCGCCGACCGCGTGACGGACGCGCTGATGCCCTGGGCGGGCCCCATCGCCCTGTTCGGGCACAGCATGGGCGCGACCGTCGCGTACGAGGTGGCGCGGCGGCTCGAAGCCGGCGGCGCCCCGCCGGCTGTCCTGATCGTCTCCGCGCGGCGGGCGCCGTCCGCCGTACGGGACGACCGGTTCCACGAGCTGGACGACGAGGCCCTGCTGGCGGAGATGCGGGTGCTCGGCGGGAGCGAGGACGCGATGCTCCTCGACGAGGAACTCGTCCGGCTGACCCTGCCCGTGCTGCGCAGCGACTTCCGGGCGGTCGCGGGCTACCGGCACTCCGGCGGGAAGCCGCTGACGTGCCCGGTGTCCGCGCTGGTCGGCGACAGCGACCCGAGAGTCACCGTCGACGAGATGCACGCCTGGGCGCACCACACCGACGGGGAGTTCTCCCTCCGCGTCTTCGGCGGCGGCCACTTCTACCTCGCCGACCACCAGGAGGCCCTGACCGGCCTCTTCCAGACGACCCTCGAACGCCTTATGCACTGAAAGGCAGTCTGCTCATGTCCCTGCGAGACGCGACCCCCCTCACGCGGCTGGTACGAGATGAAGCGGCCCCGCTGGAGGAGATCCTCGACCGGGTGAGCGGTAAGTGGACGATGCGGATCCTGTCCGCCGTGCGCGGACCGCGACGGTTCACCGAACTGGAGCGCTCGCTGGACGGGATCAGCAGACGCATGCTCACCCTGACCCTGCGCAACCTGGAGCGGGACGGCCTGGTCGTCCGCACGGTCTACCCGACGGTCCCGCCGAAGGTCGAGTACGTGCTCAGCCCGATGGGCTGCGAACTGCTCGACTCGTTCGCGCCGCTGACGGCGTGGGCGGAGCACAACCTGGCGTCCCTCGAAGCGGCCCGCAGCGCCTATCGCGTCCGCGCCGTCGCCTGAACGCGCAGATTTCCGAGAAATATCCTCAGCACCTCGCCGATCGGTTCGGGAAAGGCGCCCGGGTCCGCGGAATCCCCGTCGTGGGATTCCGCGGCCGGATCTGCGGCCGGCTCCACGGCCGGAATTCCATCGGCAGTACGTGCGTCCGTCGACTGCATGAGATCCACCTTCGGCAGGCGAGATAGTGAATTCGAATGTAAGAGCCGCGCAATCCGGTCAAGAACCCCCTACGCACCCCTTCGTACGGCCGGATCGCGTCGCACTCCGCCCGGGCCGGGAGATCACGTGAGTTATCTGGGAATAGATGTGGGCGGCACCAAGGTGGCGCTGCGACTCGCGCCGGCCGGCACGGGCGAGCAGCGGGAGACCGTGTTCCACTGGCCGGACTCCGGCGGGGTGGACGCCGACATGGACGTACTCGCGGCCGGCATCGCCGCGCTGCACCGCGCCCCGGCGGACCCGGTCACGGCGGTGGGCGTGGCGGTGCCCGCGACGCTGGACGCCGCGGGGCGCGTACGGGGATGGCCCAACCGGCCCTTCTGGCAGGGCCTCGACCTGCGCCGGCTGCTGACGGACCTGCTGCCCGGGGCCGAGGTGCGCACCGCCGACGACGGCGACCTCGCCGCGCTCGCCGAGGCGGACGCGGCGGGCTGCCGGGACCTGGTCCACTTCGGCGTCGGTACGGGCATCGGCGGCGGCATCGTCCTCGACGGCAGGATCTGCCCGGGGACCGCGCGCGGTTCCTGCGAGGTGGGCCACCTGATCGTGGACCGGGCGGGGGAGCGGTGCGACTGCGGGCGGCGCGGCTGCGTCCAGTCCGTCGCCTCAGGGCGCGCCGTCCTGCGGCGAGCGGGCGAACGCCTGGGCCGCGACGTCGGGTTCACGGAACTCCGGGCCGCCTGGCTGGCCGGTGAGCCGTGGGCGGCCGGCGCGGTGACGGACAGCGCCGAGGCGCTCGCCGCCGCGGCCGTGGGCCTGACCGAACTGGTGCATCCCCGGCTCGTCACGGTGGGCGGCGGTTTCGCGGCGGGGCTGCCCGGCTACGTGGAGGCGGTGGCCCGGCACGCCGGCGAGCTGGCCAGACCGGCCGGGCCCGAGATCCGCGTCCGCCCGGCGGCGCTGGGCGGACTGTCGTCGCTGGACGGGGCGGTGCTCCTGGCCAGGACCGGGCCCCGCTGACGGACCGGGAGGCCCACCGACCGCACGGGGGGAACGGCACGACCGCGCCCGGCCCGTTCCCTCCGGCACCCGTCACCCGCGCCACCGCGACGGCCCCGCCGACCGGCGCACGTCACGCGTTCCGCGCCGGCAGGCCGGTCGGCCGCCCGTCACCCGCAGCAGGCGCCGGTACCCCCGGCGGCGTCCCTCACGCGTAGCCGCGCCGGTACGCCGGCCGCGCCCGGCCGCCCGGTGCGCCCGTGGCGCTGAGCCTGCTGCACCGGTGGGCGGCCGAGGGGCGCGGGATCGTACGGGTGGCCCAGCGGGGCCCTGAGTCGGGAGCCAGCGCCGGGTCCTGGTTGAGGATGGCGAGTTCCAGCTCCCGCAGCTCCCGCCCCGGGTCGAGGCCGAAGTTGTCGAGGAGAGTGCTCCGGGTGCGCTGGTAGGCGGCGAGCGCGTCGTGCTGACGGCCGCAGCGGTACAGCGCGAGCATGAGCAGCCCGCAGATCCGCTCGCCCGCCGGCTCGGCGGCGGCCATCGCCTGCAGTTCGCCCAGGACTTCCTGGTGCCTGTTCTGGTTCAGCGCCTCCCGGGTGCAGTCCTCGAAGACCGCGAGGCGCACCCCGGCGACGGCCGTGAGTTCGGGCCAGGCGATGCCCGCCTCCGTGAGGTCGCTCAGCGCGGGCCCGCGCCACAGGGCGAGCGCCGCGCGCAGCTGCGCCAGCCCCGGCTCCTTGTGCCCTGCCCGCAGTTCGGCCCCGCCCTGCTCCACGAGGCGCCGGAACCGGCCCAGGTCGAAGTTCTCGGGCTCGATGCCGAGCCGGTAGCCGGGCGGGCTGGTCGTGAGGGTGACGGCCCCCGAAGGGCCCGCGTACCGCTCGATGACCTTCCGCAGACCCGACACCGCGTTCTGCACCATTTTCCGCGAGGTCGCCGGCGGGTCGTATCCCCACAGGGCGTGAATCAATTTACTGGTCGGTACTACTTCGTTCGCGTGCAGCAGGAGAAAAGCCGCTGTGGCGCGCTGGTTGAAGCCTCCCAAATTAATGGGGGTGTCGTTCGAGAATGCATTCAAGGGACCGAGCAATTCGAATCGCACGCTGGCTCACTCCAGCCGAAGTCGAGGTTCGGACGCTTCCGCCGTACCACCCCTCACAGTAAACAAACCCAGCGACCGGTTTGTCAATCTCAAGGACGCCTGAATCGCTCGGACTTGCGAGCGCCACGTCATTGCAGGTCAGCGCCTTGTTCTGGAGATCTTGTGCACCCTCCTTGATCGCTGGGACCGTTTCAAGATCGCCTGGAAGCGGTCCAGCACCTCTCCCGAGGGCCCCGGTGGAGCTCCCCGCGACCCGATGGGCGGTCAGTTGCCGCCCAGTGGACGCCGGAAAACCCGGGACCCCTGAGGGGTTGCTAGCTTCCGAAGTGCCGCCACATGCCGAGGGTCAAGGGAATCGGCTCGAGCAGCGGCTTTCGGATCCTTTGGACCTGTCAAAACGGGAGGTGGCCAGTGGAACTGGTCGAACGCGCCGAACAGGCAATGCATTTGAAACAGATGCTCATGGAATGCGAAACAAGGAAAGGCAAGGTGGTACTGCTCGACGGCCCGTCGGGCAGTGGCAAGACCGAGCTGCTGCACCGGGTCGCCGCGCACGCGTCCCGCACCGGCGGCCTGGTCCTGCGCGCCGCCTGCTCCCGTGCCGAACACGCCCTTCCGTTCGGGGTACTGGGACAGCTGCTGCGCAGCGCCCCGGTCCCGGACGAGACGGCCGCCGAGTTCGAGGAGCTGCTCCGCAGGGCCGCGGCCACCCAGGCCACCGACCCCGCCGCCGGCTCCGGCACGTACCGCTCGGAGGCCGGCGCCGGCGCGTCGGTCATCGGCCCCGAACTCGCCCGGCTCCTCGCCGACGTGACCCAGGCGGTCCTGCGACTCGCGCAGCGCGCCACCGTGCTCCTCGCGGTCGACGACGTCCGGCACGCCGACCGCTTGTCCCTCGACTGCCTGCTGTACCTGGCCCGGCGCACGGGGTCCACCCGCGTCATGGCCGTCCTGACGGACGACTCGGAGCTCCCCGACGGGCGCCCGATGTTCCGTACGGAACTGCTCGACCAGCCGCACGCCCACCGCACGGCGCTGACCGCACTGACCGAGGCGGGCGTCGCGGGGTTCCTCGCCGCGCACCTCGACCGCCCGAGCGCGGAGCGCCTCGCCCCCGAGTTCCACTCCCTGGCCGGCGGCAACCTGCTGCTCCTGACGGCGCTGCTCGACGACCACCGGGCCACCGGCGGCGTCCGCCGCGAGGGGTACGGGCGCGCGGTGCTTCGCCAGACGAGCCGGGTCGACCCGCCCGTGGCCGCCGCCGCCCGCGCCCTGGCGGTGCTCGGCGGCTCCGCCAGGCCCGACCGGATCGCCAGGATCGCCGGCATCGACCCGGCCCGTGCCGAGTCGGCCCTGCGCACCCTCGCGGCCGCCGGACTGGTCAACGGCCTCGCGTTCCGCCACGACGTCGCACGGCAGAGCATCCTCGACGACCTGCCCGCCGACGAACGGGCGACCCTGCGGATCAAGGCCGCCGAGCTGCTGTACGAACAGGGCTGCCCTGCGCCGGAGACCGCGGCGCTGCTGGTCGAGGCGGACCGTCCGGCCGCCGCCTGGAGCGTCGACGTCCTCCTGGAGGCGGCCGAACAGGAACTCATCGCGGGCCGTTCGCACCGCGCCGCCGCCGCCCTCGAAGCGGCCCTGCGCGCCCGGCCCGAGCCGGCGGCCGAACACGCCGCGATCGAGGCCCGCCTCGTCCAGGTGCGGCGCCTGTCCGACCCGGCGACGGCGGAGAACCACCTGGCCGCGCTCGTCACCGCCGCCCGCGACGGCGACCTCGCTCCCGCCCACACCGTCGACCTCGTACGCCAATTGCTGTGGCAGGGGCGCACCACGGAGGCCGGTGAGCTCCTGGAGCGGCTGCGCGGCACGGAACTCGAACCGCACGGCGAGGTCGCGGCCCTGCTGCACGACACCGAGCAGTGGCTTGCCTGGACCCACCCGACGCTGGCGCGCAGGGGTCGCAAGCCCCGGGCGCCGCTGCCCGCCGACGCCGCCGCGCAGCCGGCCGACCCGTGGTGCCGGCCGACCGCGCTGCTCGCCGACGCCCTGGTCAACGGCCGCAGCCACGACGTCGTGCAGCGGGCCGAACAGGTGCTCAAGGACCGGGGCCCGAGCTACGACATCACCTGGCCCGAGGAGCCGGCGCTGCTCGCGCTGAGCGTGCTGCTCAACGCCGACCGCCCGGACGCGGGGGCCTGGTGCGACCGGCTGCTGACCGAGGGGCACACCCCGTACTCGCCGACCTGGATGGGCCTGCTGTCGTCGGCCCGCGCCGAGGCGGCAGTCCGCCAGGGCGACCTGTCCCGGGCCGTCGACCACGCGCAGCTCGCCCTCAGCCATGTGGCGCCCAACGCCTGGGGGGTCGCCCTCGGCGCCCCGCTGAGCACCCTGGTCCTCGCCACCACGCGGATGGGGCAGTACGACGAGGCCGAGTCGTATCTGACCCGGGCCGTGCCGAAGGCCATGTTCCAGACCCGCTACGGGCTGCACTACCTGCACGCGCGCGGCCAGTTCCACCTGGCCACCGGCCACGACCACGCCGCGCTCGCCGACTTCCTCGCCTGCGGCGAGCGGATGCGCGCCTGGGGCATCGACGTCCCCGGCGTGGTGCCGTGGCGCACCAGCGCCGCCGAGGCGTGGCTGGAGCTGGGCAACCGCGAGCAGGCCGCGCGGCTCGCGTACGACCAGCTGGGACGGCCCGGCAACAGCGGCGCCAGGACCAGGGCGGCGGCGCTGCGGGTGCTGGCCGTCGGCGGGCCCGTGGGCCGGCGGCCGCAGATGCTGACCGAGGCGCTCGACCTGTTCGAGCAGTGCGGGGACCGTTACGAGCAGACCAGGGTGCTGGCCGACCTCAGCGACGCGTACTCCGAACTCGGCGACAACCGCAGAGCCAGGACCCACGCCCGCCGGGCACGCCACCTCGTCACCCTCTGCGGGGCCGCGCCGCTCAGCGAGGCGCTGCTGTCCTTCGGCGACGAGAGCGACGAGCCGGCCGGGGCGCACCCCGCGGTCACCGACAGCACGCTGCTCACCGGCTCGGAACGCCGGGTCGCGGCGCTGGCGGTGGGCGGTTACACCAACCGTGACATCGCCGCCAAGCTGTTCATCACGCCGAGCACAGTGGAACAGCACCTCACCCGTATCTACCGGAAGTTGGGCGTCACCTGCCGCAAGGACCTGCCGATCGAACTGACGATGAGCGGTGTGGAGGCGGTGGGCGCCGGAGGCGAAGCGTGAAAGGGCCGGGCGGTCCGCCGATGCGGACCGCCCGGCCGAGCGGCGGTTCAGACGAGGTGCGGGCCGGCCACGTGCCGCCGGTACCAGGGCAGCCCCGCGACGAGTCCCGCCGCGAAGCCGGGACCCGGCTCGATGCCGAGCCGGCGCCAGATGCGGCTGCTCTCGTACCAGTGGTCCTCGGTGAGCAGGGCGTGCTGGTGCGCGGAGAGCGCCGGCAGGACGCGCGCCGCCAGTTCCCGGTGCGCGGCGCGCGGCAGGTCGGACCCCGGGAGCGCCAGGTCGAGCCCGCGGCACACCTGGGTAACCATCGCGCGCAGGGTCACGGGACGCGGGTGGTTGACGTGGTACACAGTGCCCCGGTCCTGCGACCAGTCGCTCCGGGAGAGCGCCGCGACGACCCGGGCCAGATCCCGCACCGCGACCAGCGAACTGCGCGCGCCGCCGCCGTCGGGCCACACCGGCACCTTGCGCAGCAGCCGGTAGAGCAGCGGTACGAACCACTTGTCCCCGGGGCCGTGCACGAGATGGGGCCGCAGCACGATGCCGCCCCGGGCGAGCACCGTCTCCTCCGCCCTGAGCCGCGACGCGCTCGCGGGCGACACCGGCGCGGGAACCAGCTGGTTCTCGGTCACGCCGCGGTGGGGCCCCGTGCCGTAGACGGAAGCGGTGGAGACGTACAGGATGCGCGCGGTACCCGCCGCGTCCGCCTCGCGGGCGAGAGCCCGGGTGCCGATGTCGTTGACCGCGGCGCACAGCGCCGCGTCGCGCCCCACGTAACTGGCGAGATGGAGAACAGTGCCGACGCCTTCGCAGACACCCCGCAGCCCGGCCGGATCGGTGAGATCGGCGGGTATCCTCCGCGCACCCGCCGAGGTCATCCAGTCCGGCAGCGGACGTCGCGCGAGCACCCGCAGCTCGGGCGGGGGCGCGCCGGTGGAGGCGGGTCTCAGCAGTTCCCGCACGACGGCGCCGCCGATGAACCCGGTCCCTCCGAGGACCAGGACCGCGCCCGGCTCAGATCGCAAGGACCTTGACCTTGCACGTCGCGACCGTGGTGCCGTTCTGGTCGAAGCGCACCGAGACGGTACGCGGGCCCGCCATCTCGGCCGGTTCGGTGTTCGCGGTCACGAGGCAGGCGCTGTCGAACTCGACGTACTGCTCGAAGGTGGCGTCGCAGGCCACCGCGAGCCCCTCGGGCTCCTGGAGCACGGCCAGGGCCGCCTGGCGCGCGGCCTCCATGAGGACCATGCCGGGCACGTGGTCCACGGGGTGGTCGAAGAGCACGGGGTGGTTCTGGTCGGCGCGCAGCGTCCAGACGCGCTCGACGCCGGTCGCGCAGATCGTCACGTCGGTGGTCCGCCGCCGGCCCACGAGTTCCGGCGTGACCGCCTCGGGCAGAGGGCGCTGCGGGCCGCCCTCCGCCTTGTCGCCGCGGACCCTGCTGTAGACGGCGGGAGCCATGCAGGCCATCGTCACCGCGCCGGAGCCGATGACCCGGCCGTCCCTGCGGCTCTCGATCTGCGCGGAGTACGCGCTGACCGTCCTGCCGCGCCGCTTGATGTCGGAGCACCGGACGTCGAGCAGTACGTGGGCGGGGCGTCCGGTGAGCAGGGCGCCCTCGGCGGTCATGTCGTGCGAGACGGTGTGGGACAGGAACTGATAGCCGATGGGCACGTCGTACGCCTGGTGGGAGATGAGCAGCAGGGCCTGGCGTATCGATTCCGCGAGGAGCATCGGATCGTGCCAGCGGTTCGCGACGGGCCCGTAGTAACTGTGGCTGCGGGGCCACTGGGCCCCCACTCTGAAGTGGTCCGCGTCGATTCTCTGTATCCCGGTCACGAGGACCTCGGACACCGCGGCCCGGTGCACGAGCGTACGCGGAACGGTCTGGAGGAAGAGCTCGGGTGCTTCGACCGACGACGAGAGATCAGCCTGGTCGAGGAGTGTCGCAACGCGCATCAGGGGCCTCCTGAAGGTGAGTTGAGCAGGACGGAAGTCGAGCTGTGGCACGAGAGGCTTGGTGGAGCGAGGCAAAACAATACTAGCTAGTTGGTTTTTTACGAGAGGTGTGAGCAAAATTGGTGAGCGAGCGGTCGCGGTGCCCCACAAGGGGGGCGAGGCGGTGGGGCGCCGGCGGTCGCCGCACAGGATCAGGAGGTTGTTCATGGCCAGGCAGGAACGGGCAGAGGTGACACGGAGCGCCATCATCGACGGCGCGGCGCGGGCCTTCGACCACGCGGGCTTCTCCGGTACGAGTCTCAGTGACATCGTCAAGGAGGCCGGCGTCACGAAGGGCGCCCTGTACTTCCACTTCGCCTCGAAGGAAGAACTCGCCCAGGCCGTGATCGACGAGCAGTTCTCCATCTGGGAGACGATGCGGGACATCGACCGCCCCGGGGTCCAGACGGTGATCGACCTGGTCCACGGGATGGCGCGGCAGCTTCAGGAGAGCGTCCGGGTCCGGGCCGGCATCCGGCTGGTGATCGAGCAGAGCAACGTGTCGGGCGTCAGCGCCGAGCCGTACGTGAAGTGGATCGAACTCATCCGCAACTGCCTGTCCCAGGCGCAGGGCCGGGGCGACGTCAGGCCGGAGGTCGACGTCGACCACGCCGCGAACCTGATCGTCGGCTGCTGGACGGGACTCCAGCTCAGTTCCCAAGTGCTCGCCGGGCGCCGCGACCTGACCGAGCGCACGACCCAGATGTGGCAGATGCTGCTGCCCGGTCTCGTGCCGGTGCGCCGTCTGGGCCGCTTCGACGTGGCGGGCGGCGCGGACCCCGTGATGGACGAGCGCGCCGTCCCGATGAGCGCGTAACCCCACCCGGCCGGACCCCGCTTCCCGGTCCCCGGAAGCCAGGTCCGGCCGCGCGCGTGGGCACGTGCCAGCGGTGACGCCGCGCCGGGAGGGCGGCGCCGGGCCCGCGAAAAAGCCCTCCACAGGGGAGGGCTGGGTGGTGGCGCCCCCGGCAGGACTCGAACCTGCGGCCAAGCGCTTAGAAGGCGCCTGCTCTATCCACTGAGCTACGGGGGCCGGATCATGGCCTCGGCCGGCCTGGGCCCGGGGCTGGGCGGGTCCCGGACCTTGCCGGGGACAAGGATAGGGCTCCGATCGCCTAGGGCCGGTTGCTTCACCTGCGTGGCACGATGTGGAGGTTCGGTGAAGCGAACCCGATAATCGCAGGCGAGTGCGAATCGCGCACCGCTTTTGGCGTCTCCCGCCCCGGGCGTTGTGCACTCGTTATGCCTGCGCCCCGCTCGTACCGCCCGCCTGCCCGCCGCCAATCGGCGCGCAGATGCGCGCAGAGGTGCCTTTAGGCTTCTAAAAGACTCCAAAATTGGGCATTCTTCGCATGTGGTGACCTTGGACGCACGGCCTCAGCTGATCGACGCACTCTCCGCCCTGCGCGACCGTGTCGCCGCCGTGCGCCTCCCGCTCCCCCTACCAGGGGCTCCGCGCGCCCGGCAGACACGGATCGAGTTGCTGGCGCAGCTCGACGACTACCTGCTGCCCCGGCTGAAACAGCCCGAAGCGCCCGTGCTCGCCGTCATCGGCGGCTCCACCGGAGCCGGCAAGTCGACCCTCGTCAACTCACTCGTCGGCCGGCGGGTGAGCGAGTCCGGCGTCCTGCGGCCCACGACGCGCACGCCCGTGCTGGTCTGCCACCCGGACGATCACCACTGGTTCGCGAACCTCCGCGTACTGCCGCAGCTCACACGCGTATGGCTGCCCCGCCAGGAGGGCGAGGAGGACGCCGGGCCGCCGGACGGCGAGAAGGGCGGCGGGGACACGCTCAGGGTCGAGACCGTGGGGACGCTGCCGCGTGGCCTCGCCCTGCTCGACGCGCCCGACATCGACTCGCTCGTCGCCCGGAACCGGGTGCTCGCCGCCGAGCTGATCTGCGCCGCCGACGTCTGGGTGATGGTGACGACCGCCTCCCGGTACGCCGACGCCGTGCCCTGGCACCTGCTGCGTACCGCGAAGGAGTACGACGCCACCCTTGTCACCGTCCTCGACCGGGTTCCCCACCAGGTCATCGGCGAGGTGTCGCGGCAGTACGCCGCACTGCTCACCAAGGCCGGGCTCGGCGACGTGCCCCGGTTCACCATCCCCGAGCTCCCCGAATCGGCCGGCGGCGGAAACGGACTGCTGCCGTCCACCGCTGTCGAGCCGCTGCGGGCCTGGCTGGCACACCGGGTGCACGACCCGGCGGCCCGCCAGCAGGCCGTCGGCCGCACGGCCACCGGCGTCATCGAGTCGCTGAACGCCCGGATGCCCGAGCTCGCCGGGGCCGTCGCCGCGCAGTACGCCGCCTCCGTGCGGCTGACGGCGGACGTCGAGGAGGCGTACGAGAAGGAGGGCGCGCGGGTGCGCCGCCGGCTCCAGCGCGGCGCGGTCCTGTCCGGCGACGCGCTCACCCGCTGGCGCGGATATCCGCTGGACAGTTCGGCGGGTGAGCTTCTCGACTCGCTCGTCGCGAGCCTGACGGCGCTGCTCCAGTGCGCCGTCGCCGCCGCCGACGAGCACGTGCACGAGGCGTGGCGGCGCGAGCCCGCCGCCGACGCGGTGGTCTTCGGGATCCCCGACCGGGAGGCGGGCGAGCGCATCGGGATGGCCGCGCGGCGGTGGCGCAGGGTTCTCGAGGAACTCGCCGAGGAAGAGGTACGGGACCTCGAACGCCCGCCCGCGCCCGACGCCGAGACCGTCGCCGCCCTGCTGGCCGCCGCGCTGCTGGGCGGCCGCCGGGCCAGAACCGCCGGGGAGCGGCTGGCCGAGCGGATCGGCGCGATCGCCGCGACCCGGCTGCGCGACAAGGGCGGGGAACTGCTCACCACGTACATCGACCGCGTACTCAGCACCGAACGGGACCAGCGGCTCGCGCCGCTCGACGCCCTAGGGGTGACCCCGGAGCCGCAGGCAGAGCTCATCGCCGCGCTCTCCCTGCTGCAGAAGGAGAAGTGATCGCAAACGTGACTGCTGTGACGGACGACACGGAGGGCGTCGACGGTGTGAAGAGCGTCAGCGGACCGCAGGACCTCGGGGGACCGGACGACCCCGGCGTACGGGAGGAACTCGGCAGTACGGGGAGCGAGGCCGGCGGTGTGGCGGCGGGCGCCCCCGGCGCGGCGGCCGTCGGCGGCGCCCGGACCGGGAACGGCGCCGAGGCCGTCGGCGGCGCCCGGACCGGGAACGGCGCCGAGGCCGTCGGCGGCGCCCGGATCGCCCAGGACGCCGAGACCGTGAGCAGCGCGGGGACCGCACCGGGCACGGAGGCCGTCAACGGCGCGGGCGCGCCGGAAAGCGGGGTCGAGGGCCGGTGGGACGACGGGCTGATCGCCCGGCGCGCCGCCGAGCGCGCGGCGGTCCGGGGTGAGCGCGCCACCCGGACCCCCCGGCCCGTGCCGCCGTCGTCCGACGGCCCGCGGAACTCCGGCGACGACGCGTACGACGGCCTGTCGCCCGGCGGCGCCTACAGCGGCCGGTTGCGCGGCCGCCTCGACGCCCTGCGCGAGCTGGTCGGCCTCTCCCGCACCCGCCTCGACGGCGCCACCCTCGCCGAGGCCGGCCGCGTACTCGACGAGGCCGCCGCCCGCCAGCGGCTCTCCGCCCGCCACACGGTCGTCGCCGTCGCGGGCGCCACCGGCAGCGGCAAGTCGACGCTGTTCAACACACTCGCCGGCGTCCAGATCTCCGACACGGGACTGCGCAGGCCGACCACCTCGGCGCCGATCGCGTGCAGCTGGACCGACGGCGCCGCCGGGCTGCTGGACCGGCTCGGCATCCCCGGACGGCTGCGCCGCAGGCCGGCGCCGCTCGGCTTCCGCGACGAGGCGCTGAACGGACTGGTGCTCATCGACCTGCCCGACCACGACTCGGCCGCCACCGCCCACCGCGACCAGGTGGACCGGGTCCTCACGCTGGTGGACGCGGTGATCTGGGTCGTCGACCCGGAGAAGTACGCCGACGCCGTGCTGCACGAGCGCTACCTGCGGCCGCTCGCCGGCCACGCGGAGGTGACCTTCGTGGTGCTCAACCAGGTGGACCGGCTGCCGGGCGACGCCGCCGACCTGGTCCTCGACGATCTGCGCAGGCTGCTCGACGAGGACGGCATGGCGCTCGGCGAGCACGGCGAACCCGGCGCGACGGTCCTGGCCCTGTCCGCGCTCACCGGCGAGGGCGTGGGCGAACTGCGCGAGATGCTGGGCCAGTTCGTACAGGAGAGGGGAGCCCCCGCCCGCCGCCTGTCCGCCGACGTGGACGCCGCCGCGGCCCGGCTGCGTCCCGTCTACGTCGCCGACGGGCGGCGGCCGCCGGAACTGGGCGAACGGGCCCGCGCCCAGTTCACCGACCGGCTCGCGGAGGCGGTGGGCGCGGCGGCCGTGGGCGAGGCGGCCGAGCGGGAATGGCGCAGGAACGCGGGCAAGTCGTGCGGGACGCCGTGGCTGAGGCTGTGGCGCTGGTACGAGCAGAGCCGCGCGCTGGGGGCCGGCATCGACCCGATCTCCGGGCGGACGCCGACCGAGGGCGAGGAGGAGGAGATCACCGCCCGCCAGCGCGTGGAGCAGGCCGTGCGCACGGTCGCCGACGAGGCCGCCGCCGGCCTGCCCGCCCCCTGGGCGCAGGCGGTGCGGGAGTCGGCGGTGCGCGGCGCGGCCGGGCTGCCCGAGGAACTGGACGTACTGGCGGTACGGGCCGGCCTGCCCCGGGGAAGGCCGCCCAGGCCCGCGTGGTGGCCGGCGGCGGTGCTGACCCAGGCCGCCATGACGCTGCTCCAGATCTTCGGCGGGCTGTGGCTGGTGGGCCAGATCGTGGGCGTCCTGGAGCCGCGGTTGCTGCCGCCCGTCCTGGTGATGCTCGCCGGCATCCTCGGCGGCCCGCTGGTCGAGTGGGCGTGCGCGGTGGCGGCCAGGGGACCGGCGCGGCGTTACGGGCAGGACGCCGAGCGGCGCCTGCGGGAGGCGGCCGCCGGCTGCGGCCGGGCACGGGTGCTGGACCCGGTGTCGGCCGAGCTGATGCGGTACTGGGAGGTGCGGGAGCAGTACGTGGCGGTGACGGGCCTGTCCACAACCGGCCGGTAGTCCACAGGCCCCGGTGGGCCCGCCGCGACCGGTCCAGCATGGAACCGGGTCGCGCAGGGCGGACCGGAACGGTGAGGGCAGCGGGGGAGCCGGAATGAGCGAGACATGGGTGACGCTGGTGGGCAACGCCGCCACGGGGGTGGACTACCGGGACTCGGCGACGGGCGCGGTGGCGCGCTTCCGGCTGGCGGTGACGGTCCGGTACTGGGACCGGCAGAACGAGAGCTGGGCGGACGGGCACTCCAGTTTCTACACGGTGTGGGCGCGGCGGTCGCTGGCGGCGAATCTGGCCGGTTCGGTGTCCGTCGGGGAGCCGCTGCTGGTGCACGGGCGGTTGCGGGTGCGGGACGAGGAGAAGGACGGCCGGCGGAGATTCTCCGCCGACATCGAGGCGCTGGCGGTCGGACACGACATGACGCGCGGCACGTCCGCCTTCAGGCGGGTGGTGAAGGGAGATCCGCTGCTGACCCGGCGTCCGGCGGCCGACGTACGCAACTCGGCCGAACCGCACGGCGATTTGTCGACAGAGCAGGTGCGTCCAGGTGCTGGGCGATAACGATTCCGATTCGGAATGGCTATCTGACGGTATGACAGGGGGCTGTCGTTGCCCGCCTCTCTAGGATTTCCGGATACTCACGGGGCACTTGAGGCCGGCGAGGCGCTCCCCCACTGTCGCACCCGAGCGAAAGGGCCTCGCCCGAAGGGGAATTCTGTGTTGTCTGCTTTCTCTGCGTTGTTCGTACGGGGGCGGAGCTCCGCCCGCCCGGCCGCCGTGACCCTGGCGGCGGGACTGGTGGCCGCGGGGGCGCTGGCCGTGGCGGGACCGGCCGCCGCCGATGAGGCGCCGCAGCACCAGGGCGGTGCGGCGGCCACGCTCGACGGGCTGAAGACGTACGACAGGGCCGTCCTGCGCACGGAGGCCGGCGACCAGCAGATGCCCGCCGGGCTGTTCGAGATGACCGTCGAAGGCGGCGGCACCCTCAAGACGTACTGCGTCGACGTCCACCGCCCGACGCAGGAGCAGGCCAAGTACCTGGAGACCTCCTGGGACCAGACCTCGCTCGGCGCCAACCGGGACGCCGGCAAGATCCGCTGGATCCTGGAGCACTCGTACCCGCAGGTCAACAACCTGAGCGCGCTGGCCAAGCGGGCCGGGGTCGACTCGCTGACCGAGCAGACGGCGGCCGCCGGCACCCAGGTCGCGATCTGGCGGTACTCCGACCACGTCAGGGTCGACGCGCTCGACCCGAAGGCGGAGAAGCTCGCGGACTTCCTGGAGAAGAACGCGCGCGCCGCCGCCGAACCGAGGGCCTCCCTGACGCTGGAGCCGAACGCCGTCTCCGGCAGGGCGGGCGGAAGGCTCGGCCCCGTCACCGTCCGCACCAACGCCGACCGCGTCACCGTGGCCCCGCCCGCCGACGCCGCCAACGGCGTCCGGATCGTCGGCAAGGACGGCAAGCCCGTCACCACCGCCGTCGACGGCGGCCGGCTGTACTTCGACGTGCCCGCCGACGCGGCCGACGGCTCGTCCTCCCTGACCGTCCAGGCCACCACCTCGGTGCCGGTCGGCCGGGCCTTCACCGGGACCACGCAGAGCCAGACCCAGATCCTGGCCGGCTCCAGCGAGTCGACCGTCTCCGCCGACGCGACCGCCACCTGGGCGAAGAAGGGCCCCGCCCCGGCGCTGTGGGCCCGGAAGAACTGCGCGAAGGGCGGCGTGGACATCACCGCCGCCAACCGGGGCGACGAGCCGTTCACCTTCGAGCTCATGGGCTCCGAGCACACCGTCGCCCCCGGCCGGTCGCTGACCGTCACGGTCCCGGTACGGGAGGACCAGGCGTACGACTTCACCATCGAGGGCCCCGGCGGTCTGGAGAAGAACTTCACGGGCATCCTCGACTGCGAGACCTCCGTCGCCACCGGCGCGGGCACCGGCACCATGGACCAGCCGGGCAGCGGGCCCAGCCCCGCGACGGCCGGTGAGGCCCCGCTCGCCGAGGACGGCCTGGACCTGGCGGAGACGGGCAGCTCCAACGCCACTCCCATGATCCTCGGCATCGCGGTCGTCTTCGTCGTCCTGGGCATCGCCGCGGTCCTGTTCGTCCGCAAGAAGCAGCCCGCCTCCGACGACGAGTAGAGGCCGCGCACCTGCGGCCGGAAACGGCGACACCCGGTCACCGACCGGTCACAACGGCCCCTTCGCGCCTTGCCGCGAAGGGGCCGTCGCCGCACGAGTCGCCCTACCCGTTTCCGTCCCGGGGTGGACGTCAGGCAAGATGGGGTGTATCTGCCCACACATCGATTGCCGGACGGTTTCTCTTGGCTGAGTACATCTACACGATGCGCAAGACGCGCAAGGCGCACGGCGACAAGGTGATCCTTGACGACGTCACGCTGAGCTTCCTGCCGGGAGCGAAGATCGGTGTGGTGGGTCCCAACGGTGCCGGTAAGTCCACGGTGCTGAAGATCATGGCCGGACTGGAGCAGCCGTCCAACGGTGACGCGTTCCTGTCGCCCGGCTTCAGCGTCGGCATCCTCATGCAGGAGCCGAAGCTCGACGAGTCCAAGACCGTGCTGGAGAACGTCCAGGACGGCGCCGCCGAGATCATGGGCAAGCTCACGCGCTTCAACGAGGTCGCCGAGCTCATGGCGACCGACTACTCCGACGCGCTGCTCGAAGAGATGGGCAAGCTCCAGGAGGACCTCGACCACGCCAACGCCTGGGACCTCGACGCCCAGCTCGAGCAGGCCATGGACGCGCTCGGCTGCCCGCCCGGCGACTGGCCCGTCACCAACCTCTCCGGTGGCGAGAAGCGCCGCGTCGCGCTGTGCAAGCTGCTGATCGAGGCGCCCGACCTGCTCCTCCTCGACGAGCCCACCAACCACCTCGACGCCGAGTCGGTGAACTGGCTGGAGCAGCACCTCTCGAAGTACGCGGGCGCCGTCGTCGCCGTCACTCACGACCGGTACTTCCTGAACAACGTCGCCGAGTGGATCCTCGAGCTCGACCGCGGCCGCGCGATCCCCTACGAGGGCAACTACTCGACGTACCTCGACAAGAAGGCCGCCCGCCTCAAGGTCGAGGGCCGCAAGGACGAGAAGCGCGCCAAGCGGCTCAAGGAAGAGCTCGAGTGGGTCCGCTCCAACGCCAAGGGCCGCCAGACCAAGTCGAAGGCGCGTCTCGCCCGGTACGAGGAGATGGCCGCCGAGGCGGACAAGATGCGGAAGCTGGACTTCGAGGAGATCCAGATCCCGCCGGGCCCGCGTCTGGGTTCCATCGTGGTCGAGGTCAACAACCTCTCCAAGGCGTTCGGTGACAAGGTCCTGATCGACGACCTGTCGTTCACGCTGCCGCGCAACGGCATCGTCGGCGTCATCGGCCCGAACGGCGCCGGCAAGACCACGCTGTTCAAGATGCTCCAGGGTCTGGAGACCCCGGACTCCGGCGCGATCAAGGTCGGCGAGACCGTCAAGATCTCGTACGTCGACCAGAGCCGCGCCAACATCGACCCCAAGAAGACCCTCTGGGCGGTCGTGTCGGACGAGCTCGACTACATCAACGTCGGCCAGGTCGAGATGCCTTCGCGGGCGTACGTCTCCGCGTTCGGCTTCAAGGGCCCGGACCAGCAGAAGCCGGCCGGCGTCCTGTCCGGCGGTGAGCGCAACCGCCTCAACCTGGCCCTGACGCTCAAGGAGGGCGGCAACCTGCTGCTCCTCGACGAGCCGACGAACGACCTGGACGTCGAGACCCTGTCGTCGCTGGAGAACGCGCTGCTCGAGTTCCCGGGCGCGGCCGTGGTCATCTCCCACGACCGCTGGTTCCTGGACCGGGTCGCGACGCACATCCTCGCGTACGAGGGCGAGTCGAAGTGGTACTGGTTCGAGGGCAACTTCGAGTCGTACGAGAAGAACAAGGTCGAGCGGCTCGGCGCGGACGCGACGCGTCCGCACCGCGCCACGTACAAGAAGCTGACGCGGGGCTGATCTTGTCGCGTCACATTTACCGCTGTCCTCTGCGCTGGTCGGACATGGACGCCTTCGGGCACGTCAACAACGTCGTCTTCCTCCGGTATCTGGAGGAAGCGCGCATCGACTTCATGTTCCGGCTGGCGCCGGGGGACGGCTCGCCGTCGTTCGCGGGCGGGTCCGTCGTGGCCCGGCACGAGATCGACTACAAGCTGCCGCTGGTCCACCGGCACGAGCCGGTGACCATCGAGTCGTGGGTCACGAAGATAGGCGCGGCGTCGCTGACGATCGCGTACGAGGTCAAGGACACGGACCCCGACGGCTCCGAGCGCGTGTACGTGCGCGCCTCGACGGTCGTCGTGCCGTACGACCTCGAAGCGGCGCGGCCGCGCCGGATCTCGGCGGAGGAGAAGTCGTTCCTCCTGGAGTACCTGGACGACGGCGACGGCGGCCGGGCCGGCCGGCGTTCCCCGCAGGGGGCTGTCGCAGCATGACGGCGCACGGGCGGCGGCTGGTGCTCGCCGACGCGGGGGAGGCGGCCGATCTCGCCGCCTTCCTCGGCCGGCTGATCCACTACGACCGGGCCGCGGCGGTGCGCCTCCAGGCGGGCGGCGGGGCGGTGGCCGTTTTCGGGCGGCCGCCGTCGTTCGAGGTGCTGGCCGTCCGCACGTCCCGCCTCGCGGTCGCCGTCGCGGCCGGCGGTGGCGCGGGCCCCGGCGTCGGCCCGGACGACCCGGCCGGGCTGGACGTCACCGTCTCGGCCGGTGAACTGCTCGAAGGCATCGACGAGGGCGCCGGGGTGGTCGTGGTGCCGAAAGCCGTGACCGGGCCGCCGTGGGCCGGTGTGCTGCCGCCCCGCGGCGGGTGGCGGCAGGTTCCCGGGCTGCCGGGACCCGACGCCATGCGCGCGGTGGTCGCCGCCGCGATCGCGGAGTTCCGGGCCCGGGACGAGTCGCTGGCGCCGGACGACCGGACCCGGGCCGCCCGGGACCGTATCGGCCGGGAGATCTGGTCCCGCACGCTGGGCGAGACGGAGCTGCCGCTGCGGGCCGTGCACGCCGCCCACTCGCTCGGCTTCCTGCGTCCCGGCGCGGACCCGGCCGCGGTGGCGCTGCTGTCCGCCGCGGGCTGGCTGCGGCTGCGCACCCCGTACGGCTCGGTGGCGGTACGCCGCGCGGGGCTCGGGGTGCTCTCGGTGGCCCCGGTGTAGGTACGGCCGGCCGGGTCCCGGGCGACTCTGCCGCCCGGAAGGCCGGAGTCCCGAATTCCCGCAATGTTCGGCCGCCCGGAAGCGGGCGGCTGCCTCATGACGGCTCAACCGCCCGGCGGCCCGACGAGGCAACCGCCCGCGCGTCCGCGGCCGGTGCGCGGCGAGTGGCGCAGCCCCGCGTCGCCGACCGGGGCGGAGAAGGCGTCGAGGGTCGCGGGCACCGGTCCGGCGCCGGGCGTGTCAGCCGTCGGTGTTGAGCATCGACGCGGCGGCGTACGTGAGGTAGTTCCACAACTGCCGCTCGTGCTCCTCGGACAGCCCGATGTCGTCGACGGCGACGCGCATGTGCTTGAGCCAGGCGTCGTGCGCGGCCTTGTCGACGGTGAAGGGCGCGTGCCGCATCCGCAGGCGCGGATGGCCGCGGTTGTCGCTGTACGTACGGGGTCCGCCCCAGTACTGCATCAGGAAGAGGGCCAGCCGCTCCTCGGCGGGGCCCAGATCCTCCTCCGGGTACATGGGTTTGAGCAGCGGGTCCTCCGCGACTCCCTGGTAGAACCGGTGCACCAGGCGCCGAAAGGTCTCCTCGCCGCCGACCTGCTCGTAGAAGGTCTGCTCCTGAAGCGTGCCGCGCGGAATCTCGTTCACGCGTCCATCGTCTCAGACGGACCGGCCGACGACCTAAGGACCAGGACCGGCCCCGGCCGTTCCCGGCCACGACGGCCGCCGCCCCGCCCCCAGCCACTCGCCTCACGGCCCCCGCCGCGCGACAGTGGGCCTATGGGCGCACCTCACACGGACACGTACGCCGAGGCACGCGCGGCGCTGGTACGGGAGATGGCGGCGGCCGGCGTCCTCGGCGACCCCGCCTGGCGCGCGGCCTTCGCCGAGGTCCCGCGCCACCTGTTCGTGCCGTACTACTACGTCGCCGGCCCGGGGGGTCACCAGCGGCTGTGGGGTGAGGACCCCGACCCCGAGCGCCGGGAGCGGTGGCTGCGCGGGGTGTACTCGGACACCCCGCTGGCCACACGCGTGCGCGGGAGCGAACTCGTCTCCTCCAGCAGCCAGCCGTCGCTGATGGCGGAGATGCTGGACGAACTCGACGTACGGGACGGGCACGCCGTGCTGGAGATCGGCGCGGGCACCGGGTACAACGCGGCGCTGCTCGCGCACCGCCTCGGCGACCGGCTGGTCACCACGGTGGACCTCGAACCGGAGATCACCGAGTCGGCGCGCAGGCACCTGGAGGCGGCCGGCCACCGCCCGGCGGTGGTCACCGGCGACGGCGCGCTCGGCTGTCCCGCCCGGGCCCCCTTCGACCGGATCATCGCGACCTGCGCCCTGCCGTCGGTGCCGCGCGCCTGGCTCTCGCAGTGCCGGCCGGGGGCGCGGATCCTGGCGCCGCTGATGACCGGCCTGATCGCGCTGGACGTACGGGACGCCACGCACGCCGAGGGGCGCTTCCTGCACACGCCCGCGTACTTCGTCCCGCTGCGCGGAGCGGTGGACGGGGCGGCGCCGGGGCACACGGGCGGGCTGCCCCGGCGCGCGGTGGAGAACGACTTGTTCCGCTTCATGCTCGCCCTGACCGCGGGCAGCATGGACCCGCACGAGGTACTCACGCTGTGGCACCGCGAGCACCGGCCGCCGAGGGAGCGCTTCGGCGTCACGATCACCGAGACCGGGGAATGGGCGTGGCTGGACGACCCGAGAGGCCCCTACGCGTGGCCCCTGGGCCGGCCGGCCGGGACTTCCTAACCCCTGCGGACCGTGATCGTCGTCCAGGCGCCCACGTGGACGCGGTCGCCGTCCTGGAGCGGGACCGGCACGTACGGCTGGATCGGGTCCTCGGCGCCGTTCACCGTGGTGCCGTTCGTCGAGTTCTGGTCGACGACCGCCCAGGAGCCGTCGGGCTGCTGGACCAGGACCGCGTGCTGGTGCGAGACGCCCGGGTCCTCCGGCGGCACGGACAGGTCGATGTCCGGCGCCTCGCCCGTGCTGTGGCGGCGGCGGCCGATGGTGACCTGGTTGCCCGTGAGCGGGCGCTGCTGCGCGGGCGAGTACGCGGGCAGGTTGAGGCCCGCCGCGTCGGGGCCGCTGCGCTGCATCATCGCCATGAAGTACTCGCGGTCGGGGCCCACGGTCGCGGTCCAGCCGGCCGGAGCGGGCGGCTGCCCCTGGAACTGCTGCTGCGGGGGCTGAGCCTGCTGGGGCGCCTGCTGCTGGTGAGGCTGCTGCTGGTGCTGCGGCTGCTGCTGAAGGTGGTGCTGCTGGTGCTGCGGACGCTGCTGCTGCGACGGCGGGGGCAGCATCCAGTCGTCCTCGCCGTTGCGCTCCCGCTGCGGGGGAGCCGGCGGCTGCTGGTGCTGCGGCGGCGCGTGCGGTGCCTGCTGCTGGAACGACGGCGGCGGACCCGGCTGCTGCTGCTGGAACGGCGGCTGCTGGAAGCCGGGCGGCGGCCCCTGGCGGCCCGACGGCTCGGGCGCGAGCGGCTCGGCCGGCCGGTTCACCTGTGACGGGCGCGAGCCCTGGTACTCGTACGCGGGCGGCGGGCCCTGCGGCGGCCGGCCCTGCGGCCGGGCCTGGAAGCCGGGCGGCAGGTTGAGGTCGGAAGCGGGGCCGGAGTTCTGCGGGGCCACGGGTGTGTAGGAGGTCGCCGTGTTGGTGAGGTAGTTCCAGCGGCACTCCTCACAGAACGGGGCCATCGCCTCGCGCGGCGTGCGGCACTGCGGGCAGATCTCCGCCTGCGCGGTCGCGTCCGGCCCGGGGGGCGGGAAGCCGTAACCCGATCCGGGACCGGGAGCGGACCCGGATCCCGGGCCCTGCGGGTAGCCGTAACCGGGGGCGGGCGGCGGCGGGGGAGGCGGCGGCACGGCGCCGGCCATGCGATGGCCGCAGACCTCGCACCAGTCGTCGGAACCCGACTGGTGTCCGTTCGGGCAGGTCGGCATGTCGGCGCTTCCCCCTCTCTCGTCCGGCCCGAAGGCCGCAAATCGGTACTTCTTGCAGCTTTATGGTTACTTCTTGACGCGAACTGTCTTGGTCGAGCGCGTTTCGAGGGTCATCTCGTCCGCTTCCGCGACCTTCGCTTTCAGTCGCACAGTACCTGTCGTCGCGTCGACGACGTCCACCACCTTCGAAAGCAGTTTCGCGGTGTCCGCGTTCCCCGAAGCGGCCGCCAACTGCACCGCGCGCCCCAGTTTCGCCGTCGCTCCGTCGAAATCGCCCGACTTGCGTGCATCCAGCCCCTGTTGGACGACCTGCGCCAGTTCGGCCTGGCCCGTGTAGTGCGCCACCTGGGGGTTGATGGAGGTGGACGCGGCCATGTCGTCCGTCCACACCGCCCGTACGAGCCCCTGGGACAGGGTCTGCGGCGTACCGCCCGCAGGGTCCGGGAGGACGAGGGAGACCCGGGCCGCGAGCATCTCCTGGCCGATGCCGGCCTCCGGGACCCGCACGCACACGTGGTAGTCGCGGGACTCGTCGCCCCAGGAGCCCGTCGGGTAGTCACCGGCGCGCGGCCCCGCCTCCGTGCGCCGCCCGGTCAGGTCCTCGACGGCGGGCGCGACCTGCTTCACGAACCGGATCTCCACGCCGACGGGCGTCCACAGCCGCAGGGCCACGTCCGCGACCTCCTTGCCCATCGCCTTCTCCGTCATCTGCGTGAAGTCCGCCGCCAGGCCCCTGGGGTCGGCGACGATCTCGGCCGTGCCGAGCAGCGCCGAGGCGATGCCGGTGACCTCCTTGACGTCCCAGTCCGTGCCGACGCCGCGCGCGTCACAGGTGAAGCGGCCCGTGCAGGCTTCCAGCGCGTTCTGCAGGTGCCTGGGCGACTCGTGCTCGTTGCGCCCGTCGGTCAGCAGGACGCCGTGCCGGATGGTCACGTCCGCCCCGGCGAGCAACTGGTCGGCCAGGCGCAGCCAGGTGCTGATCGCCGTGCCGCCGCCCGCGGTCAGGCCGTGCACGGCCTCCTTGGCCTGCGCCCTGGTCACCTGGCTCGCGGTCGCGAGGCGCCCGTTGCCCGGGTAGACCTCCGCGGCCTGGTGCGTACCGCTGACGACCGCGAAGGCGACACCGTCGCGCAAGGTGTCGACGGCGGCCGCCGTGGCCTCCCGCGCGTTGCGCATCTTGGTCGGCGGGTACTCCATCGACCCCGAGCAGTCGATCATGATCACCACCGCGGCGCCCGGCCCGCCCGGCGCCAGCCCCGCCGGTATGCACCCGGGCGAGGCCCCGGAGACCAGCCCGGAGGCTCCGCTCGTGCCGCCCCCGGTGGAGGTCACCGTCACGATCGCGTTGACCTCACGGCCGCCCTCCGGCAGGTACTCGTTCTGGTAGACGTCGACGGAGAACTGCGGCACACGCGACTTGGAGAAGTTCGCCATGGTCAATCGGCTCCTCGGGGCGGACGGAATCGCTCCACGCCCCTCCACGCGAGAGGCGGTGCGGGCGGTCGAGGCGGTGGGTGAGTGACGTGCGGTCGGAGTTCCGGGGGCCTTACGCCGTGCCGTAGGCCGATCCTGCCCCTTGCTCCGCCGTGGCGAACGGCAGCACCGCCACTGTTACGTTGTCGTGGCCCCCGGCGTCGAGCGCGTGCCCCACCAGCACCTGGGCGCAGTGCAGCGGCCGGGCGGCGGCGTCGGCCGGCGCGGCCCGCGCCATCTCGTGCGCCGCCTCCGCGTAGTTCCACAGGCCGTCGGTGCACACCACGACCACGCCCGGCCGGTCCGGCTTGAAGGAAGCGGTGTGGGGCTCCAGTTCGTACGCGTCGGCGCCCAGCCAGCCCGTGATCGCGTGGGCCCGCTCGTCGGCGTACGCCTCCGCCTCGCCCATCAGGCCGGCGGCCACCATCTGGGCCGCCCACGAGTCGTCCTCGGTGAGACGGGCGGGCGGCGCGGTGCGGTCGTCGGGCACCCAGTAGACGCGGCTGTCGCCGACCCAGCCGACCACGAGCAGACCGCTCGCCACGATCGCGCCGACCAGGGTGCAGGCGGGCGCGTTCGTGTGCCGGTGCGGATCGTGCTCCGGGCCGTCGTCCGTCTCCCCGGCCAGCAGGTTGACCGACTCGGCCGCCGCGACGATCGCGTCGTGCATCGCCTGCTGCGGATGCGTGCCGCGCGGCAGGGCGTCCAGCAGGGACTCGTTCGCGGCGGTCGCGGCGGCCGCCGACGCCTCGTCCGGCCGGGTCGCCGACGACACGCCGTCGCAGACGATCGCGACGACGGCGGGCGACCCGTCGGGCAGGGCGGCCGCCGAGACCGCGAACGCGTCCTCATTGCGGTGGTGGCGCAGGCCCCGGTCGCTGACGGCGGCCACCGCGTCCAGTTCCTGCTCCATGTGGTCGCGCTCGCGGGGCTGCGCGTGCCCGCAGTTCTCGCAGTAGCCGTCCTCGTCGATCCGGCCGGTGCGGCACGCGACGCACACCTTCACGCCCGTGCCGGACGCGGGCGCCGGCTCCGGCACGACGGAACGCGGGTCGACCGGCTGCGGCTCGGCCTCCGGCGGCGGGGGCACGGAACCGGGCGCCGCCAGGACGAAGTCGCCGGACCCGGCCGCCGCCCCGGGGGGATCGTCGTGCCGTACGGCCGCGGGCCGCTCCGCGCCCGCCGCGGGCGGCACCGTGATGGCCACCGTGGGCTGGTCCACCGGAGCCTGCGCCAGGGCGGACAGGTCGTACCCGCACGCCCCGCAGAACAGGTCCCCGGGCCCCAGCGGCTCTTCACAGCCGGGGCAGTTCGGCTCAGCAGGCAGCCGGCGCATCTGCGACATCTTTCACACCCAGGTCCGGGGGCGGAAACGGTTGGCCCGTTCCACCAGGTCGATCCTTTCCTCGCCGCGCTGCGCGAGCCGGGCGAGCACCCGGTACGAGCGTTCCAGACCGAAGCGCAGGCCGCGCTCGTCCAGTTGGCTGCCGAGCAGCGCGGTCTGCGCGGGGCGAGCCCCGTGCCCCCCGGAGAGTACCCAGTCCAGCGCGGCGCCCAGCACCTCGGTGGACAGCTGCTCCCGGCGTACGGCGTCGAGTCCGAACTGCTCCAGTGCCTCCACCTGGGCGGCCGCCGCCGTCAGGTCGTCGAGGAGCGCCTCCCGCGCGGCGCACCGGCGAAGGCGCGCGCGTACGGCGGCGACCCGGGCCGCCGTGTAGTGGATCGACGACTCGGGCACGGACTCCAGCGTGCGCACGGCGCCCTGCCTGTCGCCCGCCGCGAGCAGCACACGGGCGAGACCGAAGGCGGCGCTCACGTAACTCGGGTCGGTCGCCCATACGAGGCGGTAGTACTCGGCGGCGTTGTCGAGCTGTCCGAGGACTTCGGCGCAGACGGCCAGGGCGAGCTTGGGCGCGGCCTCGCCGGGGAACGCGTCGTAGACCGCGTCGAAGGACAGGGCGGCGTTCTCGTCGTCCCCCGAGGCGAGGGACGCGACGCCCCGGTACCAGACGACCCGCCAGTCGTCCGGGTGCTCGTGCTCCAGAGCGCGCAACGCCTGGGCGGCGGCCGCCTGTTCGTCCATCTCCAGCCGCGCCCGCAGCTCGCGCAGCCGGCGCTCGACGGAGTCCGCCGGGGCGGACCGGAGCGCGGCCACGAGCTCCGCCGGCGCGGACGCCAGCAGGCCCGCGAGGAAACCGGCGTTGGGGTCGTCCGGGTCGACCCGCGGCACCGGCAGCGCCAGCGCGGTCGCCGCCGTCCTCAGCGGCGCGAGGAACGATGTGAGCACCGGTACGCCGCCCGGCCCGACCCCGGGGGCGGCCCCCGGCGGCGCGACGGCCCCGGGCACGGTGACGGGTGCGGGCACGGCGGCCTGCGTGGCGGGGTGGGGCGCCGTGCCGGCCGCCGCCGCGCGCCGCGCCCGGCGGCCCGCCGGGACCACCCGGCCGCCCAGCAGCGACACGTCCCCCGTCAGCTCGGCGAACAACTGGGTGTCGGGAACCCGCAGTTCCGGACCGAACAGCGTGGAGAGCGCCGGGCGCGGACGGCCCGTCTGGAGCGCCACGACCTCCCGCAGCACGCCCGTCAGCTGCTCCGCCATCTCCGCCGCCGAGGCGAACCGCCGCGCCGGGTCGGGGTCCGTCGCCCGTACCAGGAGCCGGTAGAAGGACTCGTACCGCCGGAAGACCTCGATGTGGCCGGGGTCGGGCAGGCTGTCCGCGAAGACGTTCGTGTAGCCCTGGAAGTCGAAGGTCAGCACGGCCAGGGTGCGCGCCACCGTGTAGAGGTCGGAGGCGACGGACGGGCCGACCCCGGCGACCTCGGGCGCCTGGTAGCCCACCGTGCCGTAGATCGCGCTCTCGTCGTCGTCCATGCGGCGGACCGCGCCCATGTCGATGAGCTTCAGCTGGTCCTGCTGCTGGATGGCGTTGTCGACCTTGAAGTCGCAGTACAGCAGGTTGCGGCTGTGCAGGTGCCCCAGCGCCTCCAGCGCCTCGATGCCGTACGCGCACGCCTGCTCGACCGGGAGCGGGTCCCGCCTGCCCGTCGGGCCGCGCCGCTCGTTGGCGATCTCCTTGAGCGACTTGCCGCCGACGTACTCCATGACGATGTACCCGTCCAGGGAGCCGGTGCGCTGGTCGAGGTGCTCGACGAAGTTGTAGATGCGGACGATGTTGGAGTGCTCGATCTCGGCGAGGAAGCGCCGCTCGGAGATCGCCGCCGCCATCGCGTCCTGGTCGCCCGTGTCCAGCAGGCCCTTGAGCACGACCCACCGGTCCGACACCGCGCGGTCCACCGCCAGGTAGACCCAGCCCAGGCCCCCGTGCGCCAGGCAGCCCAGCACCTCGTACTGGCCGTGGACGATGTCGCCCGCGCCCAGCTTCGGCACGAAGGAGTACGGATGCCCGCACTTCGTGCAGAAGCCCTCGGTACGCCCCTTCCGGTCCCCGCGCGAACGCCCCACCGGCGCCCCGCAGTCGGAGCGCGAACAGAACCGCTTGCGCTCGGGCACCTCCGGGTTCGTCATCACGGCGGACTGCGGATCCGGGCGCGGCACGTCCGGCACGGACACCAGGCCCGCGCCCAGCCGGTTGCGCCCGGACGCGCTCGACGACGCGCCGGAGCTGCGGACCGAGACCGACCGGGAAGCGGACGCGCCCGACAGGGAGCGGGAGAGGCGGCCCGAGACCGAGCGGCGCGACGTGGACGACCGCGACGAGCGGGAGGAGGACCGCGACGAGGCCGCCGAACCGCTGCGCGCGGACGAGCTGTCGCCGCCCCCGCCGCCGTGGCCGCCGGCCGCGATCCCGGTCGGCGGGGACGACAGCATGCCTTCGCCGGGTTCCCGGCCGTGCTCGGACGGGGGAGACCCCACGGAGGCGGCGACCGGCGCGAGACCGCAGGTGCCGCAGTAGAACTCGCCGCCGCCCATGTCCTCGTACGCACCCCCGCAACCGGGGCGCAGGCACTGGCTCATGAAGGGCTCCCCGTGTGGTCGCCGGGCCCGGCCGCCCGTGGAACCAGGACTTCCGCAGCGGCCTGCTGGTACCGCAGCACCGCCTGCTCGGCGACCCGCAGGTCGCACGGCGCGCTCCACAGCATGCGGCGGGCCGCGTCGTACCGCTCGATCAGCAGCGGGTCCTCGGCCATGCCGTGCCGGGCGACCTTCGCCTTGTACGCGTCCAGCCGGCCCCGCAGCTCGGCCCGCACCGCCAGCGGCGCGGTGACGGCCGTCAACGACTCGCGGGCGCGCAGCAGTTCGTCCTCCGCCTCGCGCTCCAGGGACTCCAGGAGCGGCGAGAGCCGGTGCCACTGGGCGTGCCTGCGGTAGTCGGCCGCCAGCACCAGCCGCTCCTGGAGCGCGGTGGGCGGACCCCCGACGGCCGGGACCTCCGACGCGGCGATCTTCGCCAGCACCTCGCCGCGCGCCGATCTGGCCTCGGTCAGCGTGCGGTCCGCGCGCGAGAGCACGTCCCGCAGCCGGACCAGCCGCTGCTCGGCGTCCTGCCGTACGGTCAGGACCGCGTCGATCTCGCGCCGCACGTCCTCCAGGGCGCGGGCCGCCCGGTCGTAGCGCTCGGTGTCGGGGCGGCCGCCGCCCGGAGCCGAACTGCCCAGCCCCGGACGCCAGAACGCGAGCGGGTCGGTCACCACCTGGGCCCGCAGTGCCTTCAGCTCGTGCGTGATGTCCTCCAGGTCGTCGCCGGACGGGTGCTCACCCGGGCGTACGCCGACGGAGTGCGCCAGCGAGCGGGTGCGCTGGAGCTCCGCCGCGAGGAGGTCGATCCGGGCGGGCAGCGCGGACCACACCGCGTCCGCCGTCACGACCATGTCGAGCGACCTCGCGTACAGGTCGTTCATCCGGGACACCAGGGCCGCCAGCGTGATGTGCTCGGAGAGCCTGGCCGGTCCGGTGATCGACGGCTGGACGTGGGCGGAGGGGCTGCCCGCCACGGTCACGCTCTCGCCACGCAGGATGTCGGTCAGCTCGGCCAGGTCCGTACGGCTGGGAAGGCGCCGCCGGGCCCGCAGTTCACGGGCGGCGCGCAGGGCGGCGCTGTACGTGTCGAAGTACGACCACAGCAGGGTGATGGCTGGCTCGGTGGCGTTCCAGCGTTCCAGCGTGACGCCCGTCAGCTCGGCGCCCTCCAGCAGCCTGCGGCCCGCGTGGTCCTGGAGCGCGAGGAGCGAGGTCTCGATGGCCTCGTACTCCGCGCCGAGCCGTGCCAGCGCACGGTCCACCTCGTCCCGGTCCATCACCGGCCCGGTGGCACCCGCCGCCACGCTCATCGATCACCTCTCCGCTTCATGTGTTGCGATGTGCTCCGATGTACTGCCTCGTGTCGTTCTGCCCAGCATCCAACCGGCTCAATTGTCCCGGTACTTCGGCTCCGGCGGCTTCTTGATGCCCGGCAGGTCCTCCTTCAGCCATTTGGCGTACGCCCGCATCCAGCGGCCGTCCTCCCCGCCCTCGCGGTAGCCGTCCAGGACGTGGTTCAGCCGCCGGACCAGGTCGTCGTTGCCGAGCTTCGTCGCGATGCCGTAGTACTCGCGAGTGAACGGTTCGCCTTTGAGCTCGACCGCCGGGTCCTGCGCCGCCTGGCCGGCCGCCAGGGCGTTGTCCGTCACCACGGCGTCGACCTCGCCGAGCTGGAGCCGCACCAGGCAGTCCAGCTGGTTGGACACGGTGAGCCCCTCGAACTTCGCGCCGAACGACTTCGCGGCCAGGGCGTCGTACGCCGTGGAGCCCTTCGCCGTGCAGACCCTCTTGCCGGCGAGCGACGAGTCGTAGCCGGTGACCGCCGACTTCTCGGGGGCGAGCACCTGCTGCCCCGCCTGGAAGTACGCGGTGGAGAACGCGACGTCCTTGATGCGGGCGCAGTTGACCGTCATCGTCCTGACGACGACGTCGACCCTGCCCTCCTGGAGGGCGAGGATCCGCTGGTTGGTCGGTATGGCACGGTAGACGACCTTGTCGGGGTCGCCGAGGATGTCCTCCGCGACGGCGCGCACCAGGTCGATGTCGAAGCCTTCGAGGTCGCCGTCGGCCGGGTTGCGGTAGCCCCAGCGGAAGCTGTTCTGGTCGACGCCGGCGATCAGCCTGCCCCGCGCCTTGATCTTCTCGACGGCGGGCCCGTCCGCGGCCGACGGCCGCAGACTGGCCTCGGGGTCCTCGCAGGCGTCGGCCCGCGCGGTGACCGCCCGCGCCACACCCTGTCCCGCCGCGTCCGAGCCGTGCCCGTCCCCGGCGCCGTGGGAGAGCGGCAGCAGCGTCGCGGCGGCCGTCAGCGCGCAGGCAGCGGCCATCCCGGCCACTCCGCCCCAGCCGCGCAGCCTGCCGCCCGTGCCGCCGTTCCGGCTGCCCGTCCTGGTCACCGCGCCTCCTCCCACCCGTATCACCTGTACTCCGAAAGCCTGCGCCCGATGCCGACGACGGCGGCCGCCGCGCCCAGCACCGCCAGGATCGCGGCGCCGAGCGGCAGCCCGGTGAGCGCGCCCCGGCTGCTTTCGGCCGCCCGCGTGAACTCCGCCTGCTCGTGCGCGAGGGCCTTCTCCAGCGCCGCGTCGACCCCGTTGAAGCACTCGCCGGTGGAGCCCTTGGCGCCGATGACCTTGGCCAGGGCGCCCTCGTAGTCGCCGTCGTCGTCGGTGGCGCGGGCGACGGTGTGCCGCTTCAGCCACTCGTCGGCCTTGGCGGTCGCGTCCTCGACCGGTGCGGCGCCCTGCGGGTCGTCGGCGAGCGCTCCGGCCTGGGTGAGGCGCTGCCCCAGTTCCTTCATGCCGTCGGCGTACTGTGATTCGTACAGGTCCTGCTTGCCGTCGGCGGCCAGTACGGCGCCGCGTGCTACCAGGGTGAGGTTCTCGTTGGCGCGGGCGTTGAGCGAGGTGATGCGCGCGTCGTTGAGGACTTCCAGCGACTTCTGGCCGTGGGCCATGGCGTCCTCCAGCTCGGACCGCGCCATGACGTGGCCGATGCCGAGCCACAGCAGGACGACGGCCGAGGTGACGCCGGCGGCCAGCAGGCCGTGGTTGAACACCCGGTTCGTGCGCCGGTAGTTGCGCCGCTGGGCCCAGGTCAGACCGCCCAGTGCCAGCACCCCGAGCCCGAGTCCGACGAACGGCCAGGCGCGGGCGTCCTCGTAGTCCTCGCCGAGCGTGCTCGTCTCCGCCGTGTAGAGCCGCTCGGCGGCCGGCAGCAGCTTGGTGGTCATGCGCTCGTTCGCGTACCGCAGGTAGGCGCCGCCGAGCGGAAGGCCGAGCCGGTTGTTGGCGCGGGCCCGCTCCACCAGGCCCGTGTACTGCGGAAGCTGGGTGTTGAGGGCGGCGATCTCGCGTCCGGAGGCGCTGGTGCTGTCCGTGTGGGACGCGGCCTTCGCCAGCAGGGCGGACGCGGTCGCGATGTCGTCCTCGTACCGCTCGCGCAGGTCCTTCGGCTCCTGCGCGCCGGCGAGGAACCCGCTCGCGGCGGCGGAGTCGGCGTCGGCGAGGGAGCGGTAGATGCTGGCGGCGTCGGCGCTCAGGGGCTGGCTGCGGGTCACCACGTTCCCGGCGGCGGTCGCGCGCTGGGAGACCTCCCAGGCGGTCACCGCGCCGAACGCGACGACGAGGGCGGCCACGAACGCGCCGATGACGCGCAGCCGGCCGGGCTCGGTCGTGGCGCCGGCGCGCAGCCGGTCCACGCCCTCCGCCCACGCGGTGCGCGCGGGCGGTTGCGCCTCGCGCACATGCGGCGGGTGTGCCACGTGACCTCCCCCTCGGTCATTGACGGTTCGCCGTGCCCGGCAAGCAGTATGGCCGCAGGGACCGGTATCCACACCAGGGTTGGCGCGATCTTGTGCCCGATCACGGCTTCACGCGTACTGAACTCCCCTCCCCGTACACGCGGAACGCGCCGCCGCGGTTCCCCCCCCGCGGGCCCCCTGTAGCCGGATCCCGCCCCGGTCTCCCGCCGCGGCGTCCGGCCCGCGCCCCCTACGCGTACCGTGCCCGCAGCCGTGCGTACGCGCCGGGCGGAGCGCCCGTGCGGTCCAGGCCCAGGAGGGCCGCGCCCAGCACCGGAGGGGCCGTCACTACGCGGAGCACCGCCTTCGGAGCCCGGTCCGCCATCAGCTGCGTGACGCGGGCGTCGAGCGCCGGATGGCGGGCCGCCAGGACGCTGCCGCCCAGCACCACCGGCGCCTCCTCTCCGAGCAGGTCCAGGCGGGCCAGCGCCACGGCGGCCATCGCGACGACCTCCTGTGCCTGCCGGTCGACGATCGACCGGGCGACCGGGTCCCCCGCCGCGCCGACCGCGAACAGCACGGGCGCCAGTTCGTGCCGCCGCCCCGGCGCGATGTGCCCCAGGTGCAGCGCCTCGATCAGCGCGTACATCGACCCCAGCCCGAAGTGCGCAGGCAGCGCCCGCGCCAGCTCCGTGGGCTCCCCCCGGCCGTCCTCCGCCCGCGCCGCGAACCACAGGGCCTCGTCCGCAAGCCCGCCGCCGCCGCCCCAGTCGCCGGAGAGCCGGCCGATCGCGGGAAACCGGGCGGTGCGCCCGTCCGGCAGCATGCCGACGCAGTTGATGCCGGCCCCGCAGACCACCGCCACCCCGCGCGGTTCGTCGACCCCCGCCCGCAGGATGGCGAACGTGTCGTTGCGGACCTCCGTCGTGCGCCCCCAGCCGCGCGCGTGCACGGCCGTCTGCAACTCCGCTTCCTCGACCGGCAGATCGGCGTTGGCGAGGCAGGCGGAGACGTGCCCGGCCGGGCCGTCCACGCCCGCCTCCGCCAGCGCCCGGCCCACCGTCTCCGCCAGCGCGTCGACGGCCGCCCGCACCCCGACCACCGGCGGCTGGAAGCCATCGCCGCGCGCGGTGGACAGGACCGCGCCGTCCGCCCCGACGACCGCCACGTCCGTCTTGCTGTTGCCCGCGTCGATGGCGACGACCGCCGCGCTCACGCCCACGCCAGGTGCTCCCGGTTGTGCGCGATCAGCCGGTCGGTGAGCCCGTCGGCGTACTCGAACTGCCCGATCAGGGGGTGCGCGAGCAGCGCCCGGAAGACGCGGTCGCGTCCGCCGCGCAGCGCCGCCTCCAGCGCCAGGTCCTCGTACGCCGTCACGTTGGCGACGAGTCCCGCGTAGAGCGGGTCCAGCTCGGGCACAGCCAGCGGGGTGGCGCCTGTCCGGTCCACCCGCGCCTGTACCTCGATCACCGCGTCGTCCGCGAGGAACGGCAGGGTGCCGTTGTTGTACGTGTTGACGACCTGCACCGGGCTGCCGCCGTCGCCCAGCAGGGAGGCCGCCAGGTCCACCGCCGCCTCCGAGTAGAACGCGCCTCCGCGCCGCGCGAGCAGCGCGGGCTTCTCGGCCAGCGCCGGATCGCCGTACAGGGCCAGCAGCTCCGCCTCCATCCGCGCCACCTCGGCGGCCCGCGACGGCTTCGTCCTCAGCTCCCGCACGACCTCGTCGTGCGCGTAGAAGTAGCGCAGGTAGTAGGAGGGGACGACGCCGAGGCGGTCGAGCACCGCGCGCGGCAGCCGCAGGTCGCCGGCGATCGCGTCACCGTGCTCGGCGAGCAGCCCCGGCAGCACGTCCTCGCCGTCCGGGCCGCCGAGGCGCACCCCCAGCTCCCAGCTGAGGTGGTTGAGGCCCACGTGGTTCAGGTGGACGTCGGCGGGCGCCACGTCCAGCAGCTTCGCGAACTTCCGCTGGAAGCCGATCGCGACGTTGCACAGCCCGACCGCCTTGTGGCCGGCCTGGAGCAGCGCGCGCGTCACGATGCCCACCGGGTTGGTGAAGTCGATGATCCACGCGTCCGGGTTCGCGCGGCGTACCCGCTCAGCGATGTCCAGGACGACCGGGACCGTACGCAGCGCCTTCGCGAGACCGCCCGCGCCCGTCGTCTCCTGCCCGACGCAGCCGCACTCCAGCGGCCACGTCTCGTCCCGCTCGCGCGCCGCCTGGCCGCCGACCCGGAGCTGGAGCAGCACCGCGTCGGCGTCCGCGACGCCCGCGTCCAGGTCGGAGGTGGTGGTGACGCGGCCAGGGTGGCCCTGCTTGGCGAAGATGCGGCGGGCGAGCCCGCCCACCAGGTCGAGGCGGTCGGCGGCCGGGTCGACGAGCACGAGCTCCTCGATCGGCAGGGTGTCCCGCAGACGCGCGAAGCCGTCGATCAGTTCCGGGGTGTACGTGGAACCGCCACCCACTACAGCGAGCTTCATGCCGGTCATCAGCCCTTCACTCCGGTCAGTGTGACGCCTTCGACGAACGCCTTCTGGGCGAAGAAGAAGACGACGATCACAGGGGCCATGACCAGTACGGTCGCGGCCATGGTCAGGTTCCAGTCGGTGTGGTGCGCGCCCTTGAAGGATTCGAGTCCGTACGAGAGCGTCCAGGCGGCCGGGTTCTCGGAGGCGTAGATCTGCGGTCCGAAGTAGTCGTTCCAGGCGTAGAAGAACTGGAACAGGGCGACCGCCGCGATGCCCGGCCTGGCCATCGGCAGCACGACCCGGATCAGCGTCCGCAGCTCGCCGCAGCCGTCGACCCTCGCCGCGTCCAGGTACTCGGCGGGGATGGTCAGCAGGAACTGCCGCAGCAGGAAGATCGAGAAGGCGTCACCGAACGCCATCGGGATGATCAGCGGCCACAGCGTGCCCGACAGGTCGAGCTGCTTCGCCCAGAACAGGTACATCGGGATGACGACGACCTGCGGCGGCAGCATCATCATCGAGACGACGAGCATCAGCGACAGGCGGCGGCCCCGGAAGCGGAACGTGGCGAGCGCGTACGCCACCGGTAGGGAGGACGCCACCGTCAGCACGGTGCCGAGCCCGGCGTACAGCAGGGTGTTCCGCCACCAGGTCAGAAACCCCGGCGTCTCGAACACCCGGACGTAGTTGCCCCATTCCCAGGTGTCGGGCGTCAGGTCGCGGGTCAGCGCCTGCTGGTCGTTCATCAGCGACGTGAGGACGACGAAGACGAACGGCAGCACGAAGAAGAGCGCGGCCGCGACGCCCAGCGCGTGGACGGCGATCCAGTGCAGCAGCGCCCTGCGGCGGGCGGCGCGCCCGGAAGGGGTCGCGGCGGCGCTCACCGGCGTCTTCACCGGCCGGTCGAGAAGGTGCGTCATGCGTCACTCACCTGCCTGGAGGATGCCGCCGCGCCGCCGCATCAGCAGCGCGGTGAAGGCCATGGCCAGGGCGAACAGCACGAGCGCGACCACGCACGCCGCCCCGTAGTCGAAGCGCTGGAAGCCCAGGTTGTAGACGAGCTGGGGGAGGGTCAGCGTCGACTGGTCGGGGTAGCCGGGCTCGAACTGCTGGCCCGAGCCGCCGATCACGCCGGACGCGACCTTCCCCGCCACCAGGGGCTGCGTGTAGTACTGCATGGTCTGGATCACGCCGGTGACGACCGCGAACAGCACGATCGGCGAGATGTTCGGCAGCGTGACGAAGCGGAAGCGCTGCAGCGCGGACGCGCCGTCGAGCTCCGCCGCCTCGTACTGCTCCTTCGGCACGTCGAGCAGCGCGGCCATGAAGATGACCATCAGGTCGCCGATGCCCCACACCGCCAGCGCGGTGAGCGCCGGCTTCGACCAGGACGCGTCGTTGAACCAGCCCGGGGCGGGCAGTCCGAGGTCCCCGAGGACGGCGTTGACCGGGCCCGTCCCCGGGTTCAGGAGGAAGACGAAGGCGAGGGTCGCGGCGACGGGCGGCGCCAGGAACGGCAGGTAGAAGAGGGTGCGGAAGAGGCCCGTACCCGTCTTGATCCTGGTGATCAGCAGGCCGACGCCCAGTCCGAAGACGACCCGGCAGGTGACCATGACCAGGACGAGCCACAGGGTGTTGCGCAGCGACGGCCAGAACATCGGGTAGTCGCCGAAGACCCACGTCCAGTTGTCGAGCCCGTTGAACCGGGGGACGCCGAAACCGTCGTACTGGGTGAAGGAGAAATAGACGGTCGACAGCAGCGGGTAGGCGAAGAAGACGCTGAACCCGACCAGCCACGGTGACATGAACGCCGCCGTCCGCAGCGCCGATCTGCGGCGCTTCGAGCGCAGGGTGTGCGTGCTCGTCCTCATGGGCGGACTACTTCGCCTTCGCGATGTCGGTGTCGATCTGCGCGGCGGTCTTCTCCAGGCCCGCCTTGAGGTCCTTCACCGCGCCCTTCTCGTACTGGTAGCCGAAGTCCTGGATCGTCAGGAGGTACGTCGCCCCGTTCACCGCGCCCTCCGGAGTGCTGGACTTCGGGTGCCGCGCGATGTCCATGAACGTCTTGAAGCGCGGGTCGAGTTTGAGACCCGGCGACTTCAGCGCGTCGAAGGTGGACGGCACGTTGCGGATCGCGTTGGCGAACTCCACGACGGCGTCGGTGTCCGTCGTCATGAACCTGACCAGTTCCCAGGCGGCGTTCTGCTTCCTGCTCGCCGGGGCTATGCCCATGATCGTGCCGGACAGGAAGCCCTTGCCGTAGCTGTCGGCCTCGTCGTCGGCGACGGGCATCGGGGCGACACCGACCTCGAACGGCACCTTGGCGTCCTCGGTCATGCCCAGCCGCCACTCGCCGTCCATCTGCATCGCGACCTGCCCGGTGTGGAACGGGTGCCTGGCGCCCCACTCGTCTCCGAACGTACCGCGGTACTTCTCCAGCTTCCGGTAGCCGCCGAGCTCGTCGACCAGCTTCTTCTGCTGCCGGAACATGGCGGCGAAGGCCGGGTCCTTGGCGATGTTCGACTTGCCGTCGGCGTCGAAGTACCGCTGGTCCCAACTGCCCATGTAGTGCTCGGTGGTCGTCTCGTAGCCGTGGTAGTTCGGCATGAAGCCGAGCTGCTCGTAACTGTCGCCCCTGGTCTTCGTCAGCTTCTTCGCGACCGCCGTCAGCTCCGACATGGTCTTCGGCGGCGCCTCGATGCCGGCCTTCTTGAAGGCGTCCTTGTTGTAGTAGAGGCCGTACGCGTCGGCGAGCAGCGGCATCGCGCACCGCTTGCCCTCGAACTGCGTGTACTCCAGCGTCACCTTCGGGAAGGTCTTCTCGAGGTCGAGCCCCGACTGCTCGATGAAGGGTCCGAGGTCGGCGAAGGCGCCCGACGAGCAGAACTTCCCGACGTTGGACGTGGTGAAGGACGAGACGACGTCCGGGCCCTTGGAACCGCCCGCGCGCAGCGCCTGGTTGAGCTTGTCGTCGTTGATGTTGCCGACGACGTTCACCTTGATGTTCTTGTGCCGCGCCTCGAACCGGTCGACGTTCGCCCGGATCGCCTTCACCTCGCTCGGGGCGCTCCAGCCGTGCCAGAAGGTGATCGTGGTGTTCGCCTCCGGGTCGTCGTTCGCCCCGGACGACGGCTGGCCCGTACACGCCGTGGCGAGCACGGACAGCGCGGCGACGGCGGCGGCTGAGCTGACGAGACGGCGGTTTCCGCTGATTCTGCGCATGGCGAGGCTCCCAGGGGGCGGGGGACGGGGTGGTGGGGACAGCAGGAGAACAGCGCTAGCGGGAGGTGGTGTCGAAGACCTCGTCGCGCGTGGTGGCGAGGGCGCTCTCCAGCGCCCCGCGCAGTACGGGCTCGTCCTGTACGCAGCCGATGACGAGCCGGGGCCGGGGGGCGGCGAGCTCGGCCAGCTCCGCCTGGACCAGCGCGCGCAGCGGCTCGCCGCCGGCGACGAGCACCCCGCCGGACAGCACCACCAGCTCCGGGTCGAGGACGGCGACCATGGCGGCGAGGCCGGTCGCGAGGCCGGTCGCGAACGCCTGGAGGAGCTCCCGGTACGGCCCGTCGGCGGCCCGGGACGCCTCGCCGAGCAGCGCGACCGCCTCGTCGATGTACGTCTCGCCCGGCGGCACCGCGATGCCGAGCTCACGGGCCAGCCGGGGCACCGCCTGCCCGCCCGCCAGTTCCTGGAAGCCGCCGGAGTTGGCCTTGGTCACCCGGCGCACGAGCGGCGTGCCGGGCACCGGCATGAACCCGACCTCACCGGCGCCACCGGTCCAGCCGCGGTGCAGCCGGCCGCCGATGACCAGCGCGGCCCCGAGGCCGCCGTGGTTCCACAGCAGCACGAAGTCCCGGTGGCCGCGCGCCACGCCCAGCCGCTGCTCGGCGACGGCGGCGAGGTTCACGTCGTTCTCGTACTCGACGGGCATGGGCAGAGCTGCCGCCAGGTCGTCGAGGAGGGTGGGGGAGTGCCAGCCGGGGAGGTGGGAGGCGTACCGCAGGCGTCCGGTGCCGGGGTCGAAGGCGCCCGGGGTGCCGATGACGACCCGGCGTACGTCGGCCCGTACGAGTCCGGCGGCCTTCACCGCGCCGTCGAGCGCGTCGGTCACCTGGTGCACCACGGACTCGGCGCGGCGGCCGGGGGTCGCCAGGTCGAACTCACCGGCGGTCGCGCCGGTGATGTCGGCCACGGCGGCCCGGATGCGCCGGGGCGTCACGTCGAGACCGGCGACGTACGCCGCCCGCGCGTTGACGGCGTACAGCTGGGCGTTGGGCCCCGGGCGGCCCTCGGTCGTGCCGGTGGCGACGACGAGGCCGGCGCTCTCCAGGCGGACGAGCAACTGGGACGCGGTGGGTTTGGAGAGGCCGGTGAGCTTGCCGATCCTCGTGCGGGAGAGCGGGCCGTGCTCCAGGAGGAGGTCGAGGGCGGCGCGGTCGTTCATCGCGCGCAGAACGCTCGGCGTGCCAGGCGTGCCAGGTGTCCCCGGCGTGCTCGGCGTTCCGGCCACGGCAATGCACCCACCCTTCGGCTACCCGGCCCTCAGTATCCCCGCAGACGAGGAAAGACACTGTTAGGAAAGTTTCCTGTCCAGTGAGTCGAACGTAGGACGCCCACAGGCGCCCGTCAAGGGCTCTTCCACGCACCGCGCCCCCGCGGCAACAAGCAAAGCGTTACCTGCGGGGGCGCGGGAAGGACGCGCGGACGTACCGGCCTACTTGTTGAGGTTTGTGGCGGGCGCCGGTATCGGCGACGCGGCGAGCGACTGCGGAGACGTCGGGCTGGCCAGGGCGGACGGCGCCGACATGCCCGCCGCCGGGTCGGCCGGGGCGTCCTCGTCGCCGACCGCCGCGGGGCCGCCGACGATCCGGATGCCCGCCCGGTCGAAGGCCCGCTTGATGCGCCAGCGCAGTTCCCGCTCGACCCCGAGCGCCTTGCCCGGCATCGTCTTCGCGGAGACCCGCACCACCATCGAGTCGAGCAGCACCGAGTCCAGGCCGAGCACCTCGACCGGGCCCCACAGCAGCTCGTTCCACGGCTCGTCCTTGGCGAGCTCGGCGGCGGCCTCCAGGATCACCTCGCGCACCCGGTCCAGGTCCTCCGTGGGACGCACCTGTACGTCGACTCCGGCCGTGGCCCAGCCCTGGCTGAGGTTGCCGATCCGCTTGATCTCACCGTTGCGGACGTACCAGATCTCGCCGTTGTCGCCGCGCAGCTTCGTCACGCGCAGGCCGACCTCGATGACCTCGCCGGACGCCACACCCGCGTCGATGCTGTCCCCGACGCCGTACTGGTCCTCCAGGATCATGAAGACGCCGGAGAGGAAGTCGGTGACGAGGTTGCGGGCGCCGAAACCGAGCGCGACACCGGCGACGCCCGCCGAGGCCAGGAGCGGCGCGAGGTTGATGTTGAGCGCGCCGAGCACCATCAGGGCGGCCGTGCCGAGGATCAGGAACGACGCGACGGAGCGCAGGACGGAACCGATCGCCTCCGAGCGCTGGCGCCGCCGCTCGGCGTTCACCAGCAGACCGCCGAGCGCGGTGCCCTCGACCGCCTGGGCGCTGCGGTTCATGCGGGCTATCAGCTTGGTGAGCGACCGGCGGACGACCGTGCGCAGCACGGCGGCTATCACGACGATCAGCAGGATCCGCAGGCCCACGCTCAGCCAGGTGGACCAGTTCTGCTCGACCCAGCTCGCGGCGTTGTTCGCCTGCTGCGCCGCATCGTCGAGAGTGACGGGCTCGGGCGACGGATCAACGGCCGACAGGACGGACCAGAGCACGGCGGGACCTCCAGGCGGGGCGGACGACAACAGACCAACCACACTAACGGGGCATCCCGCGTGCTCCGGCTCGCTGTGCGAGGGAGAGACAAGACTCACCAGGGCATGAAGGTGGTGTGGTCGAAAACACTTCGAGCCCGTTACCGGGACGTGGTGGCGTTTCGCCCAGGCATGAGGGGAGACTGAGAGCAGATCGTCCCGGCGCGAGCCACGCGCCGCCGGCGTAATAGGAGGCATCCGTGCCGCATGTCCTGGTCCTCAACGCGTCGTACGAGCCGCTCGGCGTCGTACCGCTCCGCCGCGCGCTCGTCCTCGTCCTGGAGAACAAGGCTCTCTGCCTCGAGGAGTCCGGCGCCTACATGCACAGCGCGACCCGCGCTGTCCCCGCACCCAGCGTCGTGCGGCTGAAACGGTTCGTACGGGTCCCCTACCGGGGGCCCGTTCCTCTCACCCGCCGTGCGCTCTTCGCCAGGGACGGCGGGCGCTGCATGTACTGCGGTGGCGTCGCAACCAGCGTCGACCACGTGGTTCCGCGCAGCCGGGGCGGGCAGCACGCGTGGGAGAACGTGGTGGCCGCCTGCCGCCGCTGCAACCACGTCAAGGCCGACCGGCACCTCATGGAGCTCGGCTGGCGGCTGCGCCATCAGCCGGCGCCGCCGTCCGGACTGGCCTGGCGGATCATCGGCACCGGCCACCGGGACCCGCGCTGGCTCCCGTACCTGCAGCCGTTCGGCGCGGACGACGCACTGGCCCGGATCGACGGCATCTCCGCCTGAATGCCCGGCGGGCTTCGCCGGCGCCGCGCCCGGAGTCCAGCCGTCCGGCGCTTGAGGTCCACGTCCGGAGCCCACCTCTGCGGCGCTGGGTGCCGTGCCCGGAAGCCGCTCCTCCGGCCGCTACTCCCGGTCTCCGGCGTCTCCCGTGGTGTCGGCTCCCGTGTCCCGCGCGTCATCCGCATCCGCCGCGTCCACCGCGTACGCCTCCACCGCGAACAGCGAGTAGCCGAACGGCAGCGCCCGCTCGTCGCACTGCACCCGCACGAAGCGCGCGTTCCCGGCGTCCATCCGGACCGCCTCGCGGCCGCCCCGCCCGTCCCTGACCGTCGCCGCCGTGCGCCACGTGCGGCCGTCCTCGGAGACCTGGACGCGGTACCTCTTCGCGTACGCCTCCTGCCAGTGCAGTACGACCTGCCCGAGCCGCACCGGTTCCGCGAGCTCCGCCTGCCACCACGCCGAGGGGCCGATCGGTGACGTCCACCGGGTCGCCGGGTCGCCGTCGCTCGCGTTCGGCGCCGTGAAGTCGGCGGTCTCGTCACCGGACGACGACACCCGCACACCCGCGGCCCGGACCAGGTCGGGCCCGCCCGTACGCGGGAAGGCGCGCACCGTGAGGACGCTGTCCTGCCCGTCGAAGGACACCGGCACCTTGTACTCGCCCGCCGGCACCGCCTCGTCCACCCGGACGTCGAGCGGCACGGCGGTGGACGCGCCGCGCGGCACCGTGGTCGCCCGGGGCGTGCGGACCTCGATGCCCTTCGGGGCCCGCGCCGTCAGCCGGCCGCGGACCTCACCGGGCCGCTGCCCGGTCAGCCGTACCGTGACGCGCTCCGGCAGGCTGCCGCCGATCACCGCGTCCGTCTCGCTCCGCTCCAGCCGCAGCCCCGCCCGCGGCTCGTCCGCGAACCAGGGCACCACCCGGTGCACGACGGGCGCACTCCCGTCACCGGCCTCGTCCCAGGTCAGGCGCACGGCGTCGACCCGCGCCCGCCGGGTGTCCGTCTGCGTCCAGCCGCTGTCCGACAGCGTGCCCACGCGCCGCCAGCCCTCGCGCGGAACATGGGCCTCCAGCGCCGCGCCCTCGCCCGTACCCGGCTCCGTCATGGCGGTCAGCGCCTCGACGGGCCGCGCCCGGTCGAACCGGACCGTGTACGCACCGGCTTCCTCCGCGACGTCGCCCGCCGCACGGTCCGCGCCGGTCCAGGCGTCCGCCGCCCTGACGACCCGCACCAGGAAGGGGTCGAGCACCCCCGCGCCGACGGTGACCCGGCTCGCCTTCAGGGAGCCGCGCAGCGCGTCCAGGCCGAGCGAGGCGCGCCAGGCGGCCGGACCGTCGCCGCGCGCCTGCGCCTGGAGCAGGTCGACGGACAGTTCGCCCGCCCTGCCGTACCGCGCCAGCTGCTCGGTCCACGGCCGTACTTCGTCGTCGAAGGCGCCGCCCGCGGAGTCCCGGAGCCGCAGCGGGGCGTCGCGCATCACCGTGAACGCGTCGCGCAGCTTCCGCGCCGCCGCGTCCCGCTCGCCCGCGTCGGCGGACGCCCGGGTCCGCCAGAAGCCCTCGATGAGCGGCCGCAGGTACGCCGACTCCTCCCCGCCCAGCACGGACGAGGCGTGGTTGCCCGCCAGCGCCCGCATCGCCGCGCGGGCCGGGGCGCCGTCGCCCGCGAGGTCGTCCATCGCGGCCTCCCAGGACTCCTGCGGCCGGTAGCCGCGGGGGTTCCAGGCGTAGTCGGCGGCGGTGAACAGCGGGATGCGGGAGGCCGAAGCCTGCTCCATGGCGTTGGCGAGGAGGGCGGCGGAGCCGGACGCCACGGCGGGGTCCCGGCCGGTGTACGGGCCGAGGAAGATACGGTCCTGCGCGTAGTCGTTGACCGGGTAGTTGTCCATGGTGACCAGCGGATGGCCGAACGCGGCGCGCGCACCGGCGAGTTCACGTCCGGTGATCGTCTTCGGGACGACGCCGACACCCGTCCACGCCACGTGCACCCCGCCGTCCAGCTCGGCGGCGAGCGCCCGCCGGTAGTCGGTGTCGCCCTCCTGGTAGAACTCCGTCGGCATCACGGACAGCGGCTCGGACCCCGGATGCCGCTCCGCGAGGTGCCGCGCCACCGCGTTGGCCACCCGAGCGTGCGCCTTCGCCGCCGCCTCCGGTCCCGACCCGAACGTGTCGGCGTCCGCGCCGCAGTGCCACTCGCTGTAGCTGACGTCCTGGAACTGGAGCTGGAAGGACCGCACGCCCAGCGCCCACATGGCGTCGAACTTGCGGTTCATCGCCCTGACGTCGTCGTCGGACGACATGCACATGGCCTGCCCGGGAGCCACGGCCCAGCCGAGCGTCACGTGGTGGGCGCGGGCCTGCTCCGCGAGCGCCCGGAAGTCCGCGCGCTGCTCCGCCGGGTACGGGTCGCGCCATCGGGCCTGCCGGTACGGGTCGTCGCCGGGGGCGTAGAGGTACCGGTTCTGCTTCGTACGGGCCATGAAGTCGATCTGCGCGGCCCGCTCTTCGCGGGTCCACGGCTGCCCGTAGAAGCCCTCGGTCATGCCGCGCACGGCCGTCCCCGGCCAGTCCCGGACGGCGACTCCCGCGATCCGCTTCCCCCGGCCGTCCGGACCGGCGGTCACCAGTTGACGCAGGGTCTGGGCCGCGTGGAACAGGCCGTCGTCCCCGACGCCGTCGAGCGCCACCGTGTCGCGCCCGCCGACGTCGCCGACGGCTATCCGGTAGCCCCCGGGCGGCAGATCGGCGCGTTCGGGTGAGCGCAGGGCGCGCAGCGCGTCGTTCGCGCCGGTGCCGCCCGCCCGTACGACCAGGCCGCGCGCGGGCAGCGCCTCGTCGGGCCGCACGGTGTAGAGCGTCTTCACACCCGCGTCGCGCAGGACGTCGCCGAGCGCTTTCAGCGCGTACGGATCCGTATCCGCCTCCGCGACGAGCACCGCTTCCCCGCCCACCGGCACCGGCTGTCCGGCGGCCCGCATCGACTGCGGCCGGGGCCAGACGGACGGCGGTGCGGCGGCGTCGTTCCCGCGGTCCGGCTTCGCGGCGGCGGGGGAGCCGGGGCCCGGGTCGGAGGGGACGGCGAACGCTCCGTGCGAACCGCCGAGCAGTCCACCGATCACAGCGACCGCGACGGCGGTCGCGCCCCTCGCGCCTCTCCTGCGCCCGAACTGCACGGCCGTCTCCTCAGTCGCGTCAGCTTCCTGTGGGCCCCGAGCCCACCACCCGTCCGGCCGACTGTCAATTTTCGTACGGCGAACCAGGTGTGACGCGGGCCACGTTGATGGAACGTATACGTCTGCGGCCGTGTCCTCTGGGTAGGGCTGCTGTGACCACTTAGCCCACCGTAGGGAGGCCCCCCTGTGGCCGCTGCACAGCTCCTTCTCTCCGCCCTGTCCAAACCCGTGCCCGCTCCCCGTACCCAGCTCGACGACGCGTTCCCCTTCGACGACGCGGCATTCGCGGAGCCGCTGCTCACCTGCGAGCCGCCGCTGACCAGCGAACCGCCCATGGCCGACGCCGCCCCGCTCACCAGCGAGCCCCCGATGGCCGACGCCGCCCCCCTGACCAGCGAACCGACAGCCCACGGCACGGCATCGGGCGTGGAGCCCCTGGGGGTCTAGATGGGCCTTGCCCGGCTGGCGGCCCTGCACGGCGTCGCCACGTCCTACCAGCCTTCGGCACACCGCACGCTCCAGGTCCCCGACGACACGGTGGTGGCCGTTCTCGCGGCCCTCGGCGTCGACGCGCGCACGCCCGAGGCGGTGCGTACGGCCCTCGAGGCGCACGAGGCCGCCGCCGCCCGCCGCCTGCTGCCCGCCACGCTGGTGTCCTGGGCGGGCCCGGCCGGCCCCCAGCCGCCGCCCGCCCTCGCCGGCCTGCCGCCGGGCACCCGCCTGCGCGTCGAGACGGAGCAGGGCCCGGCCGTGGAATGGGACGTCCCGGCCCCCGACGTGCCCGAACCCGTCGCCGACTCCGCCCCGCCGCCCGCCGCCCCGGCCGCGACGAGCGACGGCGGCCCGGCGGGCGGCGAGGGCTGGGGACAGGTGCCCCTCGGCGTGCACCGGCTGACCGTCCGCACGCCGGAGGGCCGGGAGGACGCCGCCGCACTCGTCGTCGCGCCCGCCCGCGTGCCGCAGCCCCCCGGCCGCACCTACGGGTTCATGGTGCAGCTCTACTCCCTCCTCTCCCGGCGCTCCTGGGGCATGGGGGACCTCGGCGACCTGGCCGAGCTCGCCGCCTGGTCCGGCCGTTCCCTCGGCGTCGGCTTCGTCCAGATCAACCCGCTGCACGCGGCCGTCCCGGGCACGCCCACCGACCCGTCGCCGTACCGCCCGTCCTCCCGGCGCTTCCCCGACCCCGTCCACCTGCGGGTCGAGGACGTCCCGGAGTACGCCCACGTCCCGCCGGCGGACCGCGTCCGTATCGACGAACTGCTCGACCGGGCCGCCACCCTGCGCGACGGCGTCCTCAACAAGGGCGAGCTGATCGACCGCGACGCCGTGTGGCAGCTGAAGAAGCGGGCCCTCGAAATCCTCCGCGCGGTCCCGCTCGGCCCCGGCCGCCGCGCCGCCTACTGCGACTTCCTGGCCGAACAGGGCACGGCGCTGGAGGACCACGCCACCTGGTGCGCGCTGGCCGAGGTGCACGGGCCCGACTGGCACGCCTGGCCGGCCGAGCTGCGGGACGACCCGCACTCCGCCGCCGTCGAGCGCGCCCGCTGCGAGCTGCACGACCGCGTCGACCTGCACGGCTGGCTGGCATGGCTCACCGACTGCCAGCTCGCCGCCGCGCAGGGCGCCGCCCGCGATGCGGGCATGCCCGTCGGCATCGTCCACGACCTGGCCGTCGGCGTGCACCCGGGCGGCGCCGACGCCTGGGCACAGCAGCACGCGTACGCCCGAGGCATGTCCGTCGGCGCGCCCCCCGACGCCTTCAACGCGCTCGGCCAGGACTGGGGCCTGCCCCCGTGGCGCCCCGACGTCCTGGCCGCCGCCGCGTACGCCCCCTTCCGCGGCCTGCTGCGCGGCCTCCTGCGCCACGCCGGCGCCCTGCGCATCGACCACGTGATGGGGCTGTTCCGGCTCTGGTGGATCCCGCAGGGCCGCCGCCCGACCGACGGCACGTACGTCCGCTACGACGCCCAGGCGATGCTCGCCGTACTCGCCCTGGAGGCCCACCTGGCGGGAGCGAGCGTCATAGGGGAGGACCTGGGGACGGTCGAGCCGGGGGTGCGGGACGCGCTCGCCGAGCGCGGCGTGTCCGGCACGTCGGTGATGTGGTTCGAGCGCGACTGGGCCGGCACGGGCGAACCGCTCCCCCCGGAACACTGGCGCGAGCACTGCCTCGCCACCGCCACCACCCACGACCTGCCCTCCACGGCCGCCCGCCTGACGGGCGAGCACGTCGCACTGCGCCACCGGCTCGGACTGCTCACGCGCCCGCTGGAGGAAGAACGGGCCGAGGCGGCCGTAGAGGTGGCCGACTGGCTGTCGTACCTGGCCCGGCTCGGTCTGTTGCCGGAGGGCGCGGGCGACGAGGAGGGCGAGATCCGCGCCGTCTACCGCTTCCTGCTGCGCACCCCGGCCCGCATGGTCGGCATCTGGCTGCCGGACGCGGTGGGCGATCGCCGGCCGCAGAACCTGCCGGGCACCTGGGACCAGTACCCGAACTGGCGCCTGCCGGTCGCCGACGCCGAAGGACGTCCCACAACCCTGGAGGAACTGGCCGCCTCACCCCGCCTGCACGACCTGATCGCCGCTTTCCGGACCCGTACGGCACCCCCGGGCGCGCGGCCCTCGTAGCCGTTCGCTAGGTTGGCACCGTGGACAAGAAGAACGCCCTGCGCGCCGGTGCTGTAGCGGCCGGTACGACGCTGATGATGCTGCTCATGTCGTCCCCCGCGCTCGCGCTCACGCCGGACGACGGTGACGACCCGGGATCCGGCCTGAGTGTGGCCGAGACGCTCGGCCTGTATGTCGTGGCTCCGATCGCCCTGTTCGTGGTGATCGCGGGACTCGTCATGGTGCTGGACAAGTCCAAGAAGCAGAGCTGACCCACAGGCGGAGCCGACGGGCCCGCCCCGCACACGCCTGACCTTTCGTCGAGGGCGCCTCCACCGGAGGCGCCCTCGACGCGTTCGCACGGCGGCCCGGCCCGGGCACCACGGCAGCCGGACCTCGGGGCCGCCGTCCTTCCCCCGCCTCGACCGGAGCTGGACCGGACGGGGGCGGGACTTCGACCGGACGTGGACCGGACCTCGGGTCAGACCTTGTGGACGCCGGCCAGTAGCTGGCGCAGCAGCTCCTGAAGCTGCTCCACCTGTTCCTCGCCGAACCCTTCGAGCGCCTGGTGCTGCAGTGCCAGCCCCGCCGCCACGGCTTCGTCGACGGTCGCGAGGCCGCGCTCCGACAGCGTCACCCGCAGCCCGCGCCGGTCGTGCGGGTCGGGGCTCCGGCTGAGCAGCCCGGCCCGCTCCAGCTTGTCGAGCCGGCCCGTCATCCCGCCGGTCGTGAGCATCAGCGTCGCGGAGAGCTGGCGCGGCGAGAGCGTGTACGGCTCGCCGGAGCGGCGGAGCGTCGCCAGGACGTCGAACTCGCCGCGCGAGATCCCGAACCTGTCGTACGCCTTCTCCATGCGGTCGCCCATGGCGCGCGCGACGCGGTAGACACGGCCGAAGACAGCCATCGGCGCGGTGTCGAGATCCGGGCGCACCTCGGCCCACTGGGCGGTGATGGCGTCGACGGGGTCCTTGTCGGCCTGTGTGGTCATGACGGCAGTATCCGAAGGCTCCAGCTCGGCCGCAAGAAAGGTGCTTGCAAGGAAGTTAATTCCCCTCAAGTAGCTTGCCAATAAGTAGCTTAGGTCTAAGCTATATCCCCAACCACCTACCACCCACCACCGACTCCGCCACAACGTTTCCTCGGGGGCTGAAACCCATGAACCGTGCCGGGACCATCGCGCTCACCGCGCTCGCGCCCATCTCCTGGGGCTCGACGTACGCCGTCACCACCGAATTCCTGCCGCCCGACCGCCCGCTCTTCACCGGTCTGATGCGGGCCCTGCCCGCGGGGCTCGTACTGCTGGCGGTCGCCCGGACCCTTCCGCGCGGCGCCTGGTGGGCCAAGGCGGCGACGCTCGGGGCGCTGAACATCGGGGCGTTCTTCCCGCTGCTCTTCCTCTCCGCGTACCGCCTGCCCGGCGGTATGGCCGCGGTCTTCGGCTCGCTGGGGCCGCTGTGGGTGGCCGGACTCGCGGTGCTGCTCCTGAGCGAGAAACCGACCGTACGCACCCTGCTCACCGGCATCGCCGCGGCGCTCGGCGTAAGCCTGGTGGTGCTGCGCGCCACCGCCTCGCTGGACGCGATCGGCGTGGTGGCGGCACTGGCCTCGTCCGCCTCCATGGCAGCCGGCACCGTGCTCACCAAGCGGTGGGGACGGCCCGACGGAGTGGGCCCGCTGGTCATGACCGGCTGGCAGCTGACCGCCGGCGGCCTGCTGATCGCGCCCGTCGCCTTCCTGGTGGAGGGCGCGCCCCCGGCGCTCGACGGGCGGGCCGCCGCCGGTTACCTCTACCTCGCGCTGGTGAACACGGCGGTCGCGTACTGGCTCTGGTTCCGGGGCATCGGCCGGCTCACCGCGACCTCGGTGACCTTCCTCGGCCCCCTGTCGCCGCTCACCGCGGCAGTGATCGGCTGGGCGGCGCTCGGCGAGACGCTGACGCCGGTGCAACTCCTGGGGATGGCGATCGCGCTCGGCGCGACACTGTTCGGCCAGATGACCTTCTCAAGGCCGTCGAAGCCGCCGAAGTCGCCGAAACGGCGGAAGTCGTCCGAGTCGCCGGAGTCGTCGGGGTCGTCGAAGCCGCCGAAGCTGTCGAATTCGCCGAACCCACATCCTTTCAGCTCACCTAAAAGATACGATCGAAAAGATTCGATGGACCTGATGATTGGCGTGGTGCGACGGTAGGCCGAAACCAAGGGCGGACTCGCCCACGGGACGAGAGCCGTCGGAGGGAACACCAGTGGCAGTAGGCCGGGACCGCGCCCGCATCGGCACTGAGCCGCAGGCCGTGACGGTGACGGGGGCGAGGACCGAAACGGCGGCGGCGGTGGCGGGGCTCGTGCTCGCGGCCGTCGCCACGGTCGTCTGGTCCGGCAGCTTCGTCACCTCCCGCGCCCTCCACGATTCCGTCCCTCCCGTACAGGCGGCCTTCTGGCGCTGGATCGTGGCGATCGCTGCCGTGACCCCCTTCGCGGCCCGCCAGTCATGGCGCCAACGGGCCTTACTACGAGCCCACTTGGGCTTCGTCGTCCTGGCCTCGCTCCTCGGCGTCACGGTCTACAACACCTTGGTGAACCAGGCGGGCCTCTCGACGTCGGCCGGCAACATGGGCATGATCATGGCCGCTTCGCCCGTCCTGATGGCCGTGTACGAACGCCTGGGAGGCGCCCGCATCGGCGCCCGCCGCACGTGCGGGATGCTGGTGGCCTGCGCCGGGGTGCTGCTCCTGGTCAGCAAGGGCTCGCTCGACGTGGACTTCGCCGCAGGGGACCTGTGGATGCTGGCGGCGGCGGTCTGTTTCGGCTCGTACAGTGCGTTGCTGCGCCGCAAGCCGGCGGAGATCGGAGGACTGGCGTTCCTCTTCAGCACGTTCGTGCTGGGCGCGTTGATGCTGTCGCCGGCGTACGCCGTCAGCCTGTCGCTCCAAGGCGGCTTCGAGGCGACGGCGGGAACGGTCGGCCCGCTGGTCTACGTGGGTGTCTTCTCCTCCGCCGTCGCGTTCTTCGCCTGGAACAAGGCGATCGCGCTGGTCGGCGCGGCGAGGGCGGGCGTCGTCTACTACCTCCAGCCGGTGTGCGTCGCCCTGCTGTCCTTCGCCGTGCTGGGCGAGGCGACGGGCCCGGCGCAGATCGTGTGCATGGCGCTGATCCTGGGCGGAGTGATGCTGGGCGCGGGGCGGGGGCGAGCCGGGAAGGTGACAGCTGGGGGGACGAACCGGGAAGGTGACGGCTGGGGGGACGAGCGGGAAGGTGACGGCTCGGGGACGAGGGTGACAGGTGGGGGACGAAGGTGACGGGTGGGGCTTTCGCCGTCGACCTGCACGGACGTCGGGATACATTCCGTCCCATGATCGAGTGGGACATCAAGAAGCTGCGGATTCTGCGGACCCTGCGCGACCGGGGAACCGTCACCGCGACGGCCGAGGCGCTGATGATGACGCCGTCGGCCGTCTCGCAGCAACTCTCCAACCTCGGCAAGCAGCTCGGCGTACCCCTGCTGGAGGCGCACGGACGGCGGGTGCGTCTGACGGACGCCGCCCACCTGGTGCTGCGGCACGCGGAGGCGGTCTTCGCCCAACTCGAGCAGGCGGACGCCGAGTTGACGGGCTACGTACGCGGGGAGGCGGGGGAGGTGCGGGTGGGGGCGTTCTCGACGGCCGTGCCCGCGCTGGTGGTGCCGGCGGTGCAGCGACTCCGTACGACGCATCCTGCGCTGGAGGTGCGGGTGCGGGAGGCGGAGGCGGCGGAGGCGTACGAGCTGCTGGCGAGCGGGGCGGTGGACCTGGCGCTGTCGCTGGCGGCGCACGCGCCGACCGCCCGCGACCAGCAACTGGCCCGCGTGCCGCTGCTGGCGGACCCGCTCGACGTGGCGCTCCCGGCGGGACACCCGAAGGCGGCGGCGCCGGGTCTGAGGCTCGCGGACCTCTCGGGCGAGCCGTGGATCTTCGGTGGGAGCGGGCCGTGGTCGGAGATCACGCGCCACGCGTGCGAGGCGGCGGGCTTCGTACCGGATCAGGCTCACAGTGCGGCCGGGTGGACGGCGATCCTGGCGATGGTGGAGGCGGGAATGGGCGTCGCGCTGGTGCCGCGGATGGCGGCGGCGGAGCGGCGAACGGGCGTGGTGATGCGGGTCCTGAGCGCGGATCAGCCCCAGCGCCACGTGGTGGCGGCGGTGCGCCGAGGAGCGGAAGCGGGCCCTGCGGTGGCCCGCGTCCTGTCGGCCCTCCGCGAGGTCGCCACGGCACGGCGGGGGTGAGGGGTGGGGGGCCACTCGTTCCTTCGGAGGGCTTCGTGGGTGGGGCGGGGGTACTCGGATTGTGGTGCGGGTCGGTTTGGTGGCTTGCGGGTGATGTGGGTGGGGGTGCGGACGGTTTGTGGGTGGTGCGGCCCCAGTCTCGGCGGGTGCGGCGACGGTTGTTGGTGCGACACCGCGATTCCGGACCGGCGTGAGCGCCCGGGTTGGTGGGTGGTTGGTGGGTCGGGTCGACCTGCGGGCCTTATCCGGTCCATGCGCGGGGCGTGGGGTGAACCGAACTCCACAGTGCCCTCACCGGCCGATGCGCGAGAGTGCCCACGCATCACGCATCGCGACCGTTCAGTTGCACTTAAAAGCTTGTCCAGAAACTTTCGATGGACCTGACCGTTCGGCCAATGTGACAGTCATTCCATGACGACGGCGAAGACGGCGAAGACGACGAAGAAGACGACCGAGACGACGCAGACGACGGCGGCGAACGCGACGGCGCAGGCCGCTGACCCGCACGCCAACGACGCCGCCCCCTACGGGGGAGGCGACCCGTACGCCGACTACCGGGGTGGGGACTTCGCCTTCACCGAACTCGTCGACCTGGCCGACCGGCGTCTCGGGGCCGGGGTCATCGCCGCCAACGACGAGTTCTTCGCCGAGCGCGAGAATCTCCTCGTACGCGAGCGAGCCGTCTTCGACCCGGAGCACTTCGGGCACAAGGGCAAGATCATGGACGGCTGGGAGACCCGCCGCCGACGCGGCGTCGACGCCGCGCACCCCTTCCCGGCGCCCGACGACCACGACTGGGCCATCGTCCGCCTCGGTGCCCCCGGCGTCATTCGCGGCATCGTCGTCGACACCGCGCACTTCCGTGGCAACTACCCGCAGCGGGTGAGCGTCCAGGCGGCCTCCGTGGAGGGTTCGCCGAGCCCCGAGCAGCTGCTCGCCGCCGATGTGAAGTGGGAGGAGATCGTCCCCATGACGCCCGTGCGCGGTCACGCCGCCAACGGGTTCGAGATCACCAGCGAGCGCCGCTACACGCACGTGCGGCTCTGCCAGCACCCCGACGGCGGCGTCGCCCGCCTCCGCGTGCACGGTGAGGTCGTGCCCGACCCCGAGTGGCTCGACCTGCTCGGGACCGTCGACCTGGTCTCCGTACTCAACGGGGGCGTGTACGAGGACGCTTCCGACAAGTTCTACTCCTCGCCGACGCAGATCATCCTGCCGGGGACCTCGCGCAAGATGGACGACGGGTGGGAGAACCGCCGCCGTCGCGTGCGCGACACCAACGACTGGGTGCGCTTCCGGCTCGTCGCGCAGGGCGCCATTCGCGCCGTCGAGATCGACACGGCGTACCTCAAGGGGAACTCCGCCGGCTGGATCGCCCTGAGCGGGCGCAACGGCGAGACCGGTGAGTGGTTCGAGATCATTCCGCGCACCAAGCTCCAGCCCGACACGCTGCACCGCTTCAAGCTCGCCGCCCAGGCTGTCGCCACCCACGTACGCCTCGACGCCTTCCCCGACGGCGGCGTGGCCCGGATGCGCCTGCACGGGGCGCTCACCGAGCAGGGCGCGGACGAGCTGCGGGCGCGGTACGAGGCCGTCGCCGGCCAGTAGCCCCGGCCAGTGGCCCAGTGGGTGGTCCAGGCCGGTACCCACACGGTTCGGTTTCCGGGCTGCCTCGGCCGGCAGTCCGGCTCCAAGGCCCCGCCCGGCGGACGGCAGCGGCACAGCGCCCGGCCGTCGGGCGGTTTCAACGTGAGCGGAGGGCGCCCCTGCCGGTAGGCGGGGGCGCCCTCTCGATGTGCCTGCGGGTTCGTGAGCGGGTGCACGAGCACGCGCACGGACGGGGCACGAGCACGTGCGCGAACGAGGCGCACAAACGGGGTGCACGAGCGGGTTCGTCAACGGTATCAAGGGCGGGCGGGTGAGCGGCTCGGGTGCGGTTCCCCGCCGCCCGATGTCCGCTACCCACTACCCGCTACCCGTCCCCCCTACGCCTCCTACGCCGCCTACCCCCTACGCCGCTCCCGCGTCCGCCGTCTGGGCCTTCAGGGCCCGTTCGATGCCGGCGCGGGATTCCAGGACCAGGCGGCGCAGTGCCGGGCTCGGGTCGGTCGCGGCCAGCCAGGCGTCCGTCGCGTCCAGGGTCTCCTGCGAGACCTGGACCGCCGGGTACAGGCCGACTGCGATCTGCTGGGCCATCTCGTGGCTGCGCGAGTCCCAGATGCCCTTGACCGACGCGAAGTACTTCTGCGTGTACGGCGCGAGCAGCTCACGCTGGGCCGGGTCGGTCTGGATGAAGCCGCCGATCACGGCCTCCTGCGCCGAGTTCGGCAGCGTGTCGGAGTCGATGACCGACGCCCACGCCTCCGCCTTCGCCTCGGCGGTCGGCCGCGCGGCCCGCGCCGACATCGCGTGCAGTTCGCCCGCCGACGTCTTGTCGCGCTCCAGCTCCGCCGCGATCGCCTTCTCGTCCGCGCGGCCGGTTGCCGCGAGCCGGCCGAGGAACGCCCAGCGCATCTCGGTGTCGACGGCCAGGCCGTCCAGCGTCCAGGTGCCGTCCAGCAGGCCCTGGAGAAGGTCGAGCTGTTCGTCGGTACGGGCCGTGGCGGCGAAGGCGCGCGCCCACGCCACCTGGTGGTCGCTGCCCGGCTCGGCCGCGCGCAGGTGCTCCAGCGTCGCCGCCGTCCACCGCGCCAGGCCCGTCTCGCGCCACTGCGGCGCCGCGTACAGCTCCAGTGCGAGCTTCGCCTGGCGGTGCAGGGACTGGACCACGCCGATGTCCGACTCCTTGCCGATGCCCGACAGGACCAGCGCCAGGTAGTCGCGGGTGGCGAGCTCGCCGTCGCGGGTCATGTCCCAGGCGGCCGACCAGCACAGCGCGCGCGGCAGGGACTCGGCGAAGTCACCGATGTGCGCCGTGACCATGGCCAGCGAGTCGGCGTCCAGGCGGACCTTCGCGTACGACAGGTCGTCGTCGTTGAGGAGGACCACGGCCGGGCGGGGGGTGTTCGCGGGGAAGGGGACCTCGGTCAGCTCGGCCGCGTCCACGTCCATCTCGATGCGGTTCGTACGGACCAGGCGGCCCGCGCCGTCCAGGTCGTAGCAGCCCACCGCGATGCGGTGCGGGCGGAGGATGGAGGCGCCCTTCGCGCCGGCCGGGAGCGCCGGGGCCTCCTGGCGGACGGCGAAGGAGGTGATGGTGCCGTCCGCGGCCGTCTCGATCTCCGGGCGCAGGATGTTGATGCCGGCCGTCTCGAGCCACGCCTTCGACCAGGTCTTCAGGTCGCGGCCGGAGGTCTTCTCCAGGGCGCCGAGCAGGTCGGGCAGGCGCGTGTTGCCGAAGGCGTGCGCCTTGAAGTACGCCTGCACGCCCTTGAAGAACTCGTCCTGGCCGACGTACGCGACGAGCTGCTTCAGTACGGAAGCGCCCTTCGCGTACGTGATGCCGTCGAAGTTGACCAGTACGTCGTCCAGGTCACGGATGTCCGCCATGATCGGGTGCGTGGAGGGGAGCTGGTCCTGGCGGTAGGCCCAGGTCTTCTCCGAGTTCGCGAACGTCGTCCACGCGTGCGGCCACTTCGAGCCCTCCGCGTGCGCCTGGCAGGCGACCGACGTGTACGTGGCGAACGACTCGTTCAGCCACAGGTCGTTCCACCACTCCATGGTGACCAGGTCGCCGAACCACATGTGCGCCAGCTCGTGCAGGATGGTCTCGGCGCGCCGCTCGTATGCCGCGTCCGTCGTCCGGGAGCGGAAGATGTACTGGTCGCGGATGGTCACCGCGCCCGCGTTCTCCATCGCGCCCGCGTTGAACTCCGGCACGAAGAGCTGGTCGTACTTCGCGAAGGGGTACGGGTAGTCGAACTTCTCCTGGAACCAGTCGAAGCCCTGCCGCGTGACGTCGAAGATGTCGTCCGCGTCCAGGAACTCGGCGAGCGACGGGCGGCAGTAGATGCCCAGCGGCACGCTCTGGCCGTTCGCGTTCTCGTACGAGCTGTGGACGGAGTGGTACGGGCCGGCGATCAGCGCGGTGATGTAGGTCGAGATGCGCGGCGTCGGCTCGAAGACCCAGAGGTCGTCCTTCGGCTCCGGGGTGGGGGAGTTCGAGATCACCGTCCAGCCGGACGGGGCCTTCACGGTGAACTGGAACGTCGCCTTGAGGTCCGGCTGCTCGAAGGACGCGAAGACGCGGCGGGCGTCCGGCACCTCGAACTGGGTGTAGAGGTACGCCTGCTGGTCGACCGGGTCGACGAAGCGGTGGAGGCCCTCGCCCGTGTTGGTGTACGCGCAGTCGGCGACGACCTTCAGCTCGTTCGGGCCGGCCACGAGGTGCTTCAGGGCGATCCGCGAATCGCGGAAGACCGCGGCGACGTCGAGCGACTTCCCGTTCAGCACGACCTCGTGCACCGCCGGCGCCACCAGGTCGATGAAGGTCTCGGCCCCGGCCTCGGCGGACTCGAAGCGCACGGTCGTCACGGACCTGTACGAGCCGCCCTCCTGGGCGCCGCTCAGGTCGAGCTCGATCTCGTACGCGTCAACAGTGAGCAGGCTCGCCCGCTGCTGGGCCTCTTCACGGGTCAGATTCGTGCCAGGCACCCGGTCATCTCCTCGGTATGTGTCGTTTTTCGCCATCCTTCCACGCCGCCTGCGTCATGGCTGCTGAGTTAGCTCGCAGCTGACAGGGTGCGGTGTCCGAAGACCGCCGGTGCGGGGGCGGAGCGGTGCGCAGGCTGGTCGTATGACGAGGACAGTCCACACGCCCCGCCCCATCGCGGCCGGCGCGCTGCAGCAGCTGCGGGAGACCGACGACGCCGGGCGCCCCTGCGCCCCTCACACCGACGAGGAGGGCGGCGCGCCGCTGCGCTGCTGCCTGCGCCCGAGCGGGCGCGGCGAGCGCGTCGCGCTCGTGTCGTACGCGCCGCTGCGCCGCTGGGCGGCCGAGACGTGGGCCAGGCCCGGGGCGTACGACGAGCAGGGGCCCGTCTTCATCCACGCGCAGGAGTGCGGGGGCCCGCGGCCCGCCGACGGCTACCCCTTCGCGCGCCCGGGTGCGCTGCGCACGGTCCGCCGGTACGACGCCGAGGGGCGCATCGTCGGCGGCCGACTCCTGGAGATCCCACAGGACGCCACGGCGGGTTTCGACGCCGCGTTCGCGGAGGCGTTCGCCGACGAACGGGTGGCGCTGGTGCACGTGCGAGCCGTGGAGTACGGGTGCTTCCACTTCGAGGTCCGCAGGCTGTGACCCGGTGGCGGACCGCACGCGTACGCCCGGTGGGGCGGGGCTCCGGGGAACCCCGCCCCACCGGGCGTGGCGAACGTGACGAAGAGGTCAGCCCTTGAGCTCGGCGGCGACCAGCTCCGCGAGCTGCACGGCGTTGAGCGCCGCGCCCTTGCGCAGGTTGTCGCCGGAGAGGAACAGCGCCAAGCCGTTCTCGGCGGTCTCGTCGCGGCGGATGCGGCCGACGTACGAGACGTCCTTGCCCGCGGCCTGGAGCGGCGTCGGGATCTCGGAGAGCGCGACGCCCGGGGCGCCGGCAAGCAGCTCGGTGGCGCGCTCCACGCTCAGCGGGCGCTCGAAACGCACATTGACCTGGAGGGAGTGGCCGGAGAAGACCGGGACGCGTACGCAGGTGCCGGAGACCTTCAGCTCGGGGATCTCCAGGATCTTGCGGGACTCGTTGCGGAGCTTCTGCTCCTCGTCGGTCTCGAAGGAGCCGTCGTCGACGACGGAGCCGGCCAGCGGCAGCACGTTGAAGGCGATGGGGCGCTTGTAGACGCCGGGCTCGGGGAAGTCGACGGCCTCGCCGCTGTGGGTGAGCTCGGCGGCGTGGTCCACGACCTTCTTGACCTGGCCGTCGAGCTCGGCGACACCGGCCACACCCGAGCCGGACACGGCCTGGTAGGTGGTGGCCACCATGGCGGTCAGCCCGGCCTCGACGTGCAGCGGCTTGAGGACCGGCATCGCGGCCATCGTGGTGCAGTTCGGGTTGGCGATGATGCCCTTGGGGCGGTTCGCCACGGCGTGCGGGTTGACCTCGGAGACCACCAGCGGCACATCGGGGTCGCGGCGCCAGGCGGAGGAGTTGTCGATCACGACGGCGCCCTGCGAGGCGACCTTCTCGGCCAGCGCCTTGGAGGTCGCGCCACCGGCGGAGAAGAGCACGATGTCCAGGCCGGAGTAGTCGGCCGTCGACGCGTCCTCGACGGTGACGTCCTTGCCCTGCCACTCGATCGTGGAGCCCGCGGAACGGGCGGAGGCGAAGAGGCGGAGCTCGTCCACCGGGAACTCGCGCTCGGCCAGAATCCCGCGCATGACTGTGCCGACCTGACCGGTGGCTCCGACGATTCCGACCCTCACGACGACTCCTTCGTACGTACGAACGTGTAGCAGGCGGCTGACCTGGTGCTGCCACCCATCATGCGTCTCTCCAGGGCGGCCTTGTCCAATCCATTGTCCGGCCCCTGGACGCCGTGACCGCCGTCACCTCACTTCGAAACCCCAGCGCCCGCCGGTCCTGATCTGGAGGAAGCCGCTGGGGAAGGTGTGCAGGCCGGAACCGGTGGTGATACGTCGCACAGGCTCCAGGCGAGCGTCGAGCGCCCACACCACGGGGAGGTCAAGGTCGCCGAGCGCCTCGTGCGTGAGCATCATCTCGGCCTCGGGCCCGGTGTTGCGCACGACGGCGTAGCCCTGGCCGGACACCGCGTGGCCGACCACCGGGGCGCTCTCGGCGGCCATCGGCTCGATCTGCCAGCCGGTCGACGCGACGGCGGCCACCAGGACGTAGCAGTGGCCCGCGCCCGCCACCCAGAGCGGTCCCACGACCGGACGGCGCCTACCGCGGGTGTCGCCGGAGATCACCGCCTTGCCCGTCGCCTGGACGGTGCTGGTGGTGAGCGGGGCGTCGTCGGACGTGGTGCGGCGCAGGCCCAGGAGCGCGGGCGGCCCGTCGTAGCGGAAGACCGCGCTGCCGCTGCCCTCCAGCGGGCCGGTGAGCGCCGGAGCCGCGGCCGCCGGGTGCAGGTTCAGGTTCCAGTCGACGGCGTTGTCGACCCGCAGCCGGACCTCGGGCTCTCCGTTGCGGAACAGCAGGGTGCGGCCGTGCGGGCCGTGGTCGGTGCCGCGCAGGAAGCGCTCCTCGTCGTCGTACTCGTCGAGGATCACGACGTCGTACCCGAAGAGGGAGCCGTCACTCCGGATCGCGTACTCCAGGATCGCGGGGTGGCCCGGGTTCGGGTTGGTGAGGGTGACGGTGCTGGCGCCGCGCCCGGCGCCGGTGGCCCGGGCGGTGTCCGGGTCCATGACCGGCACCGGGCGGGGCGTGAGCGACCAGGGGCCGTCCGCCTCGACCTTGATCACGAGCGGGCCCTCGGTGAGGGGAACGGTCTGCCGCAGGGGGCCGGTCTCGTTGACGAGCAGGTCGTAGTCGTCGTCGAACTTCTCGGGCCTGCGGGAGCTGGACACGCCGAAGTAGCCGCCCTCGTCCTCGTCGCCGTCGAACGTCACGCCGAGGTCGGCCACGGGGCCGTCGTAGACCAGGATCTCGGGACCGAAGCCCCGGATGCCCTGGCCGACGGCGCGCGCGACGGAGAGCGGCTGCACCATCACGGTCCACTCGTTGTCCGCCTCGATCTTCAGCCGCAGGGGGCGGTCGGTGCGGTTCTGTACGAGCGCCCGGCCGCGGAAGGCGGTGAGGGTGGTGTTGAAGAGCAGCTCGTCGTCACGGTTGCGGCGGTCGAGGGTCTCGACGCAGAAGTAGCCCTCGCCCTCGTGCCAGCCCTCGACGATCACCGGACCCGGGGGGACGGGCGCGTCGACGGTGAGGACGTCGTTGCCGTGACCGCGGCGTACGAACGGGTGGAACCCGGGGCCGAAGGAGACGGGCACGGCGTCGCGCGGCTGCACGGCGTCCTGGACGACCGGCGCGGTGTTCTGGGCCGGAGCAGGGGCGTGCGCGGGTACGCCCGCCGGTGCGGGAGGAGGGGCGTACGCGGGTGCCGGAGCAGAGGCGTACGCCGGTGCGGGCGCGGGGGCCGGTGGTGCGGGCTGCGGCGCCTCGCCCCCGTCGACCGCGATGCCGAAGTCCGTCGCGAGCCCCGCGAGCCCGGAGGCGTAACCCTGCCCGACCGCACGGAACTTCCACCCGCTGCCGCGCCGGTAGAACTCGCCGATGACGAAGGCGGTCTCGGTCGTCGCGTCGTCCACGGCGTAGAGCGCGACCGGCGCTCCGCCGCCGGTGAGGACCTGGACGTACAGGCCGGGTACGGAGCCGAAGACCCCGCCGTCGCAGGAGCCGGCTATCAGCACCCGCTGCACGGCGGGCTCGACGCGCGGCAGGTCGACCTCCAGCCACTCGGCGAGCTGCCCGTTGCCCTCGTTGGTGCCCAGGTGCCGCACGGTGCCCGACGGGTGGTGCGGCTGGTTGTAGAAGACCAGGTCGGCGTCGCCGCGCACCTTGCCGTTCGCGTCCAGCAGGAGGGCCGAGGCGTCCACGGTCGGCGCCCCGGCGACGATCCGGCGGCAGACGGCCACCCGCAGAAGGTCAGTGGGCACTGGGGTGTTGGCCCCCTTGATGAGGTGCGTCATGGGAACCATGGTGACAGTGAAGATGATGTGAAGTCGATGGGCAGTTCGATCTCCTGCGGGCGGTCCCGCGGGAACGGCCGCCGGGGAAGACGGAGGGGCGGGGGGGGGGGGGGGGGGGGCCCCCCCCCCCCCCCCCCCGCCCCTCCTCAGCAACTCACCGCTGTGCGGGTGCGGTTACGGCGTGACCTTGTCGATCTGCGCGCTGCCGGAGCCGGCGACCGTGCCGCGCGCGTTGACCAGCTGCACCTCGCCGAAGAACTTGCGTCCTTCGGGAGCCGCACCGGCCACCACGACCTCGGCCTTGACCTGCGCCGAGGCGCCGTTGGCCAGCTTCACGGTCTGTGCGTCGTCGATCTTGACCTGGCCGAGCGACGGGGAGAAGTACACGTCGCGGTAGTCGTACTCGGTGGTCCCGGCCGGGACCGAGTAACCGTCGACGACGATCCGGTAGGTGCCCGCTGCGGGCTTGACCAGGCTGACGGCCTCCTCGGAGTCGCCGTCGGCGGCCTGGCCGACCAGCGTGGTGCCGAGGTAGACCGACAGGTCCAGGTCCGCGGCGGCGTCGGAGACCTTGCCGATCGCGATGTCGAGACGCTCCACGCCCTCACCGACGGTGAGGGTGGACTCCTGCTTCTCGCCGTTCTTGATCGACGGACGGGTGTCCTTCGACGAGCCGAGCGAGCCGGCCTTCAGCTTGCCCTCCAGCGCGGCGAAACCGTTGGTGACCTTCCACTCGACCGGGGCCGGCGTGCCGACCTTGGCCTCGGGGATGGTCTGCACGGCCGGGTCGAAGGCGGCGCCGAGCACCGACACGTCCAGCTTGTACGGGTTGTCGAGCACCGGCGAGGTACGGCGCGACTCGACCTCGATCTCCCAGACGCCGGCCTGCGGGTTCGGGTACGACCGCAGGTCCGGGCGGCAGGTGTTGGCCGGGTTCGTGTAGTTCGGGTAGCAGTTGACCGTCGACGTCGGGTCCGAAGGCACACCGTACGGGTGGATGGCGACGAAGCGCGTCTGACTGCCGTCGGTGAGCCCGCCCAGGGCCACCTCCAGCGACTTCGCGCCCTCGGGGACGTTCACGAAGTACGACTTCGGCGCGTTGCGCTGCACCGAGCCGGTGGCGGAGAACGCGTAGGACGGCTTGTCCAGCGCCTCCGCGGCGACCACGGTGGTGAGGATCTGCTTGTCGATGCCCTCGGTGGCCTTGTCGGACACCTCAAGGATCGCGCTGTGGATGCCCTTGGCGCGCGGCTGGGCGGAGACCTTCACGGTGACCGGCTGGTTCAGCGGAAGCCGGACCACGTCGTCGCCGACGATCTTGAAGGTGCCGTCGTTGTTCTCGAAGTGCAGCTCGTGGCGGACGGGGCCGGCGGGGCCGGTGGTCCGGGTGAGCGTGATGTCGTAGACCTTCTTCTGGCCGGCCTTCAGGCCGCCCTCACGGTCGTACAGGCCGGTGCCGAAGCCCGGCGTCTTGAGGAACTGGTCGATCGCGGTGTCGACCGGGGCCTTCACCGTGTACTCGTGCGCCGACGCGTTGTCCTTGATCGACTCCCACGCGTCCACGATGTTGATCAGGCCGGCGCCCTCTTCGTGGGGCTGGAAGCCCTTGATGTGGTCGGCCTGGCTGACGAGCGCGGTGCGCAGCTTCGCCGGGGTCAGGTCGATCTTCTTCTGCTTCGCGGCCGACAGCAGCAGCGCGCTCGCGCCCGCCGCCTGCGGCGATGCCATCGAGGTGCCCTGGAGCATCGAGTAGCCGGCCGGGAGCTGGTAGCCGGCCTCGGCGACCGGGCCGCCGGGCGACCACGTCTGGGTGGTGTTGATGGCGGCGCCGGGCGCGGAGATGGTCGGCGCGAAGCCGCCGTCCTCACGCGGGCCGCGCGAGGAGAAGGGCATCATGGCGTACTTCTTCGACACGACCGAGCCGTAGTTGGCGGCCCAGGTCTCCTTGGAGATGGACGCGCCGACCGAGATGACCTTGTCCGCCAGCGACGGGTCGCCGATGGTGTTGGTGCCCGGGCCGCTGTTGCCGGCCGAGATGACCAGCTGCACGCCGTAGGTGTCGATGAGGCGCGTGTAGAGCTCGGCGCGCGCGTTGTTGCCGTCGTTCAGCGCGGGCAGGCCGCCGATCGACATGTTGACGATGTCGACACCGCGCTTGGTGACGAGGTCGATCATGCCCTCGGTGAGCGCGACGTTGGTGCAGCCGCCGCTCCAGGTGCAGGCGCGCGAGGAGACCAGCTTGGCGCCGGGGGCGGCGCCGTTCATCCGGCCGCCGAAGAGGCTGTTGGCGGCGGTGATGCCGGCGACGTGCGTGCCGTGCGAGCCCTCGATGATGCCGATGTTGACGTAGTCGGCCTTCGCGCCGGCCGCGTTGTAGACGACGTCCTTGCGGATCTCGGCGACGAACGGGATCTGCTCGACGACGTCGGTCGCCGGGTCGTCCTTGCCGAAGTACCGGACCTGGTGCCCGTCCTTGTACGGCTTCATCGCCTCTTCGTCGCCGAAGTCGGCGTCGTTGTCGAGGTCGACGCGGACCGTGCCGGCCGCGGCGTCGTACAGCACGCCCCAGACGTCCGTGGTGTCACCGTCGCGGTTCAGGTCTCCCGCCATGTCGCCACCCGTGGTGGCGTCCTCGCGGAAGAGGTTGAACTTGTAGCTGCCGGCGGGGGCCGACCACGTGCGGTCCGCGATCGCGAACGTCGGGCCGTCGACCGCCGCCGTCATCCGGCGCCACGTGCCGTCGCCGTCCGCGACCGGGTCGGTGGCCGTCACCCAGTCGACGATCTTGCGCTCGCCGGTGGTGGTCTTCTGGAGCGCCGGGTGGCCGAGGTCGACACCCGAGTCGAGGATGCCGATGGTGACCCCGCGGCCGTCGGCCTTCGGGTGGTCCTCCACGAAGTCCACGGCGCCCGTCTCGAAGGACGGGTTGTACGGGTTCTCCGCGGGCGTCCGCTTCCCGGGGCCGGCGTACGTGCCCTCGGCGGCGGTCTTCGCGCCCTTGCCGCGGTCCGCGGCCGGCGTCGGGTCGTCCAGCGCGATCTCCTGCTTGAGGTCGATCCCGTGGACGGAGGAGAGCTTCGCGGCGGCCTTGATGGCCTTGTCCGCCTCGCCGGTGGGCAGGGTGGCCCGTACGTAACCGAGCTTGTCGTCCGTACGGCCGACCAGGCCGCCCTGGACGGCGTCCAGCTGCCGCGCGACCTGCTCGGTCGCGCCGGGCGCGGTGGCGACCATCAGCGTGACGCTCTTCGCGCCGTCGGCCTCCGCCTCGGCGAGCAGCTGCGCGTCGGCGGAACCGAGTTTCGCCGCAGCCGACTTGGGCGCGGGCGCGGTGGAACGGGGGTCGTCGGCGCCGGCCGCCATGGCGGGCAGCGGCGCGGCCGCACACAGCGCGGCGACCAGACCGGCGGCGAGCGCGATGCGGGCCGCGGGTCTGGCGCCGGGTATGGAGCCGGATGATTCGAGGGTCATGGGCTTCCCTGTGAGTGAAAGAAGGAGTCGTCCGGGCTGTCGTCCGGAATACGGTGCCGGATGACCGCTCAGCCTTGCCTAAGTGATGGTCGTTTGGGGAGAGTTGCCAAGGGCGTAATACGGTCGTGGCGTACATCCGCCACCGCGCGGTATGCGCCACCGGGCCCGAACCGTCAGATTCCGGGCGCCGTCGCGCCGCCTGCCCGTAACCTCGGTCAATGAACCGAGAGCTCAGGGTGGCGGCCTACGCCGTGTGCGTGCGGGACGGGCAGGTGCTGCTGGCCCGCTGGGTGGCGCCCGACGGGGCGAGGCGGTGGACGCTGCCGGGCGGCGGCATGGACCACGGCGAGGATCCGTACGACACGGTGATCCGCGAGGTGGAGGAGGAGACGGGGTACGCCGTCGAACCGGTACGGCTGCTCGGCGTCGACTCCGTCACCCGCCGCTACCCGCGCCGGCTCGGCGCGTTCGCCGACTTCCAGGGCCTGCGGATCGTGTACGAGGGGGAGATCACCGGCGGCGAACTGCGCCACGAGACCGGCGGTTCCACCGACCTGGCGGCCTGGCACCCCCTGGACGAGGTGCACCGCCTCGACCACGTCGAACTGGTCGACACCGGCATGGAGATGTGGCGCACGAGGCCGCCGGCGGGACGGGTGGCGCTGCCGGGGAGGTGAGCGGAGGGACCGGACGGTGACCCCTTCGCCCCCTGCGGCGTTCCCGGGGCGGAGTTCCCGTCCGGCATGGGGCGGGCGGCGGTCAGGGCCGCACCGCGCGGACGGCCCGCGGCAGGCCGCGGACCCGCGACCGTCCCCCCGGGTGATCCCTGTTCGGTGATCGGTGTGACGCGTTGCGGAGCCGTTCACGCGCAGGCCACCCCCGGTGTCGACGATCCCGGTGGGGCAAGGGGTTCCACCGGCTCCCGCCGGCGGTCCGCCCCTGCCCGGCCGATGCGACCGCACCCCGGGGAGACCGCGCCATGTCACGCCTACGCTCCGCAGCCGAAGCCGCTTCCGACCGCCGTTCCTTCCTCGCCGCGACCACGGCGGCCGGCCTCTCCGCCGGTATCGGTCTCGCCCTGCGCCCGGACCGCGCCGCGGGGGCCGGTGCGCCGGCGGCCGCCCCCGCCGCCGTACCGCCCTGGACCGGCACGACGCTCCGCAAGGTTGCCACCCCGCGCGGCGGCGCCGCGGGCTACCGGCGCCTCGGCACCGGCCCCGGCTGGAAGCGCGTCGTGCGGACGCAGCTCGCCGCCGCCCGGGCCGGCCGCGCGGAACGGCGTACCGCCCTCGCGTCGTTCGTACAGCTCACCGACCTGCACCTCACCGACGTGCAGCACCCCGTCCGCACCGAGTACCTGCGCGCCCAGGCGGCGGGAGCCTGGCGTCCGCAGGAGGCGCTCACCGTGCACGGCGCGATCGCGCTGGTCGAGCGTGTCAACGCGCTGCGCGGCGGGCCGGTCACCGGAGCGGACCTCGGCTTCGTGATGACGACCGGCGACAACACGGACAACAACTGCAAGGCCGAACTCGACTGGTTCCTGCGGACGATGAGCGGCGGCCGCATCACCCCCAGCACCGGCGACCCCGCCCGCTACGAGGGCGTCCAGGACTGCGGGGAGCCCCTGTACTGGCACCCGGACGCCGCGCTGCGCGACGCCGACAAGCAGCGCGGCTTCCCGCGCCTGCCGGGCTACCTCGCAGCCGCCCTGCGCCCCGTGAACAGCCCCGGGCTGCGCCTGCCCTGGTACTCCACCGTCGGCAACCACGACGACCTGCACAGCGGCTGCTTCGCCTCCGGCCGGCTCGCCGACTTCGCGGTGGGTGGCCGGAAGTTGTTCTCCCTGCCGGTGTACGAGGCGCGCGCGCTCGAAGCCGTACTCCGCAAGGGCGACGACCCGCGCGGCGTCTACTTCACCGATCTGCTGCGCCGCCAGACCCGCCGCATGCGCTCCGTCACGCCCGACCCGGCGCGCGCGCCCTTCACACCGCGCGAGTACGCCGAGGCCCACCTGGACCCGGCCCGCACGGGCGCGGGCCCGGCCGGCCACGGCTACACCCGGGAGAACGCCGACACCGGGAACCTGTACTACTCCTTCCGCGTCGCCGACGGCGTACGCGGCATCAGCCTCGACACCACCGACCGGGGCGGCCACTTCGCGGGCTCGATCGGCGCGGCGCAACTGGCCTGGCTGGGGCGCACACTGCGCGCCCACCGGGACGAGCACCTCATCGTTTTCAGCCACCACAACAGCTGGACGTTCGACGACGGCGGCGGCGACGAGCTCGTCAGCCTCTTCCGGCGGAACCCCCACGTCATCGCCTGGATCAACGGACACAGCCACCGCAACGAGATCCGCGCCCACGGCAGCTTCTGGGAGATCTCCACCGCCTCGCACGTCGAGTACCCGCAACTCGCCCGGATCGTCGAGCTGACCGACAACCACGACGGCACGCTGTCCCTCTTCACCACGCTGATCGAGTCGGCCGCCCCGCACCGCACCGACTTCACGGACCTGTCGCAGACGGGGCTCGCGGCCCTCTACCGCGAGCTGTCGCTCAACGCGGCGGGCGCCCGGCAGACCCTGGCGGGTCCGCTGGACGCCCGGAACACGGAGCTGCTGCTGAAGAGGCGCTGAGGCGTCAGCGCGGCAGCACCACCACACAGGCGGGTGGCTCCCGGTCGCCCGACGCCATCAGGGCGGTCCGTACGACGGTCGCCTGCTGCTCCGCCGCCTCCCGCAGCTTCTTCGGCGTGATGTGCACGACGGTGATGCCGAGCCGCTCCAGGTGCTCACGCTTGCGGGCGTACCGCGACCATTCCCCGAGCTCCCGGCTCCGCCCGTGCGGGGGAGACCCCATGGCGTCCTCGTCCTGCCGGGGCGCGCGGGTGTCGAGCTCCACGGCCACGGCGTGCTCGGGCCAGTAGACGTCGACACCGCCGAGGTGCGGACCGCCGGGCAGCCGCAGGTCGACGTTCCACAGCGGGTCGGGCAGCCCGTGGTCGCGGACCATCCGGTAGAGCCGGTCCTCGGCGATGGCCCGCCCCTCGGCGAGCAGGGAGTCGACGGCGTCGACGACGTGCGGCCGTGAGAGCAGCCGCGCGAGGGTTAGTTCCTTCACCACGGCGGCCGGTTCGCAGTGGCCGCCGCGTACCGCCTCGGTGAGCAGGCGGCGTACGACGTCGGCGTCCCCGAGCTGCGCGACCGCGTCGGCGAGGGCGCGGGCGGCCGGCGCGACCGGCAGGCCGCCGATCTCATGGACGTGCGGCATGGCGTGCGCCCGGACCAGCCGGGCGCACCCGGTGGAACGCAGCCGCCGGGTGCGGGGCACCAGTACGTCGATCCGCTCCAGGGAGAGCAGCGGGGGAGCGGCGGAGAAGCCGTGCAGGGCGAGGGCGGCCAGCCCGGTGACCATGGCATCGCCGTACGAGCCGGCCTCGCCCTCGGTCCTGGCCTGCGCCGGGACCACCGCGCCGCCCGGGGACCCGGTGGACCGCCCCGCGTACAGCAGGGCGGCGTGCAGCCGCTCCTCGCTCGTGGGCGGGCCCGGGTGCAGGACGAAGACGCCGGGCAGGAGTTGCTGCCAGGGTCCGCCGGGCCGGCACCGCGCGGACGCCTGGGCGGCGGACACGCCGTGCGCGCGCAGCTGGGCGGCGGACAGCACGCGCCGCTGGGCGTCGGTGAGGTGGCTGAGGGGGCGGGGGGAGACCGGGGTGTTGTGGTTCATGTCCGGGGGTTTCCCGCTCACCCCCGGCTCCCTAACCGCTGTTACACAGTCGTCGACAATTCAGGACATCACCGCACTAAAGTACGGAAGTTCGAATGCCGAAACCCCGCCCCGCGTCAGCCGTTCACCCCGCAGCGCCCCGATCGCACGCCTGACCGCGCAGGGCCCGCGCCAGGTCGTCCCGGGCCTCCAGGACCAGCCGGCGCAGCGCCGGTGCCGCGTCCGCGTGGCCGTCGAGCCACGCGTCCGTCGCGTCCAGGGTGGCCGGGTCGTCCTGGAGCCCCGGGAACAGCCCCGACACCACGTCCATCCCGATCTGGATGGAACGCTCGTCCCACACCCGCTCGATCGCCGCGAAGTACTTCTGCGCGTACGGAGCGAGCAACTCCCGCTGCGCCGGCTGGACGAAGCCGTCGATCGTGGCCACCACCAGCGCGTTCGACAGCGAGTCGGACTCCACGACCGCCGCCCACGCCTGCGCCTTGACGGCCGCCGAGGGGCGCGAGGCGAGGCACCGCACCTGGTGCCGCTTGCCCGACGCGGTGTCGTCGCGCGCCAGCTCCGCGTCGATCACCTTCTCGTCGGCGACGCCGTGCGACGCGAGCGGCCCGAGGAAGGCCCAGCGCAGCTCCTGGTCGACCTCCAGGCCGTCGATCCTGGCCGTGCCCTCCAACAGTCCCTGGAGCAGCTGGAAGTCCGCGTCCCGGCAGGCCGTCGCGGCGAAGAACCGCGCCCAGGTGAGCTGGTGCTCGCTGCCGGGCTCGGCGATCCGCAGCTCCCGCAGCGCCCCTTCCGCGAGCGCGCGCCCGCCCTCCTCGCGCCACTCGGGCGCCGCGTAGTGCGTCAGCGCGGACCGGGTCCACGCGTGCAGCATCTGGAGGACGCCGATGTCGGTCTCGCGCCCGGCGAACCGCAGCACCAGGCCGACGAAGTCCCGGGCCGGCATCAGCGCGTCCCGCGTGAGGTTCCACAGGGCCGACCAGCACAGCGCCCGTGCCAGCGGGTCGCTCACCTCGCCGAGGTGCGCGCGGAGGGTGGCCAGCGACTCCGCGTCGAAGCGGATCTTGCAGTACGTCAGGTCGTCGTCGTTGACCAGCACCAGGTCCGGCTTCTCGCTCCCCGCGAGCTCCGCGACGACCGTGCGGGGCCCGGCGACGTCCACCTCCGCCCTCGCGTACCGCACCAGCTCGCCGCCGGTTTCCTCGCGCCGGTACAGCCCGACGGCCACCCGGTGGGGCCGCAGCTCGGGGTGCGACTGGGCACTCTCCTGGAACACGGCCAGCTCGGTGATCCGCCCCGCCGCGCCGTACACCACCTGCGGGGTGAGCGAGTTGACCCCGGCCGTCTGCAGCCACGCCCGCGACCAGGACGCGAGATCCCGCCCCGAGGTCTCCTCCAGCACCGCCAGCAGGTCCTCCAGCCGGGTGTTCCCGTACGCGTGGCGCTTGAAGTACCGCCGGGCGCCCTCCATGAAGGCGTCCTTCCCGACGTACGCGACGAGCTGCTTCAGCACGGACGCGCCCTTGGCGTACGTGATCCCGTCGAAGTTCAGCTTCGCGTCCTCCAGGTCACGGATGTCGGCCGTGATCGGATGCGTCGAGGGAAGCTGGTCCGCCCGGTACGCCCAGGACTTCCGGTTGTTGGCGAAGGTGATCCACCCGTTGGTGAAGCGGGTGGCCTCCACCATCGAGTACGACCCCATGAAGTCGGCGAAGGACTCCTTCAGCCACAGGTCGTCCCACCACTGCATGGTGACCAGGTCGCCGAACCACATGTGCGCCATCTCGTGCAGGATGACGTTGGCCCGGCGCTCGTACGACGCCCGGGTGACGTTGCCGCGGAAGACGTACTCCTCGCGGAAGGTCACGCAGCCGGGGTTCTCCATGGCGCCGATGTTGTACTCGGGCACGAACGCCTGGTCGTACTTCCCGAAGGGGTACGGACAGTCGAAGTTCTCGTGGAAGAAGTCGAGGCCCTGCTTGGTGACGGTGAAGATGTCGTCCGCGTCGAAGTGCCGGGCGAGGCCCTTGCGGCACATGGCGCCGAGCGGGATCTCGATCTCCGTGCCGTCGGCGAGGGTCCGCCGGTAGAGATCGCTCTCGTAGTGGTACGGGCCCGCGACGACGGCGGTGATGTAGGTGGAGATCGGCGCGGTCTCACGGAAGCGCCACACCGTGGCGTCGCCGTCGTCCGCCGCCTCCCCGACCCCGTTGCTCCACACCGTCCACCCGGCGGGCGCGGTCACCTCGAAACGGAACGGCGCCTTCAGATCGGGTTGTTCGAAGGTGGCGAAGACCCGCCGCGCGTCGGCCGGCTCGTACTGCGTGTAGAGGTACACCTCGCCGTCCTCCGGATCGACGAACCGGTGCATGCCCTCGCCGGTGCGGCTGTACGCGCACTGCGCGTCCACGACCAGGACGTTCTCCTCGCGCAGCCCGGCCAGCGCGACCCGCTTGCCGTCGAACACGGCGGCGGGGTCCAGCGACTCCCCGTTGAGTGTGACGGCTGTCACGGACGGAGCCAGCAGATCCGCGAAGGTGCCGGCCCCGGGCCGCGAGCACCGGAAGCGGAGCGTGGTGACGGAGCGGAACGTGCGCGGCTCGTCCTTCCCGGTCTCGCCGACCGCCGATCGCAGGTCGAGGGCCACTTCGTAGCCGTCGACGGACAGCAGCTCGGCCCGCTCGCGGGCCTCGTCGCGGGACAGATTCTCACCGGGCACGGGCACTCCTTCGTGTCTCGTTCGAACGCCCCGATCCTCCCACGCGGCCGTGACCGGGAAGGCCCGGGGAATGCCGCCGGTGGCCGGTGGTGTTGCCCGGGCAGGTTGCGACCCCACGAGGAGAGACATGCCCGAGAACCTTGAGACCGCTGACCCGCTCGTGACCGCCCAGAGGTCCGCAGGCCCGGCCCGGTCCACGAGCGTCGACAGCGGCAGGACCACGGCGGACTTCTGGTTCGACCCGCTGTGCCCGTGGGCCTGGATGACCTCCCGGTGGATGCTGGAGGTCCAGAAGGTCCGCGACGTCGACGTCCGCTGGCACGTCATGAGCCTTGCCGTACTGAACGAGGACAAGCTGGACGAGCTGCCGGAGCAGTACCGCGAGCTGCTCGGCCCCAAGGGCTGGCGACCGGTGCGCGTGGTGGCGGCGGCGCGTGAGCTGCACGGCGACGAGGTCGTCGGCGCGCTCTACACGGCACTCGGCACGCGCTTCCACAACAACGGCGAGGGCGCGACCCTGGAGGCGATCGCGGGCGCGCTGGAGGACGCGGGCCTGCCGGCCGAGCTGATCGAGTACGCCGACAAGGACACGTACGACGCCGAGGTGCGCGCGTCGCACAAGGTGGGCATCGACAAGGTGGGCCAGGAAGTGGGCACCCCGGTCATCTCCGTCCCCGGCGCGAACGGCGACGAGGTCGCCTTCTTCGGCCCGGTGGTCACCCCCGCCCCCAAGGGCGAGGAGGCGGCGCGCCTGTGGGACGGCACGCTGATGGTGGCGTCGATCCCCGGCTTCTACGAGATCAAGCGCACGCGCACCCAGGGACCGATCTTCGACTGACCCGGAACGCAGCCGGCCCCCGCGAGTCACGTCCTCGCGGGGGCCGGCCCTTTTCCGCCCGCACGTGAAGGGTGAGAAGACGATCACGAGCAGGACGACATCACGCGCCTACGGCGCGAGCAGCAGGTTGAACGCGCGCTCCCTGGCGGCGGCGTAACGCTTCGCCACGTCCTGCCAGTTGACGACCTTCCACATCGCCTCGACGAAGTCCACCTTCTGGTTCTTGTACTGCAGGTAGAAGGCGTGCTCCCAGGCGTCGAAGACCAGGATCGGGACCGACCCCTGGCCCACGTTGCCCTGGTGGTCGTAGATCTGCTCGACGATCAGACGGTGGCTGACCGGCTCGTACGCGAGCACGCCCCAGCCCGAACCCTGTGTCGTAGCGGCGGCCTTGGTCAGCTGGGCCTTGAACTTGCCGAAGGAGCCGAACGACTCGGCGATCGCGTCCGCGAGCTCACCGACACCGTCCGCGGCCACCGGCTCACCGCCGCCGTCGCCGGTCATGTTGTGCCAGTAGATGGAGTGCAGGATGTGGCCGGAGAGGTGGAATGCGAGGTTCTTCTCCAGGCCGTTGATCGCTCCCCACGACTCCTTGTCGCGGGCCTCTTCCAGCTGCTCCAGCGTGTCGTTCGCGCCCTTCACGTAGGCCGCGTGGTGCTTGTCGTGGTGCAGCTCGATGATCTGCGCGTTGATGACGGGTTCGAGGGCCGCGTAGTCGTACGGGAGTTCAGGAAGTGTGTACATGGCCATGTCCGAGCCCTCCGACTGCTTATTGCGACTGGTATGCAAGTGCAGATTAGCAGCAAGAGGTTCGGTGTGGATCATCCATGGGTCCTAGGACCCGGCGACACTCCTCGCGAGGACGGCCAGATCGGGAAAGTCGGTCACCACCGCGTCGACGCCCATCCCGTAGTGCAGGGCGTACTCCGCGAACGCGTCGCCGAAGTCGTTGGGCGCGGCGCCGCGCCGGAACTGCGCGGGCAGGAACTGGTTCTCGCAGCGGAAGGTGTACGCCCCCACCTTCAGCCCCGCCGCGTGCGCGTCCGCGAGCAGCGTCGAAGGCGGCAGGAGCGACGACTTGTCCGGTCCGATCCAGTCGGCGTACTCCGCGATCCCCGCCAGACCGGCCGGCGTCATCATCTCCTTGTACGTCTGCGGGTGGCCGTACGGCCCGCCCGTCGTCCCGAGCGCCTGCCACAGCGGCAGCCGCAGCCGCGCCTCCGCCACGCGGGCCAGGCTCGACGGCTCGAACGACTGGACGACGCACTCGTGGGCGCGGAGCCGGTTGCGCCGGACGACCGCGACGAGCGCGGGTTCGAGGGGCAGACCGATGGAACGGAAGTAACCCGGGTGCTTGGTCTCCGGGAACACGGCGACGGTCCGCCCGTACCGCCTGGACAACCTCCTTGCCAGGTCAACGACTTCCTGGAAGGTCATGACCTCCATACGGCCGTCGAAGACGGTGTTCCGGTTCCTGACGAGCGGCAGGCGCTCCACGGCGCGCAGGGTCTTCAGCTCGGCGAGCGTGAAGTCCTCGGTGAACCAACCGGTGACCGACCGGCCGTCCACGGTCTTCGTCGTACGGCGCGACGCGAACTCCGGGTGGTGCGCGACGTCCGTGGTGCCGGAGATCTCGTTCTCGTGCCGCACGACGAGGACGTGGTCCTTGGTCGGTACGAGATCGGGCTCGATCCAGTCGGCGCCGGTCTGGACGGCGTGGGTGTACGAGGCGACGGTGTGCTCGGGTCGCCACCCGGCCGCACCCCGGTGTCCGATCACCACGGGCCCCGGCCGCCGCGGCCCGGCCGCCGCTCCGCCGGCGCCGGTGACGGTGACCGCCCCGGCGGCGAACAGAACGGACCGGCGTCTCGGCAGTGCTGCGGGCATAAGAGCCTCCCTGACGTCTCGACCGACACACGAGCCCCACCAAACCCCACGACCCCACCGGCCCCCGCAGCAGTGGTGTGCCGAGGGCCCACGCACGCTCCGCCCGCCCTCTCGCGGTGGTGGGAGGGGACGTGCCGGGGTGCTCCCCGCAGGGCGTCGAACGCAACCCGGGCGCGGCACCGGCCCCCGAGCCCCCGTAAACGGGCCGCGCCCCACCTCGCAGAAGAACTCACCCCGCACCGCCCCGCGTCCCCGCCCGCGCCTGACCCAACCGCGCCAGATGCGCCGCGTACCCCACCGCGTAGAACTCCGCCCGCTCTACGTCCGGCTCGACCACCGCCGTGGGCCGGGTCCAGGCGGCCACATCCAGGGCCACCCCGAACCGCTCCGCCGCCGCCAGCACCGCCCCCCGCGCCCCGACCTCGCCCTCGACCACCCGCAACGGCCGGCCAAGGACGTCGGCGAACAGCCGCAGCCACGCCGGCGAGCGTGTCCCGCCGCCGCACACCGCCAGGTCGCCCGTGAGGCCCGCCGCCTCCAGGCAGTGGCGCGCGGCGAAGGCGATGCCCTCACAGGTGGCCCGCACCAGATCGCCCTTGGTCGTTTCGAGCGACACACCGGTCAGCTCCGCCCGCAACCGCGGCTCCACGAACGGCGCCCGCTCGCCCGACGGCGCGAAGTACGGCAGGACCCGCACCCCGTTCGCTCCCGGCGGCGTCGCCTCCAGCAGGGCGTCGACCTCCGCGTGCCGTACGCCGGTGGTCCGCAGCACCCAGTCCAGCGCCGCCGTGCCCACCATGGCCGGCATCGCCCGCAGCCACTGCCCCCGCCGGTCGGTCGAGATGTGCAGCCCGGCCGGTTCGCCGCGCTCCAGGTCGAGTTCGTCCGTCGCCACCAGCGACGCCAGGCACGTACCGATGATCAGCAGCCCGTCCCCCGGCCGTGTCACCCCCGCGCCGAGCGCGCACGCGGGCAGGTCGTACGGGCCGTCCGCGATCCGGGTGCCGGGCGGCAGGCCGGGGCCGCGCGTCTCCCCGGTGGCCACCGGGTCGGCCACCGGGGCCAGGAGACCGCGCCGGTGACCGAGGCCCAGCAGGGCCAGGGTCTCGTCGTCGTACTGCCGGGTGCGCGGGTCCAGGAACGGCATGGACGCGTCCGAGACGTCCGTCGCCCGGACATTCGTCAGGCGCTGGAAGACCATGTCCTTGCAGTACAGAGCGGTGGCGGCCGCATCCAGAACCTCCGGCTCGTGCCGGTCGAGCCAGGCCAGCACGGGCCCCGGGCAGCCCGGGAACATCGCGCTGCCCGTCCGCCGGAACACGGAGGTGAAGACGCCCGAAACCATCCACGCGTCGAGTGCTTCGTGCGCCCGGCCGTCCATCCACGAAATGGCCGACCGCACCGGGCGGCCGCCCGCGTCCACCAGCCACACACCGTCGCCCTGGCCGGTGAGCCCGGCGAGTCCTACGGGACCCGGGAGCCCGGGCACCAGCGTGGCGAGGACGTCCACGACCGCCGCGTACACCTCGTCCATGTCCTGCTCGACGAAGCCGTCGCGGATGTCGAGCGCGACGGGACGGGACTCGACCGCGACCTGCCGCCCCGACGGGTCGAAGGCCGCCGCCTTCACCATCGACGTGCCCACATCAATACCGACGTACAGCATTCCCGCACTCCCCACGGACCACGTCCACGCATCGCCACACCCGCCGCACCCACGTCACACCCGCCGCACCCACATCCACCTCCACGCCCGCACCCACGCGCACGTCACGTCAGGCAGTGCGCCGGCGGCGACCCGGCCGCATACCGCGCCACCTCCGCCGCGGCGATCCGCGCCGCCTTCTCCGCCACCTGACGGCTCGCACCGCCCAGATGCGGGGTCATCACGACCCCCGGCACACCCCGCAGCCGCGCGTCGGCCGGCAGCGGCTCCCGCTCGTAGGTGTCCAGCGCGGCCGCCGCCAGCCGCCCGCTCTCCAGCGCGTCGCACAGCGCGTCCGTGTCGACGAGCGGCCCGCGCGCCACGTTGACCAGCACCGAACCCCGTGGGAGCAGGCCCAGTTCGCGCGCGCCGAGCAGACCCCGCGTCTCATCGGTGAGGCGCGCGTGCAGGGTGAGCACCCGCGAGCGGGACAGCAGCTCGTCGAGCGAGGCGACCCGCACGCCGTGCACGTCACCGCGCACGTACGGGTCGTACACCTCCACCTCCGCGCCGAACGCGCACAGCACCCGCGCGACCCGGCTGCCGACCGCGCCGTAACCGACCAGCCCGACCCGCGTGTCCTCCAGCTCCGCCCCGCACCGCTCGTACGTGTAGTACGAGCCGTCCCACACCCCGCGCCGCGCGAGCGCGTCGTGGGTCTGCGGGATCCGGCGCATCGCGGCCAGCATCATCCCGACCGTGAACTCGGCGGTGGCGGCCGCGTTGCGGCCCGGCGCGAAGCACACCCGCACGCCGCGGGCCCGCGCCGCCGACACGTTGACGTTGACCGGGCCGCCCCGGCAGACGACGACGAGCCGCAGCGCGGGGCAGGATTCCAGCACCCGCTCGGTGAACGGCGCCATCTGGGTCACGCACACCTCGACGCCCCGCAGAGCCTCGATCAGCGCGTCCTCGCAGTCGGCGGCCTCGTCCACCTCGGCCACCTTCGTGAAGGGTTCGAGCGGCCAGGGGAGGGTGAGTTCGGTGAGTTCGAAGGGGGACGTGGTGACGGCGGCCTCCAGGGCCTCGCCGATCAGCGAGTTGAGGACGAAGTGGTCACCGGCTGCCAGGATTTTCATCGCAGTACCTCTCCTGTCTCGGCGTCGAAGACGTGCGTGAGCCGCGGGTCCGCGGTCACCCGCACGGTGTCGTCCCGGTTGAGGCGCACCTCGGGACCGGTCTGTACGACGAGCGGCTCGGCCACTCCGTCGAGCGCGAGCGTGGCGATGCCCGCTTCGAGGAGCGGCTCGTACGCGCTGACCCTGGCCGGCACCGAGCCGCCCGCACCCTCCGCGTCGCCGGAGGGCCGCCCCCCGGCGCCCCGCCCGCCGACGAGACGCTCCCCGGCGAGCCGGAGATCCTCGGGCCTGATCCCCAGTACCACCTCCCGCCCCGCCGCGAGCCGCACCGCGACGGCCGGCCGCACCGCGTCCGAGAGCCGCACGCGCCCGTCGGCGCAGGCCACCCCCGGCAGCAGATTGATCGCCGGCTCCCCGACGAAGTCGGCCACGAAGAGGTTCGCCGGGCTGTCGTAGATCTCGTACGGCGTGCCGAGCTGCTGGATGACGCCGTCCTTCATCACCGCGATCCGGTCGGCCAGCGACAGCGCCTCCTCCTGGTCGTGGGTGACCAGGATCGTGGTGTGCCCCAGATCCTGCTGGATGCGCTTGAGCTCCCGGCGCGTGGTGTCGCGCTGCGCCGCGTCCAGGTGCGACAGCGGCTCGTCGAGCAGCAGGACGTCCGGCTCGCGGATCAGCGCCCGCGCCAGCGCCACCCGCTGCTTCTGGCCGCTCGAGAGCCCGCCCGGCCTCGCGTCGAGCAGCTCCGTGAGGCCGATCCGCTCGGCCATGTCCCGTACCCGCGAGTCCACCTCGGCGCGTGGCCGGCCGCGCGCCGCGAGCCCGAACCCGAGGTTGTCGGCCACGGTGAGCGGCGGATAGAGCGCGTAGTTCTCGAACGCGACTCCGATGTTGCGCCGCTGGGCGGGGACCTTCACCACCGACGCGCCGCCGACGAGGATGTCCCCGCCGGTCACCTCCTCGAGGCCCGCGATCATCCGCAGGGTGGTGGACTTGCCGCAGCCGGAAGGGCCGAGCAGCCCGAGCAGTTCACCGGAGCGCAGGTCCAGGTCGATGCCGCGCACGGCCTCCACCCGCGGACGCCCGCGCACCGCGTAGGTCTTGCGCAGCGCCCGCAGTGCCAGCTCAGTCATGGTCCGCGCCTCCCGTCGCCGTCGGGCACACCTCGTACGGGACCTTGTGCTCGTCGAGGTCGCGCAGCAGCTCCGCCGACGCCCCGTCGTCGACCAGGACGAGGTCGAAGCGGGAGAGCGGGGCGAGCCGGTGCAGGGCGACGCGGCCGAGCTTGGAGTGGTCCAGCAGCAGCACGTTCCTCGCTGCGGAGTCGAGCATGGCGCGTTTGACGGAGACGATGTGCTGCTCCTGGTGGTAGGCGAAGCCGCCCGAGACGGCCGAGGTCGACGTGAAGCAGATGTCGACCCGCAGGAGCTGGATCGCCTCCGTGCAGGAGACGCCCAGGAACGACGAGTGCAGCGGATCGTAGTCGCCGCCGAGCGCCATCAGGTGGATGCCGCGCTCTCCCGACAGCAGTGTCAGCGCTTCGAGGAAGTTGGTGACGACGGTCAGCGGAGTGATCTGTGAGGGACCGCCCGGCCCGCTCCCCGACGATCCGCCCGGGGAGCCGAGCCGACGGGCGATCTCCAGCGTGGACGTCGAGTCGTCGAGCATCACGGCCATGCCGGGCTCGATGAGCCGCAGCGCCCGTTCGGCCACGGCGGCCTTCTGCGCGCGCATGGTCTTGAGCCGGTAGGCGACGTTCGACTCGAAGACGCCGGACGGCTGCGCGGTCACGCCGCCCCGGAACTTGCGTACCAGCCCCTGCCGTTCGAGTTCGTCCAGGTCCCGGTGGATGGTCATCAGGCTGACGTCGAAGCGCTCGGCCAGTTCGGCGGCGGTCGCCGAGCCCGCCGCGAGCACCCGTTCCGCGATGGCCGCCTGGCGGGGCGCGGGACCGCGCTGCTGGTCGCCGCTCATCCGGTGATCCTCCGCCCCGGCCGGCCCGGCCCCCCGGTGTCGTCCGCCTCGAACAGCAGCAGGCTCTCCGGCCGTACCGACAGCCGCACCGGCGCGTCGGGCCGCAGCCCGGCGGCGTCGGCGCGCGGCACGACCAGCGACAGGTGCTGCGCCCCGAGCCGTACGGTGACCTCCGTGGCCCGGCCCAGGGCCTCGGTGATGTAGACGCTGCCCATCAGCTCGATGCCGCCGGGACCGAGTGCGGAGGAGCCCAGCGACAGGTCGCGCGGCCGCACCCCGATCTGCACGGGCGTGCCGGGGGAGACGGACCGTACGCCGGGAAACGCGACCGCGCTCGGCGGGATCTCGAAGAAGCGGTCGGCGGAGACGAAGCCGCCGCCTTCCGTGACGGAGCCCGGCAGCAGGTTGATGCGCGGCCTGCCGAAGGAGCGTGCGACGAACGTGTCGTACGGCTGGTGCCAGATCTCCTCGCGCGTCCCCGTCTGCACGATCCGGCCCGCGCGGATCACCCCGATGCGGTCGCCGAGCGCCAGCGCCTCCACCGAGTCGTGGGTGACGTACAGGGTCGTGGTGCGCCGCACCGCGCCGATGGCCTTCAACTCGGCGCGCATCGCCTGGCGGAGCTTCGCGTCGAGGTGGGACAGCGGCTCGTCGAGGAGGAACGCGCGCGCCGGCCGCACCAGGACGCGGCCCAGGGCGACGCGCTGGCGCTGCCCGTTGGACAGCCGGCCCACCGGCCGCTCCAGGAGCGCCCCGATGCCGAGGAGGTCCGCGACCTCGCCCACGCGCTCGCGCGCCTCGGCGGCCGGCAGCCTGTAGCGGGGGGAGCGCAGGGGAGAGGCGAGGTTGTCGTACGCGCTGCGGTGCGGGTAGAGGGCGTACGACTCGAAGCACATGGCCACGCCCCGGTCGTACGGCTCGACCCCCGTCATGTCGGCGCCGTCGAGCGAGACCGTCCCCGACTGGGGTTCCTCGAGCCCGGCGACGGTCTTCAGCGTCGTCGTCTTCCCGGCGCCCGAGGGGCCGAGCAGGCAGAAGAACTCGCCCTGTGCGACGTCGAGGTCGAGACCGTCGAGCGCGGTGTTCCGGCCGTACGCCTTGTGGACGCCGCGCAGCGATATGGCGGAACTCGTCACGACTTCACCGCCCCGAACGACAGCCCGCGCACCAGGTACCGCTGGATGGTGAGCGCGAGGAGCAGCGGCGGGATCACCGACACCAGCGCGGCGGCCGCCGTCAGGTTGTACTTGGGGCGGTCGCCCCCGAGGAAGGACAGCGCGCCGACGGTCACCGTCTGGGCCCGGGACGAGGTCAGGATCAGCGGGAAGACGAAGTTGTTCCAGGCGAAGATGAAGGCGAGCAGCGACACCGCCGCGATGCCCGGCTTGACCAGCGGCAGCGCGATCCTGAAGAACGCCTGCTTCCTGGTGTAACCGTCGAGCAGCGCGGCCTGCTCCAGCTCGGGGGAGAGGTCGGAGAAGTACGAGCGCATGATCCAGACGATCAGCGGCAGCGTGACGAGCTGGAGCACCCAGATCATGCCGACGTACGTGTCGAAGAGCCCGAGCTGCTGGTAGAGCACGAACAGCGGGATGATGACCGTCAGTTCGGGCGCGAACCGGAAGGACAGCAGGGTGAACATCAGGTTCTCCGAGCCCCGGAACCGCCACCGGGCGGCCGCGTAGGCGGCGGGCAGCCCGATCACCAGCGAGAGCCCCACGGCCCCCAGCGACACCACCAGGCTGTTGACGAAGAACCGCAGGAACGGCACGCCCTCGTCGTCCCCCGCTCCGAGGACGGTCCGGTACGCGTCGAGGGTGGGCGTGAACGAGAAGTACGTGCTGAACAGCTCGTCGGCCGGCTTCAGGGACAGGATGACCATCCAGGCGATCGGGAAGAGCGCGAAGACGAAGTAGAGGATCAGCGCCCCGTCGGCGGCGATCGCCAGCAGTCTGCGTTTCACCTGGGCACCTCCGCCGCCCGGTTCTGGACGGTGCCCAGGTAGCGCACCAGCACCATCGTCACCAGGTAGACCACGGCCCACAGCACGATCATGTAGCTGATCCCGAACGAGTACCGCTGGAAGCGGATGGCCTCCAGGTACGCCCGGATCTGGAGCACCACGGTCGAGTCACCGGGACCGCCCTCGGTCAGGGCGTAGATGATGTCGAAGACCTTCAGCGAGTCCATGAACCGGAAGATCACCGCGACCAGGACGTACGGCCAGAGCATCGGCAGCGTCAGCTTCCGGAAGGTGAACCACCAGCCGGCCCCGTCCACCGCCGCCGCCTCGAACGGCGACGTGGGCAGCGACCGCAGCCCCGCCAGCGCCAGGATCGCCACGAACGGCGTGTAGACCCACACGTCCACGGCGATCGAGGACAGCAGCGCGCCCGCCGGGGTGTCCGTCCACTGCACCCCGCCCAAACCGAAAGGTTTCAGCAGGTGGTTGACGACCCCGACACTCGGCTGGAGCATCAGCTTCCACATGATCGCGGCGATCACCGGCGCGATCATCAGCGGCAGGATGAGGATCTTCTCCAGCACCCGCCCCACCCGCGTCGAGCGGTGCAGCAGCAGCGCCACGCCCACCCCGAGCACCGTCTCGAACGCCGCCGCGCCCACCGCGTACAGCACCGTCACCCACGCCGAGTCCCAGAAGGACGACTCGCCGAAGATGCGCCGGTAGTTCTCCAGGCCGACCATGTCCGGCTGCGGCCTGCTCGCCGCGAAGTCGAAGAGCGTGTAGTACAGCCCCAGCCCGAAGGGGTAAAGGATCCCGCCGGTGAGCAGCAGGGCCGGAACGATCAGCAGGTACGGCCGCAGCCCGCGCCGCCAGCGCGGAACGACACGCGCCGGCGGCCCGCTTCCCCCGTGCGAGGCCGCCCCGTGGCCGGTCTCGGTGAGGGACGACGACACGGAGCCGTCACCCGACCTTCGCGGCCAGGTCGCTCGCCAGCCCGTTCAGCACCGCCGAGGCGTTCTTGCCGCCGTAGATCTCCTGGAGGGACGCCGCCCAGCTCGTCGTCGCGTCGAAGAACTGCTCCTGCGGCGTGAACTGGATCTTCGTCTGGTCGACGACCGTCTCGAAGGTCTCGATGAAACCCTCGATCCCCTTCATCTTGTCCTTGTACGCCGCGTCCTGGCTGACGGACTTCCGTACGGGGTCGATGTGGTTGCCCTCGATCGCCGCCTTGCGCAGGTGCTCCTTGCCGGTCGCCCACTGGAGGAACAGCCACGCCGCGTGCTTGTTCCTGCTCTTGGCGTTCATGCCGAGCGACCAGATCCACATGTTCGTGGCGAGCGACCCGTCCGGCCCCTTCGGCCCCGGATGGAAGGCGATCTTCCCCGACGCGGGCGACGCGCCCTTCACCGCCTGGAAGTACGCGGCCGTGTCGGCGTCGAAGAGCATCCCCGCCTTCTTCGCGCCGAGGTCGCTGGAGCACTGGTACCAGCTGTACGAGGTCCAGGACGGCGGCCCGCCCTTCTTGACCATCTCGGCCCAGTCCCGGGTGAAGGCGACGGCTTCGGGGGTGTTCATGGCGGGCTTGATCTCTCCGCCGTCCACCGTGAAGTCCTTCAGCCCGAACCGCGAGTACATCGTCATGAAGCCGGGGTGGATCGTCGCCCAGCTCCGCGACCCGCGCACCGCCACGCCGTACATCCCGTCGAAACCGGCCCCGGGCGCCTTGCGCTTGATGACGCCGGACATCTCCCGCAGCTCGTCGAAGGTCTCGGCGGGTCTCAGCCCCAGCTTCTCGAAGACCTCGGTGTTGTACGCGACGACGTTCGTCTCCCAGCCCCACGGCAGCGCGTACTGCCCGCCCTGCCCGAGCGGGGCGCCCGCCTCGAGCGACCACTGGCCGGCCTGGAGCAGGTTGGGGAAGAAGTCGCCCTGGTCCCACTCCGCGCCGGTCGCCGAGGAGTTGCTCATCCACGGCCCGAGATCCTCCAGCCAGCCCGGCGGCCCGTACTGCCACACCATGTAGGCGCCGAGCATGAAGACGTCGTACGAGGCGCGACCGCTGGACAGGTCGACGGTGAGCTTGTCGAAGTAGTTGTCCTCGGGGAACACGTCGTACTCGACCTCGACGCCGGTCTTCTCGGTGAAGGACTTGAGGTCGGCGATCAGCGCGTCCGTGTACGGGTGCTTGTTGAGCAGCGCCTTGACCGTCCGGCCCCCGGCCTTCTTCCAGTCGAACGAGCCGGTGACGTCGTCGGCCGCGGACCCGCCGTCCTTCGCGCCGCCGTCACCGCCGAATCCGGCGCCGCACGCGCTCAGCAGCGGGGTGGCGGACGCGGCCGCCGTGAGGGCGAGGAACCGCCGCCGGTCAGGTGCGCGCATCTCCATCACGACCTCCGCCAACACGTGCAGTCGATTGGTTAACAGAGCTTGGAACAGCGGTAGTTGAGCGTCAATCCCTCGCGCAACGGAATATCTCGGTGCACAGTGAGAACTTCACAGACGCCGCCGATACGCGCGGGAGGCTCGTGTGCCGTCCGAACAGCCCGAAGAGCCGAAAGAGTCCGTCACGTCCGGCGGGTCCGCCAGGGACACCGCATGGCTGGGAATCGACCTCGGTACACAGAGCGTCCGGGCGGTCGTCGCGACCACCCGCGGGCACCTGCTGGGCAGCGGCTCGGCCCCGCTGACCGGCCGGCGCACCGGCGTACGCCACGAGCAGGACCCCGGCGACTGGTGGACCGCCGTCTGCGCCGCGACCCGGGCCGCGCTCGCCGGCACGCCCGCGCACCGGGTCCGCGCGCTGGCCGTCTGCTCCACCTCGGGCACGGTCCTGCTCACCGACCCGTACGGGCACCCGCTCACCCCCGGCCTGATGTACGACGACGCGCGCGCCGCTCCCGAGGCCCACGAGGCGGGGGTGGCGCCGAGCTGGGGTCTGCCGAAGGCGCTGTGGCTGGCCCGGCGGTGGGGCGTGACGGGACGCGCGAGCCGGCTGCTGCGGCTGGCCCACCAGGCCGACACGGTGACGGCCCGGCTGACCGGCGGCCCGGTCGCCACCGACTCCAGCCACGCCCTCAAGACGGGTTACGACCTGGACCACGACACCTGGCCGAAGGGAGCCCTCGCCCTCCTCAGCCTGGACACCGGCCTCTTCCCCGACGTCGTACGCCCCGGAACCCGCCTCGGGCGGGTCACCGCGGCGGCGTCGGGCGAGACCGGCATCCCCGCCGGAACCCTGGTCGTCGCAGGGATGACGGACGGCTGCGCGGCCCAGATCGCCTCGGGCGCGCTGCGCGTCGGCGCCTGGAACTCCGTACTCGGCACGACCCTCGTCCTCAAGGGCGTGGCGTCCGAGCCCGTCCGCGACCCCGCCGGCATCGTCTACAACCACCGCTCCCCGGACGGCAACTGGCTGCCCGGCGGCGCGTCGAGCGTGGGTGCGGGAGCGCTGAGCGCCGCCTTCCCCGGCGCCGACCCGGCCCGCCTCGACCGCCTCGCCGCCCGCCACGAGCCGTCGGTGGCCCTCGCGTACCCCCTGACCTCGCGGGGCGAGCGCTTCCCGTTCCGCGCCCCGGACGCCACCGCGTTCGTGTGCGGCGCGGGCACGTCGGAGGGCGACCGGTGGGCGGCGCTGCTCCAGGGCGTCGCGTACACGGAACGCCTGTGCCTGGACTATCTCCACTACCTGGGCGCCCCCGTGGACGGCCCGCTCACCTTCACCGGCGGCGCGGCGCGCAGCGCGTACTGGAACCGTCTGCGCTCCGACATCCTGGGCCGCCCCGCCCACATTCCCGAACAGACCGAACCGGCACTCGGCATGGCGGTACTGGCGGCCTACGGGGCGGGGGCGGCGTCCGACCTGGCGGGGGCGGCGCACACCATGGTCCGTATCCGCGAGGTCGTGGAACCGCGCCCGCGCCGCACGGCGGCCTTCGCGGAGCCGTACGCCCGCCTGGTCGGCGAACTGGAGCAGCGCGGCTGGCTGCCGGGCCCGGTGGCGGCACACGCGCTGTCGCGGCTGGGCGCGTGACCGGACGCACGGAACCCCCCCGGCCGCGAGGGCCGGGGGGTTCCGGGGGCGAGCGTCGACGACCGCCTCAGTCGTCCTTGCCCCCGCCCGCCTCATCGACGGGCTTCGGGTCGGTCGCGGGCTTCGCCCCATCCGCGGGCTTCACGTCCGCCACGGGCTTCGGGCCGGCCGCGGGCTTCGCCACATCGACGGGCTTCGGGTCCGCAGCCGGCTCCGCGTCGGCCACGGATTCGGCGCCGCCGGTGACGGCGACCGTGCCCGGCTCGGCCATCGGCGTCCGCACGTTCTGGAGCACGAAGCCCACCACCGCCAGGAACAGCGTGAGGCCACCGCTCCAGTACAGCTGCAGCCGCGTCCCCTCCTCGCGCGCCATCAGGACGAACACCGCCGCCATGCCCGCGAGCGCCACGTACGTCAGCCCCGGGTAGAACCACATCTTCACGACGAGCTTCTCCGGCGCCTCGCGCTCGGTCCGCCGGCGCAGCACCAGCTGCGAGACGGCGATGAAGATCCAGACGACCAGGATCAGCGCGCCGATCATGTTGAGCAACCACTGGAAGATGTCGTTCGGCCGCCAGTAGCTGAGCAGCACGCACACGAAGCCGAACACGGAGGACACCAGCACGGCGACGCGCGGAACACCGCCGAAGACCCTTCCGAGCGCCTTCGGCCCCTGCCGGCGGGAGACGAGCGAGCAGGCCATGCGGGAGGCGCCGTACACGTTGGCGTTCATCGCCGACAGCAGCGCGATCAGCACGACCACGTTCATGATCTGACCGGCGGCGGGGATGCCGAGGTGGTTGAGGGTCGCGACGTACGGCCCGTCCGCGACGACGGCCTTGTCGTTCCACGGCACCAGCGTGACGATGACCGCCATCGAGCCGATGTAGAAGATCGCGATGCGCCACATCGCGGTGCGCACCGCCTTCGCGACGCCCTCGACCGGACGCTCGGACTCCGCCGCGGCGATGGTGACCGTCTCCAGGCCGCCGTACGCGAACACCGAGGCCAGCAGGCCGACGATGAGGCCCTCGGTGCCGTTCGGCATGAAGCCGCCGAGGCCCGTGAGGTTCTCCGCGCCGGGCGACGGCGTGTCGGAGCCGGGCAGGATGCCCAGGATCGCGAGGGCGCCGATGCCGAGGAAGAGGGCGATCGCGCCGACCTTGAGCGCGGCGAACCAGAACTCGAACTCGCCGAAGTTCTTCACCGCCGCCAGGTTCGTGCCGCAGAACACCAGCATGAAGAGGGCGACCCACGCCCACTCGGGCGAGTCGGGGAACCAGCCCACCATGATCTTCGCCGCGCCGATGCCCTCCAGGCCGACGGCGACACAGAGCAGGAACCAGAAGCCCCAGCCCGCCGTGAAGCCCGCCCACGGGCCGATCGCGCGCTCCGCGTGCACCGAGAAGGAGCCGGACGCCGGATTCGCGGCCGACATCTCGCCGAGCATGCGCATCACCAGCATGACCAGCAGCCCGGAGATCGCGTACGCGACGATGATCGACGGTCCGGCGGCGGCGATGCCCGCGCCCGACCCGACGAAGAGTCCCGCGCCGATGACACCGCCGAGGGCGATCATCGACAGATGGCGTTGCTTGAGTCCGTGCGTGAGCGGCGAGTCGACCTTGTGGTCGACGCCGTCGGCGGTGCCGACGTCCTCGACAGGCGCCGGCGCGGGGGTCCGAGACATGGGTGTGCCCTGTTCAGTAGCTGATACCGGGGGGAACAGACGGAACAGTCTGAGTACGGGCACCGCTCACAGGGAACACTTGACCGCTATACGGACACCACGCTCACACCTTGTGAACGATCACGCACGCCGTGCACGCATTTCCCTCACCAGTGCGACCAGCAGCACCAGCCCCGTCGCCCCGGCCGACCACAGCAGCTGCGGCCGGGCCGCGTCGTCGGTGAGCATGAGCAGCAGTACGCCGCCGAGCCCGGCCAGCGTCACCCAGGTGAGCCAGGGAAAGCCCCACATCCGCAGGGTCAGCGTCTGCGGGGCCTCCCGCTCGATGCGCCGGCGCAGCCGCAGTTGCGAGGCGGCGACCAGTCCCCAGACGAACAGCAGCACCGCGCCGACCGCGTTGAGCATGTAGAGGAAGACGGTGTCCGGCCAGATCAGGTTCAGCAGTACGGAGACGAACCCGAACGCCACCGAGGCCAGCACGGCCCGCCGCGGCACCCCGCCGCCCGACACCTTCAGCAGGCCCCGGGGCGCCTCGCCGCGTTCGGCGAGCGAGAACACCATGCGGGAGGACCCGTACAGATTGGCGTTGAGCGCCGACAGCAGCGCGACGAACACCACGATGTTCATGATCTGCCCGGCGGCCGGGACGCCGATCGCGTCGAGCACGGTGACGTACGGGCTGAGCCCCGCCTGCTGCGCGGTCCAGGGCAGCACCGTCACGATGACCAGCATCGACCCGACGTAGAAGAAGAGGATGCGCCACACGGCGGCGCGCACCGCGCGGGCGACGTTGCGGGCCGGGTCCTCGGTCTCGGCGGCGGCGATCGTGACGACCTCCAGGCCGCCGAAGGCGAAGACGACGGCCAGGACGCCGGAGACGACGCCCGCCCACCCGTTCGGCAGGAACCCGCCCTGGCCGGACAGGTTCGTGAACCCGACGGCCTCGGTCTCGGGGAGCACCCCGAACACGGCGAGCAGCCCGAGCCCGAGGAACAGGACGATCGCGCCGACCTTGAGCGCGGCGAACCAGAACTCGAACTCGCCGAAGTTCTTCACGGCCGCCAGGTTCGCGCAGGTGAACACCACCATGAAGAGCAGCACCCAGCCCCACTGCGCGATGCCCGGCACCCAGCCGTGGGCGATCTGCGCCGCGGCCGTCGCCTCCACGGCCAGCACCACGACCAGCAGGAACCAGTACAGCCATCCCACGCTGAACCCGGCCCAGCGCCCCAGCGCCCGCTCGGCGTGCACCGAGAAGGACCCGGACGCCGGCATCGCCGCCGACATCTCACCGAGCATCCGCATCACGAACATCGCGAGCGTGCCCGCGATCAGATACGAGACGACGATGCCGGGGCCCGCGACCGCGATCCCGGCGCCCGAGCCCACGAACAGCCCGGCGCCGATCACCCCGCCGAGGCCGAGCATGGTCAAGTGGCGCTGCTTGAGCCCGTGGGCCAGCGGCTCGGCCTGATCGTCGTGCATGTCGCTCGCAGCTCTGGTCGTTCGGCAGCGGTTTTGGCAAGAACCTACAGTTTCTCCGGGGCGACCGCTTCTGTGCAAAATGGACGGTCATGCCTCCGACCTCCGTGACGAGAGTCACCTCAGGGCGGGATTGCGGCCCCACCTTTGTGCGAACCCGACCACCGGGCCGACGTCCCCTTTGTCGGCGACTGACGGTGATCGCTCGTTGACTCCTGGGCTACGGTCACGAGGTCCCTTCTGCCCAGCCCCTCCCACCCCGGAGTTCCCGATGAGCACTGCCGCCGCCCCCGCCCGCTCCGGAGCGGTCCTCGCCGACCTGCTGCCGTCCACCACCACCGCCGCCCGGGCGTTCGCCCGCGACGCGGCCCTGGTGCTCGGCGGCGCCGCGCTCACCGGCATAGCGGCCCAGATCGCGGTCCCGGTCCCGGGCTCCCCGGTCCCGGTCACCGGCCAGACCTTCGCGGCGCTGCTCGTCGGCACCGCCGTGGGCGCCCGCCGCGGCTTCCTCTCCCTGGCGCTGTACGCCCTGGTCGGCATGGCCGGCGTGCCGTGGTTCGCGGGCGGCACCTCGGGCGCGGGCGGCGCGTCCTTCGGCTACGTACTCGGCATGCTGCTGGCCGCCACCGTGGTCGGCGCGCTGGCCCGTCGCGGCGGTGACCGCTCGGTGCTGCGCACCGCGGGCACGATGGTCCTCGGCTCGGCGGTCGTCTACGCCGTCGGCGTCCCGTACCTCGCCCTCTCCACCGGCATGTCGCTGGGCGCGGCGGTGGCGGCGGGCATGGTGCCGTTCCTGATCGGCGACGCGCTGAAGGCGGCGCTGGCGATGGGCGCGCTGCCGGCGGCGTGGAAGCTGGTGGGCGACCGCGGCTGAGCCCGGCACGCCAAGGGCCCGCACCTCGTCGTACGAGGTGCGGGCCCTTTCGCAGGTCCGGACGACGGCTACGGCGCCTCGACCGGTGCCTCGACCGGCTCCACGGCGTCACCGCGACGGCGCCGCAGGTTCTCGCGCACGAACGCGATGCCGACGACCACGGCCGCCACCAGCAGCGACAGCAGCACCTGCTCGCGGGCCGCGTCGTCGAACGCCATGTAGACGATGACGAACGTGATCATCGCGGCGGTCGCCCACGTCAGGTACGGGAAGAGCCACATCTTCACGATCAGCTTCTCCGGCGCCTCGCGCAGGATGATGCCGCGCATGCGCAGCTGCGTGAAGCAGATGACCAGCCACACGAACAGCGCCACCGCGCCCGACGAGTTCAGCAGGAACGCGAAGACCGTGTCGGGCCACTTGTAGTTGAAGAAGACCGCGACGAAGCCGAAGGCGACCGACGACAGGATCGCCGCCGTGGGCACGCCCTGCTTGTTCGTGACCGCGAACGACTTGGGCGCGTCACCGCGCTGCCCCAGCGAGAACGCCATGCGCGAGGCGGTGTAGAGCCCGGAGTTCAGGCACGACAGCACCGCGGTCAGCACGATGACGTTCATGATCTGGCCGGCGTGCGGGATGCCGATCGAGTTGAGGGCGGCGACGTACGAGCCGTCCTTCAGGATCGACTTGTCGTTCCACGGCAGCAGCGTCAGCACGACGAAGATCGAACCGAGGTAGAAGACGCCGATGCGCCAGATCACGCTGTTCGTGGCCTTGGTGACGGCCCGCTGCGGGTCGGCCGACTCGCCGGCCGCGAGCGTGACGATCTCGCTGCCCATGAAGGAGAAGACGACCATCAGCACACCGGTGAGGATCGCGCCGGGTCCGTTCGGGAAGAAACCGCCGCTGTCCGTCAGATGGGCGAACCCGGTGCCGGGGTTGTCGGACCCGGGCAGCACGCCGAAGACGGCCAGCAGGCCGATGACGACGAAGCCGCCGATCGCGACGACCTTGATCCCGGCGAACCAGAACTCGAACTCTCCGTACGACGAGACGGACACCAGGTTCGTGGCGGTCAGCACGACCATCACGATCAGCGCCCAGCCCCACTGCGGCACGGCCGGTATCCACCCTTCGAGGATCTTCGCGCCCGCGGTCGCCTCGACCGCCAGCACGACCACCCAGAAGAACCAGTACAGCCAGCCGATGGAGAAACCGGCCCAGCGCCCGAGCGCGCGGTCCGCGTACGCGGAGAAGGAGCCGGACGTCGGGTTGGCGGCCGCCATCTCGCCGAGCATCCGCATCACGAAGACGACCAGGGCGCCGACGAGTGTGTACGACAGAAGAATCGCCGGGCCCGCGGCGGCGATGCCGCCGCTCGATCCCACGAAGAGGCCGGCGCCGATGACACCGCCAATGGCGATCATGGACAGATGGCGGTTCTTGAGACCGGCCTGAAGACCGTCGGAGGACTGCGGATTCCCTGGTTCCACGGGGTTTCCGCCTGCCTTCGCAAGGGTCGGCTGCGCGTTCATGCACAATCCTTAGCTTCTCGGGTTACGAGCCCATGCATTTAAACGGCAAGTGACACGAGACGGAAGGCCCGATTCCGGATCGTTGTACGAAATCCGCAGCCGCACCCGATCCGCACCCCTTCCCGCCCCGTGTCCCCACCCCGGCGACGGCTGCCCGGCCGCACCCGTGCCACACTCGTCCCATGCGCGTGTACCTCGGTTCCGACCATGCCGGATACGAACTCAAGAACCACCTCGTCGAGTGGCTGAAGGCCCACGGGCACGAGCCCGTCGACTGCGGCCCCCACATCTACGACGCCCTGGACGACTACCCGCCGTTCTGCCTGCGGGCCGCGGAGAAGACCGCCGCGGACCCCGAGAGCCTCGGCATCGTCATCGGCGGCTCCGGCAACGGCGAGCAGATCGCCGCGAACAAGGTCAAGGGCGTACGCGCCGCGCTGGCCTGGAGCGAGCAGACGGCGGCGCTCGGCCGTGAGCACAACGACGCCAACGTGATCTCGATCGGCGGCCGGATGCACTCGCAGGAAGAGGCCACGAAGTTCGTGGAGATCTTCCTGGCCACGCCGTACTCGGGCGAGGAGCGCCACCAGCGCCGCATCGACATGCTCGCGGCGTACGAGCAGACCGGTGACCTCCCCCCGGTCCCGGCCCACCACCCGCAGCAGCCGTAACCCTCCGCACCCCCCGCACCATAAACCGGTGCGGGGGAGGCCCCCTCCGGCGACCGGGGGCGGTCGAGCGCCCGAGGAGACGCCCCGGCGCGGCACCGACCCCGCAGCCCCCGCGCACCTCGCCCCCGGGAGCCCCCGCCCCCGCCCCCGCCCCGGCCCGCAGCCCCCGGGCCCCGAACCGCACCCCCACGCAGCACGCGGCACCCGCAGGAGACGCAGCCATGCCCGAGGGGCACACCATCCACCGCCTCGCGGACGATCACCGTGCCCGTTTCGCCGGCGCCCCCGTCCGCGTCACCAGCCCGCAGGGCAAGTTCGCGGACAGCGCGGCCCTCCTGGACGGCGTACGGCTGGAGGACGTCGACGCCCACGGCAAGCACCTCTTCCTCGGCTTCGAGGACACCGGCTGGGTGCACGTCCACCTCGGTCTCTTCGGCAAGCTCGGCTTCGGCGGCGCGACCCCGGCTCCGCCGCCCCCCACCGACACCGTCCGCCTGCGCCTCGTCAACGACGACCACTACGCCGACCTCCGCGGCCCCACCACCTGCGCCCTGATCACCGACGCCGAGAAGCAGGCGATACACGACCGGCTGGGCCCGGACCCGCTGCGCCCGGACGCCGACCCCGACCAGGCGTGGCAGCGCATCTCCCGCAGCCGCACCACCGTCGCCGCGCTCCTCATGGACCAGCAGGTGGTGGCAGGCGTCGGCAACGTCTACCGCGCCGAAGTGCTCTTCCGGCACGGCATCGACCCGTACCGCACGGGCCGGGACCTCACGCGCCCCGAGTGGGACGCGATCTGGGGCGACCTGGCCGTCCTCATGCGCGAGGGCGTACGGAACAACCGCATCGACACGGTCCGTCCCGAGCACATGCCCGAGGCGATGGGCCGCCCGCCGCGCGTCGACGACCACGGCGGCGAGGTCTACGTGTACCGCCGGGCGAACCTGCCCTGCCACATCTGCGGCGGCGAGATCCGCACCGCCGGTCTCGCCGCCCGCAACCTCTTCTGGTGCCCGGCCTGCCAGGGCCTCTGAGCGAGGCCCGGACCGGGCCTCAGCACGTCAGAACCCGTGCGGCAGCCACGGCGCGGTGGCGGACCCGAACGCCACCGACGCCTCCGCCAGCGCCCCCGGCCGCAGCTCGCGCACCCGGCCCGCCGCCGCCAGCGCCGCCAGGCTGACGCCGCCCAGATACGCCGCGCCCAACTCCCGGACGGACAGCGCCAGATCCGCCGCCTCGTCGGTCCGCTTGCACGCCGCGCCCCCCTTCGCGTCGCCGGTGAGCCGCCAACGCCCCTCGTTCCAGGGGCAGAACGCGTCCGTCACCTCGAAGACGACATCCACCGGCGCCAGATACGCACGCGCCTCCAGCGCCGCCCCCAGCCCCACCAGCCGCACGTACAGGGAGTCCCGCAGCCGTACGTCGCAGCGCCGGATGTCGGAGACGAGGTGCTGCCAGGCGTCGTCCACGGGCCGGTTGCGCACCCGGATCGCCGACGTCAGGTCGATGTCGAAGAGGAAGCGCCACAGCGCCGCGTACGCCGCGGGGTCGAGCGCCTCCATGTCGCGCAGTACGACCGTGCCGTCGGCCCCGGCCGGCTTGAAGTGGAAGCGGGCGTACCCGGCGACCTCCCCGTCCCGCTCGGCCACCACGCACCGCAGCGGCGAAGCGCCGTCCCGGTCGCTCTCCGGGTCCAGGAGCGGCACCCGCTCCCAGTGCGGCCGGCGGGCGAGCATTCCGGGCCGGGCCGCCACGTTCCGCGCGTACACCGTCTCGCAGGCGTCCCGGACGGCCACCGGGTCCGCGAACCGGAGCCGTACGCCGTCGACGCCCTCCGGCGTCTCCAGCCGCACCCGCGCGGTGTCGATCTCCGCCGTCAGCGACTGCGTCGCCACGCCGTACCCGAACCGGCCGTAGATCGCGGGCTCCGAAGCGGTGAGCAGCGCGAGCGGCTCGCCCCACTCCCGTACGTCGTAGAGCTGGCGGCGCATCATCGCGGTCAGCATCCCGCGCCGCCGGTGCGTCGTCGCGACGCTCACCAGGCTGACGCCGGCGGCCGGTACCAGAGCGCCGCCGGGAACGGACAGCCGGAAGGAGAACGCGCTCGCCGTGCCGACGCAGGTGGCCCCGTCCCAGACGCCCAGGCTCCGCGCGGGATCGGTCACCGCGCGGTCGATTTCCCGTTCCTCCGCACTCTGGGGCACACCCCCGAAGGCGAGTTCGACCGCCTCCAGCCAGTCGTCCCACTCACTCACCCGCAACACGCGTAATTCGGTGGTCATATGCCATGCCTACCAGGCGTCAGGCATCCGAGCGACCCAATTTCGAACACAATGTCACAGGGGTCCCCCTGCGGAGCAGTGGCGAGGATGGATAGGGTCCACCGCAATGGCAGGTGGAGCAGGAACCGAATCGTTCTCGGCCCGGACGCGCAAGAGCGCACACCGGGCCCGGATCGCGCTGCGCAAATCCGGCGTCGACTACTTCAGGGGCGACGGCTCGGACTGGATCGCCCTGGCGGGCCTGCTGCTGACCGTCCCGGCCATCGTCGCGGGCACCATCGCGTCGCCGGCCTGGTGCGCGCCGGCCCTGCTGGTCCTGCCGATCGTGGCCGGCGGCCTGCTGCTGCGACCGGCCAGCCTCCTCGGCCTGTACGCCGCGGCCGCCACCGGACTGATCGTCGAATCGGTGGTGCTGGGCCCCTACACACAGGGCCCCGGCACCGTGACGCCCGGCACCGTCCTCACGGTCGCCGCCTGCGGTTTCTTCGGCCTGATCATCGCCCAGTTCCGCGCCAGGGTCGGCGTCCCCTGGCGACGCGGCGGCACGATGCTCTTCGACCTGCGCGAACGCATCCGGGTGCAGAGCGCCCTGCCCCGCCTCCCCAAGAGCTGGCACAGCGAGATGGCGCTGCGCCCCGCGGGCGGCCAGTCCTTCTCCGGTGACTTCGTCGTCGCGGCCCGCACGAACGGCGGCCGCACCCTGGAGATCGTCCTCACCGACGTGTCCGGCAAAGGGATGGACGCGGCCTCGCGCGCCCTGCTCCTGTCCGGGGCGTTCGGGGGCCTGCTGGGCTCGCTCCCCCCGCACGGCTTCCTGCCCGCCGCCAACGGCTACCTCCTGCGCCAGGACTGGGAGGAGGGCTTCGCCACCTCCATCCACCTGGTGCTCGACCTGGAGTCGGGCGACTACGAACTCCTGTCGGCGGGCCACCTCCCCGCCCTCCAGCTGCACGCCGGAAGCGGCCGCTGGGAGGAGAAGTCGGGCGAGGGCCCGCTCCTCGGGGTGTACGACGGCGCGCAGTTCGACTCCTGCAAGGGCTCGCTGGCGCCGGGCGACGTACTGATGCTGTTCACGGACGGACTGGTGGAAGCGTCCGGCCGGGACATCGCGGAGGGCATCGACCGCCTGACGGGCGAGGCAGACCGTTATGTGTCCTGCGGTTTCCAGGGCGCGGCGTGGCACCTCATCGAAGCGGTGGCCAAGGACGTCAACGACGACCGCGCACTCCTGCTGATCTGCCACGACGCGTAACGACGGGGCGGGCGCCGTACGCGGTGCGGGCCCGTGTCCGTACAGTCGGACCATGCCGCATCTGACCCTCGCCCAGGTCGAGGCCATCGCCCGGGCCGCGCACGCCACACAGACCGACAAGGCCGGCCGGCCGTACACCGAGCACCTCGCCGCCGTCGCCGAGGGCGTCCGCGCGCGGGGCGGCTCCGGGGAACAGATCGCCGCCGCCTGGCTGCACGACGCCGTCGAGGACGGCGCGCTGTCCGAGCAGTGGCTGGCGGCGGCCGAACTGCCGCAGGCCACCAAGGACATGGTGCTCGCCGTGACCAAGCGTCCGGGGGAGGAGCTCGCCGCGTACACCCGGCGCATCCTCGCGACGCCCGGCGCGCTCCTGGTCAAGGAGGCGGACCTCGCACACAACGCGGACCCCGGCCGTCTCGCCGTGCTCGACGAGGCGACCAGGGTCCGTCTCACGCTCAAGTACGCGCAGGTGCACCGTCTCCTGGGACTGGAACCCGGGCCCGGGACCGCCTAGAAGGTCACGAGGACACCTTGGCGGCGGGGCGGTGCTCCCGCTGCCGGGCGTTCTCGACCGGGTCGCGGCGGAACGCCCACTTCATCTCCGGCTCCATCGCCCATCGGAACATCCGCCGGACGAACGGGGTGCAGAGCAGCGTGACCGCCACGGCCATCGCGACCGTCACCACGACCTCGCCCACCGGGCCGGCGAGCCAGGGGTACGTCTCGAAGAGGTCCGCGTAGCTCGCGCCCTTCACCAGGAAGCCGTGCAGCAGGTAGCCGCCGAGCGTGCCGGCGCCGAGCACCGTGAACCACATGGTGCGCCCCGGGACCCAGGCCAGGAAGCAGGCCGTGAGGACCAGCGAGCAGCCGAAGAGGGCGAAGGTCATGACGACCCCGGTCCACCACGGAGCGCCGATCTGCTGGGCGGCACTGCTGTGGTAGAACCACCGGAGCCCGAGGCGGGGCGCGGCCCAGTACGCGAAGAGCAGCGTGCACAGCACGACGGGCAGGGCCAGCAGCCGGACCTCACGCCTGCGCACCATCCGGAAGTGCTCCGGCTTCAGCAGCAGTCCGAGCACGAAGTACGGCAGGAACTGCAGCACGCGCTGGAGGTTGAGGTCGTCCCCGATGTTGGGGGTCACGGAGGCGAGCACGGCGATGGCGAGCGCCACCGGCAGGGGATGGCGCAGCGACTGCCAGACCGGGGTGGTCAGCCGCCAGACGAACAGGGCGATCAGGAACCAGGTCAGGTACCAGGGGTCGAGCAGGCTGATGGACTGGCCGGGGTCGTCCGCCCACCGCTTGAAGAGCGTGTAGGCGGTTTCGAAGATCACGTAGGGGACGGCGACGCCCGTGATCAGACGCTGGAGCTTCTTGCGGCTCATGTCGAAGCCGCGCGAGAAGTATCCGGAGATGATGATGAACGCCGGCATGTGGAAGCTGTAGACGACGATGTACAGCGCGCGGGTGGCACGGCTGCCGTCCATCATCGGTTCCCACATGTGGGCCATCGCCACGAACACGATCGCCAGGTACTTCGCGTTGTCGAAGAAGGCGTCGCGCTGCTTCGGGGCGGAGGCCGCACCGGGGGTGCGGGCGGGGGTGGCGGCACGGGCCGGGATGGTGGGCGTGGGGATCGCGCCGGTCCCGGACCGGGGGGTGGCGGTGGCGGTGCGTGCGAGGGGTGTTTCGGGCTCCTGCTCCCGGGCCGGGGGGAGCGGGGCCCTCTGATATCCGTGCGGAGCGTGAAACATCTGAGGCACCCTAGCGTCGCCGGATGGATTTCGTAAAACCCCGTTCGCGGCTCTCTTTGATACCTGCGAGTACCCCGTCGACGGAGAAGTCGACATAACGATGGCTCTTTATGGTTCGGCTCACATCTTCACGCCGGTATGGGGTAGCTCATCCTGATTAAATGGTGCATACCGCCAGCGGGTGACTCCGGTGATATGTCCTGTTCATTGCGCCTTTGTCGCCTGCCGATGTGTGGGCGTCCACGCAATTCGAATTTCCTGCGAACATGATGTGTGGATGGCGAAACGATCACGCCTGTTAAGTCCCGGGCGGGGCAGATGAATTCAGCGGCGCGCATATGAGGCGCCCGCGCCCCGGGGTGTACGCCGGGCCTCCCGTCGGCGCGGGCCCCCCGTCGACGTTCCGTCACCCGGCAGCCACCAGTGGTGAGTTGGTGGCACGATGGTGCCTGCGGGAGTGCGCTGGGCCGTGCGCTCCCGGGCCGGCAAGGCGGACCGACCGAGGGTGTGATCAGTTGTGGCCATTTCACTGTCTGTGGTGCTTCTGTTGGCGATCGTCCTGGTGGTGTTGATCCGCGGGGGCTCGATCAAGGCGGGACCGGCGGTGGTGGCCGTGCTCTTCGGCTTCTTCCTCGCGTCCACCGGGATGGCGCCGTCGATCAACCGCTTCCTGAATTCGATAGCGGAGACGATCAACCAGATCAGCTTCTGAGGCCGACCGGCTTCCGGGGGAGCGGCGCGGCGTCCGCGCGCGGGGCGGCTCCGTGAAACGCCGCCGGCCCGGCCGGTGACGTATCACCGAGCCGGGCCGGGGGCAGTGGAGCGGGCGACGGGAATCGAACCCGCGTAGCTAGTTTGGAAGACTAGGGCTCTACCATTGAGCTACGCCCGCACAGCGCACCGCAGGTCACGCGACCGCGGCACGAAGAGCATCGTAGCGGGTTCCCGGGCGTTGATGCACACCCGATACGACCCCCGTGAAGCGGCGGCCGTACTGTCCCCGGCCATGTACCCTACGTGTCGCACCGACGGGGTGTGGCGCAGCTTGGTAGCGCGTCCGCTTTGGGAGCGGAAGGTCGTCGGTTCGAATCCGGCCACCCCGACCATCGTCCAGACACGATCCCGCGCGATCACCGGATCAAGATCGCATTGTGGGAGTCTTCCTGCTTGCCGTTACTATGCAAACTCGTGCCCGTGTGTCTGATTGTGCCGGGCCCGAAACGGCGAAGCCGCCTCCAGCGCGGCCCAGCAGAACCCCAGAAGTCAGCCCCCAAGGAGACCGAACCGTGAAGAGCGCCGTGGAGACCCTGAACCCGACCCGGGTTCGGCTCAGCATCGAGGTGCCCTTCGAGGAGCTCAAGGACAGCCTCGACGCGGCGTACAAGAAGATCAACCAGCAGGTCACGGTGAAGGGCTTCCGCAAGGGCAAGATCCCGAACCGAGTCATCGACCAGCGGTTCGGCCGTGGTGCTGTGCTGGAGGAGGCCGTCAACGACGCCCTTCCGAAGTTCTACACCGAGGCTGTCAACGAGGGTGAGCTGAACGTTCTCGGCCAGCCCGAGGTCGACATCACCGAGCTGAAGGACGGCGAGCTGCTCTCCTTCACCGCCGAGGTCGACATCCGCCCGACGATCGAGATCCCGGACTACTCCGGCATCGAGGTCGAGGTCGACGCGGTCGAGGTCAAGGACGAGGACGTCGACAAGGCCGTGGAGGACCTGCGCGCGCGCTTCGCCTCCACCAACCCGGTCGAGCGCCCCGCCGCCGACGGTGACGTCGTGACGATCGACCTCGAGGCCAAGGTCGAGGGCGAGGTCCTGGAGGACGGCGTCGCCGAGGGTGTCTCGTACACCATCGGTTCCGGCGAGCTCCTCGACGGCATCGACGAGGCCGTGACCGGCCTGGAGGCCGGCGGCGAGGCCACCTTCACCTCCTCGCTCAAGGGCGGCAGCGCCGAGGGCAAGGAGGCCGAGGTCACCGTCAAGGTCACCGCGGTCGCCGCCCGCGAGCTGCCCGAGCTGGACGACGACTTCGCGCAGATGGCGAGCGAGTTCGACACCCTCGACGAGCTCAAGGCCGACAGCCGCAAGCGCCTCGAGAACATGAAGCAGTACGACCAGGCCACGCAGGCCCAGGAGCGCGTCCTGGAGAAGCTGCTGGAGCTGGTCGAGGTCCCGATCCCCGAGAAGCTGCTCGAGGACGAGGTCAAGACCCGCAAGCACAACCTGGAGCACCACCAGCTCGGCCAGATGGGTCTGGACATCGAGAAGTACCTCGAGATCCAGGGCAAGTCGGCCGAGGAGTTCGACGCCGAACTGCGCGAGCAGGCGGTCAAGGGCATCAAGACGCAGTTCGTCCTCGACGAGCTCGTCAACAAGGAGAAGCTGAACGTCAACCAGGAGGAGCTCACCGAGCACCTCATGCGGCGTGCGCAGTCCTCCGGCATGAGCCCCGACCAGTTCGCCCAGGCCGTCGTCGAGGGTGGCCAGGTGCCGATGCTCGTCGGCGAGGTCGCCCGCGGCAAGGCGCTCGCCGTCGTCGTCGAGGCCGCCAAGGTCACCGACACGAACGGTGAACCCGTCGAGCTGGAGGACGAGGAGGACGAGGCCGCCGAGACCGCCGACGCCGCCGAGGCCTCCTCCGAGGAGAAGACGACCGAGGCCTGAGCCTCGATCCGATCCGCTTGATCTGCGGCGACGGGCCCGGACGCAGCACGCGTCCGGGCCCGTCGCCGTACGCGGGCGACGGCCCGTAGCTTGCGCTCCCAGCGAACAGTTCGGGAAGCGGGATGGTGTTGTCCTACCTGCGCGTTAGGGTCCATGAAGAGGAGAGTGGGGAGTCCCCGCACTCCGGTACGAAGACGCTGAGACGGCCGATGCCGTCAGAGACGAGCAGGTGTATACGTGACGAATCTGATGCCGTACGCCGCGGGTGAGCCGTCCATCGGTGGGGGCCTCGGCGACCAGGTCTACAACCGGCTGCTCGGCGAGCGGATCATCTTCCTCGGCCAGCAGGTCGACGATGACATCGCCAACAAGATCACAGCGCAGTTGCTCCTCCTTGCGGCCGATCCGGACAAGGACATCTACCTCTACATCAACAGCCCCGGCGGCTCGGTGACGGCGGGCATGGCGGTCTACGACACCATGCAGTACATCCCGAACGACGTGGTCACCATCGGTATGGGCCTCGCGGCCTCGATGGGCCAGTTCCTGCTGACCGGTGGCACCGCGGGCAAGCGCTTCGCGCTCCCCAACACCGACATCCTGATGCACCAGGGCTCGGCCGGCCTCGGCGGCACCGCCTCGGACATCAAGATCCAGGCCGAGCAGCTGCTGCGCACGAAGAAGCGCATGGCGGAGATCACCGCCCGGCACTCCGGCCAGACCGTCGAGACGATCATCCGTGACGGTGACCGCGACCGCTGGTACTCGGCGGAGGAAGCCGTGGAGTACGGCCTCATCGACGAGATCATCAGCTCCGCCTCGGGCGTTCCGGGCGGCGGCGGCACCGGGGCCTGACCCCGCAGCCGAGCCACCCCAGCCCACCGAACGCCACCAGGATGGTGAATACCCACATGAACGAATTCTCCGCGAGCGGCCTCTACACCGGCCCGCAGGTGGACAACCGCTACATCGTGCCGCGCTTCGTCGAGCGCACCTCGCAGGGCGTGCGTGAGTACGACCCGTACGCGAAGCTCTTCGAGGAGCGCGTGATCTTCCTCGGTGTGCAGATCGACGACGCCTCCGCCAACGACGTCATGGCGCAGCTGCTGTGCCTGGAGTCGATGGACCCGGACCGCGACATCTCGATCTACATCAACAGCCCCGGCGGCTCGTTCACGGCCCTCACGGCCATCTACGACACGATGCAGTTCGTGAAGCCGGACATCCAGACGGTCTGCATGGGCCAGGCGGCCTCCGCCGCCGCCGTCCTGCTCGCCGCCGGCACGCCGGGCAAGCGCATGGCGCTGCCGAACGCGCGGGTGCTGATCCACCAGCCGTCCTCGCAGACCGGCCGTGAGCAGCTCTCCGACCTGGAGATCGCGGCGCAGGAGATCCTGCGGATGCGCTCGCAGCTGGAGGAGATGCTCGCCAAGCACTCCACCACGCCGATCGAGAAGATCCGTGACGACATCGAGCGCGACAAGATCCTGACCGCTGAGGACTCTCTTGCGTACGGTCTGATCGACCAGATCGTGTCCACCCGCAAGAACGCGCCAGTGGGCGCCTGACGCGTGGCAGCCGTCCCCTTGGCACCGGGCACGTCAATGTGAACCGTGCCAAGGGGGGCCCGAACGGGGGCCCAGGCAAGGTACCGTCGGATATGAGGCACCAGGAGACGCTGAACGTGGCGTCTCCCAGGCGAAGGGGAAGCACCTCGTGGCACGCATCGGTGATGGCGGCGACCTGCTCAAGTGCTCGTTCTGCGGCAAGAGCCAGAAGCAGGTGAAGAAGCTCATCGCAGGTCCCGGTGTGTACATCTGCGACGAGTGCATCGACCTCTGCAACGAGATCATCGAGGAGGAGCTCGCGGAGACCTCCGAGGTGCGGTGGGAGGAACTCCCCAAGCCGCGGGAGATCTACGAGTTCCTCGAGGGGTACGTCGTCGGCCAGGAGCCCGCCAAGAAGGCGCTCTCCGTGGCGGTCTACAACCACTACAAGCGCGTACAGGCCGGCGAGAACGCGGGTGCGGGCTCGGGCCGTGACGACGCGATCGAACTGGCCAAGTCCAACATCCTCCTGCTGGGCCCCACGGGCTCCGGCAAGACGCTGCTGGCGCAGACCCTCGCGCGCATGCTGAACGTCCCGTTCGCCATCGCCGACGCGACGGCGCTGACGGAGGCCGGGTACGTCGGCGAGGACGTCGAGAACATCCTGCTCAAGCTGATCCAGGCGGCCGACTACGACGTCAAGAAGGCCGAGACCGGGATCATCTACATCGACGAGATCGACAAGGTCGCCCGAAAGAGCGAGAACCCGTCGATCACGCGCGACGTGTCGGGTGAAGGCGTCCAGCAGGCCCTGCTCAAAATCCTTGAGGGCACGACGGCCTCGGTCCCGCCGCAGGGCGGCCGTAAGCACCCGCACCAGGAGTTCATCCAGATCGACACGACGAACGTGCTCTTCATCGTGGGCGGCGCCTTCGCCGGCCTGGAGAAGATCATCGAGTCGCGCGCGGGCGCCAAGGGCATCGGTTTCGGCGCGACGATCCGCTCGAAGCGGGAGATCGAGGCGAGCGACCAGTTCCAGGAGGTCATGCCGGAGGACCTGGTGAAGTTCGGGATGATCCCGGAGTTCATCGGCCGTCTGCCCGTCCTGACCTCGGTCCACAACCTGGACCGCGAGGCCCTCCTCCAGATCCTCGTCGAGCCGCGCAACGCGCTGGTCAAGCAGTACGAGCGGCTCTTCGAACTCGACGGCGTGGAGCTGGAGTTCGAGCGTGAGGCGCTGGAGGCGATCGCGGACCAGGCGATCCTCCGCCAGACGGGCGCGCGGGGCTTGCGCGCCATCATGGAGGAGGTGCTGATGTCGGTGATGTACGAGGTCCCGTCCCGCAAGGACGTGGCCCGCGTGGTCATCACGGCGGACGTGGTCCACAGCAACGTCAACCCGACCCTGGTCCCGCGCGAACCGCGCATCATCAAGAACGACGGCCGCCACGAGAAGTCCGCGTAGCGGTCCGGTCCCGTACGCCGAAGGGGCGCCCGCCAGTCCAACTGGCCGGGCGCCCCTTCGCGTTGTACGTACGGCTACTTGATCTCGACGCGTACCTCGTTGCGGACCTTGGCCGCCGTGGCGGCCGCCTCCTGGATCGTCTGGCCCTTTCCGGTGAGGAAGGACGCCGGGTCGGCCTGGCTCGCGGTGCCCAGGGTGCTGTGGTCGGCCCAGATGCACGACGGAATGGTGATCTCGGAGGGGGCGCCCGAAGAGCCGGCGCCGGCGAGACCGGACATCTTCATCATCCGGCACTTCATCACGCCGTTCTCGAACCCGTCGGGAGTGACCGCCTCCGGTTCGCCGACGAGCTCGATCTTCAGGCCCTCGCCCGTGTTCTTGGCGACGCTTTCCTGCTGCTTCGCGAACATCGCGTCGAGGACGGCCTCCGGGTCCTTGATCTCGCCCCAGACGCCGCTGAAGTTCAGCTGCTTGGCGGTCGGCCCCTCGCCGACCTTGTAGGCGGCGCCCTCCTGCTGGGCATTGGCGATGCCCACGGCTTCCAGCTCCGCCGCGTCCTTGGCGGGCAGGCCACCGCTCGACCCGCTGGGGTTGGCGGCGTTCTTCTTGTACTCGCCCAGCATCGTCTCCGGTGCCGTCAGCTTGTACCGCTTGCCGTCGTCGGCGACGTCACCGCTGCCACCGCCCGACGTCAGGAAGTACACGCCGCCCGCGATCACCGCGAGCGCCACCACGACCACGCCCACGATCAGGCCCGTCTTCTTCTTCGGCGCGCCGGGCGGGGGCGGGACCATGCCGCCGGGGTACTGGGGCTGCTGGCCGTAGGGACCCGGGTGCTGCGGCTGGCCGTACGGCGGCTGCTGTCCGTACGGGGCCTGCTGGGGGTAGCCGTAACCCTGCGGCGGCGGGGCCTGCTGGGGGTAGCCGTAGCCGGGCTGGCCCTGCGGGGGCTGCTGTCCGTACGGGTTCGGCTGGCCCTGCGGCGGCTGCTGGCCGTAGGGACCGGGCTGCTGCCCGCCGTACGGGCCCGGCTGGTTGTAGCTCATGGACTGGGTTCCCCTCAGATACTTATGCGTTGCGGACATCCTGACGGAACCGGCCGCCTCCTGGGGACCCGGGGGCCCTCACCGTTACCAAGAATCCGGTTTCGGTACGGGGCTGTGACGCCCGTAAACTGAGCCCGTGACCGAGAACTCATCGCAGCAGCCAGCCGCCCCCGCCCCCGAACTGCCGACCCAGTACGCGCCGGCCGAGGTAGAGGGGAAGCTGTACGAGCGCTGGGTGGAACGCGGTTACTTCGAGGCGGACGAGAAGAGCGACAAAGAGCCGTACACCATCGTCATCCCGCCGCCGAACGTCACGGGATCGCTCCACCTCGGCCACGCCTTCGAACACACCCTGATCGACGCCCTGACCCGCCGCAAGCGCATGCAGGGTTACGAGACCCTGTGGCAGCCCGGCATGGACCACGCCGGCATCGCCACCCAGAACGTCGTCGAGCGCGAGCTCGCCAAGGAGGGCAAGTCCCGCCACGACCTGGGGCGTGAGGCGTTCGTCGAGCGCGTCTGGCAGTGGAAGGACGAGTCCGGCGGCCAGATCTCCGGTCAGATGAAGCGCCTCGGGGACGGCGTCGCGTGGTCGCGTGAGCGCTTCACGATGGACGAGGGCCTGTCCAAGGCCGTCCAGACGATCTTCAAGAAGCTGTACGACGACGAGCTGATCTACCGCGCCGAGCGCATCATCAACTGGTGCCCGCGCTGTCTGACCGCCATCTCCGACATCGAGGTCGAGTACCAGGAGGACGACGGCGAGCTCGTCTCCATCCGGTACGGCTCGGGGGACGCCGAGATCGTCGTCGCCACCACCCGCGCCGAGACGATGCTCGGTGACACCGCCGTCGCCGTCCACCCCGACGACGAGCGGTACGCGCACCTCGTCGGCACCGAGATCGAGCTGCCGCTCACCGGCCGCCGCATCCCGGTCGTCGCCGACGAGCACGTCGACCCGGAGTTCGGCACGGGCGCCGTCAAGGTGACGCCCGCCCACGACCCGAACGACTTCGAGATCGGCCAGCGCCACGGCCTGCCCAACCTGGCCGTGATGGACGAGCGCGCGGTCATCACCGCGCACGGTCCCTTCCAGGGGCTCGACCGCCTGGAGGCCCGCAGCGCCATCGTCGCCGCCCTGCGCGCCGAGGGCCGGATCGTCGCGGAGAAGCGTCCGTACGTCCACTCCGTCGGGCACTGCTCGCGCTGCAAGACGACCATCGAGCCGCGCCTGTCCCTGCAGTGGTGGGTCAAGGTCGGCCCGCTGGCCAAGGAGGCCGGCGACGCGGTCCGCGACGGCCGGGTCACGATCCACCCGAAGGAGATGGAGCCCCGCTACTTCGGCTGGGTCGACAACCTCCACGACTGGTGCATCTCACGTCAGCTGTGGTGGGGTCACCGGATCCCCGTCTGGTACGGCCCGAACGGCGAGGTCGTCTGCGTCGGACCCGACGACGAGGCGCCCACCGGCGAGGGCTGGCACCAGGACACGGACGTCCTGGACACCTGGTTCTCCTCCGGCCTGTGGCCGTTCTCCACGCTCGGCTGGCCCGAACAGACCCCGAGCGTCGAGAAGTTCTACCCGAACTCGGTCCTGGTCACCGGCTACGACATCCTCTTCTTCTGGGTCGCCCGGATGATGATGTTCGGCCTGTACGCGATGGACGGCACCCCGCCGTTCCACACCATCGCCCTGCACGGCATGGTCCGCGACCAGTTCGGCAAGAAGATGTCGAAGTCCTTCGGCAACGCGGTCAACCCGCTGGACTGGATGGACGAGTACGGCTCCGACGCGGTCCGCTTCACCCTGGCGCGCGGCGCCAACCCGGGCGTCGACGTCCCGATCGGCGAGGACTGGGTCCAGGGGTCCCGCAACTTCGCCAACAAGATCTGGAACGCCACCCGCTTCGCGCTGATGAACGGCGCGACGGTCGAGGGCGAACTGCCGCCCGCCGAGCAGATGTCGGCGACCGACCGGTGGATCCTGTCCCGGCTCAACGCCACCGTGGCCGAGGTCGACGCGTACTACGAGGACTACCAGTTCGCGAAGCTCTCGGACGCGCTCTTCCACTTCGCGTGGGACGAGGTCTTCGACTGGTACGTCGAGCTGTCCAAGACCACCTTCTTCGCGGGAGGCGAGCCGGCCAAGGTCTCCGCCCGCGTCCTGGGCGAGGTTCTCGACGTCATGCTGCGGCTGCTCCACCCGGTCGTCCCCTTCGTCACCGAGACGCTGTGGACCACGCTCACCGGCGGGGAGTCGCTCGTCGTCGCGGACTGGCCGAAGGACTCCGGCTTCCGTGACGCGGAGGCCGAGAAGGAGATCGGCCTGGTCCAGCAGGTCGTCACCGAGGTCCGCCGCTTCCGTTCCGACCAGGGCCTGCAGTCCGGCCAGAAGGTCCCGGCCGAGCTGACCCTGGACGGCACGGCGCTGGCTCCGCACGAGGCGGCCATCCGCCAGGTGCTGCGCCTGACGCCCGCCGGCGAGGGCTTCCACGCCACCGCCTCCCTGCCGGTCGCCGGCGCGCGGGTCGCCCTCGACCTGTCGGGCACGATCGACGTCGAGGCGGAGCGCAAGCGCCTGGCGAAGGACCTCGCGGCGGCCGAGAAGGAGAAGGCCCAGGCGAACGGAAAGCTCGGCAACGAGGCGTTCCTGGCCAAGGCGCCGGACAACGTCGTCGACAAGATCCGCGGCCGGCTCTCCAAGGCCGAGGCGGACATCGAGCGGATCACCGCCCAGCTCGCGGCGCTGCCGCAGCAGTAGGGGCGCGTACGTCGCACACCGGGGGCCCCGCGCACGCCGCGCGGGCCCCCGGTGTGCGTGTCCGGTCTCCGCTAGTCCGCCAGGAAGTCCTCCAGCACGTCGAAGTTCTCGACGCACTTGCCGGCTCCGAGCGCCACGCAGTCCAGCGGTTCGTCCGCCACGAACACCGGGACCCCCGCCCCGGCCGCTATCCGCAGGTCGAGGCCCGGCAGCAGCGCGCCGCCGCCGGTCAGCACGATGCCGTGCTCCATCACATCGTCCGCGAGCTCCGGCGGGCACTCCTCCAGAGTCGACTTCACCGCCGAGACGACCGCTTCGCACGCCTCGTCGAGCGCCGCCCGCACCTCGGCCGCCGACAGCTCCAGCGTGTGCGGCAGGCCGCCGGGGATCTTCTCCCGCCCGCCGACGGCGAACGTGCGGTTCTCCAGCTCGGGGTCCTCCGGGACCGGCCACGCCGAACCGATCGCGAGCTTCACGGCCTCGGCCGTCCGCTCGCCGATGAGCAGCCCGTGCTCCTTGCGCACGTGGTCGGCGATCGCGGCGTCCAGCCGGTCGCCGCCCACCCGCAGCGACCACGCCGCCACGATCCCGCCGAGCGAGATCACGGCGACCTCCGTGGTGCCGCCGCCGATGTCGACCACCATCGACCCGTGCGCCTTCGACACCGGCAGCCCGGCGCCCATCGCCGCCGCCATGGGTTCGTCGACGAGGTGCACGCTGCGGGCGCCCACCCGCTCGGCCGCCTGGACGATCGCGCGCTCCTCGACCGGAGTAATGCCGCTCGGTACGCACAGGACCATGCGGGGGCGGGCCTTGCGGCCGGGCACGGCCTTGCGCACGAAGTGCCGGATCATTTCCTCGGCGGCCCGGTAGTCACTGATCGCACCGCCCTTGAGCGGGCGGATCGCCGTGATCGAACCCGGCGTCCGGCCGATGGTGTCCCTGGCCTCGCGGCCGACCGCGAGAGCGGTGCCGGAGCCCGCCTGCACCGCCACCACGGAGGGCTCGTTGAGCACGATGCCCTTGCCGCGGGCGTAGACGATGGTGTTCGCCGTACCCAGGTCTATGCCGATGTCGTTGGCCGTGTCACCCATCTGGAGAAACCTCCGATCGTGTTTCCCCAGGCTGGCACGACATCGCCGGATCCGCCGCCGCAGAGGGGCCGAAGGCGGTCCGCGCGGGGCCCCGGGGCGGTGGACAGGTCCTGGCGGGGCGCTGTCGGCGGTGCTCCGTAGACTGGTCCCGTGAGCCAGCTCCCCCCGCACGATGACAGCGACACTCCCGACGCCTTCGAAGAGATCGTCGAGGCCGAGACCGGCCGCGACCCCGACCTGGCGGTGATCGAGGCAGGCAGCCGCACCCTGCGCACCCAGGGCGCCCCGCGCCAGGGCGACGACGCCGCCGGGCGGCCGCAGGACCCGGAGGTGGACAAGGCGCTGCGGGCCGTCGAGCAGGAGCTTCTGGGCCGCTGGCCCGAGACCAAGCTGGACCCGTCGCTGGTCCGTATGGCGGCGCTGATGGACGTCCTGGGCGAGCCCCAGCGCGCGTACCCCTCGGTCCACATCACCGGCACCAACGGCAAGACCAGCACGGCCCGCATGATCGAGGCGCTGTTCGGCGCCTTCGAGCTGCGTACCGGCCGGTACACCAGCCCCCACGTGCAGTCGATCACCGAGCGCATCAGCCTGGACGGCGCCCCGATCGCCCCGGAGCGCTTCATCGAGACGTACCGGGACATCGAGCCGTACGTCGAGATGACCGACGGCATGCAGGAGCACCGCCTGTCGTTCTTCGAGACGCTGACGGGCATGGCGTACGCCGCGTTCGCCGACGCGCCGGTGGACGTGGCCGTCGTCGAGGTCGGCATGGGCGGCAGCTGGGACGCCACGAACGTGATCGACGCGTCCGTCGCCGTCGTCACGCCGATCGACCTGGACCACACCGACCGGCTCGGCGCCACGCCCGGCGAGATCGCGGTCGAGAAGTCCGGGATCATCAAGCGGGGCGCCACGGTCGTCCTGGCCCAGCAGCCGGTCGACGCGGCGCAGGTGATGCTGAAGAAGGCCGTGGAGGTCGACGCCACGGTCGCCCGCGAGGGCATGGAGTTCGGCGTCGTCTCCCGCGAGGTCGCGGTCGGCGGCCAGCTCGTCACCCTGCGCGGACTCGGCGGCGAGTACGAGGAGATCTTCCTGCCGCTGCACGGCGCGCACCAGGCGCACAACGCGGCGGTGGCCCTGGCGGCCGTCGAGGCGTTCTTCGGCATCGGAGCCGAGCACGCCCGCACGCTCGACATCGACACGGTCCGCAAGGCTTTCGCCTCGGTCACCTCGCCCGGCCGGCTGGAGGTCGTACGCCGCAGCCCGACCGTGGTGCTGGACGCGGCGCACAACCCGGCCGGCGCGCGGGCGGCGGCGGAGGCCGTCACCGAGGCGTTCAGCTTCAGCCGCCTGATCGGGGTCGTCGGCACGAGCGGCGACAAGGACGTGCGAGGCGTCCTCGAGGCCTTCGAGCCGGTCTTCGCCGAGGTCGTCGTCACGCGCAACTCCACGGCCCGTGCGATGGACGTGGACGAGCTGGCCGCTGTCGCCGTCGAGGTCTTCGGCGACGACCGCGTCCAGGTCGAGCCGCGCCTCGACGACGCGCTGGAGGCCGCCGTCACACTCGCCGAGGAAGAGGGCGAGTTCGCCGGCGGCGGCGTTCTGGTGACCGGTTCCGTCATCACGGTCGGCGAAGCCCGGCTGCTCCTGGGGAGGGGCTGAATCCTGTGCGTATGCTCTGCGCGTCCACTCTGATCAGCGAGTTCTTCGTGGTGGCCTTCGCCGGCCTCGTCGCGATGAAGTCCGACGACCTGTCGATGACGGCGGTCTGGACGGTCTGCGGCGTCGCCATGCTGCTCTCCGTGCTGCTCTGCGGAATGCTCGGCCGGCCGGGCGGGGTGCAGCTCGGCTGGGCGCTCCAGATCGGGCTGATCGCGAGCGGCTTCGTGGTCCCGGCGATGTTCTTCCTCGGCGCGGTCTTCGCGGGCCTGTGGTGGGCGTCGATCCACTACGGCCGCAGGATCGACGAGGCGAAGGCACGCTGGGCCGCGCAGGCGGAGGCGGAGGAGGCGCAGGCCCCGGCGCAGTAGGGGCCGCTGCCGCCAGTGCCGGGTGCCGCTCCCGCGACGCGTCCTTGTAGCCTCTGGGCATCGCATTCGCCATGCCCTGCAAGGAGCCCCGTACATGTCTCAGCGCACTCTCGTCCTTCTCAAGCCGGACGCGGTCCGACGCGGGCTGATCGGCGAGGTCGTCGGCCGCATCGAGCGCAAGGCCGGCTGGAAGATCACCGCGCTGGAGATGCGCAGCCTCGACCACGAGACGCTGGAGCAGCACTACGGCGAGCACAAGGGCCGCCCCTTCTATGAGCCGCTGGTCGAGTTCATGTCGTCCGGTCCGGTCGTCGCCCTCGTCGTCGAGGGCGAGCGCGTCATCGAGGGTGTACGCCAGTTGGCGGGTCCGACTGACCCGATCGCGGCGGCTCCTGGGTCCATCCGGGGTGATTTCGGAACGATCGTCCGCGAGAACCTGATCCACGCCTCGGACTCCGAAGGCTCGGCGGAGCGGGAGCTGAAGCTTTTCTTCCCCGGTCTTTCCTGACATCAGGTCAGCCAAATAGAGGTCAAGCCCTGGGGCGACCGAAGTAATTCGGCCGCCCCCCGGCATACGCGGGACGATGTGGGGAACGGATCCCCCCGACACGACGTCACCATTACTGGGACGGGTACGTGTTCCGCTCACAATGGCGAAGGACCCTCGCGCCGCTTCCGTGCACGCGGCACTACGATGGAAACCGCCACGCTCGCACCACCCACTCCGCCGTCCTAAAAAGCCAACCGCTCCACTTGGGAAGGCCCGACGCATCCTCATGGGGAACAAGGGGAACTCAATGTCGTTCATCGGCCGTGACATGGCTGTCGACCTCGGGACCGCCAACACGCTGGTGTACGTCAGGGGCAAAGGGATCGTGCTCAACGAGCCCTCCGTCGTCGCCATCAACACCAACACCGGCGGCATCCTGGCCGTAGGTGCCGAGGCCAAGAAGATGATCGGCCGGACGCCGGGCAACATCGTTGCCGTCCGGCCGCTGAAGGACGGCGTCATCGCCGACTTCGAGATCACCGAGCGGATGCTCCGCTACTTCATCCTGAAGATCCACAAGCGCCGCTACCTGGCCCGCCCCCGCGTCGTCGTCTGCGTGCCCTCCGGCATCACCGGGGTCGAGCGCCGTGCCGTCATCGAGGCGTCCACCCAGGCCGGCGCCCGCCAGGTGCACATCATCGAGGAGCCCATGGCCGCGGCCATCGGTTCGGGCCTGCCCGTCCACGAGGCCACCGGCAACATGGTCGTGGACATCGGCGGCGGCACCACCGAGGTCGCCGTCATCTCCCTCGGAGGAATCGTCACAGCACAGTCGATCCGGGTCGCCGGCGACGAGCTGGACAGCTCGATCATCCAGCACATCAAGAAGGAGTACTCCCTCCTGCTCGGCGAGCGCACCGCCGAGCAGATCAAGATCACGATCGGCTCGGCGTTCGACCTGGAGAAGGACGAGCACACCGAGATCCGCGGCCGCGACCTCGTCTCCGGTCTGCCCAAGACCGTCGTCATCTCGGCGGCCGAGGTGCGCAAGGCCATCGAGGAGCCGGTCAACGCCATCGTCGACGCCGTGAAGACGACGCTCGACAAGTGCCCGCCCGAGCTCTCCGGCGACGTCATGGACCGCGGCATCGTCCTCACCGGCGGCGGCGCGCTGCTGCGCGGCCTCGACGAGCGCCTGCGCCGTGAGACCGGCATGCCGATCCACATCGCCGAGGACCCCCTCGACTCCGTCGCCCTCGGAGCGGGCAAGTGCGTCGAGGAGTTCGAGGCGCTCCAGCAGGTACTGGACGCCCAGCCCCGCCGATGAGCCAACCCGACGAATCCGCCGCACGAGGCCTTCCCTCTCGTGCGGCGGATCGTTGATATACAGACACGAGAATTCCGACGAGGAAGGCACGGCCGCCGCACGTGAGGGACACACGAGAGAGCCGGCTGCTCCTGGTGCTGCTGATCGCCATCGCATTCGCGTTGATCACGGTGGACATCCGTGGCGGCGAGGATTCGCCGGTCGACGGCGCCAGGCGGGCCGCCGCCACCGTCTTCGGACCGGTGGAGAACGGGGTCGCCGCAGCCGTCGACCCGATCGGCAACGCGGTCGGGGCCGTTCGGGACTCGGGGGAGCGGCACGACCGCCTCGCCGTCCTCGAGCGCGAGAACGCCGCGCTCAAGCACAAACTCGGCAGTGACGACCGCAACCGCAGCGGCGTACGCCAGCTCGACAAGATGCTCAAGAGGGCGGGCGCCGGCCAGTACGGCATCAAGGGCGCCGAAGTCATCGCGATAGGAGCGGCCCAGGGCTTCTCCTGGACCGTCACCATCGACTCGGGCAGCAACGACGGCATCAAACGCGACATGACCGTGCTCAACGGCGACGGACTCGTCGGCCGCGTCACCACCGTCGGCCCGGACACCGCGACCGTACTGCTCGCCAACGACCCCGACTTCACCGTCGGGACCCGTCTGGAGAAGACCGACGAACTCGGCTTCGCCACCGGCCAGGGCGACCGCCCGCTGCGCGTCCAGATGCTCAACGGCAAGGCCAAGGTCAAGGCCGGCGACCGGCTCGTCACCTTCGGCTCCGAGGCGTCCAAGCCGTTCGTGCCCGGCGTACCGGTCGGCCGCGTCGTCCGCGTCGACCCGTCCGGCGGCGACCTCACCCGTACCGTCTACGTCCGCCCGTACGTCGGCTTCACCAAGCTCGACATCGTCGGCGTCGTCGTCCAGGCGCCGCGCAAGGACCCGCGCGACATGGTCCTGCCGCCGAAGCCCGCGGGCCCCAAGCCCACCCCCACGGTCACCGTCACCGTCACCCCCTCGGGGCCGGCCGCCGACGGCGGAGTCGTCGCCGACGGCGCCGAGTAGGAGCTGAACCCCATGCGCTTCAACCGGATGCTGCTCTCCACCACCCTGGTGATCGTCGCCCTCGTCGTCCAGGTCACCGTCCTGGCCCGGCTTCAACTGCCCGGCGCCGTACCGGACCTGATGCTCCTGACCGTCCTCGGTCTCGCCTTCGTGTACGGCAGCACCAGCGGCGCCCTCATCGGGTTCGGCGCGGGCCTCCTCGCCGACTTCGCGCCGCCCGCCGACCACGCGGCCGGCCGCTACGCGCTCGTCCTGTGCGTCATCGGCTACCTCGCCGGACTCGCCAAGCCGGAGACCGGCCAGCTCAGGTCCGCGACCGCCCCGATGGTCGCGGTCGTCGTCGCCGCGATCGGCTCCACCCTCCTGTACGCCGGAGTGGGCGCCCTGGTCGGTGACACGGCCGCCCGCCACGTGGGCATCGTGAACCTGCTGCTCACCTCCGCCCTGTACGACCTGCTGCTCGCCCCGTTCGTCGTGCCGGGCGTCATGGCACTGGCCAGACGCGCCGAGAACGACCCGCTCGCCGACAGCCAGAGCGGCGCCAACGGCGCCGACGTGGCCAGCGGCTGGCTCGCCTCCGGCACGGGCCTGCGCATCGGCAGCCAGCGCGCGGGACTGCGGGTCAAGGCCGCCCGGTCGCGGGCCGCCCGGGCCGGACGCATCAAGGGGGTCAAGCGCCTGTGACGACCGCGCGCACCACGGACCACGAGGAGGGGACGCCGTGAGCAACATCCCCGAGACCGGGCGGACCCCCCGGGTCCAGATCCGGCTCATCATCATCCAGGTCCTCGTCTTCTCGCTCCTGCTCACCCTCGGCGGCCGGCTCTGGTACCTCCAGATCCGCAACGGCGACGAGTACACCGCCGAAGCCGCCGGCAACGGCGTGCAGCAGGTCGTCCAGCCCGCCGTCCGCGGCTCGATCCTCGATGCCCGCGGCGTGCCGCTCGCCGACAACGAGACCCGCCTCGTCGTCTCCGCCAGCCGCACCGAGCTGATGAAGATGAAGGACGACGGCAAGGGCGTACTGGCCCGCCTCGCCGGCGTACTCGGCATGAAGCCGAAGGAAGTCGCCGACAAGGTCAGGCTCTGCGACTCCAAGACCCCGCAGCCCTGCTGGAACGGCTCGCCCTACCAGCCGATCCCCGTCACCGACGAGGCCACCACCAAGCAGGCCCTGCAGATCCGCGAGCGCGCCGAGGACTTCCCCGGCATCACCGCCGAACCGACGGCCGTACGCCGCTACACCGCCCCGGCCAAGGCCAGGACCGCCCAGGTCCTCGGCTACCTCTCGCCCGTCACCGACGAAGAGATCGAGAAGGCCAAGGACGGCCCGTCGCCGTACCTGCGCTCCGACATGGTCGGCCGCTCCGGGCTCGAGCGCACGTACGACAAGGAGCTGCGCGGCAAGGCCGGCGTCACGCGCTACGAGGTCGACAACCTCGGCCGCGTCATGGGCGAGGCGGAGAACGACCCGACGGTTCCCGGCTCCAGCGTCGTCACCAGCCTCGACGCCCGGGTCCAGGCCGTCGCCGAGTACGAACTCCACCAGGCGATGAAGACCGTGCGCAAGGAGACCGACAAGATCACCGGCCGCCCGTACGAGGCCGACTCGGGCGCCGTCGTCGTCATGGAGTCCAAGACCGGGCGCGTCGTCGCGATGGCCTCCCAGCCCGACTACGACCCCAACGCCTGGGTCGGCGGCATCTCCGGCAAGGAGTACGCCAGGCTCACCGGCAAGAACTCCAACTATCCACTGCTCAACCGGGCCATCCAGGGCCAGGCGCCCGCCGGCTCCGTCTTCAAGGTGGTGTCGGCCAGCGCGGCCGTGCGGGCCGGCCACCCCTTCGACGGCCGCTACAACTGCAGCAGTTCCTACAGCATGGGCGGCCGCAGCTTCGCGAACTTCGAGTCCAAGGGGCACGGTCCCATCACCCTCGGCGACGCCCTCAAGTTCTCCTGCAACACCGTCTTCTACCGTCTCGGCCACGAGGAGTGGCAGCGTGACGGCGGAATAAAGCCCAAGAAGGGCGCTCACGACTGGTTCTACCGGACCGCCCATGACTTCGGGTTCGGCGGCGAGACCGGGATCGACCTGCCCAACGAGGTCAAGGGCCGCATCCCCGACCGCCAGTGGAAGCAGAACTTCTGGAAGGCCAACAAGGACTCGTGGTGCAAGCAGGGCAAGAAGGGCGGCAGCTACGTCGAGCAGATCGCCTACGAGAGCTGCCTCGAAGGCAACCAGCTGAAGGCCTTCGACAGCATCAACTTCGCCATCGGCCAGGGTGACGTCCTGATCACCCCCGTCCAGCTGGCCACCGCCTACGCCGCCATCAGCAACGGCGGAACCCTCTACCAGCCCACCGTCGGCAAGGCAGTGATCAGCCCCGACGGCAAGAAGATCGAGGAGATCCGGCCCAAGCCCCAGGGCAAGCTGCCGGTGAACGCCGAAACCATCAGCGACCTCGACAAGGGCCTGCGCTCCGTCGTCGAGCCCGGCGGCACCGCCGCCTGGCGGTTCGGCGGCTGGCCGCAGGACAAGATCCCGATGCGCGCCAAGACCGGCACCGCCCAGGTCTACGGCAAGCAGACCACGTCGTGGTTCGCGACCTACACCGACGACTACACGATCGTCATGACGATCTCCCAGGGTGGCACGGGCTCCGGCGCCTCCGGCCCCGCCGTGCGCAACATCTACGACGCCCTCTACGGCGTCAGTGACGACGGCGACGTCAACCCGAAGAAGGCGCTGCTCCCCAAGCCGCAGAAGGACCTCCCGAAGATCGGCTCGGACGGCTCCATCGAAGCCCCGGAGATCCGGCCCTACGTACCCGAAAAGCCCAAGGATCCGGCTGCCGACCAGCAGATCGCGATCGGCAGGAGTGGCGACTGATGGCCGGCCCGCACGGTTTCTCCGTCCAGCGCTACGCCCCCGAGCGCGGCACCCTCGCCAAGCTCACCGCCCGCGACTCGGTGGTGCGCCGGCTCGACTGGCCGCTGCTCTGGGCGTCGCTCGCGCTGTCCGTCATCGGCGCGCTGCTCGTCTGGTCCGCCACTCGGACCCGCGACCAGCTCAACCAGGGCGACCCGGAGTACTTCCTCTGGCGTCACATCCTCAACACCGGCATCGGGCTCGCCCTGATGATCGGCACGATCTGGCTGGGACACCGCACCCTGCGCGGCGCGGTCCCCGTGCTCTACGGCCTGTCCGTGGTGCTGGTCCTGCTCGTCCTCACACCGCTCGGCGCCACCATCAACGGCGCGCACGCGTGGATCGTGCTCGGCGGCGGGTTCTCCCTCCAGCCCTCCGAATTCACCAAGATCACCATAATCCTGATCATGGCGATGCTGCTCGCCGCCCGCGTCGACGCGGGCGACCAGGACCATCCCGACCACAGCACCGTCGTCAAGGCCCTGTGCCTCGCCGTCGTACCGATCGTCGTCATCATGCTGATGCCCGACCTCGGCTCGGTCATGGTCATAGCGGTGATCATCCTGGGGGTCCTGCTCACCTCCGGGGCGTCCAACCGCTGGGTCTTCGGCCTCATCGGCACGGGCGCCGTCGGCGCCCTCGTCGTCTGGCAGCTCGGTGTGCTCGACGAGTACCAGATCAACCGCTTCGCCGCGTTCGCCAACCCCGAACTCGACCCGGCGGGCGTCGGCTACAACACCAACCAGGCACGCATCGCGATCGGCTCCGGCGGCCTCACCGGCACCGGCCTGTTCAAGGGCAGCCAGACCACCGGGCAGTTCGTCCCCGAGCAGCAGACCGACTTCGTCTTCACCGTCGCCGGCGAGGAGCTCGGATTCGTCGGCGCCGGCCTGGTCCTGCTGCTGCTCGGCGTCGTCCTCTGGCGCGCCTGCCGCATCGCCCGCGAGACGACCGAGCTGTACGGCACGATCGTCGCCGGCGGCATCATCGCCTGGTTCGCCTTCCAGTCCTTCGAGAACATCGGAATGACCCTCGGCATCATGCCGGTCGCGGGACTCCCGCTGCCGTTCGTGTCGTACGGCGGCTCGTCGATGTTCGCCGTCTGGGTGGCCATCGGACTGCTCCAGTCGATCAGGGTCCAGCGGCCCCTGACGGCATAAGCACCTGCCCCGAGCCGCGATCGCGTCTAGATTCGGTTTATGGCGGACACGAAGCGCGAGATCGAGCGGAAGTACGAAGCCCCGGCGGAGACCGGCGGCGAGCCCCGGCTGCCCGACCTGTCCAAGGTGGCCGGGGTCTCGTCCGTACGGGACGACGGCGTCACCCCACTGGACGCCCTCTACTACGACACAGCCGATCTGCGGCTCGCCGCGGACTCGCTCACCCTGCGCCGCCGCACCGGCGGCGACGACGCCGGCTGGCACCTCAAGCTCCCGGTCGCCCCGCACGTGCGCGACGAGGTCCGGGCCCCGCTGACGGACGACCTGCCGCCGGCCCTGGCCGCCCTCACCCGGTCCCGGACCCGCGGCGAACCGCTCGTCCCCGTCGTACGGCTGCGCAGCGTGCGCGACGTACGCCGTCTCCTCGACGCCCGCGGCGAACCGCTCGCCGAGGTCAGCGTCGACACCGTCACCGCGCAGCGCGTCGGCGTCCCGGCCGACGGGGCCACCACCCGGTGGACCGAGGTCGAGGTCGAACTGTCCGACGGCGGCGACCCGGCCCTCCTCGACGCGGTCGAGAAGAAACTCCGCAAGGCCGGTCTGCGCCCCGCCGCCTCCACGTCCAAGCTCGCCAGGGCGCTGGAGGGCACGACGCCGTCGTGGACCAGGCCCCGGCACGGCACGCCGGACGCGACCGGCTCACGGACCGCGGGCGACCACGTCCTCGCCTACCTGCGCGAGCAGTACGCGTCCCTGGTGGCGTACGACCCGGCCGTGCGGCGGAACCTGCCCGACTCCGTGCACCAGATGCGCGTCGCCACCCGCCGCCTGCGCAGCGCCCTGCGCACGTACCGCAAGGTCCTCGACCGGACCGTCACCGAACCGGTCGCCGCAGAGCTGAAGTGGCTCGCCGGGGAACTGGGCGTCGACCGCGACCAGGAGGTGCTGGACGCCCGGCTCCGCTCCCGGATCGACGACCTGCCCGAGACCCTCCTCCTGGGCCCGGTACGAGGACGGCTGCGCATCTGGTCCGTGGCCGGCCGCGACAGCGCGCACACCCGGACCCTCGCGGCACTCGACAGCCCCCGGTACCTCGACCTCCTCAGCGCCCTGCACACCCTGCTCACCGAGCCGCCGCTGCGCCCCGCCGCGTCCCGTCCCGCCGCCGACGTCCTGCCCCGGGCCCTGCTCAAGGACTACGGGCGGCTGGCCCACCGCATGGAGGCGGCCCTCGCCCTGCCCCACGGCGAGGAGCGGGCCCACGCCCTGCACCGCGCGCGCAAGGCCGCCAAGCGCACCCGCTACGCCGCCGAGGCCGCCCGCCCCGCCCTCGGGAAGCCCGCCGAACGGTTCTCGAAGCGGCTGAAGGCCGTGCAGTCCGCCCTGGGCGCGCACCAGGACTCCGTCGTCGCCCGCGAGACGCTGCGGACCCTGGCCGCCCAGGCCCACGCGGCGGGGGAGACGGCGTTCACCTGGGGCCTGCTGTACGGGCGCGAGGAAGCCGCCGCCGACGCCGGCGAGTGGGAACTGGCGCACGCGTGGAAGCGGGCCGCCGCCCGGAAAACGCGGGCGGATCTGGGCGGCTGACGGCCGGGGTACGCTTGATGGTCACCCCTGCCAGCTCATGAGAGACACACGATGCCTGTCGAGTCGGTCTTCCCACGCCTGGAAGCGCTTCTCCCGCACGTCCAGAAGCCGATCCAGTACGTCGGCGGCGAACTCAACTCCACCGTCAAGGACTGGGACGCCACGGACGTCCGGTGGGCGCTCATGTACCCCGACGCGTACGAGGTCGGGCTGCCCAACCAGGGCGTCATGATCCTTTACGAGGTGCTGAACGAGCGCGAGGGAGTCCTGGCCGAGCGCACGTACAGCGTGTGGCCGGACCTCGAAGCCCTCATGCGCGAGCACGGCGTACCGCAGTTCACGGTGGACGCGCACCGGCCCGTCAAGGCGTTCGACGTCTTCGGGCTGAGCTTCTCCACCGAACTCGGCTACACCAACATGCTCACGGCCCTGGACCTCGCGGGCATCCCGCTGGAGTCCAAGGACCGTACCCTCGACGACCCGATCGTCCTCGCGGGCGGCCACGCCGCCTTCAACCCCGAGCCGATCGCGGACTTCATCGACTGCGCGGTCATCGGCGACGGCGAGCAGGCCGTCCTGGAGATCACCGAGATCGTCCGCGCCTGGAAGGCCGAGGGCCGTCCCGGCGGGCGCGACGAGGTGCTCTTCCGGCTGAGCAAGACCGGCGGCGTGTACGTTCCGCGCTTCTACGACGTCGAGTACCTGCCCGACGGCCGTATCGCCCGCGTCGTGCCCAACCGCTCCGGCGTGCCGTGGCGGGTGTCCAAGCACACCGTCATGGACCTCGACGAGTGGCCCTACCCCAAGCAGCCCCTGGTCCCGCTCGCGGAGACCGTCCACGAGCGGATGTCCGTCGAGATCTTCCGCGGCTGCACCCGCGGCTGCCGTTTCTGCCAGGCCGGCATGATCACGCGCCCCGTGCGGGAGCGAAGCATCACCGGCATCGGCGACATGGTGGAGAAGGGTCTCAAGGCGACCGGCTTCGAGGAGGTCGGCCTGCTGTCGCTGTCCTCGGCCGACCACACCGAGATCGCGGACGTCGCCAAGGGCCTCGCGGACCGGTACGAAGAGGACAAGATCGGCCTCTCGCTGCCGTCGACCCGCGTGGACGCCTTCAACATCGACCTCGCCAACGAGCTCACCAGGAACGGCCGCAGGTCCGGCCTGACCTTCGCCCCCGAGGGCGGCTCGGAGCGCATCCGCAAGGTCATCAACAAGATGGTCTCGGAAGAGGACCTCATCCGGACGGTCTCGACGGCGTACGGCAACGGCTGGCGTCAGGTGAAGCTGTACTTCATGTGCGGCCTGCCCACCGAGACCGACGAGGACGTGCTCCAGATCGGCGACATGGCCGTCAAGGTCATCGCCGAGGGCCGCAAGGTGTCGGGCCAGAACGACATCCGCTGCACCGTCTCCATCGGCGGATTCGTACCCAAGCCGCACACCCCGTTCCAGTGGGCGCCGCAGCTCTCCGCCGAGGAGACGGACGCCCGCCTGGAGAAGCTGCGCGACAAGATCCGCGGCGACAAGAAGTACGGCCGTTCCATCGGCTTCCGCTACCACGACGGCAAGCCCGGCATCGTCGAGGGCCTGCTCTCGCGCGGCGACCGCCGCATCGGTTCGGTCATCCGCGCCGTCTACGAGGGCGGCGGCCGTTTCGACGGCTGGCGCGAGTACTTCAGTTACGACCGCTGGATGCAGGCCGCGGCGAAGACGCTGCCCGACTTCGGCGTGGACGTCGACTGGTACACGACGCGCGAGCGTACGTACGAAGAGGTCCTGCCCTGGGACCACCTGGACTCCGGCCTGGACAAGGACTGGCTCTGGGAGGACTGGCAGGACGCCCTCGACGAGACCGAGGTCGAGGACTGCCGCTGGACCCCGTGCTTCGACTGTGGTGTGTGTCCTCAGCTCGATCTCGACATCCAGATCGGCCCGACGGGCAAGAAGCTCCTGCCGCTGACGGTCGTCAACAAGTAGGAACGCGTGCGGAGGCCGGCCCTGTCCTGTGACAGGGCCGGCCTCCGCATCGGCATGCGTTCGCGAACGTGTCCTGCTTGACGACCAGGCGGTCTTCCACGTCTCGCGGGACGGCCGGCTCCAGGAGAACCTCAGGCGCTCTGGTTCTGGGAATCTTGTTCCTGCTGACCCGGCAGATGACTCCGGCTCGCCGCAGATCGCCGGCCAGTACCTCCCTGCCGCCTCGTTCCCAGCGCTCGCGGAAGGTCTCGCCGCCGTGCGTGCGCGTCCAGCGGTCCCGCGCCGTCTCCTGAACCAACTCGTCCAGCTCTGTGCTCAGCTGCTCCAGGCGCTTTTCCGCCTGCTCGCTGGTGAAGGAGGTCCGGACGTACCGCCCGCCGGGCTCCAGCCCCCCATGTACTGGACGATGGCGCCTTCGGGCGGTTTCCGCCGATCGCGGTCGTCTGCTGATGATCGAGTGGTGTCTCCGCCGTGGGCGTGTCCTCGGGTGGACACGCAGATTCAGATAACGGATCAAGATCATTGCCGGGGCGGTGGGATCCGGACGGCGGGGTGCTGCGTCTCTTTCGGCATGGACTTCGAGAAGCAGCCGGCGCAGCCGTCCCCGCCGCAGTCGCCCGCTCCGGGTCGCGCGGCGCCGCGGGCGGAGGGCTGCCTGACCGTCGCCGTCCGGATCCCGGTGCGGATCGTCGTGCTGGTCCTGGTCGTGCCCGTGCGGATGGTGTGGGACCTGCTCGCCGTCTGCGGCAAGGCGGTCGGCCGCGCGCTCGGCGCGCTTTTCCGGGCGCTGGTCGTGACGCCACTGGTGTGGCTGTACGGGAAGGTCCTCGTCCCCGTCGCCAAGGTGCTCGGGTACGTCGCCCACGCCGTGCTCGTCATGCCGTGGGTGCTGCTGTGGACGTACGTCGTGGTGCCCGTGGTGCGGTACGGGATCATGGCGCCGGCGGTGTGGTGCTACCGGTGGGTGCTGACGCCGCTGGGGCACGCGATCGCCCGGCTCGGGCGCGCGGTCGGCGCCGCGGTGGCTTGGCTGGTGCGCGTCCTCGTGGTGGCGCCGCTGGTGTGGCTGTACGCGTGGATCCTCACCCCCCTCGGGCACGTGCTGGCCTGGGTCGGCAGGGCTTTGTTCGTGTGGCCGTGGGTCGCCCTGTGGCAGTACGTGCTCGCCCCGCTGGGCCGGGGCGTCGCCTGGCTGGTCACCGGCCTGGCGCGCGGACTGTGCACGGCGACCGCGTGGTGCGTCATGACGTTGCTGGTGCGGCCGGTGGTGTGGGTGTGGCGGGCGGTGCTGGTCCCGGTCGGGCGGGAGGTCGGCGCCGCGTTCGGTCACGCCTGGCGGGTCGCCGGGTACATCTCCCGGGCCGTGGGGCGCGGGCTGAAGTGGCTGGGGTGGAATCTCGTGGGGCGGCCGGTGCGCTGGGTGTGGCTCGGCGTGCGCACGCCCGTGGGGCACTGGGTGCGCGACAACCTGTGGGCGCCGGTGAAGCGGGCCGGCCTCGAAGCGGGCCGGGCGGCCCGCGGGGCACTGCGCGCCGCGCGCGAGACGGTGCGCCAGGCCCGCCGGGACGCGTGGCGTGCGCTGGTCGGGGGCCCGGCGGACACCTGGCCGGCCGACGGTCCGGCCGAGGCCGTGGAACCGGTGCGGGCTCCTGCGCGTACTCTGGGTAGTAAGACCACTGCCTCCAGCGCGGCACCCGCGTCCGAGATCTCCCCGACTGGCGGAAGCACAGCCGGCCGGGGGTGAGCCGGCCGCCGGGACGCGAGGGGGCGATCCCCACGCCGGAAGGGTGACGCGCGGACAGCGCGGCGCCCCGCACGAGGAGAAGAACCACTGGGCAAGCGACAGCCCGAAGGCCCGCCGCCCGCACCGGCGGTGCAGCGCATCCGACTGCGCTACACCAAGCGCGGCCGCCTCCGGTTCACCAGCCACCGTGACTTCCAGCGCGCTTTCGAGCGGGCGCTGCGACGCGCCGACGTACCCATGGCGTACTCGGCCGGCTTCACCCCGCACCCGAAGGTCTCGTACGCCAATGCCGCACCCACCGGCACGGGCAGTGAGGCCGAGTACCTGGAGATCGCACTGACCGCCCCGCGCGACGCCGACGAGCTGCGCGAGCTGCTCGACGAGTCGCTTCCGGACGGGCTCGACATCACGGACGCGGTCGAGGCCCGTACGTCGGGCCTCGCCGACCGGCTGCAGGCGTCCGTGTGGGAGATGCGCCTCGACGGCGTGTCGCCCGAAGAGGCGGCGAAGGCCGTCGGGGCCTTCCTCGCCGCCGAGAGCGTCGAGGTGCAGCGCCGTACCAAGAACGGCATGCGGTCCTTCGACGCCCGCAGCGCCGTCGCCGACCTGGAGGCCGTGTCTGCGCCGTCCGATAGGCCGGAGGACAAGCCCTGTGCGATACTGCGGCTGGTTGTTCGGCATGCGACACCCGCCGTACGACCCGACGACGTCCTGTCCGGTCTCCGAGCTGTGGCCGACCTGGCGCCGCCGGTCCCCGCAGCGGTGACCAGGCTGGCGCAGGGGCTCTTCGACGAGGAGTCCGGCACGGTGACCGACCCGCTCGCGCCCGACCGCGAGGCAGTCACGGCCGCCCCACCCACGGCCGCCGGACTGACCGCCGCGAAGGCGCCGGAAGGTGCAGGTTCCGCGTAGGGCGGACGTTGTAGCGCAGCCCTGGGACTCGGGAGCCACCTGGGTCGGGCGGCGCACTGACCAGAAGACTTTCGCCAGGCCGTGCGCACTCCGTGTACGGAACCGGCGAGCTAGACAACAGCTCCCGTGCGGCGCCCGCGCCCCGGACGGCGGTACCGCGCTCATCGCGCGGACCGGACCGGACCGGACCAAGGCGCGGCGCCCGGGAGCGTGACGGGAGAACCGCCCGCATGCTTGAGCCGAACGATTCCACCGAGCCCTCGGCAGGTACCGCGCGTACCGCCGGGGACACCGACGACAACCACTCGCCCAGCGACACGCTGCCGCCGCGCCGCCGGCGCCGCGCGGCCTCGCGTCCTGCCGGTCCGCCGGCAGGCGACGCGAAGGCCGTAGCACAGTCCGCCGCCAGCACAGAGGCCGCGGCTCCGGCCATACCGGCCGGAGAGGGCGCCGTGAACGAGCCCGCAGAGAGCACCGAGCCCGCAGCAGAGCCCGCGCAGAGCGCCGAGGCCGCTCCGCCGGCCCGTACGCGTCGCCGTGCCACCCGCAAGGCGACCGCGCCCGCCGGCGCGCCGAAGGCCGCCGAGGCCGAGGAGACGCCCGCGCCCGCCGCGGCCGTCGCCGCGGAGCCCGAGCCGGCCGCCGCTCCGGCAGCGGTCGAGGAGGCCGCCGCGCCGGCCCGTACGCGCCGTCGCGCCACCCGTAAGGCGACCGCTCCGGCGGGTGCGCCGAAGCCTTCCGAGGCTGACGAGCCCGCCGCCGAGGCCGAGGCCCCCGCCGCGGAGCCCGAGCCGGCCGCCGCGCCCGCCGCCGTGGAGGAGGCCGCCGCGCCGGCCCGTACGCGCCGCCGTGCCACCCGTAAGGCGACCGCGCCCGCCGGTGCGCCGAAGGCCGCCGAGGCCGAGGCCGAGGTGGAGGCCCCCGCGGCGCCCGCCGCCGGGGAAGCCCCCGCCGCTCCGGCTGTGGAGGCCCCCGTCGCCGACGAGGCCGTGACCGAGGAAGCGCCGCGTGGCCGTACGCGTCGCCGTGCCACCCGCAAGGCGACCGCGCCCGCCGGTGCTCCGAAGGCCGCCGAGGCCGAGGTCGAGACGGAGGCCGAAGAGACGCCCGCCGCCGAGCCCGCCCCGGCGGAGCCCGTGGCCGCGCAGGCCGAAGAGGCGCCCCGCGGCCGTACGCCGCGCCGCCGCGCCGGCCGCAAGGCCGCCGCCGACGAGGCTGCCGTCTCGGACGAGGCCGCCGAGGCGAAGCCCGCCGCCGTGCCCGCCGAGGAGCCGACGCGTTCGCGCCGCCGTGCGACGCGGCCCGCCGTGGCCGTGTTCCAGGCGCCGGTCTTCACCGAGCCGATGTTCCAGACCCCCGAGACGGCCGCCGCTGCCGCCGCCGCGCGGGTGACGGAGCCGGACTACATCGAGGACGTGGAAGAGGACGAGGAGGCGGAGGAGACCGTCACCGTCGAGACTCCTCCCGTGCAGCAGGCCGCCCCGCGCGGCCGCCGTCGCCGCCGCCGCGGCGAGCCGGCTGAGGACGAGCGGTCCGAGCGCGCCGAGCGTGCGGAGCGCGCCGAGCGTCCCGAGCGCGCCGTCGAGGCCGCGCCCGCCGAGCCGGCCGAGGCCGTCGAGGAAGAGCGCGACGAAGAGGCGCACGACGAGTCCGACGAGGCGGAGGACCGCAGGGCGCGCCGCCGTCGCCGCGGTGGCCGTCGCCGTCGCCGCGGCGAGCTCGCCGACGCCGAGGAGGCCGAGGAGCCGGAGCCGTCCGAGGAGGCCGCCGCCGAGCGGACCGAGGAGGAGGAAGCGCGCGGCGAGGAGGAGGACGACGAGTCGGGCGCGGGTTCCGCCTCCAGCCGTCGCCGCCGCCGTCGCCGCCGCCGCAGCGGTGACGCGGGCCCGGAGGCCGAGACGAACGGGGCGGACGACCCCGAGCGTACGGTCGTCAAGGTCCGTGAGCCGCGGGAACGGCGTGGGAAGGAAGCGGCCGAGCGCGAGCCCGGCACCGGCTTCGACGAGGTCCAGTCCATCAAGGGCTCGACCCGTATGGAGGCGAAGAAGCAGCGCCGCCGCGAGGGCCGCGAGCAGGGCCGCCGCCGCGTCCCGATCATCACCGAGGCCGAGTTCCTGGCCCGCCGCGAGGCCGTCGAGCGCGTGATGGTCGTACGGCAGAACGGCGACCGCACCCAGATCGGCGTGCTCGAGGACAACATCCTCGTCGAGCACTACGTCAACAAGGAGCAGTCGACCTCGTACGTCGGCAACGTCTACCTGGGCAAGGTCCAGAACGTACTGCCGTCCATGGAGGCCGCGTTCGTCGACATCGGCAAGGGCCGCAACGCGGTCCTGTACGCCGGTGAGGTGAACTTCGACGCGCTCGGCATGGGCCACGGCCCGCGCCGCATCGAGACGGCCCTCAAGTCCGGCCAGTCGGTCCTCGTGCAGGTGACGAAGGACCCCATCGGCCACAAGGGCGCCCGTCTCACCAGCCAGGTCTCGCTGCCCGGCCGCTACCTGGTCTACGTGCCCGAGGGCTCGATGACCGGCATCAGCCGCAAGCTGCCCGACACCGAGCGCGCGCGTCTGAAGACCATCCTCAAGAAGATCGTCCCCGAGGACGCCGGCGTCATCGTGCGCACCGCCGCCGAGGGCGCGAGCGAGGACGAGCTGCGCCGCGACGTCGAGCGTCTGCAGCAGCAGTGGGAGGACATCCAGAAGAAGTCGAAGAGCAGCGGCGCGACCAGCGGCCCGACGCTCCTGTACGGCGAGCCGGACATGACCGTCCGCGTCGTGCGCGACATCTTCAACGAGGACTTCTCGAAGGTCATCGTCAGCGGTGACGAGGCGTGGCAGACCATCCACGGTTACGTCGCGCACGTCGCCCCGGATCTGACGGACCGGCTGTCGCGCTGGACGTCGGAGGTCGACGTCTTCGCGACGTACCGGATCGACGAGCAGCTGATGAAGGCGCTGGACCGCAAGGTCTACCTGCCGAGCGGCGGTTCGCTGGTCATCGACAAGACCGAGGCGATGATCGTCGTCGACGTCAACACCGGCAAGTTCACCGGGCAGGGCGGCAATCTCGAAGAGACCGTCACCAGGAACAACCTGGAGGCGGCCGAGGAGATCGTGCGTCAGCTGCGGCTGCGCGACCTCGGCGGCATCGTCGTCATCGACTTCATCGACATGGTCCTGGAGTCGAACCGCGACCTGGTGCTGCGGCGTCTGCTGGAGTGCCTGGGACGCGACCGTACGAAGCACCAGGTCGCCGAGGTCACCTCGCTCGGCCTGGTGCAGATGACCCGCAAGCGGGTCGGCCAGGGCCTCCTGGAGTCGTTCTCCGAGACCTGCGTCCACTGCAACGGCCGTGGCGTCATCGTGCACATGGAGCAGCCGACCGCCGCGGGCGGCGGCGGTGGCGGCAAGCGCGCCAAGAAGCGCGGCCGCGGTGCGGAGGCCGAGCACGAGCACGTGGAGCCGGCCGGTACCGAGGCGGAGGCCGAGACGGAGGCCGAGACGGAGGCCGAGGTCGCCGCCGAGGTGGCTGCCCCGGTGGCGCTTCCGGAGCCGGAGTTCGTGCCCGACGAGGAGCTGTACAGCAGCGCCGCGGAGGCCGAGGCGGCTGCGGGACGCGGCCGTTCGCGCCGTCGCGCCTCGCGCAAGGCGTCGGCCCCGGCCGGTGCGCCGAAGGCCGCGGAGCCGGTGTACGCGCCGGAGCCGGAGCCCGTGGTCGCCGCCGAGCCCGTGGCCGAGCCCGAGCCGGTCGTCGAGGCCGCGCCCGAGCCGGTCGTCGAGCCCGAGCCCGCCGTGCAGGAGGTCGCCCCGGCCCGTACGCGCCGCCGTGCGACGCGTAAGGCGACGGCTCCGGCCGGTGCGCCGAAGACCGCCGAGCCGGTCGTCACCGACGCGGTCCAGGTCGTGGCCCCCGCCCCCGTGGCGGAGGAGCCGAAGGCCGAGGAGCCGCAGGCCGCCGCACCGGCGGCCGAGGAGCCGGCGGCGGCTGCTCCGCCGCGTGCGCGCCGTCGCGCGACCCGCAAGGCCACCGCGCCGGCCGGGTCGCCCAAGGGCGCGGAGGAGGCGGCCGTACTGGTCGTCGAGGCCCCGGCCGACAAGGCGGCCGAGCCCGCCCAGGCGGAGTCCGAGGCGGGTGCGCAGGCCGGCGCCGAGTCCGACGGCGAGGTCGCGGCCCCGGCCAAGAAGGCGGCCCGCAAGACGGCCGCCAAGAAGGCCCCCGCGAAGAAGGCGGCGGCCAAGAAGACGGCCGCGAAGAAGACGACGGCGAAGAAGACGACGGCCAAGAAGGCGTCGGCTTCGAAGAAGACCTCGGCGGCGGAGCAGTCGCAGCCGTCGGTCTCGGCCACCACCGAGGACTGACCTCGGGGTACGTCGCGCTCTACGGCAGTGGGGGGGGGGGGGGGGGGGGGGGGGGGGGGCCGGGACTCCCTCCCCCCCCCTTTCCCGTGGGAGGCGAGGGGGAAAG